>JANRJP010000095.1:0-2574 GCA_033763905.1 Gemmatimonadaceae bacterium
GCAATGCGCACGTAGGCCACCGAATCCTGCACCAGCCACCGATGCGGCACGGTCGGTGCCGTCGTCGCTGGGGCGGGGTTGCGGCGGCGATCGACAGCGATCGTCCGGCCGTCGGCGGTGGTCAACGAGAATTGCATCGGCCACCACACACTATTGCGACCGAGTCGACGCCGACGCTGATGCTCCGCACCAAAGTCGATCAACTCGCGCCGCGTCGCGTAGAAGGACTCGATCGGCTCCTGGTCGACGTGGGTCACCACATCACCGCGCACCAGCCCGGCGACGTCCGATGCGCGCACCAGCCAGCCCTCGGCGCGCGGCTCGAGCACGAAACCGAGGGGCTGACCATAGCGCGCCGTCAGCCACGGGTCGCTGAAGTGCGTATGGCCTTGGCTCAGCCACGCGGTGAATCGGTACGCCGCCGAGTCGAACGTGAGGCGGCTGGCACTACGCGATGCGGCGCTGCGGAATGCGGCCAGGGCCGAGTCGTACGGCGCGCCCTCGCGATTCCCGAAGTGCGCGAAGTACCGCCGCGTTTGCGCATCGAGGGTGCGCACGAGGTCTTCGCGCTGCGCCGCCGAGAGCGTATCCGGCAACTGCGCGGCGTCGGCGGGCGAATTGCCAGACGACGCGCAGCCAATCGAAAGCCCAGCCAGAAGGACCAGTGCTGGAGCGAACCCCGCACAGCGGGTGCGGTGGCGGAGCGCCAGTACCCGTGATACCGTCGGAGACTGGGTCAGTCGCATCACTTTTGCAGTATTCATTATGGGACTCGAACGTAAACTCGCCAGCCACTACGACAGCCACGGCGCCGAGTTTCCGACTCCCTCCGCACTCGCCGACGTCGAGGGCACGGTGCTACCCACCAGCACGAATCTGGGCGGCCCGACGCCACCGCGCGCCACCCGCCGCGAGTGGCTCGGCCTTGCCGTGCTGCTGTTGCCGACGCTGCTCATCGTGATGGACCTGACGGTGCTGCACTTGGCGGTGCCGCAGTTGAGTGCCGCGCTGCAACCGACGAGCACGCAGCTCTTGTGGATCGTCGACATCTACGGCTTCCTGATTGCCGGCTCGCTCATCACGATGGGCACGCTCGGCGATCGCATCGGGCGTCGGAAGCTCCTGATGATCGGGGCAGCCGCGTTTGGGGGCGCGTCCACCTTGGCCGCGTTTGCACCCACCGCTGAGCTGCTGATTCTGAGTCGGGCCATCCTCGGCGTCGCCGGTGCCACCTTGATGCCGTCCACGCTCGCCCTGATCCGCACGATGTTTCAAGATCCCGAGCAACGCAGTGTCGCGATTGGTATCTGGATCTCCGGCTTCTCGGCGGGCAGCGCGATCGGGCCGCTGATCGGTGGGGTGCTCCTCGAGCACTTCTGGTGGGGATCAGTGTTTCTGCTCGGCGTCCCTGTGATGGTCGTGCTGCTCATCGCGGGGCCGCGCCTGCTGCCGGAAGAGCGCGACCCGAACGCCGGTCAACTGGACCTGCTCAGCGCGCTGCTGTCACTGGTGGCGGTGCTGTTGGTGATCTACGGCCTTAAGCACGGCGCGCAAACGACGCTCGACCGGATCTCGGCCGTTGCGGTGGTGGCGGGATTGGTGTTAGGCGCCGTGTTCGTGCGGCGGCAGCAGCGCCTCGCGGACCCACTGGTGGATTTGCGCTTGTTCCGCATTCCGGCGTTCAGTGCATCACTGGTGATGTACACGCTGGGCGTGTTCGTGTCCTTCGGCGCGTTCTTGTTCATTGCCCAGTACCTGCAGTTGGTGGTGGGCCTCTCACCCGTGCAGGCGGGCCTGTGGTCGGTGCCGGGCGCCGTCGCGTCAATCATCGGGTCGAACGTTGCCCCAGTGCTCGTGCGACGCATCGATGGCGCCTACGTCGCCGCTGCTGGCTTTGTGCTGGCCACTCTGGGATTCGCGATGATCGCGCAGGCCGGCGTCACGTCACTGTACTTGGTGGCCTCGTGGTGGGTGCTGATCTCGCTCGGCTTCGGTGCCACGTTCACGGTGAGTACTGATCTGGTTGTTGGTGCGGCACCAGAGGAACGTGCCGGCGCCGCGTCTGCATTGTCCGAGACAGCCGCCGAGTTGGGTGGCGCTTTGGGGCTCGCCGTACTTGGCACCTTGGGGATGGCGATCTATCGACGTGCGCTCAGCGCCACGATGCCATCCGATGTACCCGCGTCGGTGGCAAAGGCTGCCTTGGAGACGCTCGGCAACGTGGCTGCACAGCGCCAGTCACTGAGCGAGCCGATCGGTACCGCGCTGCAGGACGCCGCGCGGATCGCCTTCGTGGAGGGACTTCAACTGCTCGCGCTGATCGCGGCGATCGTACTCGCTGCGCTCGCCGTCTTGGCCGCCACTATGCTCCGAGGGCCCCGTGCCAGCATCTCCGCTCACTGAACTTCGTCGCCGCTGTTTGAGCCTTCCCGACACCTACGAGAAGGAAGCCTGGGGCTCGGCGACGTTCCGCGTGACCAAGGGCAAGATCTTCGCGATGTTCGCGATCAATGCGCAGAAGACAGGTCGCGCCCGGCCGGAAGTGTGGATCAACTCGAGCACGATCAATCAGGA
>JANRJP010000105.1:0-25712 GCA_033763905.1 Gemmatimonadaceae bacterium
GACGCTACGCACAATCGGCGACGAACTCCGCCACACCACCAACTCGTCACCCGGGATCGGCGTTCGGGGCTCTGCAGCCACGACCGCCGGCCGGCGCGCGCCGGTGTAGAACACGGTCGGCGTGGTGTCGGCGGCCGGATCGGCGGCGCCCGCGCTGGGCCGAATGATGTTGATCGGTCCGCTCGGGGGCCCGCCGGGCACCGGACGCGCGGATTGCGCCCAGGCCGGCAGGGCGGCGATTGCCGTCAGTAGCGTCACGATCGCGGCGCGCATTGGAGGCTCTACCCGGAGGTGACGGTGAGGTTCCCGCATCCCCGGTGCATCCAGATTCTGGAAACGTCGGGGCGTCGCTCCGCGTAGCTTGTCGGCGTCCCGCCGCACTTCGCAAGCGGTGACTCGTCCCATGCTCCCGTGACCGCCTTCTGATGACCCCTGCGCTTCGGCCTGACCAGCTCGACCCCGCCGCCTTGGCGGCGCTCGGCCGAATGGAACTGGTGGCGACGTGGGTCGTGGATGGCTTTCTGACCGGCCTGCACCGATCGGCACGCAAGGGATTCAGCGTCGAGTTCGCCGAGCATCGGCCGTACCAGCCCGGCGACGACCCGCGCTACGTGGACTGGCGCATCGCGGCGCGGAGCGACCGGTGGGTCGTGAAGGAGTACGAAGAGGAAACCAACCTGCGGGCGATGGTGGTGCTGGACGGCAGTCGCTCGATGGCGTGGACTGGGGCGCCGACGCGACTGACGAAGCTCGCGTGGGCGAATCGCGTGACCGCCGCGATGGCGCTGCTGTTGTTGAAGCAGCGCGATGCGGTGGGGCTCGTGCGATTCAGCGAGCGGATCGAGACCGTGGTGCCGCCGCGGGCGCGGATGGCGCACTGGACGCGCGTGCTGGCCCCCTTGGTCGAGACGGCGAGTGGCGAAGGCACGGCGGTCGCGGACGCGCTGCTGCAGGCCGGTACGCTGGTGCGACGTCCCGGGTTGGTTGTGCTCGTGTCGGATTTGCTGGCGGAGGTGGAGCCGATTGCCCGCGCCGTGCGGACGTTGCGCGCGGTGGGCCACGCCGTGCTGGTGATGCAGGTGCTGGACCCGGTCGAGACCGATTTGTCGCTCGGCGGTGAGGCGCTGCTGGAGGATCCGGAAGGCGGGGCGCTCGTGGCCGCGCAGCCCGCCGAGCTTCGTGAGGCCTACGTCGAGACGGTGGCCGAGGCGACGTTGGAGTGGCGGACCGTGTTCGGCAACGCCGGCGTGGCGTTTCATCAGGCGACGACGGCGCAACCGTTCGGCTTGGCGATGCGCGCCTTGCTCGCGGCGCGGGAACGGCTCCCGTGAATTTTCTGTCGCCCGCGTGGCTCGCGCTGGGCTTGGCGATCGCGGTGCCGCTACTGCTGCATCTGCGGCGGCGCCCCGTGTCACGGCGCGTGGTGTTTCCCGCCGTGCGGTGGTTGTTGCGCGCGCAGAAGGAACACAGTCGCGAGCTGCGGCTACGCAATCTGCTGCTGATGGTGCTGCGGGCGGCGATCGTCCTGCTGATTACGGCCGCGGCGGCGGGGCCGGTGGTGCCGGGGATTCCCGGCGGGCACGCACCGACGGCGTTGGCGATCGTCCTCGACAATTCCTTGAGCAGTTCGCGGGCGGTGTCCGGCACCACCACGCTCGAGCAGTTGCAGGCGGCGGCGTTGGGCGTGCTGAGTGACGCCAGCGATCTCGATCGCGTGTGGCTCGTGACGGTGGACGGCCAGGTGACGGGCGGGACGGCGGCGCAGGTGCGTGATGCGGTGCGGCGGGTCGCCGTGTGGCCGGGTGCTGGGGACCTCGCGTCCTCCGTGGGGCGCGCGCACGCGTTGGTGACGACGGCCCCGGGCCTTTCGCCGCGCGTGTTCGTGGCCACGGATGGGCAGAGCAGTTCGTGGCGCCGCGTGGCGTCCGCCTCGTCGGCGGACGTCACCGTCTTCACGCCGTCGGCGCCGCCTGATGCGCCATCGGCCGGGGCCGCGGTCGTCGAGGCGGAGCCGTCGCCGCCGCGCTGGTCGCCGCGAGGACGGTTGCGGGTGCGCGTCGCGGGGCCGGATTCACAACCGGTGCTGATCACGCTCGCCGGACGGACGTTGGCCCGCAGTCGCGTCGGGCCGGATGCGCCGGGCCTGATTGCGGCGGCGCCGGTGGAGCGCGGCTGGCTGTCGGGGACCGTCGAGATTCCCCCTGATGCGCAGCGCGGCGATGACCGTCGTTGGTTCGCCGTGTGGGTGGGCCCCGCGCCGCAAGTGCGGCTTGATCTCTCGGCAGGACGCTTCGCGCGCGCCGCCTTCGACGCGTTGGTCGCCGACGGGCGTGCGCAGGCGGGGGGCAGCATCAGTGTGGCGAGCGCTGGTCGCGTCGCAGCGCTGCCGGCCTTGCTGTTGGCACCGAGCGACGCTGCTGGGCTGCCATCGGCCAACGCGGCGCTCGCCCGGCTGGGCGTGCCGTGGCGCTTCGCGCCCGCGACGACCGGTGCCGGAACGGCCCGCGGTGAAGGCTGGGTGACCGGCGCGCGCGTCTCGAAGCGCTTTGTGCTCTCGCGCAGTGGCCAAGGGGACGCGGGCCCGGGCGACACGCTGGCGACCGTGGCTGGGGCGCCGTGGATCGTGTCGGGCCCGCGGTACGTGCTGATAGGGTCGCCGCTCGACACCGCGGCCACCGACGCGATGTTGCGCCCCGGCTTCGTCCCCTGGCTCGGCGAAGTGCTGGCGGCGCGGTTGTCGGGAGACGGCGGGCCGCTGTTGCAGGCGGCACCCGGCGGCGACGTGGTGTGGCCCGATGTCCTCGATGCGCTGCAGACGACGGAAGGGACGGTGCAGCCGCTGACGGGTCGGCGCTTTGCGGCACCGGCGGAGCCCGGGGTGTACTTTGCCGTCCGCGATGGAGCGCGACGCGGCGCGCTGGTGGTGAATTCGGAACCCGGAGAATCGGACGTGGGACGGCTGGGGGCGCAGGGCGTGGCAGCACGCGTGCGGGCGGCGACGGTGACGCCCGTCAGGGAGGCCGCGGCGGCGCGGCGTGCGGCGTATGGCGGGGGCGGTGCGGCCGCCATGTTGGGACCGGCGATCCTCGGTGCGCTGGCCTTGTTGTTGGTCGAAGGCGTGGCGGCTCGGCACGGGAAGGAGGCGTAAGGCCCGATGGCGCTCCCCCTGCTCCTCGACGCGCTCGAGGCGCTTCCGACGTTTACGCGACTGCTGGGCGACCTCCCGGCGGCGCGCGGCGAACGCCACGCCGCAGGCCTGGCGGGATCGTCCGACGCGTTGCTCGTTGCCGGCTTGGCGCGACGACTTCCGTCGCGACTGCTGGTCGTTGCCACTGCCGGTCTGCCCGAGGCCGAGCGTTGGCTCGCTGATCTGGATGCCATCGCCGACGCCGGCGGCGCGGCGTTGTATCCGCCGCGCGAAGGCTTTGGCGAAGCGGAGCCGCACGCCGAGATCGCAGGCGAACGCGTCGAGACGCTGGCCCGCGTCGCCAAGGGAGAGGTCCGCATTCTGCTGGTGCCCGCGCGCGCGTTGCTGGAGCGCACGCGTCTGCCGCAGGCGCTGTCGTCGGGCCGTCTCGAGATTGCCGCGGGCGACGCGTGGCGCCTCGCGGACTTGGTCGAGCATCTGACCGCGATCGGCTTCGAGCAGGTGCCGATGGTCGAGGACGTCGCCCAGTTCTCGGTGCGCGGCGGGATCGTCGACATCTATTCGTTCGGGATGGCGGATCCGGTGCGCCTCGAGTTCTGGGGCGACGAGATCCAGGAACTGCGGCACTTCGATCTCTTGACCCAGCGCACGACGCGCCTAGCCGAGCGGGCGGTCGTGCTCCCGGTGGATGGCGCCGGCCCTGCGGACGATGACGCCGAGCGCGTCTCGATTCTGTCGTTGCTGCCACCGGACACCTTGGTGGTGCTGCCCTCGGGCACGCATCTCGAGCCGGAGTTCCGGCGCACGTGGGAGGAAGCGGCGCACCACGGCGAGCTCGCGAGGCGCCGCGGCGAGGACGTGCCGCCGCGGGATGCGCTGTTCGTGCTCCCCGGTGACGCGCTCGACGCGTTGCGGCAGTTCGGTGCCCTGCATCTGCATCCCGGCGAAGGCCCGGACGGGCTCGGCGCGATCGGCTTCCCGTTCCGCGCGCCCGAGGTGATCGAGCGCGACATCGAGCGCCTCAAGCGGATCATCGCCGACGGCACGCAGACACTGATCCTCTGCGACAACTCCGGTCAGGCCGAGCGACTCGAGGAGCTGCTCACCGACGATGGTCGCGTGCCGACCAAGGCCGCGCTGGTGCTCGGCACATTGGGGGGCGGCTTCCGGCTGGGTCCGTCGGGTGTGGGTGGGCTTCGGGTGCTCACCGACCACGAGATCTTCCGTCGCGAGCGGCGCCTGCGTCGGGCGCGGCGCTACGGTAGCGGCACCTCGCTCGAAAGCATCACCGCGCTCAAGCCGGGCGACTACGTAGTGCACCTCGAGCACGGCGTGGGGATCTACCGCGGCATCGAGCGGATCTTCGTCGGCGAAAGCACGATCGAAGCCGCCGTGGTGGAGTACGAAGGCGGCGACAAGTTGAACGTGCCGCTGTACCGGATCGACTTGATCGAGCGGTACCGTGCGGCGGGCGACGTGAGCGAAGATCTTCCCGCGCCGCGGCTGCACCGCCTGGGCGGCAAGCGCTGGCAGCAACAGCGCGACAAGACCCGCGCGGCCATCGCCGAGATGACGCAGGAGCTGCTCGATCTCTACGCGCGGCGACAGATCACCACGCGGCCTGCGCATCATCCCGACGGCGCGTGGCAACGCCAGCTCGAGAGTTCGTTCCTGTTCGAGGACACGCCGGATCAGCGCAAGGCGACGCTCGACGTGAAGAAGGATCTCGAGTCGCCGCGGCCGATGGATCGGCTGCTGGTGGGGGACGTGGGGTACGGCAAGACGGAAGTGGCCATTCGCGCGGCGTTCAAGGCGGTGCAGAGCGGACGACAGGTCGCGGTGCTGGTGCCGACGACGATTCTGGCGGACCAGCATTACCGCACGTTCAGCGAGCGACTGGCGGATTTTCCGGTCACGGTCGCGGCCTTGTCCCGCTTCCAGTCGGCGAAGGAGCAGGCCGCCGTGATCGCGTCGGTGGGGCAGAAGGGCGTGGACATCATCGTTGGGACGCACCGCCTGCTGAGTGAGGACGTGAAGTTCGCCGATCTCGGGCTCGTGATCGTCGACGAGGAACACCGGTTCGGGGTGAAGCACAAGGAACGGCTCAAGAAGCTCAAGCTCGACACCGACGTGCTCACGCTGACGGCGACGCCGATTCCGCGCACGTTGCATCAGGCGATGGCCGGTCTGCGCGACCTGACCCTGATTCAGACGCCGCCACGGGATCGGTCTCCGGTGCTCACGTATCTGGAGCCGTTCGACGATGCGCTTATCGAAGAGGGCATCGCGCGCGAGCTCGACCGTGGCGGGCAGGTGTTCTTCGTGCACAACCGCATCGACACGATCGAGGCGATGGCCGATCACCTGCGGCGGCTGGTGCCGCGCGCCCGCGTCGGGGTGGCGCACGGGCAGATGCGCGAGAAGCAGCTCGAAGACGTGATGCACGAGTTCGTCGGCGGCCGACTCGACGTGCTGGTCTCGACGATGATCGTCGAGACCGGCCTCGACGTGCCGAACGCGAACACGATGTTCGTCAATCGCGCCGATCATTTCGGCTTGGCGCAGCTGTATCAGTTGCGAGGTCGCGTCGGGCGGTCGCACCGGCGGGCCTACTGCTACCTGGTCGTGCCTGATTCGCTGGACGAGGACGCCGAGCGCCGTTTGCGGGTGCTGGAGCACCACACCGAGCTCGGCGCAGGCTACCGCGTGGCGCTGCGCGACCTCGAACTGCGCGGGGCGGGCAACCTGCTGGGGCCGGAGCAGTCCGGGTTCGTCCACTCGGTCGGCTTCGACCTGTATCTGAAGATGCTCGACGAGGCGGTGCATCGGGTGCAATCGGGCGATCAGGCGCCGAAGCTGGTGCCGGCGGACGTGACGCTCGACGTCGCCCATTACCTGCCGGACGACTATCTGGTGTCCCGCGAGGTCAAGCTGGACTTGTACCGTCGCTTGGCGGCGCAGGTGGACGCGGCGGGTATCGACGCGATTCGGGACGAGCTGCGGGATCGGTTCGGTCCCTTGCCGGCCCCAGCGACGGCGTTCTTCTCGATGACCTTGTTGCGCGTCCTGGGCGGGGCGATGGGGCTGGAAACCGTGCTTGTGCGTGGCGATGAGGCCCGGATTAGCTTTCGGGATTCCACGGCCCCTCGTCTCAAGGGGCTCAGCGCCGCGTTCCACGAGGTTCAGTTCCAGGCCGAAGTGAAGCGCGCGCAGCCGTTGTCACTCAAGCTCACCCGATTGGGCGGTGCCACGGTGCTGGACGGGCTCGTTGCCGCGTTCCGCACCATCGCCGTCTCCCCGAGTTCCCACTGATGAATCTCCGTCGCGTTTCCGTCCTGTCCGCTGTCATGCTCGTGTCCGTCGTCGGTTGCGACGGGCTCAAGAGTGCGTTCTCGATGAACCCGGACGTCGCGGCCAAGGCCGGCAAGCAGGAGTTGACGGTCGAGCGGCTGGGTAACCTGCTCGGCGGTTCGCAGGCCCCGCTGGATGAGCCGACGGCGCGTGCCGTCGCCGACCTCTGGGTGAGCTACCAGCTGGTGGCGCGCGCGGCCGCGGAAGGCGACTCCCTCGCGGACACGACTGTGGTCGATGCGGCGCTGGAAACGGTGTACGACCGGATGCGCGTCGAGAAGTGGCAGCAGTCGGTGATGCCGACGCTGCAGGCCAAGGTGGACACGAACACGTTCGAGCAGCAGTACGCGGCGGGGGCGCTGTACCACGCGCGCCACATTCTCGTGTCGGTGCCGCAGGATGCCACGCCGGCGCAGCGCGCGTCGCTCAAGACGAAGGCAGAAGGCATTCGCGCGCGGGTGACCTCGGCGAACTTCGCGCAGGTCGCGACCCGCGAGTCGAACGATCCGGGGTCGGCGAAGAACGGCGGCCTGCTCGGCGCCTTCCCGAAGGGCGCGATGGTCGCGCCGTTCGAGGCGGCCGTGGCGGCGACGAAGCCGGGGGAGATCTCGCCGGTGATCGAGACGCAGTTCGGCTACCACATCATTCGCCGCTCGACCTACGCCGAAGCCAAGCCGGAAGTCGGCGCGCAGATGCAGCAGCTCGGTATGGCGGCCGCCGAGAGCACGTTCATCGCGGGCCTCGAGAAGGACGCCGGCATCAGCTACAAGTCGAACGCCATCGCGACGCTGCGGTCGATTGCGTCGAGCCTGTCGGAGAACACGTCGAACAAGACGGTCATCGCGTCGATGAAGGGCGGTGACTATCGGGCGGCGGACGCGGCGAAGATGCTGCTCGGCATTCCGCAGCGCGGCCAGATCGCGTCGCAGCTCGCGCAGGCGCCGGATTCGGTGGTGCGGACGCAGTTGCTCGAGCCGATGGTGCGGACGGCGGTCGTGGTGCGCGCGGCCCGCGCGGCGAATCTGCCGCTGGACACGGCGATGGTTGGTCAGGTGCGTCGCTCGTTCGGTCAGGCGTTGCAGGCGGCGTGGGCCGGCCTTGGTGTGGCGCCGTCGGCGCTGACGGACAGCGCGAAGACGCCCGAGGACAAGGCGAAGTTGGCCGCGACGCGGGTCGAGGCCACGCTGGACCGGATCATCGCCGGCCAGGCGCCGGTGGTGCAGGTGCCGATGCCGGTCGAGTCGGCGCTGCGCGGCAAGTTTGCGGCGGCGGTGAGCGCGGAAGGCCTCAAGAAGTCGGTCGAGAAGGCGAAGCTGGTGCGGGCGCAGGCCGATTCGGCGCGCGCGGCAGCCGTGCCGCAGTCGGCGGTGCCGCTCCCGGGCGGCGCGGACAAGGCGTTGCCGTCGACGCCGGTGCCGGCTCCTGCGCCGGCGGCTGGTGCGAAGGCGCCCGGCACGAAGCAGCCGGAGTAACGGATCAGCCCCGGGCGTTCGAGGGTAATCCGTCGTATGCGTACGCTGCTCGGACTCGCGGTCGCCGGACTGGTGTGGTGCACCAGTCCGGCTGCCGCACAGGATTCCGCGGCGGTCCGCCGCGATTCCATCGTGTGGGGGAACGACCTCCCCGTCGACCAGATCGTGGCGGTGGTCGGTTCGACGCCAATCCTGTGGTCGGACGTGCTGTTTTCGATTGCCGCGCGGCTGCGCGGGCAGCGGCCCCCCGCCGATGAGAAGGGCCAGCGTGCGCTCGCCGAAGAGGCGCTGAACCAGCTGATCAACGAAGAAGTGCTGGTGCAGAAGGCCAAGTCGGACACGGCGATCAAGGTGACCGACGCCGATCTGGCTCCGCAGGTGGATCAGGCGTTCAAGCGGGTGCGGGATCAGTTCCGCAGCGACGCCGAGCTGCGTGAAGCGCTCAAGCGCGAGGCGCTGGGATCGGTCGACGAGTATCGCAAGAAGCTCACCGACGATGCGCGGCGCCAGGAACTGCAGACGCGCTTCGTGCAAAAGATGAAGCAGGACGGGCGGATGCTGCCGGCGGCCGTGACCGAAGCCGAGATCGAAGAGAGCTTCAATCGGGCCAAGGCGCAGTTTCCTCCGAAGCCGCCCACCGTGGCGTTCCGCCAGATCGCGGTGACCCCGCGGCCGAGCGACGCGGCACGCAAGGCGGCGATCGACAAGATCACCGCGATCGCCGACGAAATCGCGAAGGGCGCGGACTTCGAGCTCTTGGCGAAGCGTGAATCGATGGACGGCTCCAAGGACGTCGGCGGAGATCTGGGCTGGAACCGCCGCGGCAAGATGGTCCCCGCGTTCGATCGGATGATGTTCGCGTTGCCGCCGAACGTGGTGAGCCCGGTCGTCGAGACCGTGTTCGGCTTCCATCTGATTCGCGTCGATCGTGTGCAGCCGGGCGAAGTGAAGGCGCGTCACATCCTGATTCGCCCCACGGTGGATTCGGCCGATGTGCGCTTGGCGAAGGCACGCGCGGACACCTTGGCGAGGCTCTGGGCGTCGGGCGCGTCGTTCGACTCGCTCGTGACCAACTTCCACGACGAGTCCGAGGACAAGGGCTCGATCGAACCCTTCGATCGCACGCAGTTGCCGGAGCGCTATCAGAAGGCGCTCGAAGGCAAGGGCAAGGGGGACATTGCCGGGCCGTTCGAAGTGCCGGACCCCCGGGGGACGTCCAAGTTCTTCGTGCTGCAGGTGGTCAGCGCGAACGACGGCGGCGAGTACACGCTGGACGAGATCCGCGACCGCATTCGCGAGCAGCGGTCGCAGGAGAAGTCGATTGAGCGGTTGCTGGGCCTGCTCAAGAAGGAGATCCACGTGGCCGTGCTGCTTGGCCCCACGCTGCCGACGCCGCTCAACTGACGATGCGTCCGCGGCTGGCGGTCACGCTCGGAGACCCGCGCGGGATCGGGCCTGAACTCGTTGCCGCGGCGTTGCGCGACGCCGCCCTGTTGGACATTGCCGAGTTGGTGCCGGTCGGACCTCGGGGCACCGAAGTCGATGTCGTCGAGTCGGTCGGTCGGTGGACACCCGGCGGTTCACCGGCCGAGGCTGGCTCGCTGGCGGGTCGTGCGGTGGAGCGCGCGGTGGAGTTGGCAGTGGCCGGCGGTGTGCACGGCATCGTCACTGCGCCGCTCGACAAGCACGCGTTGGGCGCCGCGGGCTACCACGACCCGGGACACACCGAGTTGCTGAGTCGGCTGACCGGCGCGCCGACCGCGATGTGTCTGGCGAGCGATCGGCTGCGGGTGGTGCTGGCAACGACCCACGTCCCGCTGCGCGCGGTGCCGGAGGCGCTCACGCACGAGGCGATTCTGGGCGCGGCTCGGCTCACGATCGCCGGGCTGACCGAGTGGTTCGACATTGCGTCGCCGCGCGTCGCGCTCTGTGCGTTGAATCCGCACGCGGGCGACGGGGGCCGCTTCGGGACCGAGGACGATACGCTGCTCGCACCGGCGGCGCGTGCGGCCGGGATCGCCGGTCCCTTTCCGGCCGATACGGTCTTCGTCCGCGCGATGCGCGGTGAATTCGATGCGGTGATCGCCCCGTACCACGACGTCGGGATGACGGCGATCAAGGTCGCGTCCTTCGGGTCGGCGGTGAATCTGACGTTCGGCTTGCCCTTTCCGCGGACGTCTCCGGATCACGGGACGGCGCTCGACATCGCCGGGCAGGGCATCGCCGACCCGTCGAGCTTCTTTGCCGCCGTACGCCTCGCCGCGTCGGCGGCGACGGCGCGCCGTCGGCGGTTGCTCGGGCACCGCTGACCGTCGGTGGCCGCCTCGTGACGCACGCGCACCACCACCACGCGCCCGGGGAACACTGCGCGCATCACGCGGCGCCGGTCCGGACCTTGCGCGTCGTCCTCGGCTTGACGGCGCTGTTTTTTGTGGCGGAAGTGCTGGGCGGGCTCTGGTCGAACTCGCTGGCCCTGCTTGCCGATGCGGGCCATATGCTGAGCGACGTGGGCGCCTTGGCGTTGTCGCTCTTCTGCGCCTGGATTGCCCGGCAGCCGGCGGGGGCGCAGCGAACCTTCGGCTATGTGCGCGCCGAGATCCTCGCGGCATTCGTCAACGGCAGTGTGCTGCTCCTGATCTCGGCGGGAATCGCGTGGGAGGCGGTCGGGCGGCTGGTGACGCCCGAGCCCATCGCCACCGGCACGATGCTCCTCGTGGCCGTGCTTGGGCTCATCGTCAACGCGGTCTCGGCGTGGCTGTTGCACGGGCACGCGTCGTCGTCGTTGAATGTCCGGGGCGCGTACCTGCATGTGATCGGGGATCTGCTGGCGTCGGTGGGGACGGTCGCCGCGGCGCTGATCATTCGCTGGACCGGCTGGGCCGCCGCAGATCCGGTCGTTTCGATTGTCACGACCCTGCTGATTGTGCGGAGCGCGTGGCGGCTGGTCCGGGAATCGGTCGATATTCTGCTGGAGTCGGCGCCGCGGGAGGCCGATGTGTCGGTCGTGCGGGACCGGCTCCAAGGCATCGACGGGGTTGCCGGCGTGCACGATTTGCACGTGTGGACGGTGGCGACCGGTGTGGTTTCGCTGACGGCCCACGCGGAGGTTCGCGAGGGGGCGTCGCACGCGGCAGTGCTGCAGGCGGCGCATACGATGCTGCGGCGCGACTTCGGCATTGGTCACATCACCCTGCAATTGGAGCCGGTGGGACTGGCGATGCACGAGCCCGGGCTCCACGCTTAAGCTGTCCCTCCACGCCCCTCAGGTTTCCACGAATGGCCCAGCTCGATCGATTGCTGTCGGTGATGGTGACGAACCGCGCCGACTCCATAATGCTCGTCGAAAACGACGTGGCGAAGATGCTGGTGCAGGGGGAGCCCAGACCGCTCACCAAGTCGCCGCTGTCGGCTGGGCAGATCGTGGCCTTGCTGCGGGAGATCGCGCCGCCCGATGCCGCCGCGCTGTTGGCTGCGGGCTCGCCGACGACCTTCCGCTACGACAACCCCGACGGCTCGTTCGGCGTGCGGTTGCGGGCCGAATCCGGCGCGTGGCATTGCAGCATTGCGGTGGACGACCACGGGGCGTTCCAGCGGATGACGGGCGCGATCCGCGCGATCCCCGACGACGAGCCGCCGGCGCGCGCCTCGACCCCGCCCGCGGCGGCGCCCTCGGTGAGCGCCGGACCGTCGTACGAGGCGGCGCATCAGATGATCGACGAGTTGCTGCGGACGCTGGTGACGAAGGGTGGCTCCGACTTGCATCTGCGCGTGACCGAACCGCCGATCATTCGCCTCCACGGCGAAATGGTGCGGCTCGAGGGCAAGGCGCCGATCGACAACGAGCAGCTCTACGCGATGCTCCTCAGCATTATGCCGGAGCGGAATCGCAACGAGTACGCCGAGCGCAACGACACCGACTTCGCGTACGAAATCGAAGGCGTCGCCCGCTTCCGCGCCAACGCGATGAAGGAGCGCAAGGGCGTGGCGGCAGTCTTCCGCGTGATTCCGGCGAACGTGGTGACGGTGGAGCAGCTCGCGATTTCGCAGGAGGTGCAGAATCTCTGCCACCTGACGAAGGGGCTGGTGCTGGTGACGGGCCCGACGGGGTCGGGCAAATCGACGACGCTGTGTTCGCTCGTGGACCTGGTGAACCGGATCCGCACCGATCACGTGATCACGATCGAGGATCCGATCGAGTTCGTGCACCAGAACAAGAACTGCATCATCACGCAGCGGCAGGTCGGGGTACACACCGATTCGTTCAAGAGCGCCTTGCGCGCGGCGCTGCGTGAGGATCCCGATGTGATTCTGGTCGGCGAGTTGCGCGATCTCGAGACCACGTCGATCGCGATCGAAACCGCCGAAACGGGTCACTTGGTGTTTGGCACCCTGCACACGACGACGGCGGCGAGCACGATCGATCGCATCATCGACCAGTTTCCGGCGGACCGGCAGGATCAGATCCGCACGATGCTGTCGGAGTCACTCAAGGGTGTGATTTCGCAGACGCTGTGCAAGAAGATCGGCGGCGGCCGGGTGGCGGTGCGCGAGATCATGCTGCACACGCCCGCCCTCGCGAACCTGATCCGGGAAGGGAAGACCTTCCAGATCCCGTCGATGATCCAGACGAGCCGCAAGTTCGGGATGATCACGCTCAACGACGCGCTCTTCGAGCTGGTCGAGAAGCGGCAGGTCGAGGTGAAGGAGGCCTACACCAAGGCCGTCGACAAGGGCGGGTTCGTCAACCAGCTCAAGTCCGCCGGCCACGACGTGTCGTTCCTCGAGGCGGACGACGACGGCAAGAAGTCGTCCGCACGTCCGGCGCCGGCGCGCCGCTGACGCGGCGCCGGCGCCGCGTCAGCTCTTCCGCTGCGCCAGGAGCGCCACGCGTTCGCGGGTCGACACGACCACGCCGCCCGGACGCTCGACGGTCACGGCAAACATCACCGCTTCGCCCACCGGGACGCGCGCGCGAATCGGAATCATCGCTTCGGTCACGCCGGTCGGGATGTCGAACACGCCACCGTCGACCGGATACCGTTCGTCGCGGCTGCGATCGAAGATCCACAGCTGATACTGCCACGCGGTCCGGTCATTCGGCGCGAGTCCGGCAATGCGCATCACACCGGACTGCGTCGGATCACTCCACACCACGTCTCCGCCGGCCCCCAGCGCGGTGCGGTCGGTGGTCGCGGTCCACTCCAAGCGAAGCGCCGCGTTCGGCTGCGCAAGGAGCCGCGACCGCAATTCGGCGGGCGAGACCGTGGCAACCGGTGCTGGCGTCTCCCGCGACGGGCCGCGAGGCGCCGCGACCCAGAGCAGCGCGGCGGCGGCAGCGACGAGCCAGCCGCCCACCGCCCACGCCCGTGACGACGTCACGCGCTCGGCCGACGTGATGCGGGGAAAGACATCGGACAGTGCCGATGGCGGCGTGCGGCCCACGCGTGCGGCGACGGCCGGCCGCCCCACCGAGAGGTCCAGCGGACGCTGGGCCGCCGCACCACGCACGGCGCTGACGCCATCGCGAACCACACGCGCCGCGAGAAATGGCGGCAGTTGATCGTCCGCGGCGGGCAGCTCGGCGCCCAACGCCGCGGTCAGTTCGGCGGCGGCCTCGGCGTCTCGCGGGTCGAGCCGAATCGCGCGCGCGAGGTCGTTCGGATCGTGTTCCATCAGCTCATCTCCGGATCGACGGGGGCCGTCGTGCCCGTGGGGGCGCCACCGGCACGTGCTGCCAGCAGGGCGCGGGCCCGGTCGAGGCCGCGCTTGATGTGCGACTTGACCGTGCCCAGGGGCGTGTTGGTTTCGCGGGCAATCTCGTCGTGCGTGCGGCCGTGCAGCAGCGACAGTTCCAGCATCCGTCGCTGCGCGGGGGCGAGCTCCGTCAGCACCTGACGCGCCATCGCGATGCGATCATTGCGGTCGACGTCCACGCTGCGGTCGTCGACGATGTCGAAGCCATCGGGAATCACTTCGAGCACCGGCTGCCGCTCGCGCCGTCGGGCGCGATCGATCAGTCGGCGACGGGCAATCATTGCCACCCAGCCCGCTTCGCTGGCCCGCGACGTCTCGTAGCGGCCGGCCGTGCGCCAGAGATCGGTGAAAATCTCCTGCACGGCATCTTCGGCGTCGGCGCGGTCCGGTGACCACCGACGCGCGAGCGACCACACGAGCGCGCCGTACCGCGCGACGCACTCGCCCACGGCGCGTTCGTCGCCGGCGGCGATCCGGGGCAGCAGCGGCTCTGGTGGTGCGTCGATCACAGGTGCAGGCACGGCGGACACGTCACCCCCCTCCCGAGAGGCCGATAGTGGACGATACGGGAGTATTCGTCGGCGCGGCGCGTACGGATGCAGCCGACCGCGGGAGCGGCGCCGGTCACCGGAGGGTCAGCCGGGCACGCAGATGGAAGCTCCCCGCGCGATAGCGAGCGGCCGCGTCCTGCGCGAAGGGCGAGGCGACATTGGCGATCATCACGCCGCCGCTGACTTCCTGCCCCGGGACCGGCCGCCACAGTACACCGAACGAGGCCCGCTGGGTGCCCCGCGCGTCCGCCGGATCCGCGCGCAGCTGAATGCGCTGCTCACCGATGCCGGCATCGGCAAACACGTTCCAGCCCAGGTCCTTCGGCAGTTCGAAGTGCGCCTGCAGTTCGCCGCTCGTGAACTGCTGCGGGGCGAAGTAGCCCAGCCGCACGAACTGATCGTAGGCGAGGTGACGGACGCCGACGCCAGCCCAGGTCCCGCGCCGCGGTGTCCAGCGGAGGGCTGCCGTGGCGTTGACGCGCGAGTTCCCCGTGTCGCCGCTCACCCGCGCAAGTTCGACCGATCCGAGCACGGACCAGCGCGCCGGCAGTGTCCACGCGCCGTCGATCTCGACGGTGTGGGTCCGAATGCCGCGGGCAATCAGGGGGGCCGTTTCGTCGAAGGGCAGCGACGTCGCGGTGATGCCGAGGGTGAGGTCGGTGGTCACTTGTCGCATCGCGCGGAGACTCACGATCGGCGCGAACCGCGACACTTCCGCGCCCGGCGTGGCATCCGTCAGCCGCGCGAGGCCCAGCTCGCCGCGAAGCGTCGTGCGGCCTCCGTTCGGGGTCCAGGTCGCAACGGATCGCGCCGAGAGGCTGTTCGCTCGGCGGAAGCCGCTCGGGGTCGGGAGTTCGGCGCTGCGCCACTGCACGGCGCCGCTCCACGTGCCGGTCCACGCCGGGGCCGCGCGGCTAGCCGCGAGGCCGACGCTGTGCACCTGGTTGCCATCGCTGTCATCGGTCAGCAAGTACTGCGGGCCGCCACCCGAGGCGAGATCGGCGCGGACCCAGGCGCGGAGCTGTTGCGCGTCTCCGTTGTCGGGATCCAGCCGCAACGCCTGGTCGAGGGCGGTGCTCGCCGATGCCGGGCGCCCCATCCAGCGTTCGACCTGGGCGAGCCCAACCAGGGCTTCGACATCGTTCGGGCGCTGGGCGAGAATGGCGCGCCACTGGGCGGCGCTCCGGGCGAGATCGCCACGCCAGGCCGAGACGCGCGCGAGGCCGGCTTCCGCGTCGGGGACATTGCCCGAGGCGGCCAGGGCGCGGTAGGCGCGTTCCGAATCACCGAGCCGGCCGTCCCATGCGTAGACCGTCGCTTGCAGCAGCCGGGCGTCCTTGTCGGTTGGCGTGGCCCGGAGCAGCGAGTCGAGTACCTGCAACGAGGCGCCGAAGCGACTCTGCCACGCCAGGGTGCGTGCAAGGCCGAGTGTGCCCAGACGGTCGTCGGGCTCGAGGCGGCGGTAGCGGCGGAAGAGGGACACCGATTCGTCGAAGCGGTTGTCCCAGGCGAGCAACGTCGCCAGCCGGAAGACCGCTCGCGACGAGGCGACTGAATCGCGCGCGAGGGCGGCGCTGTAGGCCGCGCGGGCGTCCGGGAAGCGCTGCGACTCCCACGCGCTGTCCCCCGCGGCGAGTTGGGCAGCGACGGAGGGCTGGGTCGCCGCCTGCGCGCCGAGGGAGGACGTCGCGAGCGGTACGGCAGCGGCGAGCAGCGCGGCGAAGCGCGGAGCGCATCGGATCACAGGGTAGCTCACGAAGTCGGCTCCTCCACGGTGAAGCGCTCGATCGCTCCCTCCACGGTGACGCCACGAGTAGTCACGTACAGATGCCGCTCCGTGGATGATACCGACCACGTGTTGCGACGATCAAGCTGTTCGACGAGCCCATCGATGAGCGCGGACGGGACGGCGTAGAGTTCGAGCGCGTCGGCCCGGTGGATCCGCTCACCGGCCAGCAGGCGGCGCACCGTGCGCGGGTCCTTGTGGGAATACACCGCGACGCGCGGGGCCGCCTTGGCGGCCTTGTGCAGCCGAACCGCATCCGGCGTGCCGATTTCGATCCACGCGGTCAGGGCGCCGGTCAGATCGCGGACGCTCAAGGCCGGCTCGTCCGGGTTCGACAGGCCGCCCTTGGAGAAGGCGAGGCCCTCGGTGTATTCGAGCGCGTAGGCCAGCACGCGCGTGACCAAGTACTCGGGCGTCTCGGAGGGGTGGCAGGCCGCCTTGACCTCGACGGTGTCGTAGACGCCGCGATCGACGTCGGCGATCTCGAGGGTGAAGGTATAGACGGTCGCGGTGAGAGCCATTGGCCGGGGCGTGCGGTGAGACGACGAGGACGAACCGACTGGTGTCGGGGAAGCTACGCGGCAACCCTTCGGGGCGCCGATGTGTCCCACGGCACGACTCATTCCGTCCCGCCGGGACTCCCCCTCGTGATGTCTCTAATTCGATTGGTCGCGGTGCTCGTGCCGTGGCTCGCTGCTGCGTCGCTCGGCGCACAGAACACCGACGTCATTCGCGGCCGCGTGATCGCACCGGACTCATCGCCCGTGGCGGGTGCACGGATCACGGTGACGTCCATTGGCGGGAACGTGAATCGCACGGCCCGCACCGATGCGCAGGGGCGCTACACCGTGACGTTCCCTGGGGGCGACGGGGACTATCTGGTGCAGATCGCGGCGCTCGGGTTTGCCGCGAAGCGATTCGAACTGAAGCGCACGGCCGATCAGGACGTGCTCATCGGCGACGCCAAGCTCACTCTGGCGGCGGGCACCCTCGACGCGGTCGAGATTACCGCGCCTCGAGATCGGGTGCGGCGCACGGATACGCCGCCGGACATCTCCGGGTCGGAGCGGTCGGTGGCCGGGACGACCAACGCGATTCCGGCCGACCAGTGGGGTGATCTCGCCGCGATGGCCGCGTCCTTGCCCGGCGTGCAGTTGGTCCCCGGTCAAGACGGCGGCGCCAATGGCTACTCGGTGCTCGGACTCGGTGCCGATCAGAACAATGCGACCTTGAACGGCCTGGGTTTTGGCGGGGCCTCGCTGCCGCGGGACGCGGCGGTGTCGAGTTCGCTGGTGACGTCGCCGTACGACGTCTCGCGTGGCGGATTCAGCGGCGGGCAGATGCAGTTGCGCACGCGTCCGGGGTCGAACTTCCTGACGCGCGGGACGTCGTTCAATCTCGACACGCCGCAGTTGCAGTACGTGGACGCGGGCGCTCGGGCGTTGGGACAGCTGTACACCAACGCGTCGGTCGGTGGCTTGGTCTCGGGACCACTCGCGTACGACAAGGCGTTCTACAGCGCGTCGTACCAGTTGGGGCGTCGGCAGAACGACTTTCGGACGCTGCTCAACACCGATCCGGCTGGCTTGCGGACCGTGGGCTTAGCGCCAGACTCGGCCGCGCGCTTTCTGGGCATTCTGCGCGGGCTCGGCATTCCGGCGACGCTCGGCGGGCTGCCCACCGATCGGCAATTCGACAACGCGTCGCTGCTCGCGACGATCGACCTGATGCCCCCCAGCTCGACGAGTGGTCAGGCGTTCAATCTCACGACCAACGTCAGCTGGAACGCGCAGCAGCCGCTGAGCTTCGCCTCGACCGAAGTGCCGGCGGCGAGCGGGTCGCGCGACGGGTGGCGTGGCGGACTGCAGGGACGGCACAGCGCCTATCTCAAGGGCATTCTCACCGAGACCTCGGCTGGCGTTGGGTACTCGCGCAACGTCACCGAGCCCTACCTCGATCTGCCTTCGGGACGGGTCCGGGTGAACTCGGATCTCGGCGCCGGCGACAACGGGCTGACGGTGTTGAGCTTCGGTGGCAATCCGTTCTTCAACAATCGACAGAATTCCACGAACGCCGAGATCCTCAATCAATTGTCGTGGTTCAGCGTCAATAGTCGGCATCGTCTCAAGCTGACCTCGGAACTCCGCACCGAGCGGTTGGAGTCGGTGGCCTCGCAGAACTACCTCGGCACGTTCTTCTACAACTCGCTGGCCGACCTCGAAGCGGCGCGACCCGTGTCGTACAGCCGCGAGCGCACCGAGCGGCGGTATACGGCGCAGCAGATCAATGGCGCGATCTCTCTGGGCGACTCCTATCGCTGGCGGCCGAACGTCCAGCTCCAATTCGGCGTGCGACTCGACGGACAGCAGTTCACGAGCGCCCCGGTCGAGAATCCGCGCGTGGCAGCGCTCTTCGGCGCGACCAACACGTCGCAGCCCACCCGCTGGTACGTGAGTCCGCGGGTCGGTTTCTCGTGGACCTACGGCACGGCGCCGCAGGTGAGCGCCTTCGACGGCGCCTTCCGCGCGCCGCGGGCGGTGGTGCGCGGCGGCATCGGCGTCTTTCAGAACTCGCTCGCGACGCAGGCGACGTCGGCCTCGCTCCTCAACACCGGCCTGGCGAGCGCGGTGCAGCAGCTGACCTGCGCGGGCACGGCGACGCCGGTGCCCGATTGGGGCGGCTATCTCGGCAATCCGGCCACGGTGCCGTCGACCTGCGTCGGCGGTGGTGGTGTGTTCGCGAACGCGTCGCCCAACGTGTCGTACTTCGCGTCGGACTTCGCGGCGCCGCGGAGCCTTCGCGGCAACCTGCAGTGGAGCGGGCCGGTCGTCGGCAACCGGTTCTCGTTGACGGTCGACGGCACGGTGTCGCGCAACGAACAGCAGCAGGGATTCGTCGATCGCAATGTCAACGCGACCACGCGCTTCACCTTGCCCGACGAAGGTGGTCGGCCGGTGTTCGTGGCACCGACGAGCATCGTGTCCGCCACCGGGGCGATCGCGAGCCGCGACGCGATCGTGTCGAACGAGTTTTCGCGCGTGACCGAGGCGCGTTCCGATCTGCGCTCGCTGAGCCGCCAGCTCACCGTGAGTCTCGCGCCCGCGACGTTCAGCCAGACCTTCGGCTGGAGTCTGTCGTATGTGCTGGCGTCCACCCGGGATGTGGTGCGCGGCTTCACGAGCACGGTGGGCAATCCCTTCGACTTTGACGAGGCCCGCGCCGCGTCGGACAGCCGGCATCAGATCCAGCTGAGCGTGTCGTACAATCTCTTCGACGCGGTGCGGCTGAGCTGGTTCAGTTCCTTCCGCTCGGGATCGCCGTTCACGCCGCTGGTGGCGGGCGACATCAACGGCGACGGGTACAGCAACGATCGCGCCTTCGTCGCGAATCCCGCGACGACCGCGGATCCGGCGCTGCGCGACGGCATCGCGTCGCTCCTGGCCAACGGGCCCGACGCGGCGCGGACGTGCTTGGCGCGACAGCTCGGACGCCTCGCCGGGCGCAACAGCTGCGAAGGCCCGTGGACCGCGAACGCCAACCTGTCGATCTCGCTCAACCCGGTGAAGTTCCGCTTGCCGTATCGCGCGGGCGTGTCGTTCCAGGTCAGCAACCCGCTCGGCGCGGCCGATCTCCTGGTCAATGGCGCGAACAACCTGAAGGGGTGGGGGCAGCCGGCGATTCCGGACAACAATCTCCTGTACGTGCGCGGGTTCGACGCGGCGACGAACCGGTTCACGTACGAAGTCAATCAGCGCTTCGGCGCCACCGATCCTCGGCGGTCGGCGTTCCGTCTGCCGGTCACCGTCACCGCGCTGGTCCGCCTGGACTGGGCGCCGACGCGGGAGCGGCAGATGCTGGTGCAGCAGCTCGATCGCGGGCGTGTGGCGCAGGGCAACCGCGCGACCGAAGGGCTGTTGCGCGCGATCTACGCGCAGGGCGGCTTGCAGAATCCGATCGCGCAGATTCTCCGGCAGCAGGATACCCTGCAACTCACCGTGGATCAGGCCGACAGTGTGGCGACGCTCAACCGCTGGTACAGCATCCGGCTCGACTCGATCTGGACACCGGTGACGTCGTATCTGGGCAAGCTCGGGGATCGCTATGACCGCAGCGACGTGTTGGCGCGGTACCAGCGTGCCCGCGAAGGCACGATCGACCTGCTGGCGACGGTCGTGCCCTCGCTCGACGCGATGCTGACGGCGGCGCAGAAGCGGCGGTTGCCGTCGGCCATCGCGGCGTATCTCGATACCCGGTATCTCGCGGCGATTCGCCCGGGGACCGTGGGCTTCACCGGCGGCGGCATCGGTGGCGGTGTGCCGTTCGGCGGCGGCGGTGGCGGTGCCGCCTCGTTCTCGATGGGCGCCGGTGGCGCCCAGATCATCATGCGCAACTGATCGACGACGTTCACCCTTGGCCTGAGTACTGACTGTGATGCGATGCTCTTTCTCAACGGCGTGCGGGCTGCTGACCGCCGTCACGATCCCTGCCGCGGCGCAAACGCGACCGGCGCCGCGCCCGCTTGGAGCGGTGGTGGCCACGACGCCTGCGCCGTTCGGTTCCGTCTCGTCGATCCGTGGTCTCTCGGGGGGACGCGTGCTGGTGAACGATCCGACGCGTCGCCAAGTGCTGATGCTCGATTCGAGTCTGGCGATCCAGGCGGTGGTCGCGGACACCACGCCAGCGACCGGCAACGCCTACAGCGGGCGCTTCGCGGGCTTGTTGGCATATCGCGGCGACTCGACGCTGTTCGTCGATCCGCAGTCGCTGTCGATGTTGATGATTCACCCTGACGGGCGTCTCGGTCGCACGATGTCGATTCCGAACACGCAGGAAGCGGCGTTTCTCGCCGGCGCGCAGGGCAATCCGGGCGTCGATCCGCAGGGGCGCATCATTTATCGCGGCGGCGGATTCCGCTTCTTGGGCGGGCTGAATCCACGTGGCGGTCCGCCAGGCGCAGGCGCAGGCGCGGGGGCTGGCGGCGGTCGTGGCGCCGGCGGCGCCGACGGTGCCGCCGCGTTGCAGAACTTCATGCCGACGCTACCCGAGAGCATTCCGGTGCAGCGCATCGACATTCGCACGCGCAAGATCGACACCGTGGCGTTCTTCCGCGTGCCGCGGCCGTCGATGACGATGACGCAGACCGAAGGCCGCGTGATGATGTCGAGCAAGATCAATCCGATCCCGCTGGTGGACGAATGGGCGGCGCTTCCCAACGGGGACGTCGCCGTGGTGCGGGGGCGCGATTACCACGTGGATTTCGTTCGCGCCGATGGCCGCACGGATAGCGCGGCGAAGGTACCGTTCAACTGGCGACGCCTGACCGACGACGAGAAGGTGGCCTTCCTCGATTCGGTGAAGGCCGCGCGGGCGCGCATGCCCGCGCCGACGCCGGGCGCAGCCGGACCGGCGATGGCCTTCGGCAGCGCCGGTGGGGGCTCGGCCGGCGGCCCACCCGTCCCGCCGCCGGGCGGCGGTGGTCAGGTGCAGGTGATGATCATGACCGGTGGCCCCGGTTCCGAACCGCCAATGGGCGGCGGGCCCGCGATCTCCGGTGGTGCTGGCGGCGGCGGTCGGTCGCCGATCATCGCGCCGCAGGTGACGTTCGTCGAGCCCAGCGAGTTGCCGGACTATCTGCCGCCATTCGCCGCGGGGGCGGTTCGCGCAGACCCGCTGGGTCGGATCTGGGTCCGACTCTCGCTACCCACGCCGGCCGGCACGGGGCCGCTGTACGACATTCTCGATGGCAACGGCGCGTTGATCGATCACGTGCAGTTGCCGGCCGGTCGCCTACTGGCCGGGTTCGGCGCCGATGGGTCGGTGTATCTCTCGAAGCGGGAGGAAGGCGGCTTCACCACCCTCGAGCGCGCGCAGTTCAAGTGACGTCGGCTGGTGCTGGCGCTCGGTGACGAGCGCCAGCACCAGCAAATCGAGCAACGCGTAGAAGGCGCCAGCAGCAAACGGCGGGTTCGCGGCCGACCAGCCGGTCCCGGGGACAATGGCCCGCCACGCCCAGTTGCCGAGGGCGGTGCCGTAAAGCTCCATCAGCAACGCGAGCACGAACATCGCGGCGTACAGGGCCCGCCCGCGGCTCGCGGCCACACAGAGCAGGAACACCAGCGCTAGTCCGGCGCCGAACTCGTCGGTGCCGCGCCACATGGCGGCCGCGCCCCAGAGCGTCGCGGCCGCCGACACCAAGGCGACGTGGCGCGCGCGAACGAGCGGCTGCACGAGCACGCCGAGCGTCATCAGCAACGCGTGGCCGGGCGGCACGAAGGCCGGCAGGTTGCCGAACTGGTAATCGTAGACCTGCCAGCCAAGCGACAACACGACCTCGCCGAACCCAGCGAGTGCGATGCACCAGCCCAGCGCGCGCCGCTCCCGTCGGCGGCCGATGGCGATGAGCCACGCGAGGACGCCGAGCGTCCACACCGTCGCGAGATGCTGTCCCGTCCATCCCCAGGCGCGGTCGATCGCGAGTCCACCGACGATCACGACCACGATGTGCCCCGCCATCAGGCGACGCGTGGCCGCGGGCAGGTGGGACCAGAGCCGGGGGGGTGATTCGGGCAAAGCGCCGTCCATACCCAAAGGTATCAGCGATTTGCATCCGGATTGGATGCCGCTGCGAACTCAGCGACGGACTTGGGCATTTACCCCAGGGATCTCTCGATTTCCATCTCAATGAATACGCTACTTCGCCTGCGACTGGCGGCTCTCGCCGCCGTCTGTTTTCCATCTGTTCTCTCCGCACAGGGGACCGCGCCGACCGGCATCATCACGGGTCGGGTGATCACCGCTGTGACCGAAGCGCCTGTCGTCGGGGCAACGATCCGTGTGTTGGGTCAGGAGCTGGCCGTGCAGACCGACGATGCAGGCCGCTTCGCTCTTCGCGGTGTGCGCACCGGCATCGTATCGCTGGATGTGCGGCGGTTGGGCTTCGCGCCGACCACCAAGGGCGACATCTCGGTGTCGCCGGCCAAGCCAGCCGAAGTGCTGGTCACTCTGCGGCCGGTCGAGTTGCAGTTGCAGGCGGTCACCGTGCGACCTGAGGCGTTTCCCGCGCAGTTACCCCCCGCCACCCCCGTGTCGACGCAAACGTACACGGCCGAAGAAGTTCGGCGGCAGCCCGGCGCGCAGGAAGACGTGTTGCGTGCCATCTCCGTGGCACCGGGCGTCGGCGTGACGAATGCCGCGCGCAATGACATCGTCGTTCGCGGCGGTGCGCCGTTCGAGAACCTGTTCGTGGTCGACAACATCGAGGTCCCAAATATCAATCACTTCGGGTCCCAGGGCTCAACCGGCGGACCGGTGTCGCTGATCAACATCCGCTTCGTGGAGTCCGCGGCGCTCTCCGCTGGCGGTTTTGGCGCGCGGTACGGGGACCGCGCGTCGTCGGCCACCACGCTGACGCTGCGAGAGGGGAATCGGGAGCGGATTGCCGGAGAGCTCAACGTGGCGGCAACGCAGTACGGCGCGGTGCTGGAAGGGCCGATCGGCAGCACGGCATCGTTCTTCGTGAATGCCCGACAGAGCTACCTGGATCTGCTCTTCAAGGCGATCGGCCTGAGCTTCCTTCCGTCGTATACCGACCTCACAGCGAAGGCCGTGTGGCGTCCCACCTCACGCGATGCGATCAGCTTCTTGACGATCGGCGCTCGCGGGACGATCACCTTCAACAATGACAGCGACTCGTCGCGGGTCTCGAACTCGCAGATTCTGGCGCCCGCGCAAACGCAGTACTTCAGCGGGCTGACCTGGAAGCGTCTGCTGCCGAAGGGCGTGCTGACGACCACGCTGGGCCGGACGTACACCAAGTACGAGACCGCGCAGCGCGACAGCCTGCTGACACCCATCTTTGAGAGCTTCTCGACCGAAGGAGAAAACACGCTCCGCTCCGATCTGACGTGGGTGCCACGCCCCGGGCTCGAACTCGAGACTGGGACGATTCTGAAGTATGCGTCGTCGCTCGAGTATGACGTGACGCTCAATGGTGCCTCGCGTCGCGACGAAAACGGCGTCGCCCAGCCGCTGCGAGTGGACACGAACTTCACCGCGTGGCGCAACGGCACCTATGCGCAAGTCACGTGGCAGGCGCGACCGAAGCTCAGGGTTTCGGGTGGACTCCGCGGTGACTGGTACGGTTTTCTCGACAACGCGATCCGTGTGGCCCCCCGTCTGAGCGCGTCGTATCAGGTCGATGCGGCCACGACGGTTGCGCTGTCGGGCGGTCGTTACTGGCAGGCTCCGAGCTACATCTGGCTCGTCGGCGCGCCCCAGAATCGCGAGACCCTCCGGCCGTTCCGTGCCGATCAGGCGGTGTTTGGCGTCACTCGCCTCGTCGGGGACGAACTCAAGGTGCAGTTCGAACTGTACGGCAAGCGATACGCGTCGTATCCGGGCCGCGTGTGGCGGCCCAACGCCGTGCTGAGCCCAAGCGGGTTCGACGATGCGGCGTCGGACATTCCCTTCGGGCTTGAGCCGCTGTCGTCGAGCGCAACCGGTGAGGCCTATGGTGCCGAAGTGTTCCTGCAGAAGAAGCTTGGGCGCACCCCGCTGTATGGTCAGGTGAGCGCGAGCTACAACCGCACACGGTTCACGGGCCTCGACGGAACGACGACCCGTGGGGCATTCGACACGCCAGTGCTGGCGAATGGCGTGCTTGGCTGGCGCCCCAACTCGCGATGGGAAGTGGCGACGCGACTGCGCGGCGCGACGGGATTGCCGACCACGCCATTCATCACCACCGGTGCATTGGCGGGCGCGCTCGACTTCTCACAGTACAACCGCGACCGCATCGGCACCTTCTTCGCGGCGGATGTTCGTGTGGATCGTCGGTTCGTCTTCGGCAAGACCCAGTTGATCGCGTTCATCGACCTGCAGAACGTCACGAACCGCGTGAATCAGTCGGCGCCGCAGTGGAATCCGCGGACGCGTCAGCCGGAGCAGACCGGCGGCGTCGGCCTGCTGCCGACGATCGGGCTCAACTGGGAGTTCTGAGCCGACTCATCGCCGCGACGACGAGTCCGTCGTCGCGGCGGCAATGGCCGCACGCCACTGCTGCCACGTGCGCTGATCCGGCTCGAACGCGAGCCCGGCATCGAGCAGTCGTCGCGCGACATCCAGATCGCCCTGCCGCATCGCGATCATCACGCGCAGCGTGCGCGCACGTCGGCCCCACACGTCCACTTCCAACGCGCGGTCCAGCCAGCCGATGGCCCGCGCAGTGTCGGCATTGGCCAGCGCGTATTGGGCGGCGCGATGGAGAATCTTGGTCTCGAGGTCGAAGTGCTGCAGTGACTCGCCCAAGGCGTCGTAGGCGCCTGCGCGGTCGCCACGGGACTGCCGTTCTTCGGCCAGATACCACCAGCCGCGATAGCTCTCGGGGTTCCGCGTGGTCATCGCTTCGAACACGGCGCGCGAATCACGCCACGCCGGGACGTCGCGAACGGTGATCGCGGCACCGACGCCCGCCAGCAACACGAGCAAGGCGGTGGCTGCCGGCGGGCGCCAGCGCTCGGCCGCCGCCACCACCGCGGCGCCGAGCAATGCGGCGCCGATGCTGGCGGGATACAGCGCTCGCTCCGCGAGGATGATGCCCGTCTTGAACACGAGGTTCGACACCGGCAGCCAGCACAGCAGCAGGACACCAA
>JANRJP010000107.1:0-4654 GCA_033763905.1 Gemmatimonadaceae bacterium
CGAGGTCGATCACGTCCCGCCCTTCGGCCTTGAGCGCCTTGGCACGCGCCGACACTGCGATCGTCGCCGACTCCTTGAGGAACGAGATATTGGAGGAGGGGGCGAAGGGCGCAGGGGACATCGGTCGGGGAGCGAAAGGGCGGCGGATGCGCTATGTTGCGTCGTTCGCGAAACCTACGCCGCACGGGCGTAGCGCGCTATTTGACTTCTCCGAGTTCTCTCCACGTGTCTGCCGACACTTCCGCCGCGGCTTCGGCCGCCCGCGCGTCGCACATCCTGCACGAACGCCCGACCGACGCCGGGCTCATTGCCGATCTCCTGACGGCAGCGCTGGCGCGCTGCTCCGCCGACGCACCCGGCCCTCAAGCCGTGGTGGTGACGGCCGACGCCGAAGGCGCGATCCTCGTCGCCGAGGTCGCGCGCGAACTGGCGACGTCGATTCCGGTGGTACCGGTGACCAGTGTCAAGCGCGCGGTGCGGTTGCTGGCCGACGCACCGATCGTGCTGGCTGGCGCGCTGGTGGATCTCCTGGAACTGCAGCGCCGTGCGGTGCTCAAGCTCGAGCACGTCAACCAGGTGGTCGTGCTCGAAGCCGAACGGCTCGACGGCGCCGGCGACCTCGCGCAGCTCGACGCCCTGCTGGCCGAGCTGCCGAAGGAGGGTTCGCGGATCGTCGTCGCTGCGGAAGTCACGGAAGGCGTGCGGGATCTGGCGGAACGGCACCTCCACCGTGCCCGTCGGCTCTCGGCGCCCGGCGGCGCGGCAACGCCGCCCGCGGCGATGCAGTTGCTGATCACGGCTGCCGCTACGCGCGGTCGGGCCTTGGGGCACCTGCTCGACGATCTCGATCCGCCGTCGGTGGTGGTGCTCACCGAGCGCGCCAGCGATCGCGCCGCCGCCGAAGCGGCCCTGGCTCGGGTCGGCGTGTCCGCGCCGCTCGCGCAGGTGCTCGGCACGTCCGACCCGATCCCGGAGCACGCCGCGCTGCTCGTGTGCTGGGGCGTGCCCTCGGTGCGTCGCTTGGCCGCTGCGGGTGCGGCGCAGCCGGCGCGCGTGATCGCGCTGGTGACGGCGCGCGAGCGGTTGGCGCTGGCGTCTGCCGCGACGGGTGTGGCGCTGACGCCGTACGTCCTCAACGACAGCGCGCGTGCGACGCGGGCGGCCGATGCCCGCCTGCGCGCGGCCCTCCGGGACGCGCTGGCCAAGGGCGTCGCGAACCGCGAACTGCTGGCGATCGAGCCGTTGTTCGAACAGTTCGATCCGTCGGACGTTGCGGCGGCGGCCGTCCGCTTGTTCGAATCGGCCAGAGCGGAACTAACCGCGGCGCGCGAAGCGGCGGCGGTGGTGGCCGCGCAGCAGGCCCCGCGTGACGCGGCGCCCAGGCACGATGCGCGCGAAGAACGCGCGCCGCGCCCGGCCGGTCGGAGCGGCCCGCCAGCACGCGGCGGCGCCGCGCGGGGTGCGGATCGCGGCCCACGGAGCGGCGGGGACCGGAGCGGCCCGCGCAGCGGTGGCGACCGCAGCGGCCCGCGGAGCGGTTCGGATCGCGGCCCGCGTGGGAGCGGCCCGCGGAGCAGCGGCCCGCGAGCCGGAGCGCCGCGAAGCGGCAGTGACCGCAGTGACCGCAGTGGGCCGCCGGCCCGCGGTGCCGGTCGCGACCGCGATGCGCGTGGTGGTGATCGCGGCCCGCGCGGCGGAATGCCGGGCGGCCCGAAGGGCTTTGGCCGTGGCCGCCCGCCGCGCGGGCCCGAGGAGGGCGGTGGCCGCGGCGAGTGGCAGGAGCGCGGCGAACGCCTCACGCACAGCAAGCGCCGCCGCGACGACTGATGGGCCACGCGTTCCTGACCAGCGGCGGCTGGATCGAGGTGATTGCCGGCGTCATGTTCAGCGGCAAGTCCGAAGAACTGATGCGCCGCGTGCGGCGGGCCATCATCGCGCGCAAGCGGGTGCAGGTCTTCAAGTCGCACCTCGACGCGCGATACGCCGGCCTGTTCGCCGTCTCGTCTCACGATGGACGCTCGTTCGAAGCCATTCCGGTGGACTCGGCGGCACAGATTGCCACGCGCCTCGATCCGCAGGCGCAGGTCATCGCGGTGGACGAGGCGCAGTTCCTCGATGACGGCATCGCCGATCTGGCGACGGCGCTGGCGGAGCGTGGGCGCCGCGTCATTCTGGCGGGCATCGACACCGATTTCCGCGGCGAGCCATTCGGGCCGATGCCGCGGCTGATGGCCATCGCCGAGACGGTCGACAAGCTACACGCGATCTGTGTGCTCTGCGGCAGCCCAGCGAGCCGCAATCAGCGCCTGGTGAGCGGTCGACCAGCGCACTGGGACTCGCCGACCATTCTGGTCGGCAGTGCCGAGGCCTACGAAGCCCGCTGCCGGGCCTGCCACGTGGTGCCGCGGCGTGACGCCGATCAGGCGACGCTGCCATTTCAGGCCGAGTTGATCCGGACCTCCGGGAAGTAGCGTCAGCGCCGCGAGCGGCCGATACTTACGTCAGAATGTGACCCACGTCGTCTTGCACGTGACGGCGTGGGGCCATATTGTGCCAACGAGCGCCACCTACGTGACACCCCGCGACAGGAGAGGACGATGGGCGTGATTGCCACGCTGTTGCCGAATGCCCTCTGGGGGCAACGGCTGCGGCTCGCTGTACGCGAACGCCACCAGATTGTCCCGTGCGACGATTGGACCGGCCTGATGCGCGCCTGCGAGACCGAGCCGGTGCACCTCGCCGTGTTCGACCTCTACGCCGACGGGACGCTCAATCTGGAGCACGTGCGGCAAATGCGTCGACGCTTCCCGCGCTGCACCCTGGTGGCCTACGTCACGCCCACGATGGAACGTGCGCGGGACTTCTTCGATGCGGGCCGCATCGGGATCGACGGCTTGGTGCTCGCGGATCGCGACGACCAGCCGCAGGCCTTGCGGGCCATCGTCGAGCAGGCCGAAGCGCGCTCGATCGCCGGCGTGGTGCGCGCGCATCTGCCGGCCGACATCCGCCCGCTGCTGCGCGACGCGCTGCTGATCGCGGTCACGCGGGCCCACGAGCGGCTGTCGCCCGAGGGCCTCTCGCGGCTGCTGACGGTGTCGCGACGCACCCTCGCGCAACGCTTGCAGGAGGCCGGGTTTCCGCCGCCGCAGCGCCTGCTCACCTGGGGCCGTCTCATCGTGGCCGCCCACCTGCTGGAAGACCGCAACCGCAGCGCCGACAGTGTCGCGCACGTGCTCGACTTCCCCTCGGGCAGCGCGTTCCGCAACACCTGCCAGCGCTACCTGCAATCGACGCCCCAGCAGATCCGGGACAAGAATGGCGCGTCGTTCGTGATCACGACCTTGCTGTCGATTCTGGGCACGCCGGCAGCCCTCGGCGAGGATAGCGACGATCCGGAAGAGGTCGAAGGCGACAGCGACAGCGGGGCCGACAGCGCCGATTGAGGGCGCGGCCGTGTCGCGAATCGTCGCCCTCACCGGGAACATTGCGGCCGGCAAGTCGACCGTGGCGCGGCACTGGGCCGCGCGCGGGGCGGCGGTGATCGATGCCGACCAGCTCGCTCGGGACGCCGTGGCGCCTGGCACGCCCGCCTTGGCGAGCATCGTGCGACACTTCGGTGCGGAGATCCTCCTCGCCGACGGTTCGCTCGACCGGGCCGAGCTTCGGCGCCGCGTGTTTGCCGATGCGGCGGCCCGCACGGCGCTCAACGCCATTGTGCACCCCGAAGTCACTCGGCGACGCGATGCCGCCGTGCAGGCGGCGCTGGCGAGCGGCGCGCCACTGATCGTCTGCGACATTCCCCTACTCTTCGAAACCGGAACCGACCGGCAGTTCGAGACGATCATTCTGGTGGACGCGCCCGAGACGGTGCGGCGCGACCGCCTCGTCCGCGATCGCGGCCTTCCGCCGCACGAAGCGCAAGCGATGATCGATGCCCAGCAACCGGCGGCGAGCAAGCGGGCGCGCGCGCAGCACGTGATTGACAATGTCGGCACACGCGACGCACTCCTTTCGGCGGCCGATGCCGTCTTCGACGCGCTGACGGCGACGGCGGGTTGACCGCCCCAGTGGCGACGCGGCAGATTCGTCAGACTACCGGTCGGGCACGACTCCGTGCCCCCGAATTCCGCCGTTCAGCCCGGAGCACGTCGTGGCCGAGATCCCCGAAGGCCTGCAGTACACCGCCGAACACGAATACCTGAAGCCGACGGCCGACCCGTCGGTGATGATCATCGGCATCACCGACTTCGCGCAGGGCGAACTCGGCGACATCGTCTATGTCGATCTGCCGAAGGTTGGCGCGACGTTCGGCTCGCACGCCGTCTTCGGCACGATCGAAGCGGTCAAGGCCGTGTCGGAACTCTTCTGCCCGCTCGAAGGCGAAGTCGTGGAAGTCAATGCGCGGCTCGACGGGGAACCCGCGCTCGTCAACACCGACCCGTACGGCGACGGGTGGATGATCAAGCTCCGCGTGAAGGGCGCGACGGGCGGGCTGATGTCCGCCGCCGAGTACGCCAAACACATCGGGCAGTAACGCCAGCGGGCCGCCGGCGGCATCAGCCGACGGCGGCCCGGGGGGTTCGCCGTCCGCACGCCGGCAGGCGGGGGCGTCGGTGGGGCCGCAGGCGCCGACGAGCTTGCGGTCGCCGTACGA
>JANRJP010000121.1:0-38206 GCA_033763905.1 Gemmatimonadaceae bacterium
AACTGTCTCACGACGTTTTGAACCCAGCTCATGTGCCACTTTAACCGGCGAACAGCCGGACCCTTGGGACCTTCTCCAGCCCCAGGATGTGACAAGCCGACATCGAGGTGCCAAACCGCATCGTCGATGTGAACTCTCGGATGCGATAAGCCTGTTATCCCCAGCGTACCTTTTATCCGTTGCGCGATAGCCGCCCCACGGCGGTCTACCGGATCACTTTGGCCCACTTTCGTGGCGGTTCGACTTGTCAGTCTCACCGTCAGGCAGGCTTATGCCAATGCACTCTATAATCGCGAGTACCGACCGCGATGAGCCTACCTTCGCGCGCATCCGTTACTATTTCGGAGGCGACCGCCCCAGTCAAACTGCCCGTCTGCCACGGTCCCAGCAAGGGTTTGCCTTGCGTGGTGAGGACGTTACACAAACCAGGGTGGTATTTCACTGATGACTCCGCCCGAGCTGGCGCCCGGGCCTCACAGTCTCCCACCTATGCTACACAGTTTTGTGCGACGTCCAATGACAAACTGCAGTAAAGGTGCATGGGGTCTTTTTGTCCTGTCGCGGGTAATCGGAATCCTCACCGATACTGCTATTTCGCCGAGCACGTGGTCGAGACAGTACTCAAGTCGTTACGCCATTCGTGCAGGTCGGAACTTACCCGACAAGGAATTTCGCTACCTTAGGACCGTTATAGTTACGGCCGCCGTTTACCGGGGCTTCGGCTCGAAGCTTCGCCTTGCGGCTAACCTCTCCCCTTAACCTTCCGGCACCGGGCAGGCGTCAGTGCATATACGGCGCCTTGTGCGGCTTGGCATGCACCTGTGTTTTTGCTAAACAGTCGCTTGAGTCGATTCTCTGCGACCGGAGCGGGCGTTTTTGTTACCCTCTCCGGCATCCCTTCTTCCGAAGTTACGGGATCATTATGCCGAGTTCCTTGACCACGTTTCACTCGAACACCTTAGGCTGCTCGCCTCGCCTACCTGTGTCGGTTTGCGGTACGGACGCTGCCAGCACTTCCGATCGAAGCTTTTCTTGCGTGTCGACTCCAGAGAACTCGCGCTTGGGTTGCCCCGCGCACTCGCATTCAGATCTCGGCTTGCGCCTACATCCTTAGACGGCCATCCACAAAGCCGCTCCCCTTTCGTTCCACGGTCCCTTCGTCGGTGTTAACGCACTGTCAGCGGGGCCGGAATTTTAACCGGCTGTCCATCGGTTACGCCTCTGGGGCCTCACCTTAGGGTCCGCCTCACCCTGCGCTGATTGCCATGGCGCAGGAATCCTTAGGCTTACGGTGTACGGGGTTTTCACCCGTATTTGCGCGTACTTAATCCGGCATCCTCACTTCCGGTCGCTCCAGGTCAACGTTTCCACGGACCCTTCAGTGCTCCCGGAACGCTCTCCTACCCCTGCAGCAAAGCTGCAAGGCCAAGCTTCGGCGGGCCGCTTAATCCCGACCATTCTCGGCGCGTTCCCGCTGGACTGGTGAGCTATTACGCACTCTTTAAAGGAATGGCTGCTTCTAAGCCAACCTCCCAGTTGTCAATGCAGGAACACATCCTTCGCTATACTTAGCGGCCACTTCGGGGCCTTAGCTGTGGCTCTGGGTTCTTTCCCTCTCGCCGCTGGACATTATCGCTCAGCGACTGCCTCCCGAGGTCCATTCCGACGGTATTCGGAGTTTGGTAAGGGTTGGTACCGGCTTCGCCAGCCCGCGCCTTTCCAGTCGCTCTACCCCCGCGGAACAATTCTCGAGGCTCTACCTCAATAGATTTCGGAGAGAACCAGCTATCTCCAGGCTTGATTGGCCTTTCACCCCTACCCACAAGTCATCCGAACGGTTTTCAACCCATACCGGTTCGGGCCTCCACTGGGTGTTACCCCAGCTTCACCCTGCTCATGGGTAGATCGCCCTGGCTTCGGGTCTACCGCCACATACTCTAGACGCCCTCGTTACAGGACTCGCTTTCGCTCTGGCTCCGCAGCTGAGCTGCTTAGCCTCGCATGTGACGAGTAACTCGCCGGATCATAATGCAAAAGGCACGCAGTCAGGGGACGAATCCCCCTCCTACCGCTTGTAAGCACGTCGTTTCAGGATCTATTTCACTCCCCGCACAGGGGTGCTTTTCACCTTTCCCTCACGGTACTCGTCTACTATCGGTCACACGAGAGTGTTTAGGCTTGGAGGGTGGTCCCCCCAGTTTCACGCCCGATTTCTCGGGTCGGGCGTTACTCAGGAACTCTACTACGTACGGTCCATTGCTTTCGCCTACCGGGCTGTCACCGTCTTTGGCGCTCCGTTCCAGGAGACTTCAACTAGCGTCACCATACGCGTGCGTAGGTCCTACAACCCCGAAGCCCCGAAGGACTTCGGTTTGGCCTGTACCCGTTTCGCTCGCCACTACTCAGGGCATCTCGATTGATTTCTCTTCCACCCGGTACTTAGATGTTTCAGTTCCCAGGGTTCGCTCGGCTTGCGCCGTGACCGCCATCGCTGACGGCCGGGTTTCCCCATTCGGGCATCTCCGGATCACTGTGTGTGTGCCACTCCCCGGAGCTTATCGCAGCTTACCACGCCCTTCATCGCCTTCGTGTGCCAAGGCATCCCCGACGTGCTTTCGTTCGCTTGACCGCATAACAGTCTCGCGACGCTTACGCGCGATCTACAGTGAATTTTGAAATCGGCTGATTTCAGTTCACGGTGTTGATTCCACAGTAGCGACTCGGGGGAGTCACTACCGTATGATCACTTCCACTTTCCGTTGTCAAACAGCAGCGATCGCCTCGAAAGGCAATCGCAACAAAAAAACGAGAGAGACGTGTAATGTGCGGGCGGGCGACTTCCGAGGACTTTCCGACAACCCCGAAGGGTGTCTTACTCGTCGCTCCGAAAAGGAGGTGATCCAGCCGCAGGTTCCCCTACGGCTACCTTGTTACGACTTCGCCCCAGTCACTGCGCTTGCCTTCGGCGGCTTGGTCCTTTCGGTTCCGACACCGACTTCGGGCACTCACAGCTTCCATGGCGTGACGGGCGGTGTGTACAAGGCCCGGGAACGTATTCACCGTGGCGTAGCTGATCCACGATTACTAGCGATTCCAGCTTCATGTAGTCGAGTTGCAGACTACAATCCGAACTGAGGCATCTTTTGAGGATTGGCTCCGGGTCGCCCCATTGCAGCCCTTTGTAGATGCCATTGTAGCACGTGTGTAGCCCTGGACGTAAGAGCCATGATGACTTGACGTCGTCCCCACCTTCCTCCGGTTTGGCACCGGCAGTCCCCCTAGAGTTCCCGGCTTTACCCGCTGGTAACTAAGGGCGAGGGTTGCGCTCGTTGCGGGACTTAACCCAACATCTCACGACACGAGCTGACGACAGCCATGCAGCATCTGTGACCGAACTCCGAAGAGGGGCCAGCGTCTCTGCTGGCTTTCTCGGCCATGTCAAGCCCAGGTAAGGTTCTTCGCGTTGCGTCGAATTAAACCACATGCTCCACCGCTTGTGCGGGCCCCCGTCAATTCCTTTGAGTTTCAGCCTTGCGGCCGTACTCCCCAGGCGGGGTACTTAATGCGTTAGCGCCGCCACCAAGGGGGTCGCTCCCCCAGATAGCTAGTACCCATCGTTTACGGCGTGGACTACCAGGGTATCTAATCCTGTTTGCTCCCCACGCTGTCGCGCCTCAGTGTCAGCAATAGCCCAGCGGACCGCCTTCGCCACCGGTGTTCTTCCGGATCTCTACGCATTCCACCGCTACACCCGGAATTCCATCCGCCTCTACTATGCTCGAGCTCGGCAGTTCGCACGGCAGACTCGGGGTTGAGCCCCGAGCTTTCACCACACGCTTACCAAGCCACCTACGCGCCCTTTACGCCCAGTGATTCCGGACAACGCTCGCACCCTCTGTATTACCGCGGCTGCTGGCACAGAGTTAGCCGGTGCTTCCTCACTCGGTACCGTCAACCTGAATGAATCAGGAATTCGTCCCGAGCAACAGCGGTTTACACTCCGAAAAGCTTCATCCCGCACGCGGCGTCGCTGCGTCAGACTTTCGTCCATTGCGCAAGATTCCCCACTGCTGCCTCCCGTAGGAGTCTGGGCCGTGTCGCAGTCCCAATGTGGCTGGCCATCCTCTCAGACCAGCTACCCGTCGTCGCCTTGGTGAGCCGTTACCTCACCAACTAGCTGATAGGCCGCGAGCCCCTCGATCTGCCCCAGAGGTTTCCTCACCAAGGGAATCCCCTCGATGAGCGTATGCGGTATTACCCGGCCGTTGGGCCGGCTATCCCCCTCAGATCGGCAGGTTGCTCACGTGTTACGCACCCGTTCGCCGGTTGCCCTTGCGGGCCCCCGTGACTTGCATGTGTTAAGCACGCCGCCAGCGTTCGTCCTGAGCCAGGATCAAACTCTCCAATAAGAGTTCTACTTGTGGCTCTAAGCGCAGCCGACCGAAGTCGTCACCGCGCCCGAATCTACTGTATTAGTCAGGTGAACTCTCACTGCCGGCCCCTGCTAGAACCGACAGCTCAAACGAGTCCGCCCGCACATCACGCGTCTCTCTCGATTTTCAATCAGCGTTGCTTCTCTTTCTTCAAGCGCCCTGCCTTTCGGCGGGAGCCCATATACTTACTCAATTCTTAGCGGCTTCGCAAGGGGTCTTCGAAACATTTTCGAAGATTTTTTTCGCGCCGCCCGTCAGCCTCACAACCCAACCGCTCGGCCAACTTCCCGCCCTGTTCATCGGCGGGTCGCTATTGTACCACCTACCCGTTCGGTACGCAAGCCCCACCCGTTCGTATAGCGAAGCTCAACCGAACCCCGCTCCTCACTCCCCTGCGAACTTCCGCAGCGATGCGCCCTGATGGACTCGAACCATCAACCTACTGATTAAGAGTCAGCTGCTCTACCAATTGAGCTAAGGGCGCTCTGTCTCCTGCATCCTGCCGTCCTGCAACCGCTCCAGTGGTGCGCCAGGAGGGAATCGAACCCCCGACCCGCAGCTTAGAAGGCTGCCGCTCTATCCAACTGAGCTACTGGCGCTTCGTACGTTGCAGTGTCTCCCCGCGACCACGTCTCGCGGGGCTGACCTTGCCTCAAGGTCGGGGCGGCCGGATTCGAACCGGCGACCTCCTGCTCCCAAAGCAGGCGCGATACCAGGCTACGCTACGCCCCGCGAGCCTCCAAGGATATCCGATTTTTCGGTGAAGTCAACGGGTCACGGTCGCGTCACACCAAGCCCTGACACCCGTCGCCCTATCGACGATCCGACAACCGGCCAAGCAACGCCGCCACCGCGCGGCCGCGATGGCTGACGCGACTCTTCTCCGCCGCGCTCGCCTCGCCGAACGTCTTGCCCAAGTCATCGCTCACGAAGTGCGGGTCGTACCCGAATCCCCCCGTGCCACGCGGCGTGTCGATCAACGTCCCCGTCGTCTCGCCACGCACCGTGAACGCGCCGGCAGCATCCACCCACGCCATCACGCACACATAGCCGCCGCGCCGCGTGGCGGCGGTGCGCAACGCGGCGACCAGCGCGGCGTTGTTGGCGGCATCGAGGGCCGCGCCGTGCAAGTCGCGCCGTCCCGCGAAGAACTTGCTCTGCACGCCGGGCCGACCCCCCAACGCATCCAAGGCCAAGCCCGAGTCGTCGGCCAGCACCGGCAACCCACCAGCGCGCGCAAAGAACCAGTGCGCCTTGGCCAGCGCGTTCGCCTCGAACGTGTCGAAGGCCTCGATGCCGACCTCCGCGGGATCCTCCGCCACGCCGACGTCGTCCAGCGTGAGCGCCGTCCACCCGGCGGTCGCCAGCATCGGCCCCAGCTCCCGCAATTTGCCCGCACTGCGTGTGGCCAGCACCACCCGCCGCGTCGCGTCTGCGGCTGCGCCGGCGGCCCGCGTCGACGCCGCCAGTTCAGCCACCAGCCAGCGCCGCGACCTGCGCCGCGTCGAGCGCGTCGAGTCCGCGTTCGGCCACCGTGAGCAGGCGATCGAGCTGCGCCCGATCAAACAACCCGTGCTCGCCTGTCCCCTGCACTTCCACGAAGGCGCCCCCACTGGCGCGCACGACGTTCATATCGACCTCGGCCCGCACATCCTCGGCGTACTCGAGATCCAGACGCACCTCGCCGCCGACCACGCCCACGGAGACCGCCGCCACCTGACGCCGCACCGGCGAGGCGGCGAGATGCCCCTGCGCCACCATCCACCGAAACGCATCGGTGACCGCAACACTGGCGCCCGTGATCGCCGCCGTGCGCGTGCCGCCATCCGCTTGCAGCACATCGCAGTCGACCTTGAGCGTCCACTCGCCGAAGGCGAAGTCGTCGAGCATCGCGCGCACGCTGCGACCGATCAGGCGCTGAATCTCCTGCGTGCGACCGCCGATCTCGCGCCGCTCACGCTGCGTGCGCGTGTGCGTGGCGCGCGGCAGCATCGCGTACTCGGCGGTGATCCACCCTTCCCCGCGGCCTTTCTTCCACCCCGGCACGCCGTGCTCGACACTGACCGTGCAGAGCACGCGTGTCTGGCCGAAGGACACGAGGCACGACCCCTCGGCGTATGGTGACACACCGCGCTCGAGGACGACGGTGCGCATCGCGTCGAGCGGACGATCACGAGGAGGGACGGTCTCAGCGGCCATTGGTAAGTTTCTGCACGATGGAGGTGGTGGACTGGCCTTCGACCAGCGGAATGATCACGACGCGACCGCCACGGGCCTGCACGGTATCGGCGCCAACGACGGTGTCGGGGCGATAGTCGCCCCCCTTCACAATCACATCCGGCTCGAGCGCGGCGACGAGACGCGCCGGCGTGTCCTCGTCGAAGACCACGACCGCATCCACACTCTCGAGTCCGCCGAGCACATACGCGCGGTCGGCCTCCGGGCGAATCGGGCGCTCAGGGCCTTTGCCGAGCCGCCGGACGCTTGCGTCGGAATTCACGCCCACCAGCAACGCGTCGCCTTCGGCGCGCGCCAGCCGCAGCACATCGACGTGTCCCGGATGCAGCAGGTCGAACACACCATTGGTGAAGACGACACGGCCGGGCTGCGCGCGACGCCACGCGACGGCGTCGGCGAGCGACATCACCTTGTCGGCGGGCGCGCGGCCTACCACTGCGACTGTGCCCCTTCGATCACGTCGGCCACGATGCGATCGATGGCCTGCTTTCGGCCGGCCGCCTCCTGGCGTTCGGAGTATTCGCCCTCGGCACTCAGTCCCTTCTTTTCCCAGAGCACGCGGCCGCTGACCTGATCGAAAATCTCGACATCGAGCACGATCTGCATCCGTCGACGCACCGAGCTCGATCGCGCCGCGTCGGCCGAAAACGCGACCGGCACGTCGGGCTCGAACCGCACGATCGTCCCGCGCACGACCGCATCGGCGCGGTCTTCTGCGGCGTCACGCAACCCAAGGCGTTGCTCGAGGCCGATGCGCAACGCGTCGTTGATCTCGCGTTGCAACTCGGGCAGTGGCGTCTGGTTCTCGAAGGGGATCACCGCCACCGTGCGCACGTGCCGCGGCAGGCCGCCGCCGGCGAATCCGTAGGCGCAACCCGCCACGAGCACGCCCAGCACGGCGGTGAGCACCGGGAGGATGCGTCGCACCGCGTCAGCGCGGCCAGATGGCAGGATCGAACGGAGCAACGGTCGCACGGCGTGAGATGGTGAGATCGAGCGAACGACGAGACGAGAACTGCCGATAGGTCACCGCGCCGGCGCGTCGCTCCATCCGTTCGAGCACGCGGCCGTCCGCGATACGCTCGAGCACGACGAGGGAGTCGCGCACGAACGCTGCGCGAAAGCTACCACCGGCACCGGTGATCTCGGTGCGCACGGTGTCGCCGGCCACACGAACGGTGGTGTCGCCGGGTGGCACGGCGAGACGGCCGAGCGCGCCCCAGAACAGCGCCGCGGGCGGAATGATCCGGTCGGCCATCGGCAGGCCGGTCGTGATGGTGTTGCCAATCACGAACGCGGCCCCACTCCCGAACCCGCCCTCGAGAAACAGATCCAGCCGCGCCGAATCCGGCGGCGCCAGCCGGGCCGCTCCGTCGCCGCGCAGTCCGAGTTGTTCCTCCTTGAACTCCCAGCGGAACTGAATGAGCGTCGGGTCCCGGAGTTTGGCCGAGGGCGGCACCGCGGTCACCGGCGCGACCGTGCCGCTGAGTGGCGCGGCCGCCGGGCTGCAGGCGACAACGGCGGCGAACGCCGCCATCGCGAGGGCGCGGACGGACAGGGCTCCGCGGCGACTGGTCGGTCGCCGCACGTCAGCGCACCGTGAGGCGCACGATCCGGTCGTGCTGTCGAATGGCGTCGAGCACCGCGACGCCGGCCACAAGGCGTCCGAAGACGGTGTAGCCGCCGTCGAGGTGCGGTTGCCACGCGAGCGCGAGGAACCACTGACTGCCACCGGTGTCGGGCCCCGAGAGGGCCATCCCCAGGGTGCCGGGCTCGTACGGGGTCGGATTGAGTTCGTCACGGATGGCATACCCCGGCCCGCCGCTACCGGTGCCGGTCGGATCGCCACCCTGCACGACGAATCCGGGCACCACGCGATGGAACACGATGCCGTCGAAGTATCGCTGCCGTCCGAGCCGCAGCAGGTTGTCGACGGTCAGCGGCGCGGTGGCCCCGTCGAGCGCCAGCCGCATCGTGCCGCGCGTTGTGCGCAGGTCCACGGTGGGCCGACGACCACGCAGCGACGGCTCGATGATCGTGCGCACCACGGTGTCGTACCACGCGATCGGTCGGTCCACGGGCAGGGCGGCTTGCACGGGCCACGCCGGACGCAACCCGCGGAAGAGCGGCAGCAAGCGTCGCGCTTCGGCGGCGTCATCGGGCGGCGCGAGCGCGGTGACGGCCTCAGTCCACTCGGGGCGCCACATCGGGGGGGCGCCGGAGTCCACGGGCATCGCGTTGAAGCGTGCGTGTGCTGCGCCGAGGAACCGGGCAATGCTCACGCGCGCGTCTTCGTCCACGGTGTCGGCCCGCGCACGCGCCCAGGCCGCAAGGGCGCGCGGCACATCGAGCGCATCAGGGGCGCCGGAGGCAAGCACGCCCCACGCCGAGGCCCGTACGAGGGGCGACGCATCGTCGGTCAGTACCCGCAGTCGCTCGGGGACGCCCCGCACGAGCATCGGCGGCGGCGCGGCAGCGGTCATCCCCTCGATCGCGGCCCGACGCACGCGAGGATCGGCGTCGACCATCACGGTGTCGAACACCGAGGCATCGCCGCCGGTCGCGCGCACGCGCGCGGGAAGCACGCTCCGGGCAAACAGCGCACGGCGCGCCCAGTCGGCGGCCGCCCCCCACTGCTGGGCCTCGAGGGGAATCGCCGCCGGTGCGGTGGCGGCCGCCGTGGCGAGCACCACCTCGCGCACGTGCAGGGCGGTATCTGCCGCAAAGGCGAGGCGCACGGCGGCGGTGTCGCCGCGCTTGGCCTGGAGCAGCGCGGCGGCGGCGGTCTGACGCACGAGCGCGTGCGGATCGCGCAGCGCGCGCTCGATCGCGGTCGCGGCGGACGGGCCATAGGTCGCGAGCGATTGCAGGGCCTCGCCCCGCACGATCGGGTCGGCGTGCCGCGCGAGTCGTTCGAGCGTCACGCGCGCGGAGTCCGCGAGCGAGTCGCCCGCTGCGCTGCGCGCGATCCCGCGTGCAACGAGCGACAACACGCTCGGGGGCGACGGGAACACGGCGCGCGCGACCAGCGCCCGCGCGGTGCCCGGCTTGCGCAAGCGCGCACCGGCGTACACCGCCGCGCGCGCAATCGTGGTGTCGGGCGACAGCACCAGCGTCGTCGGAATGGTGGGCACATCGCGCAGCAATCCGGCGACGATCAGCGCAGGCACCAGTGCCGGTCCGGCCTTGTCCGGGCTGGCCAGCAGCTGCCGCACCACGCGCGAGGCCCGGAGCGGCGCCGCCGCGAGCGCGCGCACGGCCGCGGCACTCGCCGGCGTCGCCGAGAGTGCCGTGCGTTCGAGGAGCGCCCACGTCGGATCGGCGAGCCGACGCCGACCCGCAGCGCCGAGCGCGAAACACGCGTCGGATGCGAGCGGTCCGGTCCCGTCCCCGACCAAGGCGACCAACTGCGCCTCGCCGGTGGAATCCGGGAGCTGGCCCAGCGTGCGCACCGCGTACTGCCGCAATGCCAGCGGCGCGTCCGGATTCAACGACCGGGCCACCACCACCGAGTCGAACTCACGGCGATCCGCCATCCGCAGCACTTGGGCCCACGTCGTGCGCCACGCCGCTGGGTCGGACGCAGGGACCGGCCGCACCCGACCGCTCCGCGACGGCTGCGCCTGCGCGTCGACGATGGCCGCGCCGACCGTCAATACGCTGAGCGCCGCCGCGCACGCGGCACGTGCGACGCGCCGCATCGCCCGGGACGGGCGACCGCCGGCGCGGCTCACGACAGCACCTCGGCGGCGAGCCGTTCGCGCAGCTCGGGCCAGAGCGCGGTCAGCCGACCGTTGGCGTCGAGCGATACCAGCTGCGTCGACGCGGTCACGAGCGCCACGCCGGTGGCCGCGTTGGAGATCTCGTAGCCGAAGTGCAGCGCGCGGGAGCGGACGCCCGTCAGTCGCGTGCGCACGAGGATCTCGTCGTCGTAGCGCGCCGATGCAAGAAATCGCAGCGCGGCATCCGCGACGGCCAGCTTGAGCCCACGCGCTTCCATTTGCGCGTACGTGAGGCCGAACCGGCGGATGTAGTCGGTGCGACCGACCTCGCACCAGATCAGGTAGTTCGCGTGGTAGACGACCCCCATCTGGTCGGTCTCGGCGTATCGGACGCGAAGGCGGGTTTCTTCGATATGCGGCACGGGTCAAATCAAGCGAATCGACGCTGGCCGCGACACGGGGGGGCCGCTACCCTTCCCCCCGTGCTGCCGACTCCGTGTTTCGTCTTCAGCGACGCCCACTTAGGTGCGGTGCCCGATGCCGTCGAGGCCTCGGTGCTGTCGTTCCTGCGGCGCGCCAAGCGGCAGGCCAAGTCGCTGATCATCAACGGCGACCTCTTCGACTTCTGGTTCGAGTGGCGCCACGTGATGCCACGCAAGGGTTTCCGGGTCATTGCGGCGCTTGCCGACCTGCGCGAGGCGGGCGTTGCCCTGCGCTGGCACGCCGGTAACCACGATGGTTGGGGGGGCGAGCTGCTACGCCGCGACATCGGGCTCGATTACTCCAACGGCCCGTTCCGCGGCGCGATCGGTGGCTGGCGCGCGCTGGTGCACCACGGCGACGGCCTGCGCGGGGACGCGGACAAGTCGTATCGTCGATGGGCGCGAGTGCTCCGGCACCCTTGGTCGATCGCGGCCTACCGGTGGATTCATCCCGACGTCGGGACCGCGCTCGCGCTCGGCACCTCGGCGACGAGCCGCGCCCACAATGATCACGACGAAGGCGCGGGACTTCGCGACGTGGCGTTCGCGATGATGGGCCGTGCCAACGGGCCGTCGCTCGTGATCTTCGGCCATTCGCATTCGCGGGCCCTGTTGCCATCGCCGAGCGGCGGCGTGTACGGGAATCCGGGGGCGTGGTTCGACGATCCGGTGTACCTGCGCATCGACGACGACCGCGTGTCGCTCGTGCGCCACCAGGGCTCAGCCGAGGGTGATGTGCTCGACGTGCGGGACCTGCCCGCCGAGGAATCGGGCCGCTAGCACGGCGAAGCTCTCGGGCGCATCGGTCGCGGCAAGCCGCAGCGACCCGTGGGGCCCGGTCAGGGGCGCGGCGGCCCCAGTGGTGTGCAGCACGTGCTCGACTTCGCGCGCCGTCTCGGCCGCACTGTCGATGAGCGTGGTGCCCGGCGGCATCACCCGCGACAGAACGGGCGCGAGCAACGGATAGTGCGTGCAGCCCAGCACGAGGGTATCGACGCCGTCGGCCATCAGCGGTGCGAGATACTCCCGAGCGACGGCTTCGGTGACCGGATGTTCGAGCCAGCCTTCCTCGACCAGCGGCACGAAGAGCGGACAGGGCTGCTCCACTACGGTCGTTCCTCGGTCGCCGTCGACCTGCGCCGCAATGGCGCGGCGGTAGGCCCCGGAGCGAATGGTGCCCGCCGTGCCGATCACGCCGATATGCCCGCGCGAGACCTGCGCCGCCGCGCGGGCGCCGGGCTCGATCACGCCGATCACCGGCACGGGCATCGATGCGCGCAACTGCGGCAGTGCGTGTGCGGTCGCGGTATTGCACGCCACCACGATCAGCTTGACGTGTTGGGCGAGCAGCCACCGGGCGATCTCGTCCGCGTACCGTCGCACCGTCTCGGGGCTCTTTGGCCCGTACGGCACACGCGCGGTGTCTCCGAGGTACACGATGGATTCGTGCGGCAGGCGGTCGCGCAGGGCGTGGACCACGGTGAGACCACCGAGGCCGGAGTCGAAGACGCCAATGGGCGCCGATGCGCTCATCGGGTGCGCAATTGCACGTGCAGGGCAGCACCGCCGATCGGGGACGGCCGCAGCGACACCTGTGCCGGCAGGTCCCACAATTGCGCGGAAATGAACGCGTCGAGGCCCGAGATGAGGTGCGTGAACAGCACGGCGGCGATCCAGTCCTCGCGAAACGTCGCGCGCGCCGATGCAATGCCACCCTGTCGCCAGCGGTTCACCACGCGCACGTCAGGAATCGGCTGGCCGAGCGAATCCAGAACCTCGCGGCCATTCAGCGTGCGAAAGGCCCCGGTGATCAGGGAGTCCGTGCCGTTCCGGCGCGCCTCACGCAGATCGTAGCTCGCCTTGCGCAGCATCGCGATCGACAGCAGCTCGGCGGTCGCGAAGAAAGCCGATGCCACGGGCCGATCCAAGGCCGCCTGTCCGAGGCCGGGCAGCAGCGCCGAGCGCAGGAACGCGGCCCCCGGGGCGAGCGGCGGCCGCTTCTCGGACGCGAGGCGGGTGGCCCCGGCGCGCGCCGAGTCGCGCTGCTGCGCCAGCGCGGCACGCGGACTGCTCGCGACGCCCCAGAGGAGCGCCGCGGCCACCGCCCACCGCGTCCACGCGTGCCGCACGATCAGCCCGGCAGGACGGCGATGAGTTCGATCTCGACCAGCACGTTGCGCGGCAGGCCGGCCACCGCCACCGTCGAGCGTGCCGGCTTGGCGTCGCCGAACCAGCGGCTGTACACGGCGTTCATCGCGGCGAAGTCGTCCATCGTCCGAAGGAAAACCGTCGTCTTCGCCACGTCGGCGAATCCGACGCCGGCGCGCGCGAGCACCGCGTGCAGGTTCTGGAAGACGCGCTCGGTCTGCGCGGCGACGTCGCCGGGGACCACTTCCATCGTGACCGGATCGAGCGCGATCTGGCCGGCGGTGAACAGAAAGCCGTTGGCGCGGACCGCTTGGCTGTAGGGGCCAATGGCCTTCGGCGCGTCGTCGGTGTGAAGCGGCTGCAGAGACATTCGTGGAGACTCGTGAGAGGGAGGCCGTGACTCAGAACAACCCGTCGATGGTGCCGTCGGTGTGCAACCGCATCCGCTCGGCCGCTGGCGAGCGCGGCAGGCCGGGCATCGTCATGATGTCGCCCGCGAGCGCGACAACGAAGCCAGCGCCGGCGGCGGGATAGGCGTCCTGAATGGTCAGACGGAATCCCGTGGGTGCGCCGAGCCGCGTCGGATCGTCGCTGAACGAGTACTGCGTCTTGGCGACACAGACGGGTACCCCGCCGAGCCCTGCCTGTTCGATCGCGTCGAGCGCCTTGGCCGCACGCGGCGTGACGTCGACGCCGTCGGCGCCATAGACACGCGTGGCGATTGCCTCGAGACTCGCGCGAACCGACTGCCCCGACGGATACAGCGGCTCGAATCGCGCGGTGCGTTGGGCGATCGTCGTCAGCACCAGACGGGCGAGCGCCTCGCCACCGGTGCCGCCGGCGGCGAACACATCACTCTCGGCAATCTGCACACCGGCGGCGTCCGCGTAGCGTACGACGGCCGCGCGTTCCTCGGCCGAGTCGGTACCGAACACGTTCAGCGCGACGATGACCGGCACGCCGAACTGCCGCACGTTGGCGATGTGCCGCCCGAGATTGGCGAGTCCACGCTCGACCGCCGCAACGTCGGGCCGAGAGAGCGTTTCCTTGGCTGCCCCGCCGTGCAACTTGAGCGCACGCACCGAGGCCACGAGGACGGCCGCCGCAGGCGACAGACCGCCGGTGCGACACTTGATGTCGAAGAACTTCTCGGCGCCCAGATCGGAGCCGAACCCGCCTTCGGTTACGACGACATCCGCCAGCCCCAGCGCGGCTCGTGTGGCCATCAGCGAACTGCAGCCGTGCGCGATGTTGGCGAAGGGCCCCGCGTGCACGAAGGCCGGCCCGCCTTCGAGCGTCTGCACCAGGTTGGGCTTGATGGCGTCCTTGAGCAGCAGCGCCATCGCGCCCGCGGCGCCGAGGTCACCCGCGCGCACCGGATCGCCCGCAGGCGTGAAGCCCACCACCATCCGCGCGAGGCGCGCCTCGAGATCGGCGGCGTCCGTCGCGAGCGCCAGCACGGCCATCACTTCGCTCGCGGAGGTGATGACGAAGCGATCCTCCCGCACGACGCCGTTCGCGGTGCCGCCAAGCCCGATCGTCACGCGACGCAGGGCGCGATCGTTCATATCCACCGCGCGCGGCCAGCTGACGCGTCGCGGGTCGAGGCCTCGCGCCGTGCCGTGGTGGATCGCGTTGTCGACCATCGCGGCGAGCAAGGCGTGCGCCGCCGAGACGGCGTGAAAGTCGCCGGTGAAGTGGAGGTTGATGTCCTCCATCGGCAGCACCTGCGCGTAGCCACCGCCGGCCGCGCCGCCCTTCACGCCGAAGACCGGCCCCAGCGAGGGCTGGCGAATGCACGCGACGGCGTTGCTTCCCAATCGACGCAACGCCTGACTGAGCCCGACCGTGGTGGTGGTCTTCCCTTCCCCCGCGGCCGTGGGATTGATCGCGGTGACGAGTACGAGTTGCCCGCGCGCCGGCGCGGCGGCGAGTTCCGCCGGCACCTTGGCCTTGTAGCGGCCGTAGAGCTCGAGATCATCCGCGCCGAGTCCGAGGTCGGCGGCCACGTCGCTGATGCGGCGCAGGGTCGCCTGCTGCGCGATCTGGATATCGGTGAGCACGGCGGTCAGTCGGGGATCGCGAAGAGCCGACGGGCATTCGCCGCCGAGGCTGCCGCGAGCTGTTCGGGGGAGGTGCCTCTGGCGGCGGCGAGCTTCGCGATCGTGTGGACGACCCACGACGGTTCGTTCCGCTTGCCGCGCATCGGCACCGGGGCAAGATACGGCGCGTCGGTCTCGACGAGGAGCCGATCGTCGGGAATGGCGGCGAGCAGCGCGTCGTCGTCCCACTTCTTGAAGGTGACGACGCCGGCGAAGGACACGCACCATCCCGCCTCGATCGCGATGTCGGCAAGCGCGCGCGGCCCGGTGAAGCAATGCAGCACGCCCCGAATGCCGGCGCGCCCCGCTTCGGCAACCATTGCCGCGGTGTCGTCCACCGCCTCGCGCGTGTGGACGACGACCGCGCGACCGGTCTCGGCGGCGATCGCCAGCTGGCTCGCGAAGGCGGCGCGCTGCTTCGGGCGCGGTGAGTGGTCGTAGTGGTAGTCGAGTCCGCACTCGCCTACCGCGACCGCGCCATCGGCCACCAGCGCGCGAAGTGCAGGCTCATCCCGCGTCGGGAGATACTCGGCCGCGTCGTGCGGATGCACGCCGGCGGTGAACCAGACGAAGCCCGGATGCCGCGCCGCGATCTCGCGCGCGATGGTCGCGCGGGCGATGGACTCCCCAATGCACACCAGGCCCGCAGCGCCAGCGCTGCGAGCCCGGTCGATCACCGCCTCGCGATCCGCATCGAACTGCGGATCGGCGAGATGGACGTGCGAGTCGACGAAGCCGGTCAGCGGACGCGGTGTCAGCGCGGCGCGTTCGCCGCAGACGGGCTCTTCGACATCCGCGGCCGCGGCTGCGTCGTCAGCGCCTCCGGGGGGAGGCTGGTGCGCTTCGGGCCGGCGGTCGTGGGGCGCGGGAACTTGGTCTCGATCCACAGCAGCAGCGGGCTCGCGACGTAGATCGACGAGAAGGTCGCGACGAACACGCCGAAGGTCATCACCCAGGCGAACGGACGGATCACTTCGCCGGCGAAGATCAGGAGCGCGATCGTGGCCGCCAAGGTCGTCGCGTGGGTCAGGATCGACCGCGGCAGCGTCTCATTGATCGAGCGGTTGAGCAGCGCCGTCAGGGAATCCTTGCGACCCTTGTTCAGGTTCTCGCGGGCACGATCGAAGATGATGATCGTGTCGTTCATCGAGTAACCGAGCAGCGTCAGGATTGCCGCGACCACCGTGAGCGACACTTCGATGTGCGCAAGCTTGATGAACGCGAAGGTCACCAGGACGTCGTGAGCCGTCGAGAGCACGGCCGCGACGCCGAAGCGCCACTCAAAGCGGATCGCCAGATACATCAGCGTGATCAGCGAGCTGAGCAGCATCGCGATCACCGCGCCCTGGCTCAGCTCAGACCCGACCTTGGGGCTGACCGCCTCGGTGCGCTTGACGGTGAAGTTGCCGGCGCCGAAGGCGTCTTCGACCGCCTTGTTGATGCGATTCGCAATGATGACGGCGCCAGAATCCTGCGAGGCGCGGCTCGCGGCGTCCTGGACGCGCACGACGTACTCGGTCTCGGAGCCAAATCGCTGCACTTCCGCGCCGGCGAAGCCGGCCTTCTCGAAGGCGGCGCGGAGCGCCGCATCACCCGGGGCCTGCTTGAACTCGAGCTGCGCCAGCGTGCCGCCGGTGAACTCGATGCTGTAGTTCACGCCCCCCTGCAACCCGAACGAGGCGAGGCCCAGCACGATGAAGCCAGCGGTCAGGCCGGCAGCCCAGCGCCACCAGCGGATGAAATCGTACGTGGTGTTATGAAAAATGCGGCGCATCAGATGCTCAGCGTCGAGGGGGTCGCGCCCTTCCGCGACATCCAGGCGAGATAGAAGGTCTTCGTGACGAAAATCGCCGAGAAGAGCGAAGCGGAGATACCGGCAATGAGCGTGACCGCGAAGCCGCGCACCGGGCCGGAACCGAACTGGTAGAGCACCGCCGCGGTGAGGATCGTCGCGACGCTGGTGTCGACGATGGCGCTCAAGGCGTGGTTGTAGCCTTCTTCAATGGCCAGGCGCACCGTCTTGCCGCGGTCGAGTTCTTCGCGAATGCGCTCGAAGATCAGCACGTTCGCGTCGACCGCGATACCGACCGAGAGCACCAGACCGGCGATGCCCGGCAACGTCAGCACCGCGCCGAAGCCAGCGAGGACCGCCAACGAGTAGATGACGTAGAGCACGAGCGCCGCCACCGCGAGCATTCCGCTGAAGCGGTAGTAGAACACCATAATCCCGATCACGAGCGCCATCGCGATGCCCATCGCGAGAATGCCCTTGTCGATCGAGTCCTGGCCGAGCGACGCGCCAATGCTGCGCGTCTCGGTGACCTTGAGCGGCACCGGCAACGCGCCGGCGCGAAGCACCAGCGCCAGGTCCTGCGCCGACTGGAGGTCCCGCCCGCCGAGGGTGATCTGGCCACGCGTGCCGATCGCGCTCTGAATGACCGGCGGACGGCCCATCACGCGATCGTCGAGGACGATCGCCATATAGTCCTTCACGTGCTTGCCGGTCTCGTTCTTGAAGCGCCGGCCGCCTTCGTTGTTGAGCTGGAATTCCACCACAGTGCCTTCGACCGGCACCTGGTTCGGCTTCGCGTCGGTGAGGTATTCACCGGTGAGAATGGGCTTCGAGTCGAGCATATAGAACGCCCGATACACCGCCTGCCCGGCGACCACCGAATCCGTGCCCCACTTCACCGTCTTGCCCGGCGGCAACGCGCTGCGCACGGCCTCGAGTTCGAGGTAGCGCTGTACGGTGCCCGCGTCGGCGTCGGCGACGAGGTACTCGCCCGGCAGACCACCCGGCGACACCAGCTTCGAGAGCGGCCCACCGGTGCCCTGCCCGATGCCCGGAATCGTCCCGGTCGAATCGGCCTTCGTCGTATCGGCGCCCTTGGTCGTGTCGGTGCCCGCCTTCTTGCTCGTATCACCCGCGAACAGACCCGCCACCGCGGCCGCCGGGGCCGCGCTCACACCGGGACCGGCCGCCGGCGCGGCGTCCGCGACGGTCGCGCCCTGCTCCTTGATGACCTGGTCCAGACGCGGCAACACGCGCTCGAACGCCTGCGTCTCGTCGGTGATCTGGAACTGCAGGAACGCCGAGCGCTGCACCACATCCGTGGCGCGCTGCGGATCGTCGATGCCCGGCAGCTCGACGATGATGCGGTCGTCACCGACCTTCTGCACCACCGGTTCGCTCACGCCGAACTCGTCGATACGGGTGCGCACGACCTTGAGCGCGCGATCGAGCGCCTCGCTCTTGTTCGCGACGGCCTGCTTCGACTCGTCGACCTCGAGGGCGAGGTGCATCCCGCCCTGGAGGTCGAGGCCACGCTTGAGCGGCACGCGACGGACGGTGTCGTACACGAACTGGCCATCGCGCTTGACGCGCTCGACGACCGTACGAGGGAACAACGCCCATCCCGAGGCCAGCAACAGGCCGACGATGAGCAGGATGCGATTACGGAGGTTGGTCATCCGGACCGGCTGATAAAGGCTAAATGCAGGAAGCCCACAAGTTTAACCGATCGCCAACGGGCGGGACAACAGCCCCCGGGCCACGGTTTCGTCTTGAGCGAGTTGGGCGCGCAGGGCGTCGACGCCCGAGAAACGCTGCGTGGCCCGGATCCAGCCGACGAAGTCCACCCGGACCCAGCGGTCGTACAGGTCGGCCTCGCCGTCGAACAAGTGCGCCTCGATCGTCGGCGTCTCCTCACCGAAGGTCGGCCGGGGCCCCAGGTTGAGCATACCGCCGAAGCTCCCCGCCGGCGTTTCGACCCGCACCGCGTACACGCCTTCCGGCGGCAGCAACTTGCGGGGGGAGGGCGACTGCACGTTGAGGGTGCGGAATCCGATCCCTCGGCCCCGTCCCGCCCCGTGCACCACCCGACCGCTCACGCTGTACCGACGCCCCAGCGCGAGCGCCGCGCGCGTCAGGTCGCCGCCTGCCACGCTCCGACGGATCACGGTCGAGGAAATCGGGTGGCCGTCCGGCATGTGCACCGCCGGTACGACGTCCACCGGAATCCCTCGCGCCGCGCCGATCCGGCGCAGGGCGTCCACATCGCCCGACCGGCCACGACCGAAGCCGTGATCGTAGCCCATCAGCAGTTCGGCCATCCGGAAGCGCTCCACGAGCACGCGATCAACGAACTCCGCGGCATCGAGCGCCGCCAACGGCCGCGTGAACGGCATCACCGCGACGTAGTCGATCCCCGACTCGGCCAGCACCTCGAGCTTCTCGGCGCCGACCGTGAGCAGCGGCGGCGCCGCCACCGGATTGACGATCTCCAGCGGGTGCGGCTCAAAGGTGAGCAAGACGCTCGCGCGACCGGTGGCACGCCCCCGCTCCGCAAGGCGCGCGAGCACGTCCTGATGCCCGCGATGGACGCCGTCGAAGGTGCCGACCGTTACCACGGTCGACGTCACGTGCGGGGGCAGCGCCAAGGCGTCGCGATCAGACTTCACGCATCACCACCCGTGGCTGCCATCGGTCCCCGCGGCGCACCGCGTAGGCCACCAAGGCCCCCGTCCGCGCATCGGTCAGCGCGGCTTCGCTGCCCTCGGCGTGGGCTTCGACATCGATGCCGCGGACGATCTTGCCGACCCGCTCGGCGTCGAGCGCTTCCTGTGGCAGGCCCTGCAGGGCTTCCAGGGCCGGCTGGGGCCGCAGCGTCTCGCGCTGCAAGTCCTGCATCGGTGTCGCGTGCTCGACCCGGAACGCCCCCGCCGCCACCCGCCGCAACGCCGAGAGGTGTGCCGCGCTGCCGGTCAGTCGGCCGAGATCTCGCGCCAGCGAGCGGATGTACGTGCCACCGCCGCACGTGATGCGCACGTCAGCCTCGCCGTCGGCGTCTCTCCACGCCAAGAGGTCCCAGCGGTGCACGGTGATGTCCACCGGATCGAGCGTCACCACTTCGCCCGCACGGGCGCGCGCGTAGGCCCGCACGCCATCGACGCGCTTCGCGCTGTACGCGGGTGGGACCTGTGCGATCCGACCCGTCAGCGACGGGATCACCGCCTCGACCGCCGCTCGGCTCGGGGGCGACGCCTCGCGGATCACGGTGCCGCCCAAGTCTTCGGTGTCGGTCTCGGCGCCGAAGCGAATGGTGGCCTCGTAGACTTTGGGCTCGTGCTGGAGATGTGGCAGCAGTCGCGTCGCGCGTCCGTAGAGGACCACCAGCAGGCCGGTGGCGAATGGATCCAGGGTCCCCGCGTGGCCCACGCGTGACGTGCCCAAGACGCGACGCGCCCTGCCGACCACGTCGTGGGACGTTACGCCGGCCGGCTTGTCGACCAGGAGCAGCCCATCGGGCGGCTCGACGGCGGCGTCAGTCCGCTTGCCCACCGTTGCCCTCGGGCGGGGCATCGCCGGCGGGTGGTGCCGCCGCGTCGTCGTCCTTGCGGATCGTCGCCAGCAACGACTCGATACGCGCCGCGCGCGCGACCGACTCGTCGATCTTGAAATTCAGCGTCGGCGCCCCGGAGAGGCGCAGCGACTTGCCAAGGCGGCTCCGGAGGTGGCCCGCCAACGACGCGAGTCCCTCGAGCGTGGCTTTCTTCTCGGCGTCGGTGCCCATAATTGACACGAACACCGACGCGTGCTTGAGGTCTCGCGTGGCTTCGACGCCGGTGACCGTCACGAAGCCCGTGATGCGCGGGTCCTTCGCCTCTTCGCGAAGGAACACCGCGACTTCCTCCCGGATGGCTTCCGCCACCCGGTCCGCCCGACGGAAATCGGCCGCCATCGCTCAGCCCGCCGAACCGGCGGCCTCAAGCGTGCGCGCGACTTCCTCCTTCTTGTAGCACTCGAGCACGTCGCCGACCTTGAGATCATTGAAGTTCTCGACGCCGATACCGCACTCGAAGCCTTCCTTGACTTCCTTGACGTCGTCCTTGAAGCGGCGGAGCGACGCGAGTGCGCCGTCGTAGATCTCCTTGCCGTCGCGGATGACGCGCACGCGCCCCTGACGATTGATGACGCCACTGCGCACGCCGCAGCCGGCGATGACGATGTTCTTGACCTTGAACACCTCGCGCACTTCGGCCTCGCCGAGGATGACTTCCTTCTCCTCGGGACGCAGCATCCCTTCGAGCGCCGACTTCACGTCCGCGACCGCTTCGTAGATGATGCGGTAGAGCTTGATCTCGACGCCCTCGCGATCGGCCGCGGCGCGCGCCTTGGCGTCCGGCCGGACGTGGAAGCCGATGATGATGGCGCCCGCCGTCTTCGCGAGCAGAATGTCGGACTCGGTGACTGCACCGACGCTGCGCTGGATGACTTCGACCGCCACTTCGGCGTTCGACAGGCCCTGCAGCGAGTCGGCCAGCGCTTCGGCCGGACCGCCCTGGTCGGCCTTGATGAGCAGCTTGAGCGTGCGGCGTTCGCCGGAGCCGGCGGCCGCCATAAAGTCCTCGAGCGACATCGCGCCCTTGGCCTGACGACGGCTCTTCGCTTCGCGCTCAAGGCGCTCGCGACGCTGCGCGAGATCGCGCGCCGCCTCGGCGTCTTCGACGACCAGGAACTGGTCGCCCGCCATCGGGACGCCGGACAAGCCGAGCACCTGAATGGGGATCGCCGGGCCGGCTTCCTTCTGGTTCTTGCCGCGCTCGTCGAGCAGCGCGCGCACGCGGCCCGAGAACAGGCCGCAGATGAAGTCGTCGCCGACGCGAAGCGTCCCGTTCTCGACGAGCACCGTCGCGACCGGACCGCGACCCGGATCGAGCTGCGCTTCGACCACGGCGCCCTGCGCCGGACGGCTCGGGTTGGCCTTGAGTTCGAGCAGTTCCGCCTGGAGGAGGATCTGGTCGAGCAGTTCCGGGATGCCCTTGCCGGTCTTGGCGGAGATTTCGGACGAGAGCGTGGTGCCGCCGAACTCTTCGAGCACGACCGAGTGCTGCAGGAGTTCCTGCTTCACCTTCATCGCATTCGCCGACGGCAGGTCGGTCTTGTTGATCGCGACGATCATCGGCACGCCGGCGTTCTTGGCGTGCGAGATCGCTTCGATCGTCTGCGGCATCACCGAGTCGTCGGCGGCCACCACGAGCACGACGATGTCGGTGACCTGGGCACCGCGGGCACGCATCGCGGTGAAGGCTTCGTGACCCGGCGTGTCGAGGAACGTGAGCTTGCGCCCATCGGCCGCGGTGACGTGATACGCGCCGATGTGCTGCGTGATGCCGCCCGCCTCGCCGGCGACGACATTGGCCTTGCGGAGGTAGTCGAGGAGCGAGGTCTTGCCGTGGTCGACGTGACCCATAATGGTCACGACCGGCGGCCGGCTCATCAGCTCTTCGTCCTTGTCGACGTATTCCTGCACGACGTCGGCCTGATACTCCTCTTCGCGCACGGCTTCGAAGCCGAATTCCGAGGCGATGAGTTCGATCTGGTCGAAGTCGAGGCGCTGGTTGATGGTGACCATCAGGCCCAGCGTCTTGAAGGCAAAACCGATGATCTGCGTCGGCGTGACCTTGAGGATCTGCGCGAGTTCGGAGACCGTGATGAACTCGTTGACGCGGACGGTGGTCTTTTCGCGCTCCGCCGCCTCACGCCGCTGCTGCTCCTGCAGTTCGCGTTCGAATTCGCGCTCGAGGTCCGGGCGCGCGCCACGACGCCCGCCCTGCCCACGCAGGGAGTGCATCGTCTTGGTGATGTTGGCCGAGACCTGCGTCTGATCGACGCGCTTGCCCTTCTTGCCGCGGCGCGGCGGCATTTGGCCGGCGGAGGAACCACCGCCCATCGAGGGGGCCCCACCACCGCCGCCGGGGCGGCGATCGCCACCGCCCTGGCCGGGGCGGCTCATTCCCATGCCGCGCGGGTCGGAGGACGCGATCGGTCGCGGCGCACCGCTCGCGATCGGCCGTGGACGCGGCGCGCCGGGTACGATCGGCCGCGGCTTCTGGCGGAAGTCGTTCCCAGCCGACGGCGGCGCCGAGGGCGCGGGCGGCGGCACGACGGCCGGCGCTGAAGCCGCCGGCGGGGTTGGCGCGGCAACCGGGGTAATCGGCGCGGGGGCCGGCGGCGGGGTCGCGGGCGAGACCTCGGCAGCCGCCGGCTCGACCGGCTGCGCGACCTCGGCGGCGGGACGCGCGATCTCTTCGCGCTCGGGGGCAGCCGCCGCGGGCGTCGGCTCGACAACCGGCTCCGGCTCGGGCGGCAACAGCGCGGCTTCCGCGGCCGCCTTGGCGGCCACTTCAGCGGCGGTGCGACGACGGACGACCGGCTTGGCTTCCTCGACCACCGGCTCGGCCGGTACTTCCGGCTCGTCCTTCTTGGCCGCGGCACGACGACGCGTGGGCTTCGGCGCTTCCTCTTCGACCGGTGCGGCGTCGGGCGACGGCGCCGGGGCGTCAGCGGTGGCCGCCCGACGGCGGCGCGCCCCACCCGGTGCCGGCTCAGGGGGCTTCTGCCGGTTGCGCTTCTCGCGCTCCCACCGGGCACGCGCGCGCGCGACCTGATCCTCGGTCATCACGCTCATATGCGTGCGTACCGGGATGTCGATTGCCTTCAGCAGGCTCAGTACCTCTTCGGCACCGATCCCGAACTCCGTCGCCAGATCCGTCACCCGCAGCTTGCTCACCTGCTCCTCCGTGTGCCATCGGCGTCGCGCGTAGCCTGCCTCGCGCCGCCCTCGAGCACCTGTCGTATACCCCGCGCTAGCGCGGCGTCGGTCACCCCGAGCGCCGTCACCGTCTAGCGCCCGACGGCCGCCCCGAGGGCGTGCGTGTCGAGCCCGTCACTCCACCGTACCCGACGTGCGTCGAGTAGCGGCACCACTTTGTCCCGCGAGTTGGCCGAGGCATCCGGCGCGACGAACGCGAAAGCGACAGTCCCCTTCTTGACCGCCGCCCGGAGCAGGTCCACCCCCACGATGACATTCCGCGCGCGCGCGCCGAGCCCGAGCAATCCGGACACCTTCGCGCGCGACGCGTCGTCCACTTACCCCTCCTGCGACTCGCCGGCGGACGAACTGTCCTCGGTGAGCTCGGAGAGAATGCCCATAATCCGATCGGCCTCTTCCGGCGCGATGCCGGGGAGCTTGAGGAAGTCCTCGCGCTCGAGGTCGATGATGTCGTTGAGCGTGCGGAACCCGGCGTGCTCGAGCACCGCCACCGTCGCCTCCGGCATCCCGGCCAGATCCGACAGACGCACGTCGGCGACCTGTTCGTCGGGCAAGGGCGCGAAGAAGGTCTCGGCGCCACCGCGCTCCATCCACTCGCGGCTGGAGTAGAGATCGATCTTCCACCCGGCGAGTTCCGAGGCCAAGCGCACGTTCTGGCCGTTGCGCCCGATGGCCAGCGAGAGCTGGTCTTCGTCGACAATGGCCTGGATCGTCTTCGTGGCCGGATCGCTGAACACGCGCGCGACCTTCGCCGGCGCGAGCGCCAGCTTGGCGAAGCGCTCCGGATCGGGCGACCACGGCACGATGTCGATGCGCTCACCGCCGAGTTCGTTCACGACGGCCTGCACACGCGCGCCCTTGAGGCCGACGCAGGCACCGACCGGATCGATGGCGTCGTCCTTCGAGAAGACCGCGATCTTGGTGCGGCTGCCGACTTCACGCGAGGCCGCGCGGATCTCGACGACGCCGCTCTGCAGTTCGGGCACTTCGAGCTTGAAGAGCGCCTGCACGAAGAGCGGGTCGGCGCGCGACAGGATGAGCCGCGGCCCCTTGGGAGTCTCTTCGACGCGCTTGAGCACCGCGCGGATCGGCTCGCCCTGGTGGTGATGCTCGCGATGGTTCTGCTCGCGGTAGGGCATCAGGGCCTCCGCTTCGCGGAACTTGTTGAGCATCACGACGATCTTGCCGCGCTCGATCTGCTGCACTTCGCCCGAGAAGAGTTCGCCGATGCGGTGCGAGAACTCGTCGCGGATGCGGGTGCGCTCGCCCTCGCGGACGCGCTGGATGATGCGCTGCTTGGCCGCCTGCACGGCGGCGCGACCGAACTCGGCGAAGTCGACGGGAATTTCCATCACGTCGCCGACCTGGAAGCTTTCGTCCTCGTAGCGCGCTTCCTCGAGCGACATTTCGCGCGCGGCGTCGGTCACTTCCTCGACGACGGTCTTGAGCATCGTGATCTTGATCTGTCCCTTCTGATCATCGATCTCGACTTCGGCCTGGACCGTCGGCCCGTGCTTGCGCGCGAGCGCAGCCAGAATGCCGTCCTGCAGCAGTGCGTGCAGTTCGGTCTTGTCGAGCGACTTCGCATTCGCGAGTTCGCGGAAAGCACTGAGAATGTCGGCGGAACCCGCCATTGCTACGCCCCTGCGTTCGAAACGCCTTGTAACGCCGTTAACGCTTCCAGTTGAACGCGAGCCGAGCATCCTTCACCTCGGCCAGCGGCACCCGATACTCACCTTGTGCATCGCGTAGGACGCCGACCTCGGCCCCCTCGTCACCCTCGACGGCGATGATCTCCCCTTCCTTGCGGCCGTTGAGCGCCGGACTGTTCACGCTCGCGTGCCGCCCTACGAACCGCTTCCAGTCCGCCGCGTGCCGCAGCGGCCGTTCCATACCAGGTGACGAGACTTCGAGCACGTAGGCTTCGCCGGCCACCTTCGACGCATCCAGTGCCGCCTCGATTGCCCGGCTGACCTGCGCACAATCCCCGACCGTCACCTTCGTGCCGTCCAGTCGATCGATCCGCACATCGAGCACGGGGCGCTGACGCGACCCGCGAACGGTGCACGAGAACAATTCGAACCCGAGTGCCGCAACTTCTTGCGCCACAACGGGTTCGATCGCATTAGCCATCGTCGTTCAACCAGTTGTTGCAGAAAAAAAGTGTGGGGGACAGCCCCCACACTCTTCGCCCGTGTGGGCGAGCATTACAAGGTACGGGCCGGTCAGCGGGTGGTCAAGGTTGCGCAGACGATGACCCCGAGCTGACGGCCGCTATCCCCCGCCCGGTGCGAGTAGAGCCGCTCGCCGTCGCACCGCGTGCATAACGGGCTCACCGACACATCGCGCACCCCGAGTCCGCGGGCCTGCTCCCTCAGCACGCCGCGCAGATCCACCCGCGTCGGGCTCGAGACGGCGGTTCCAGTCAGCTGCTGATACACGTCCGGGCCGACCTCGTAGCAGGTCCCACAGATCGCCGGCCCGAAGTGCACCACCACATCGGACGCCGCGTGCCCCGCTCGGACGAACGCCGAGAGCCCGCGATCCAGAATGCCCGCGACCGTTCCCCGCCACCCGGCGTGGAGGATTCCCACCATCCCCGACGGATGGCCGAGAAAGATCGGCACACAGTCGGCGACCCCGACGCAGAGCGCCGTCCCGGGCGCTGCGGTGACGTGCCCGTCTGCGCCGTCGGCCCGAAGCCAGCCGCGCCAGCCGTCCCCGTGGGCGAGCACCGTGGCTTCGTGCACCTGCCGAGCGCTCGCGAGCCGGGACGCGCCGTACTCGGCCTGCAACGCCTGTGCGAGCGCGTGCCATCGCGGTACGACGTCGCCCGCCGCATCGGTGCCGTCGAGCCGGTACGTCCCCTGGGCACGCGTGGTGGTGAACGCGGGGATGCCGATGGCCTGCAGCGACGGCACCGGCAGCACCGTCGCGAGCGACGACCGGTCGACCGCTACCTCAGACACGGGGATCGGCGCGGCCTCAGGACTCGACGCGCTGGATCTTGGCGCCGAGTGCGCGCAGCCGCTCGTCGATGCGTTCGTAGCCGCGCTCGATCTGCCCGACGTTGTTGATCGTGCTCCGGCCCGTGGCGGCGCACGCGGCGAGGAGCATCGCCATCCCCGCGCGAATGTCGGGCGACTCGACCGTCGCCGCGCGCAGTGGGCTCGGCCCGGCCACCAGCGCGCGATGCGGATCGCACAGCACGATGCGGGCCCCCATCGCCACGAGCTTGTCGACGAAGAACATCCGCGACTCGAACATCTTCTCGTGCATCAGGATCAGACCGTCGCACTGCGTCGCGGTGACGATCGCGATCGACATCAAGTCGGCGGGAAACGCCGGCCACGGCTGGTCTTCCAGCTTGGGGACCGCGCCCCCGAGATCGGGCTGAATGACCAGCGGCTGCGAGGCCGGCACGACCAGATCGGCGCCGTCGGCCACGGTGTGCACCCCCAAACGCTCGAAGCCCATCCGCACCATTCGCAGATGCTCGATGCCGGCGTTGGCGATGCGAATCTCGGAGCGCGTGACCGCCGCCAGCCCGATGAAAGAGCCGACCTCGATGTGATCGGGACCGATCGCGTGGGTGCAGCCGTGCAGGGCCGTGCCCCCGTGGATGGTGATCGTGTTCGTGCCGATGCCCTCGATGTTCGCGCCCATCGCGACGAGCATCCGGCAGTGATCCTGCACGTGCGGTTCGCTCGCCGCATTGCGCAAGATCGTCGTGCCTCGCGCGGCGATGGCGGCGCAGAGGGCGTTCTCGGTGCCCGTGACCGACGGCTCGTCGAGGAGGATATCGGCGCCAACCAGTTGCGACGCCTTGATGACGAACCGCTCTCCCACGCTGTAGGTCGCACCGAGGCGCTCGAACGCAAGGAAGTGCGTGTCGACGCGACGGCGCCCGATGACGTCACCGCCGGGTGGCGGCAGGACGACTTCACCGCAGCGGGCGAGCAGCGGGCCGGCCAGCAGAATCGACGCGCGGATCTTGGCGCAGAGCACGGGATCGAGATCGGCGGCGCGCACGGTGGCGGCGTGAATGCGGAGCGCATTCCGTCCCGTCCACTCCGCCGATGCCCCGACCGACCGGACGAGATCGACGAGCGTCTCGACATCGCGAATGCGGGGCACGTTCTCGAGCAGCACCGGCTGATCGGTCAGCAGGGCCGACGCGATGATCGGGAGCGCGGCGTTCTTGTTGCCGGACGGGCGCACGGTGCCGCTGAGCGGGTGACCGCCGTCGACGATGAACTGCAGTTGGGCCATTGGCAATGAAGTGAGGGCGGCGAAGGATGCCGGATGCGCAGAGCAGAATCAACGGGGCGGTGCCATCCCTTGTGTCGCTCGTTGCGGGGGTCGTACGATTGACGGATGCAGCCTCTGCTTCTCGTGACACGCGACTGGTTCGAGATCCTGACCGGGGTCGCGCAGATGATCACGGCGCTGGCGATCGTCGCAGTGGCGGTGTTTGCGGCCGGCACGGCGTGGGCCGTGCGGGCGGCGACGCGCGGACTGGTGAAGTCGCTCGAAGGGGCGCAAGGGGAGTTGGTGCCGCTCCTCAAGCAGGCGCGCGCCATTGCCGACGACGTCAAGGGCATGACCGACGCCGCGGCCGGCGAAGTGGCCCGTGTCCGCGCCTTGGTCGAGCAGACGACCGGCAAGGCCGAGACTGCGCTGGCGGCCGCCGAGAGTCGGCTGCGGCGACTCGATGCGCTCGCCGGCATCGTGCAGGATGAGGCCGAGCACGCGGTGGTGAGCGTCGCGAGCGCAGTCCGGGGCACGACCTCCGCGATTTCGGCCCTGCGCTCCGACCTGCTGGGAGGCGGTGACACCGACGACGCCGATCTGGACGATGAGGACGCGGACGAGGCGGACGCGGACGACGACGCGGATGCCGACCTGCCCGCCGCGGCCTCGACGCCGTCGGAGGTCGCCGACGAGGACACCGCGGCCCGCCCCCGGGCACGTCACCGTCGTCCGCGTCGTGCCTAGTCTGCTGCTCGCGTTGCTCGCGCTGGTGCTCACCCCGGAGACGGCGTGGGCCTGGACGCCGGGCACGCACGTCTTTCTGGGCGAAGCGGTGCTGCGCATCGCGCACACCTTGCCGCCGACGGTCGCCGCCCTGTTGCAGGCGTTTCCGTACGACTTTCTCTACGGCTCGATCGCGGCCGATACGAGCATTGCCAAAAAGTACGTGCCGGTCGGCCGCCACTGCCACTCGTGGGCCGTGGGGTGGGAGATCCGCGATCGGGCGCGAGACGAGCCGCTGCAGGCTTTCGCGCTGGGCTACCTGGCGCATCTCGCTGCCGATGTCGTCGCGCACAACTTCTACGTCCCGCATCAGTTGGCCGTCACGGCGAGCACCAGCACGATCGGCCACTCATACTGGGAAGCGCGGATCGACACCCACCTCGGCGAGCGATGGCCGCGCCGCGCGGTGGATGTGATTCGCCGCGATCACAGCCGAAGCGACGATCATCTCGACCGCATTCTCTCGCCGACGATCTTCAGCACGCCGACCAACCGCCGCCTGTTCCGCGGGATGGTGTACGCGGCTGATCTCGACAGTTGGCAGCGGCTCTTCCAGTTCGTGCGCGACAATTCCCGCTGGGACCTCCCCGACGCCGCCGTCGGCACCTACCTCGCGCGGTCGTACGACTACATCGTGGACCTGCTGCACCGGGCCGACCGCGCCGAGCCGATCCGCTTCGATCCGAGTGGTGATGCCGCGCTACGCGAAGCCAAGCGCGTGCGGCGCAGTGCCTGGCGCGAAGGCGGCGACCCGGCGACGCGCGAAGAGGCGAGGCGCCATTTCGGGCTCCCCGCCTCTCCGCTCGACTACGCGGCCCTGCTGCCCGCGCCGCTTTATCCGCCGACGCGCGACGCCAGCAACTGATTGAGCTTGCGCGGATCGGCGCTGCCCTTCGACTTCTTCATCACGAAGCCGACGAGCACCCCCTGCAACTTGGTCTCGCCGCCGATGAACCGGGCCGCTTCCGCCGGATGCTCGGCGAACACCTCGTCGATCCACCCGACGAGCGCGGAATCATCCTGCACCTGCACCAAGCCTTCGCGCGCGGCGATCACGGACGGCGCGTCGGCTGAGTCGAGCATCTTCGCGAGCACCTGCTTGCCAGCGCTCGCGCTGACCGTGCCCCCCTGCACCAACGCGATCAGCTCGGCGAGGCGCTGGGCGGTGACCGGATACGCGGTGATCGTGGTGCCGTTCGCGTTGCAGTAGGCCAGGACCTCACCGGTGATCCAGTTGGCCGCCGCCTTGCCCTGCTTCGAGGCGGTGGCGACCGCCTCGAAATAGTCGGCGACCGCGCGGTCGGCGCAGAGGACATCGGCGTCCTGGGCCGACACGCCGTACGCCGACTCGAATCGGGCGCGCCGCGCCGCGGGGAGTTCCGGCACCGTCGCGGCAATGCGCGCCTGCTCGGCCGCCGACACGATGAGCGGCGGGAGATCGGGCTCCGGGAAGTAGCGGTAGTCGTGGCTCCCTTCCTTGCTGCGCGCGGGACGCACTTCGCCCTTGGCCCCATCCCAGAGCATCGTCTGCTGCTCGACCGTGCCGCCCGACTCGTACACCGCGATCTGCCGCAACGCCTCGGCCTCGATCGCACGTTCGACGCCCGAGAACGAGTTCATGTTCTTGACTTCCGTCTTCGTGCGGAAGGCCGTCTCGCCATCGCGGCGCACCGACACGTTGGCGTCGACGCGGAGCGAGCCCTCTTCCATCGAGCAGTTGCTGATCGCGCAGTACTCGAGGATCTGCTTGAGGGCGCGGAGGTACGCCGCGGCATCCGCCGGCGTGCGCAGATCGGGCTCGCTGACGATTTCGGCGAGCGGAACGCCGGCGCGGTTAAGGTCGATGGCGGTCGCGCCGGCGTACTTGTCGTGTACCGACTTGCCGGCGTCCTCCTCCATATGCAGTCGCGTGATGCCGATCCGCGTGCCGTCGGACAACACGACCGCCCCGCCGGTCGCCAAGGGGCGATCGAACTGCGAGATTTGATAGCCCTTCGGCAGATCGGGGTAGAAGTAGTTCTTCCGCGCAAAGATGCTCGTCTCGTGCACCGTCGCGCCGAGCGCGAGCGACGCCCGCGTCGCGAGCTCCACCGCTTCGCGGTTGAGGACCGGGAGCGCGCCGGGCAATGCCAGGCACACGGGACAGGTGTGGGTGTTGGGTGCCGCACCGAAGTCCGTGGAGCAGGCGCAGAAGGCCTTGGTGCGGGTGAGCAACTGCACGTGGACTTCGAGGCCGATCACCAGCGACCAGCCGACGGGGAGCGAGAACACGCGGCTCATCGGTGGGCCTCCACGCCGAGCGCGCGTTCGAGCCCGTAGGCGGCGCGGAACATCGTGGCTTCGTCGAAGTGGGCCGCCAGGAACTGGCCGCCGACCGGCAGTCCATCCACGCGGCCGATCGGCTGTGACATCGCGGGGACGCCGGCAAGGTTCGCCGTCACGGTGAAGATGTCGCTCAGGTACATCTCGTAGGGATCGCTCTTGGCGCCGAAGGCGAAGGCCGGCGACGGCGTCGTCGGCGTGAAGAGGACGTGCACGCCATCGGCGAACACGCGGCGATAATCCTCGGCGATGCAGGCCCGGACGTCGAGCGCCCGCTTGTAGTAGGCGTCGTAGTAGCCGTGGCTGAGCACGTAGGTCCCCAGCAGAATGCGCCGCAGCACTTCGGGGCCGAAGCCCTTGGAGCGGGTGGCTTCGTACATCCCGCGCAGGCCGTCGCCGTCGACCCGCGAACCATAGCGGACGCCATCGAAGCGGGCGAGGTTCGACGACGCCTCGGCGGGGGCAATGATGTAGTAGGTCTGGATGGCGACATCCGTGTGCGGCAGCGACACGTCGCGCACCGTGGCGCCTGCGGCGCGCAGCGCATCGAGCGCGCGGTCGCAGCGCTCGCGGATGCGAGGATCGAGCGAGGCCGGGAAGTATTCGCGCGGTACGCCAACCACGAGTCCGGCCAGCGGCGCGTCGGCCGCGTCACGGAATCGCGCGACCGGCACATCGGCCGAGGTCGCGTCCCGCGGATCGCGCCCGGAGATGATCTCGGTCCCGAGCGCAGCGTCGTCGACGGTGCGACCGAAGACGGCGATGTGGTCGAGCGACGACGCGAAGGCGACGAGCCCGTAGCGACTCACGCGGCCATAGGTCGGCTTCACGCCGACGATACCGCAGAAGGCCGCCGGCTGCCGCACCGAGCCGCCGGTCTCGGAGCCAAGCGCGATGGGGGCAAGTCCGGCGGCGACCGCCGCCGCGCTCCCGCCGCTCGACCCGCCGGGAACACGCGTCGGATCCAGCGGGTGCTTCGTGGGGCCGTAGGCCGAGTGCTCGGTGGACGAGCCCATCGCGAACTCGTCCATATTCGTCTTGCCGACGATCAACGCGCCGGCGGCACGCAGACGCGCCACCGCCGTGGCTTCGTACGGCGACACCCAACCGCGCAGCACGTTCGAGGCGCAGGAGGTTTCCATCGCGAGGGTGGCGATGTTCGCCTTGACCGCCACCGGGACGCCAGCGAGCGGCCCCGCCAAGCCATCCTGCACCAGCTGATCGACCTGCTCGGCGTCGGCCGCCACCGCGGCATCGTCGGTGTGGATGACGGCGTTCATCCCGTCGGGCCCGAGCGCCGCCTGGGTCCGCAGGGCGATGCCATCGCGGACGACGTCGGCAGCGCTCGCCCCGCCGGTCGACACGCGGTCGGCCAAGGCGGCGGCACTGAGCGCGAGCAATTCGGTAGCGCTCATTCGTCCACCGTTTCGTGCGTCGCGAGCCGCGGCACGAGGAAGAAGCCGTCGTACATCTGCGGAGCGAACGAATCACGCGACCGCGCCAGAGGCTGCGACGGTCCGACATCGTCCCGGAGCGGCATCCCGGCGCTCGGAGCGCCGGTGCCGCGTCCTGCGTCGACATCCACGCGCTGCAAGGCGTCCATATGCTCGAGGATGCTTCCCAGCTGTGCCGCGAGTTCGGGTAGGCGCGCCTCGTCCACGCCTACGCGTGCGAGTGCTGCGATCCGACGCACTTCGGCTTCGGAAATGGCCATCACTCCGTCCCTCGTTCAAGATTGGCCTGCGCGACGACGAGGGTCTTCCGACCGATGGTCTCGTCATCGAAATCGATTCGCACCTTGGCATCACGTCCCGAACCGACCACTTCGGCAATACGCCCTTCGCCGAATTTCCGGTGCTTGACGCGCGCCCCGACCGTCAGCGCCGGGGCGTCTTGCGACTCCTCCGCCGGGTCCCAGGCCGCGACGGGCGCGCCGGGCCGACGAGTCGTCGGTGTCGGGGTCGGCGCCCAATCGTCGGGCGTCTCGCGCCACGCGCGCTGCCAGCGCGACGAGCCGGCCCCCAGCGAGGAGCCACTCCCGGAGCGCAGGCCGCCGTCGGCGCCAAAGCTCACGCGGCCGCTAGACCGCGCCTTCATCGTGTCGCGCTTCTCCAGCTGGCCGAGCACCGCGTCGAGGAAGCTCGAGCGCCGTCCCGCCATCAGTTCGCCGTTACGACGCCGCTGTTCGGCGTAGCTGAGGAAGAGCTTCTGCTCGGCACGCGTGATGCCGACGTAGAGCAACCGCCGCTCCTCTTCGAGCAGCGACGGATCCTCGAACGCCCGCGCCAACGGAAACAGCCCGTCTTCGAGGCCCGCGACGAACACGAGCGGGAACTCGAGCCCCTTCGCGTTGTGCAGCGTCATCAGCGTCACGGCATCGGCGTCCGCCGCCAACTGATCGACGCCGGCCACCAGGGTTGCCCGCTGCAGGAAGTGATCGAGCGGCCGCAGACCCACTTCCCCATCGTCATCGGCCACGGTCTCGGCGGCCGATGTCACGAGTTCGCGCACGTTCTCGATGCGCTCCTGGCCTTCGGGGCCCTCGGCGCGGAGATGGTCGTAGTACCCCACCCCGTCGATCACGGCACGGAGGAGCTCGTCGACACCGGCGTCCGCCGCCTGCGTGCGCAGGCGCTCGATGAGCGACGCAAACGTGCCCAGCGCCGTGCGCTTGGCCGGCGGCAGCATTCCGAGCAGCTCCGCCCCCGCGGCGGTCGCGAGCATCGGCAGCCCCGCATCGCGCGCGGCCGCGGCGACGGCTTCGATGGTCGTGTCGCCGAGCCCGCGCTTCGGGACGGCGATCGCGCGTCGGAACGCCTCGTCGTCGGCGGGATTCGCGATGAGCTTGAGGTACGCGACGAGATCGCGGATTTCGCGCCGATCGTAGAAGCGGGTGCCCCCCACCAGCCGGTAGGGAATCGCGTACCGCCGCAGGGACTCTTCGATTGCGCGGCTCTGCGAATTGGTCCGGTAGAGCACCGCCATCTCGCGCAACATCAGCGCGTCACGACCGCTGCGGCGGGCGCGCATTTCCTCGACGATCGCATCGGCTTCGTCGCGCTCGTCGGCGGCGCGAATGAGCGTCACCGGCTCGCGGCCCGGCCGCGTGGCCCGGAGCGTCTTGCCGCGGCGGCTGGTGTTCTCGGCAATGACCGCGTTGGCGAGATCGAGAATCGGGGGGGCCGAGCGGTAGTTCTCTTCGAGGCGGACGACCACCGCCGCCGGAAAGTCGCGCTCGAAGTCTAGGATGTTCTTGATGTCCGCGCCGCGCCACCCGTAGATGCTCTGGTCGTCGTCGCCGACCACGGCTACGTTGCCGTGGGCACCGCCAAGCTGCGACACGAGCCGATACTGCGCCCGGTTGGTGTCCTGATACTCGTCGACGAGCAGCCAGCGGAAACGGGCGCGATAGCGCGCCAGCGTGTCGGGTGACGCCTCGAACAGCCGCACCGGCAACACGAGCAGGTCGTCGAAGGTGACCGCATTCTGCTTCTGGAGCGCATCCTCGAGCCGATCGTACACAGCCGACGCGGCCTTGCTGAGCGGATCGCGAGCGTGCTGCGCGTACTCCACGGGCGTCACGAGGGCGTTCTTCGCCGACGAGATCTGCGAGAGCAGCGACTGCGGCGACCATTCCCGCGGTGAAATGCGCAGCTGCTCCATCAGCCGCTTGACCGTGTTCTGCGCGTCGTCTTCGTCGTAGATCGTGAACTGCGGGGTGCGCCCGAAGGCGGCCGCGTTCTCGCGGATCAGGCGCGCGCCGATCGCGTGAAAGGTGCCGGCCCACATCCCCGTGGCCGGCTCGCCGAGCAGCCGCTCGATGCGTTCGCGCATCTCGCCGGCCGCCTTGTTCGTGAACGTGACCGACAGAATTTCGCGTGGCGACACGCCGTGGTGCCGAATGAGCCGGGCGATGCGTGTGGTGAGGACGCGGGTCTTGCCGGAGCCGGCGCCCGCGAGCACCAGCAGCGGGCCGGTGTGGTGCTCAACCGCCGCGCGCTGCGCAGGATTGAGGCCGGAGAGCGGGTCGGTGTCTCGCGCGACGTACATCACTTCAAGATAATGTCGAAGGTGGCCCCGGGACCGCTCGTCGCGAGCGCGAGTTGGCCGCGGTGGCTCTCTTCCACGATGCGCCGGGCGAGCGAGAGCCCGATGCCCCATCCGTGCTCCTTCGTCGAGAATCCCGCCTCGAAGATCCGCGCGCGGAGCTCCTTGGGCACCCCGGGGCCGTCGTCGGCCACTCGCACCCGTACGCCGCCTTCGGGCACGGCGCTCACCGCGACGGCAATCCGTCCCCCGCGGCCGGCCAGCGCATCGATGGCGTTCTTCACCAGCGACTCCAGGACCCATTCGAGCAGCACGGCGTCGCCGTAGACCGTGAACGCCGTCGACGGGGGGATGTCGGTGGTGATCGCGATCTGGTGCGCCAGCGTCGGCACTCGGGCTCGGAAGTACTCCGCGACGCGCGCGGCCAAGGCGCCGACATCGACCGGATCGCGCCGCGGCGGGCGGCCGATGCGCTCGAAGCGGTTCGCGACCCGCGTCAGCCGCTCGAGGTCGCCGTCCATATGCTCCACCGCGCTGCCGAGCATCCCGTCGTGCTCGGCGCGATCCCGCAGCACTTCGATCCACCCCGACAAGGACGTCAACGGCGTGCCCAGCTGATGGGCGGCCTCGCGCGCCATCCCCATCCACACGTGCTCGCGCTCGGCCCGCTCGCGTGTCCAGAGCAGATAGCCGCCGAGCAGGAGCAGGAGCGCGAGCACTGCGCCCTGCAGCACCGGAATCGTCTGCAACTGCGAGACGAGCGGCGTGTTGCCGATGTGCACCTGCCCCATCCCGCGCTCCTCGATCGGCAGATGCTCCCGATCGAGCCGCTGCAGATAGCGGAGCAAGCGAGGATCGGTAAGGGAATCCGGACGGAACGGCAGGTTGGCGTGCGCGGTGGGTCGTCCACTGGCATCGGTGACGATCACCGGCACGCCCATCTCGAGAATCTCGCGCGACAGGTCGAACACCGCGTTGTTCTGCGACTGCGTGGAAGTGTCGCCGAGCGTGCGGTAGATGCGCGCGTACATCCGCGCCGAGACCTCGGTCTCGCGCTGCAGCTCGGCGATCACCCCTTGGGTGAACACCGCATACCACCCGAGCAACGCCGCGACGGCGGCGACGACGAGGTAGACGGGCCAGCGCCCGCGCACCGCGTTAACCCAGGACGTCCGTGCCGAGATACGGGCGGAGCACGTCCGGCACCCGTACGCGGCCGTCCGACTGCCGGTGATGCTCGAGCAGGCACGCGATCGTGCGCGGGAACGCGAGGCCGGAGCCGTTCAGCGTGTGGACGAACCGCGGCTTCTCCCCCGGTCCCGGCCGATAGCGGAGATTCATCCGCCGCGCCTGAAAGTCGGTGAACAGCGAACACGACGAGACCTCGAGCCACTTCCCCGTGCCCGGCGACCAGCACTCGAGATCGAAGGTGATCGCGCTCGAGAATCCCGTATCGCCGGCCGCGAGCAGCACCCGGCGGTAGGGCAGTTCCAGTTGCTCGAGCACCGTCTCGGCGTGGCGCGTCAGGACTTCGAGCGTCTCGCGCGAACGCTCCGGAGCCTCGTAGCGCACCAGCTCGACCTTGTCGAACTGATGCAACCGCAGCAGCCCCCGCGTGTCCTTGCCGGCAGCCCCCGCCTCGCGGCGGAAACAGGGCGTGTACGCGCACAGGGCCTTGGGCACGGCCGTCGGCTCGAGGATCTCGTCCCGATACAGATTCGTCACCGGCACTTCGGCCGTCGGAATCAGGAACAGCCCGTCGTTCGGGAGCGCGTACATATCGTCCTCGAACTTCGGCAGCTGCCCGGTCCCCGTCATCGAGGCGCGCGTGACCGCGAACGGTACCCACACTTCCTCGTAGCCGTGTTCGCGGGTGTGCAGGTCGAGCATATACTGCATCAGCCCGCGCACGAGCCGCGCGCCGATGCCACGGAAGGCGACGAAGCCCGAGCCGCTGACCTTGGCCCCGCGCTCGAGATCGAGCAACCCGAGCCGCTCGGCGATGACCCAGTGCGGGTTCGCGTCGTCGGTGGTGCGCGGCGTGCCCCACTCCTTGACGACGCGGTTGTGCGTTTCGTCGCCGTCGGGCACCTCGTCGAGCACGAGATTCGGCAGCTCCATCAGAATCTGCCCCAGCGCCGCCTCGGCCTGCGCCAATTCCGATTCAAGCCGCGCAATCTCTTCGCCGAGCGCGCGCGAGCGCGCCATCGGCTCCGAGGCGTCTTCGCCGGCCTTCTTCAGCCGCGCCACATCCTGGGTGACCTGATTGCGCGCCGCCTTCCGCTCGTCAGCGGCCTGGATGAGCAGCCGACGCTCTTCTTCCAGCGCCGCAGCGCGGCCGAGCGACGGGGCAAACACCTCGAGCTTGCCGCGACGCGCCATCCCGTGGCGGAGCGCATCGGGGTGCTCACGCAACGTCCGGAGATCGTGCATATGGCGCCCTAGCGGGGAGGAAAATCCGTGGTCGGAAACTGACGCTGCCCGCAATTCTGGTCGGTCGCGACGCGCAACTTCACGGCGCGGTCCGACAAGCGGACACTGTCGACGACGGCCTTCGAGTATTGCGTCGTCTGGAACCCGAGGCAGCGGTTCGTCTGGAGCATAAAGGTCTCGCCCGGCCGGACCACGAGCGTCGAATCGAAGACATAGCCCGAGATCGGGGCTTCGTTGGCCGCGTCGAATGCCACCGACGACCGCATCAGCCCGACCGCCGGCAGCCCCAGCGTCGGCGCGGGGACCCACTTCCGCACCGGAATGATCTTGATCCGCGGATCGCTCGGCGTGCTCGCGTCAACGTCGATCACGACGTCGTACGCGGCGTTACCCGACAGCGACACTTCAGCCCGCGCGGCGAAGATTTCGTTGGCGACCACGCCGAACGCGGCCGGAAACTCGAGCGGCGTGTCCGAGGCGCCGAACAGCCGGAGATACGCCGTCACGACGGGCTGCCGGGTCCCGAAAAAGTTGGTCTGGCTGCAGGCGGTGAGAACGACAGCGCCCGCCGTCAGGGCGGTCGCGAGCAAACGACGCATTGGGAGCTGGAACGGGGACCGCGCGACG
>JANRJP010000126.1:0-22411 GCA_033763905.1 Gemmatimonadaceae bacterium
GCTGACCGCGCGCGCGTATCCCACGCCGACGGCCGTGATTCCCTACGGACCGGCGCCACAGCAGTTCGGTGAGCTGTATCTGCCCACCGGTGACGGGCCGCATCCGGTGGCGGTCCTGATCCACGGCGGGTGCTGGCGCGCCGAATACGACCTGGCGTATCTGCGCCACCTCGCGGGCGCGTTGCGCGATGAGGGCATCGCCGTCTGGTCGATCGAGTTCCGGCGCATCGGCGATGCGGGCGGCGGCTGGCCGGGCACGTTTCTCGATGTGTCGCGCGGCGTGGACGCGGTGCGCGAGCTCGCGGGTACGCATCGGCTGGACCTGAGCCGCGTGGTCCTGTCGGGACATTCGGCCGGTGGGCATCTGGCCCTTTGGGCCGGCGCTCGCCACGCGGTGCCGCCCACGAGCGACATCGCGACGCCCACGCCGCTGCCCGTGCGCGCGGTCGTCGGCCTCGCGGCGATTACCGACCTGCCGACGTACGCGTCGGCCACCGGGTGCGGGAGCGCGGTGGCCCCGTTGCTCGGCGGAGCGCCCACCGATCAGCCGCTGCGGGTGGCGGCGGCCTCCCCGTCGTCGCTACGCGGCACGGCGCCGCAGGTCTGGCTGGTGACCGGCGAGAAGGACCCGATCGTGCCGGCCTCGCAGGCGGCGGCGTTTCAGGCGTCACATCCTGGGGAGTCAGTCCGCGTCGTTGCGGTGCCAGGGGTCGGCCATTTCGAGCTCGTCGCCCCGTGGTCGACGGCGTTCCCGCAGGTGCGCGACGCAATTCGCCGGGGCTTGGGCCGGTAGGAGAAACTTTCGGTGCGTTCGGGCGTAGGGACCCGCGTATGATGCACCGAACGCAATCTTCAGTCTGGCACCGGCTCTGGGCCTGGCTTCGTGGCAAGCGGCAGCGGGTGGCAGTGACCACCGGCGAGATCGTGCTGCGGACCCTGCGCCTGCAGCAGTCGGCGGACGAGTGGCGTCGCCGCCCATCGCGCGGCTGATCAGCGCTTGAATGGCGGAGCCGAGTCGGGCAATTTCCCGTCTTGCTCACGCTCCCGCTTCCGCTCGCCCGTAGCGCGCCGCACGCCGGCGCGGCTGACGCGGCCCCCCGGATCTACACGATCGGCTATTGGGCTCTGGTCGTGCACGCCGGCGCGAGTCTGCTCTCGGCGGTCTCGTTTGCGACCTTCCTGATCGAGCCGTATCCGGCGTTCATCAACACGCCGACAAATCTCAAGCTCCTCTCGTTCGGCCTCACCTGGGGCGGACAGATCACCGTGGTGCTGGGCGCGATTGCCGGCCTCGCGTTTGCGGCGTGGGTGCTCGGTGTGCGCACCGCGCTCCTCACGTTTGCGGTCACCTTCGTGCTCTCGCTCGGCGCGGAGCTGGCCGGGACGCACTGGGGCGTGCCCTTCGGCAACTACGCGTACTCGGGACGACTCGGCTACAAGATCCTCGATCTCGTCCCGTTCAACATCCCCGCGTCGTGGTTCTATATGATCGTCGGCTGTCTGGCGATCTGTGCGCGACTGTTGCCGGCGAAGGACGACGGGATGAGCCGCTGGTGGTGGGCGTTCGTCAGCGGCCTCGCGCTGACCGCGTGGGATGTGTCCCTCGATCCCGCGATGGTGAAGACGTACCACTGGATGTGGAACGTGCCCGATCTCTCGGGTGCCCCCGCGTGGCAGCGCTTCATCGGTGAGCCGATCTTCTTCGGGATGCCGATCACCAACTGGCTCGGCTGGTTGCTGACCGGCACGCTCGTCTCGCGCGCGGCGCTGATGGTGGTACCGCCGACGCGATGGGCGGCGGCCCTCAAGCCGTGGAAGTTTCCGCTGGTGCTCTACGGCGTGAACGGCCTGTTGCCGCTGGCGATCTGCTACCGCCAGGAGATGGTACTGGCGGGCGTGGTCGGAACGATCGTGATGGGTTGGCCCCTCTGGGCCGCCTGGCGCAAGGCCGACTGATCGCGCGCGAATGCCACCGGCCCTGCTCACCTGGCTCGACTCCGATGCGGTGCCGGTGATTGCCGCCGTGGTGTTGGTGCTGGAAGGCGTCGTGCTGTCGTGGCGGCGGCGGCGCACCGGCCGGGGACCCGCCGGCGCACTCCTGATGTCTTTTCTCTTGAGCGGCGGCGCCTTGCTGACCGCTCTTTTCTTTCATCGTCGCCCGGGTGGAGGCGTCGGCTTCGGCCTTGCGATGACCGCCGCGCTCGGGTTGCACGTATGGCACCTCACCCGGCTCAGCCGGTCGTAGGACTCGCGGATGCGCATCGTCGTCATCGGCAGCGGTTTCGGCGGATTGTCCGCCGCCATTCGCCTGCAGGCCCAAGGGCATCAGGTCACGATCGTCGAGAAGCTCGACAAGCCCGGGGGACGCGCCTACGTCTTCGAGCAGGATGGCTTCACGTTCGACGGCGGCCCGACGATCATCACCGTCCCGTGGATGCTCGACGAGCTCTTCGCGACATCGGGTCGTCAGACGGCGGACTACGTCGATCTCGTCAAGCTCAACCCGTTCTACAACATCTGCTTCGAGGACGGCTCGGTCTTCCACTACAACGACAACGAAGACGAGCTGGTACGGCAGGTGCGCGCCTTTTCGCCCGGTGATGTCGACGGCTACCACCGGTTCCGGCAGCGCTCGGGCGAGATCCTCAAGGCCGGGATGGCGCTCATCGACAAGTCGTTCCACGATCCGTGGCCGATGCTGTCGGTGGTACCGACCTTGGCCAAGCTCCGGGCCGACCGCTCGGTGGCGGGGATGGCGTCAGCCCATCTGCGCGACCCGCGGCTGCAGCAGGTGTTCTCGTTCCACCCGCTGCTGGTGGGCGGCAATCCCTACCGCGCCTCGGCGATGTACGCGTTGATCCACGCGCTCGAACAGGAGTGGGGCGTGTGGTTCGCGCGTGGCGGCACCGGCGCGCTGGTGCGCGGCTTGGTGCGTTGCTTCGAAGATCTGGGTGGCGAACTGCGGCTGAACGCCGAAGTCTCGTCGATTGCGCTGAGCGCCGACCAGAAGCGGACGACGGGCGTCCGGTTGGCCAACGGCGAAACGCTGGCCGCCGATGCCGTCGTGTGCAACGGCGATCTGGCGCAGGCGTATCGCACGTTGCTGCCCGAGTCGGCGCGTCCCGCGATGTCGAATCGCAAGATTGCGCGGTATCGCCATTCGATGTCGCTGTTCGTGATCTACTTCGGCACGAACAAGCAGTATCCCGAGCGCGCGCATCACGAGATTCTGCTCGGCCCCCGCTACAAGGCGCTGCTCGAGGACATCTTCGAGCGGAAGATTCTGGCCGACGACTTCTCGCTGTACCTGCACCGCCCGACGGCGACCGAACCGTCACTCGCGCCGCCGGGCCACGACTGCTGGTACGTGCTCTCGCCAGTACCGCACTTGGGTGGCAACATCGACTGGGAGACCGCCGGACAGCGGTACCGGGATCGGATCTTCGAGTATCTCGAGTCGCGCTACCTGCCCAACCTGCGGCAGCATCTCGTGACCGAGCGGCGCATCGACCCGCGCTACTTCGAGCGCACGCTCAACAGCTATCTCGGCAGTGCGTTCGGGCCCGAGCCGACGCTGCTGCAGTCGGGCTACTTCCGCCCGCACTCGCGCTCGTCCGACATCCCGAACCTCTACTTCTGCGGCGCCGGTCCGCATCCCGGGGCGGGGATTCCCGGTGTGATCGCCAGCGGCAAGATCGTTGCCGACCTGATCGGCGCTGCCTCGGGGGCGCACGCGCGCGTATCCGCCGAACGGATGGCGGCCCGATGATGCACACCCTGTTCCGCGTGTTCGTCTGGGCGCATCTCGTGGCCGGCGCCGTGGGGCTGGTGTTGTTCTGGGTGGCCGGCGTGTTCAGCAAGAAGGGCGGCGAGCCGCACAAGCGCTGGGGGCTCGTGTTCGTCTACTCGATGCTCTTCACCGGCTCGGTGGCCGTGGGGATGAGCGCGCTGACGCTCATCGACCCGATGGCCACGCACCCGCACTTCGTGACGCACCCGCAGTTCCACGACGCCACACTCGTGCGTGGGCTCTTCGGATGGATGATGCAGTATCTGGCGGTGCTCACCGTGAGTTTGGCCTGGCACGGCTGGGGGGCGGTCAAGCACAAGCGCACGCACGCCGACAATCGCCGCCCCCTCAACGTGTTTCTGCAGATCGCGGTGATGGTGACGGCGGTGAACTGCTTCGTCCACGGTCTCGAGCTCAAGCAGCCGGTGATGCTCGGGCTCCCGATCGTGGGCGTGGCGTCGGGCGTGACCAACCTGTGGTTCGCGTTCCGCCCCGAGCCGCTGCGCTTCGGGTATCTCATTGAGCACGTCAAAGCGCTGGTCGGTGCGGCGATCTCGGCCTACACCGCCTTCCTGGCCTTCGGTCTGGTTCGCTTGATGCCCGAGCAGGTCTTCAATCCCTTTCTGTGGGCGGCGCCGCTCACGGTGGGCTTGAGCATCATCATCTGGCACTTCGTGCGGCTCATCCGGCTCCGACGCCGTGGCGCACCGATCAGCGCCGCCGTGCCGGGCGCTATGCGCGGCGCCGCACCCGGCACATGATGTCGCGGGCCGGTCGCGTCGTGAGGCGCGACACCGGCCGCACCGACGCGGGATCGAGCACCTCGAAGTCGTAGTCACGCACGACGCGCGCGAGAATCAGCGCGCTCTCGGTCTGCGCGAACGCCGCGCCAACGCACACCCGCGGCCCCGTGCCGAAGGGGATGTACGCACCGGCGACGTGCCCCCGTTCGCGCTCGGGCGCGAAGCGGTCCGGGTCGAAGCGGTCGGGGTCGGGCCACAGCTTGATGTGCCGGTGCATCGTCCACGGCGAGATCATCACCATCGTGCCGCGCTTCACGCGGCGCCCGCCAATCGTCGTGTCGGCCGTGGCCACGCGCGGAATGAAGGTGATCGGCGGATAGAGCCGCATCGTCTCGCGGAAGACGTTGCGGACGAACGGCAGACGCCGCAGGTGTTCGAACTGCACCTCCCCGCGGCCCACCACGCCCTCGAGTTCCTCGCGCATCCGCTCCGCCAGCGCCGGCTGCTGCGACAGCACGAAGAACACCCACGTGAGGACGCTGGCCGTGGTTTCGTGGCCCGCCAGGAAGAAGGTGCCGATCTCGTCGATCAGCTCTTCGCGTGTCATCGCGATGCCGTCGGCGTCGCGGGCGAGAATCGCCGCACCGGCGATGTCATCGATCGGGGTCGCGCCGGGCGCCAAGCGCTCGTCGATCAGCGCCCCGATGTGCTCGCGAATGCGGGTGCAGGCGTCCACCACCGCCGGCGGCTGCGGAATGTCGGCGAAGGGCTTTTCGAGCAGCAGCTTGAGGATCTCGACGTTCGCGACCCGCGCCTGCCAGCGTGCAAAGGCCGTGAAGACGCCGCGCGCCGCCTCGGATTCCAGCGAAGTCGAAAAGATCGTCCGCGTAATGATGTCGGCGGTCACGTGGCTCATCGCCTGATCCAGCGACAGCGCCGTGCCGTCGTCCGCGTGCCGCGCGAGCATCGGAATGAAGTCGTCGACCGCCGCCGCCATTGGTGCGAACGCGCGGTTGATGCGCATATGCGAGAACGCCGGGTCGATCATCTGCCGCTGCCGTCGCCACCGGGCGCCGTTCGACACGAAGATCGACTCGCCCACCAGCGGGGCCAGGGCCCCGACCATCAGGTCGTTCTTCGGAAACAGCCCGTCGACGTCCGCCAGCACCTTGGTGACTTCGGCCGGGTCGTTCACCAGCAGAATGCCGCGGCGCGACGACCCCAGCGGCGTGATCAGTTCGCGGTAGGCATCGACGGGCAGAATGCTCAGCAGGTCCCGGTCGCGCCGAGCGATCGTGCGCAGCAGCGCGACCAGCGGCGACCGGAGGCTCGGTGCCGGCGGCCGATACGCGACGCCGGTCACGCGGCGCCGCGGTCGGCGCGCGGCGTCAGCGGCTGCGGCATCGGGAACTTCACGGCGTGCTTGCGGAAGTTGAGTGCCGTGCTGCGGAGCGCGTTGGTGACTACGAAGGCGATCGGCAACTCGGGTTCGGCGTCGAGCACGACCTTCGCGTCGAAGCCTTTCGACCGCAGGAAGGCTGCAGCCTCGTTCGCGCGGCGTTCCGGATCATCGACGACGAGGCCGATCGAGCCCGCGGTCCCACCGAGCTTGTCGATCACCCAGGGCTCGGGACAGGTCACCAGCGTACCGTCCCAGAAGATGGCGCGGCGGACACCGGGCGTGTCGCCCCGGAAGCGCTGCTTGATCCCGTGCTGCTCGAGCACCGCGACGATCGCATCCTGGGCCGCGTGCGAAGTGGCCGCGAAGATGCGTGACCCGTTGTCGGGGATCGGCAGCAAATTGCGACCATTCGCCGCGAAGAGCAGCCAGACGAAGAGCAGACCGAAGACGACGAGAATCGGCAGAGGGATGTACACGGGACACTCCGGACTCGTGACACCACACGGGATGCGGGGTGCCGGAACCGACACGAGATTACCGGAATCCGCCCTCGTGAATCAACCACCCGCCCCGTGACCGACCTTCCTTCGCGCCGCACGGCGCCCTACCGCAACCGCAGCGGCAGCGATGTGGACCCGAGCGGTGTCCTGACCTGGATGGTCACCCGCCTCGCCAAGCGGCTGCCGCGGCCACCGAAGCGTCGCATCGTGGGCGTCACGCCCGATCTGGCCCGGCTGCACGCCAACCGCCGAGAGCCGACCTTCACGTGGATCGGCCATTCCACGAGCCTGATCCAGCTCGGCGGGGCCAACATCCTCACCGATCCGATCTTCAGCCGGTTCGCGTCGCCGGTGCCTTTCGCCGGCCCGATGCGACACCAGCCGCCGGGCATCGCGCTGCGCGACCTCCCGCAGATCGACATCGTGCTGCTGTCGCACGCCCACTACGATCACCTGGACCTCCCCTCGATGCGGGCGCTGATGCGCCAGACGGGCGGGCCGCCGCTGTTTCTGGTGCCGGCGGGGATCGACCGGTGGTTCGCGCGCAACGTCCGCGGCACGGTGCTCGAGGGCCCGACGCGCAACGTGATCGGCCTCGAATGGGACGAACACACGACGGGCCACGGCCCCGCGCCCGAACTCGCGTTTCACTTCCTGCCGGTGCAGCACTGGGCGAATCGCTCGCCGTTCACCCGGAACGACACCCCGTGGGGCTCCTGGGCGATTCTGCATCCCGAGTTCCGCTTCTGGTTCTCGGGGGATCTGGGCTACTCCGACGATCCGGCACGGATTGGCGAGCGCTTTGGTCCCTTTGACGCGGCGGCGATTGCCATCGGCGCCTACGAGCCGCGCTGGTTTATGCGCCCCCAGCACGTCAATCCGGAGGAAGCCGTGCAGGTCCTGCTCGATGTGAAGGCCGCACGGGCCTTCGGCATCCACTGGGGGACGTTTCCGCTGACCGACGAGCCGTTGGACCAGCCGCCGGAGGACCTCAAGGCGGCCGTGGCGGCCCGTGGACTGCCCGAGGACCGCTTCACGGTGCTGCGGCACGGGGAGACCCGCCCCCTCACGCCCGCGCCTCGGTAGGGGCCGCTGGTGGCGCCCAGCGGACACGTTGACGCCTGCGCCCCGCCGACCGAAGATTGAACATCCCCGTCCCGACGAGAATGAACGAGAAGCAGCTGCAGGCCCTCCTCAAGAAGACGCAGGCGAAGGCGGCCCAGAAGGCCGCGAAGCCGAAGCCGGCGTACGACACCACGCTCGAAGCGACGCGCCCCAAGCAGACGGCCGACGACTCGGATGCCGCGGACATTTTCCGCGAGATGAAGAAGCGCGAGTTCTGAGCGCTCGTGTCGGCTGACCCGTCGGCGCTCGCCGCCCAGTTCCTCGAGCGGGCGCGGTACTTCCTGACGGTCGAGTACCGGACGAAGATCGCGCTGGTCCTCGAGCAGTTGCCCGCCGAGGCGATCTGGGCACGCCCTGCGCCCGGCTCGAACGCCATCGGCAACCTCCTGTTGCACTTGGCGGGCAACATCCGGCAGTGGATCGTCGCCGGCGTCGGCGGTGCGACGGACGTGCGACAGCGGTCGGCGGAGTTCACTGCGCGCGACGGCGCGAGCGCCCCTGAGCTGCTCGCGCATCTCGACGCCGCGCTCCGCGACGTCGACGCGGTCTTGGCGGGCCTCTCGCCCCAGTCCCTGCTCGAATCCCGCCGCATCCAGTCGCGCGACGTGACCGTGCTCGCCGCGATCTTCCACGTGGTGGAACACTTCGGCGGACACACCGGACAGATCATCCTGCTCGCCAAGATCCTCGCGCCCGGCACGGTGCGGTTCTACGAAGATGAGCCGACCGGACAGGCCAAGCCGCTGTGGCAGGACGCCCTGCGTCCGCTGCCGCCGGCGGCGCCGTGATCGACCAGGCCGGCGGGCTCTTCAACTCGGCCGCCGACCCGCGCATCAGCGCGGTGTCGCACGTGATTCAGCTGGCCATCGCCCCGGTCTTCGTGCTCACCGCCGTGGGGACGCTGCTCAACGTGCTCGCCGGCCGGCTGGCCCGCATCGTGGACCGCACGCGCAAGCTCGAAGACAAGCTGGGCGACCTGGGCACCGCGGAACGGCCCAACGTCTCGCGCACCATCATTTCGCTCAACCAGCGCACCCACCTGGTGAACGTGGCCATCACCTGCTGCGTGCTCTGCGCGTTGCTCGTGTGCTGCTCGATCATCGCGCTATTCGTCGGCGCGGTGGCCGATCGCGATGTGTCGGCGGGCGTCGCGGCGCTGTTCATCGCCGCGTTGCTGTCGCTGACGACCGGCCTGATCTACTTCCTGCGCGAAGTGCTGCTGGCCACGGGCAACCTGCGGCGGCGGATGAACCTGAGCGACGGTACCTACAAGAGCTGAGCGCCGCCGCACGGGATCCGTGGGGCGGCGCGAAGACTCAGCGGTTCGGCGGAATGTCGCCCAGCCGCTTGACCGGCTTTTCGCCCTTCATCGGCGCCGTGAACGCCTTGCTCGCCGGCGTGCCCGCCGCGGGAATGCCCATAATGCGGCCGCTGGGATCGGGCACGAGGAACTGCATAAAGCTCTCGATCTGCACCGGGCCGAAGCTCGAGATTTCGATCTTGTCGCGCGTGCTCGGGTCGTCGAGCGTCAGGCGGCCATCGCGCCACAGCGTGAGCACGAACGGCGCGTTGTCGGGCACACTCGCGAGCATCCGCTTGCGCGCGAGGGCGCGCAACGCGCCGCGGGCGAAGCCGTTGTAGCCGGCGGGCAGATTGATGATCAGTGAGTCGGTCGCGTTGTCATACACGAAGATGCCGCCGTCCTTGGCGTCTTCGAAGCGCAAGGCGCGACGCGCTTCGGGGACGCTCACCGGCTCGGGGATCTTGAAGTAGCCGGTGGAGCGCGCGGTCACCGCGAGCGTGAACGACAGCACCACCAATCCCAGCGCGCCCAGCAAGGGGCCGCGGGGGACTTCGATGCGCTCGTTCTGCCCCGGTTCCGGCTCGAACGTGACGTAGGTGTCCTGGTTGGCCATCAGGCGGCGGCCTCGTTCGCGTTCCAGGCTTCGAGCGCCTGCTGCAGCGCCTTGGCCGGGGCGTCGATCGGACGAATCGCGCGGAACTGTGCCACGGGCCGATTGATTGCCCATGGCTTCCAGAACGGCCAGAGCTGAAAGAGCGACAGCCGCGCGCTCTCGTCGATCGGGAACGCGAGTTCGCCGCTGCCGTCCAGGCGACGCCGCACGTTGGCGGCGGTGATGACCTTGAGCGGAATGTTGATCGTCACCGTGAGCGCAATGCCGGTACGCATCACGACGCGCCGCGACGTGATGGCGAACCAGGTGTTGCGTTCAGTCAGCCACGCGAAGCTGAGCATGAAGCCGCTCACGAACATGCCCGCGATCGTCAGCGGCAGCAGCACATCGGCCGCCGCATCGAGCCCGCGCGTCGCGCCGATGTACCAGCCCTGCGCCACGAAGAGCACCGCGAAGTACGCGGCGAAGATGTGCACGCGGAAGACGTCCTTCGCGAGCGTGAAGAACTCGGGGCCGCCTTGCCACAGGATGCGTTCGCCCCGCGGCAGTGGATAGGGAATCCCGCGGATGTACTGCGCGTCGGGATCGTACGCTGGTGGTTGCGGTAGTTCGCTCACGGGCAGAAACCTAATCGGCCCGGGTGAACAAAGACGAGCGGGACACTCCCGTAGGAATGTCCCGCTCGCTTCACGTGAGGCCGGCGACGGACTAGCCGTCCCGGTCCGAACCGGTGCTCAAATCAGGGGCTGATCGCGACCCGGTACGGCGTACATATGGCCGCCGGCGTAGAAGGCCGCGATGCGGTCTTCTTCGAGCAGCGTCACCTGATCGGGATTCTTGATCGTCGGCACGTCGGGGAAGTGCTTCGACGTGATGCTCTTCACGAGCACGCGGTCGTTGCCCCAGAGCCCGAAATTCGGCCACTGCACGAAGCCGACCGGCAGGAGACGCGTCTCTTCGCGACCCGCCAGCTTGACCTCGTAGTAGCGGATCTGCGGCTCGGCGCGGTCAACCCACACCTCGACGATCGTGCCAGCGACTTCCTTGTCGGCGGCGATCACCGGCAGGCCGATCGGGTTCGGGTCACGCGGCTCGATCCAGAAGTTCTTCGCCACACGGAGCGGCACGATCTTCGGCGCGCCGTGCACCGTGACGTCGATCCGGTCGGGACGATCGGCCCAGGCGGCAGGTCCGATCCCGTCCTTCATCGGGTCGCCGAGCGGGATGATCGGCGAGCCGTTGTAGTCGTCCGCCGGTACGGCGTTGAGCTTGTACTCCGCCATCAGTGCTGTCCTCCCGGTCCGTGCAGGTAGGTCTTCTTCTCAGGCGGCATCGGCCAGCCGTTGCGAGGCCCCTGGGGCGAATCGAGGGGATACCCCTCACGCTTGTCTTCGCGACGCAGATAGATGATCAGGCCCACGAAAAAGAGCCAGAAGGCATAGAGCACGATCTGCGTGCCATCGAAGTACGCCATTACCCCTCCGTCCGAGTGTTCAAGAGATCCCGCTGTTCACTCCCGTGCCGCCGCTGCGTCACGCGAGGTACTCCGCCAAATCCAGCGGCTTGGGAGCCGCCGTGTCCGTTGCCGGCTTGCGCCGCAACAACGGAATCATCATCAGCACCGTGAGCGCCACCCCGACGATCTCGAGGTAGTACACCGCCAGATACGGCGTCGAGGCCGACCCCGACATACGCCCGGCATTCACCAAGTGTGCCACCCAATCGCGAATCGCGCCAGAGAGCGCGAGTCCGAAGCCCTCCCCGGTCGCGTACACCGCCCCCCAGGCGCCCAGCGCAATGCCGTGCTGGGTCTTGTCCCGGATGTCCATCGCCGCCGCCAGCGTCCCCACCGCAAAGAAGGCCTCGGCCATCCCCACCACCAGCGTGCCGGCCTGGAACACCAGCCGGTTGGCCGCCGGCGCCGCCACGATGATCAGCACGAAGCCCAGCGCCCCAGCCACCAGCCCCACCCAGGCCACGCGAATCGGGTCCCAGCGCCGCGCCAGCATTGGCGCCGCCGCCACCAGCGCCGCAAGCGAGCCGATGCTGTACACGCCGGTGAGCCAGGTGGTCTGCGAGACCGACAACTTGAGGATCTCGCCGCCGTACGGCTCGAGAATCACGTCCTGCAGGTTGAGCGCGAACATTCCGACGAACGTGGCCGTGAGCACGCGCACCGCCTGCCCGCCATCGATGAATCGGAACCAGGCCTCCATAAAGAGCGGCCGACGCTCCCCCGGCAACCAACGCTTCCCCTTCTCGGGGACCTCCTGCTTCCAGAGCGCGATCAGATTGATCACGAGCGCGAACATCGCCGTGCTCTGAATGACCTTGATCAGCTTGATCGGCGTGTAGTCCACCAACAGCCCCGAGACGACGATCGAACACGCCGTCATCCCGACGAGAAGCATCAGGTACATCAGCGCCACGACCTTGGGCTTGATCTGCTCGTTCGACAGATCGGTCGCGAGCGCGAGTCCGGCGGTCTGCGTCACGTGCGCGCCAGCGCCGACCAGCAGGAAGGCCAGCCCACTGAAGATCCAGCCGATCCACGACGGCCCCCAGGTCTGGTCCCCCGACAGCAGCACCAGCGCGAAGGGCATAAACGACAGGCCGCTCCACTGGAGGGCGGTGCCTCCGAGGATGAACGGCGCCCGTTTCCAGCCGAGGATGCTGCGATGGGTGTCGGACTGAAAGCCGATCAGTGCGCGAAAGGGCGCCACCAGCACCGGAATGGCGATGAACACCGACACGATGGTCGCCGGCACCTTGAGCTCGACGATCATCACGCGGTTGAGGGTGCCGTAGAACAGGACCTGCGCGAGCCCGACCGTCACCTGGAACAGGGACAGCCGCAACAGGCGCGGGAACGACAGCCCCGCTTCCTCGAACTGGCGGATGGGCCCGAACTTCGTGTAGAACTGGGCCCACGCCGCTGCCGACGATTGCTGCTTTGCCACCGACTCAGGCCGCGGACGGAGTGAGATTCGGCAGCCACTGCTCCGGCGTCATCCGGAACTCGGCCTTGAGCGGATTCGCCTTGCCCGGGACCAGATAGAGCCTGGCGAAGGTGATGCCGTTGTCGAGCATCCGCAACTTGGCCTTGAGGCCGTTGAGGAAGCCACCCGCCTTGCGGTAGGCGCGCGCCGCCTCGTTGTTCTGGTGCATCCGCTCGAAGAGCTGCCAGATCTTCTCATTGGCGGTGTCGATCACCACCGGGAAGACCTGCTTCGAAATGTCGTTCGTCATCGTGATCACGCGACGATCGAACTCGTCGACGTCCCAGCCCATCGCCTCGAAGAACGGCCGGCGGGCGTGGTCGCGAACGTACATCGTCGCGAACACGGCCAGCAGGAAGAACTTGATCCACAGCTTGTTGCGCCCTTCGAGCGTGTGCGGCTGCGAGCGCATCAGCACCGCGAAGGCTTCCCCGTGGCGGAACTCGTCCCAGCACCAGTTCTCGAACCACTGGAAGATGGGATGGAAGCGCTTGTCGGGATTCCGTTGCGCGAAGTTGTGATAGATGTGGATGTAGCGCGCGTAGCCGATCTTCTCGGACAGGTACGTCGCGTAGTAGATGAACTTGGGCTCGAAGTAGGTGTACTTCTTGGCCTTCGTCAGGAAGCTCAGGTCCACCCCGACGTCGAAGTCGTTCAGGGTGTGGTTGATGAAGCCCGCGTGGCGACCTTCATCGCGCGACATGAAGCCGAACAGCTCGCGCATATCCTTGTTCTTCACGCGCTTCTTGATCTCGGCGTACAGAATGCAGCCCGAGAACTCGGCCGTGACCGACGACACCAGGAAGTCGACGAACTCCCGCTTGAGCTCCGGCGGGTAGTGCGAGAAATCGGCGTCGAACTCGGCGTTGCGCTTGAAGTGATCCTTGTTCGGATCGGAGCGGAACTCGTCGATGAGCTCGTCCCACTGCGTGCGCATCAGGCCGACGTCGACCTTGTCCATCGCCGCGAAGTCGGTCGTGTAGAAGCGCGGATTGAGAACGGCGTCTTCCTGCGCGGCCTTGGTGGTGTCGTTGACCTTGGCCGGTGCATCCAGCGTGCTCTGGTACATTCGGATCAGCCCTCGAAGCCGACTTCGTAGAGCGCGGTGATTTCGCCCGTGCCGAGGACGCGCTGCAGAATGCGGCGCGGCCAGGAGGCGTGCGAGATCGTCGCGGTGGATTCCATCGAGTACTTCTCGCCGAACTTGAGCGTCGTCGGCGCCTTGTGCACGCGCACTTCGTCGCCTTCGTTGACTTCGACGCCGTCAGGCAGGTTCACGTGCGCATAGAAGGTGTCGTGCGACCGCTCGAGATCGAGCGTCACCGGCACGGTGCGCACGCGGCGCCAGGCCACCCACGCCCCCGCCACCACCAACAGCCCCAGGACCACGTAGAGAGTCGTCATAGCAGAAATCTGTGCCGTTCAGGTCAGGGAGCGAAGGGGTCAGCCCGCGACGGCGGGCGACCGCAGAATCTCGAGCGCCTGCGACGTGTAGAACCCGCGGCTCACGCGGCGGGTGCGCCCCACGCGCCAGCCCATCCGGGACATCTCGGCGTCGCGCTCCACCCCCCACGACACCGCCCCCCGCGAAATCGGCTGAATGCGCGGCGCCCGGTCGCGACGGGGGAAGAACTTGCCCACCGCGTGCAATGTGCTCAGGAGCGGCGTGGCCGGCGCATAGGTAAACACCATCCCACGGTGCACGCGGGCACCGAAGGACCGGAGCGCCCCGCGCAGCTCGGGCTCGTCGTAGTGGATCAGCGAATCCATCGCCAAGGCGTAGTCGAACTCGCCCAGCGCGGGATCCAGCATATCGCCGGCAAACCAGGTCACGCGGGACAGCGCCTCATCGTGCCCGTAGCGCTCCTTGGCCAAGTCCACGAGCGTGGGCGAGAGATCCACCGCCACCACCGTCGCCCCGCGACGTGCCAGCTCAATCGCCGCCATCCCGGGGCCGCAGCCGGCGTCGAGCACCCGCATCCCGCTGAGGTCCGCCGGCAGCCAGCCCAGCAGCGTGCTCCGCATCTGGTCGCGGCCTTCGCGCACGGTCTGGCGGATCTTGCTCACCTGCTGATCGCTGGTGAGCGCCTCCCACGCCTTCACCGCCGTGCGGTCGAAGTACTCGTGCAGCCACTGCCGGCGGCGTTGCCAGCCGGCGGATTCGTGAATCGTCAACGGGGCACTCATCAGTCGAAGCCCAGCAGGTCAAAGATCTCGCGGTCCTTGAGCGGACGGGCCGGCAATGGTTCGACGCCGTCGATCATCGACTGCGCCAGCCGAAGATACTCGTTCTGGATCGCCACCACGTCCTCGCTCGGCTCCATTTCGAACATCGTGCACTTCTTGAGCCGCGAGCGGCGGATCACGTCGTTGTCGGGCAGGTGCGCCAGGGTCTTGAGCCCCGCGACCTCGTTGAACTTGTTGACCTGGTCCAGCTCACGGGAGCGGTTCGCGACCACGCCGCCGACCCGCACCTTGTAGTTCTTCGACTTGGCCAGAATGGCGGCCACGATGCGGTTCATCGCGAAGATCGAGTCGAAGTCGTTCGCGGTGACGATCAGGCAGTAGTGCGCGTGCTGGAGCGGCGCGGCGAAGCCGCCGCAGACGACGTCACCCAGCACGTCGAAGATCACGACGTCGGTCTCTTCGAGCAGGTGATGCTCCTTGAGCAGCTTCACCGTCTGGCCCACCACGTATCCGCCGCAGCCCGTTCCCGCCGGCGGCCCGCCGGCCTCGACGCACTGCACGCCGTTGTAGCCGGGGAACACGAAGTCCTCGACCTTGAGCTCCTCGGCGTGGAAGTCCACGGTCTCGAGAATGTCGATGACCGTCGGCACCATCTGCTTGGTCAGCGTGAAGGTGCTGTCGTGCTTGGGATCGCAGCCGATCTGCAGCACGCGCTTGCCGAGCTTCGAGAACGCCGCCGAGAGATTCGACGACGTCGTGCTCTTGCCAATGCCCCCCTTGCCGTAGACGGCAATCACCAGGGCCCCGTCGATCTTCTGGTTGGGGTCCAGGTGCACCTGCAGACTGCCTTCGCCGTCTCCGACTGCGTCGGCGTCCATAATCGGGAGCTTTGCACCAGCCATCGTCAACTCGTTGAAAGAGAAACCGGTCAGGAACCTGCGTAGACGCCTTCGAGCCGGTCTTCGAGCTCGGCGGTGGCGTCGCGCAGTTGGTCGAGGATCTCCTGGCTGGGCTGCCAGTAGCCTCGGTCGTTCGCTTCGAGCAACCGCTGGGCAATGGCCACGGCGGCATTGGGATTCAGCTTGGCGAGCTTCTCGCGCATCGCCTGATCGAGCACGAAGGTCTGCGTCACCTCGGTGTACACGAACTGCGGCACCGTCTCCTTGCCGCCGGTCGCGCTCCAGCCGAAGGTCGCCGTCAGGTGGCCCGCCAGATTGCGCACGCCTTCGTAGCCGTTGGCAATCTGCGCCTCGTACCACTTGGGATTGAGCATCCGGTTGCGGCTTTCGAGCTCGACCTGCTCGCGCAGCGTCCGCACCTTGCCCTTCTCGCCGGTGAAGTCGCCCATATACACCGCGACTTCCTCCCCGCGCTCCTTGGTGATCACGCGGTTGAGTCCGCCGAGCGACTCGACGTACTGGTCGATGTCCGTCGCCCCCAGCTCGACCGAGTCGATGTTCTGGAAGGCCACCGACGCACCGCCCAATTGGCGCTTCATCAGGTCGGCCTGCGCCTTCGGCGCGCCCTTCATCCCGTACGCGTACGACTTGCGCTGCACGAACTGGTCGGCGAGCTGGTCTTCGTTCTCGTAGCGGCCGGTCTCGACGAGCAGATTCACGTTCGAGCCGTACGCGCCGTCGGCATTGGAATACACGCGGAGCGCGGCGGTCTCCAAGTCCACGCCGAGCGCTTCCATATGCTCGCGCGTGTGCTTCTTGATGAAGTTCATCTCCTCGGGCTCATCGGCCTTGGCGCAGAGCAGCGCGGCTTCGGCCAGGAGCTTGACCTGCAGCGGCAGCAGGTCGCGGAAGATGCCCGAGAGGGTGACGACCACGTCGATGCGCGGGCGGCCCAACTGCTCGAGCGAAATCAGCCGCGCCCCGCACAGCCGGCCCACGCCGTCGAAGCGCGGCGCCACCCCCATCAGCGCCATCACCTGCGCCAAGGGCGTGCCCTCGGACTTCATATTGTCGGTGCCCCACAAGACGAACGCGACCGTCTCGGGCAGCGGCGAGCCATCCTCGGTGATGCGCTTGAGCAGCGTCTCGGTGCGCGCGCGGCCTTCGAGCATCGCGTAGGCGCTCGGCACGCGGTACGGATCGAAGCCGTACACGTTGCGACCCGTCGGCAGCACCTGCGGCGTGCGGAGCAAATCGCCACCCGGCGCGGGCAACAGGTAGCGGCCGTCCAGGGCGCGCAGAATGCCGCCGAGTTCGGTGTCCTCGCGCAGCATCTGGTCGATCTTCGCGAGGTCATCCAGGCAGCGACCGATCGCGATCAAGTCCGACCCTTCCATCGCCAGCGTGTGGCGCGCCCAGCCATCGCGCGCGATGGCATCGCGGCCCCAGGCCGCCGAGCCCTTCTCGACAATCGCTTCGATGGCACGGTCCGCCGCCGCTTCGGCGCGCGCAATGACGTCCGGCGTCGTGGCCGTGCCCTTGATGGCATCGACCAGCGACGGCAGATCGGCGTCCGGTCGGCCGTTGCGCGTAAACGCACGCAGGGTGCCCAAGCGCTCTTCGGGCGACATCCCTTCGCCCACCACGTGCAGGCCCACGGGAATCAGCGAGTACTCGATTTCCAGCAGCCGCTCGCGGAGCTTGGTGATCGCGGCTTCACGCTCGGCCATCGGCCACGCGGGCTCGGCGGCGCAGAGATCCAGCGCCGCGCCCTGCTGCTGCAGCATCCCCGCCAGCGTCGCGCGCTCGCCCTCGGCTTCGGCCGCGCGATAGCGATCGAGTGCGGCCTTGAGGTCGGCGAGTCCCTTGTAGAGGCCGCTGTTGGCGATCGGCGGCGTCAGGTACGACACGAGCGTGGCCCCGCCACGCCGCTTGGCCAGCGTGCCTTCGGACGAGTTGTTGCTCGCGTACAGGTACACGTTGGGCAGGTCGCGAATGAGCCGTTCCGGCCAGCATTCGCCCGACAAGCCGGCCTGCTTGCCCGGCATAAACTCGAGCGCGCCGTGCGTGCCGAAGTGCAGCACGACATCAGCGTCGTAGTCTTCGCGCAGCCAACGGTAGAAGGCGCTGAAGGCGTGCGTCGGCGCGAAGTTTCCCTCGAACAGCAGCCGCATCGGGTCCCCTTCCCACCCGAAGCTCGGCTGCACGCCGACGAACACATTGCCGAACTGCCGACCCATCACGAACAGGCCGCTGCCGTCGGTGAGCACCTTGCCCGGCGCCGGTCCCCAGGTGTTCTCGATCTCCTTGAGGTAGGTCTCGCGGCGGACGTGCTTCTCGGTGGGCACGATCGTGTGGATGTTCGCCGGCGAGCCGTACTGCTCCCGGTTGCCATCGCAGACCATCGTGCGCAGTTCGTCCACGTCCCGCGGCAGATCCACCGTGTAGCCGGCTTCCTTCATTGCGGCCAAGGTGCGCTGCAATGACGCGAACACGTTCAAGTACGCCGCCGAGCCGGTGTTGCCGGCGTTCGGCGGGAAGTTGAACAGGATGATCGCGACCTTGCGCGACTCGCGCGGCGAGCGGCGAAGGCGCACGAGCTTGGCGATGCGATCGGCAATGATCTCGACCCGATCGTCGATCGGGACCGATTCGGGCGCGGGGGCGTCGGCCGAAGCCTTGCCCTTGCCGCCGAAGACCAGCGGGTTGATGGCGCCGTCGAGTTCCGGAATCGCCACCTGCAACGTGGCCTGCAGCGGGTTCAACCCCCGAGCGTCGTTGCGCCACTCGTCGATCGACTGGAACTCCAGCGTCTGCAGCGACAGATACGGCACGTCGAGGCCCGCCAACGCACACTGCGCCGCGGGGGCATCGTTGTACGCCGGGCCACCCACCAAGCTGAAGCCGGTGAGGTTCACCAGCGCGTCGACGGTCCCGCGCCCCTGCGCGTCCTTGCAGAACTTCTCGAGCGCCGGCCGGCCGTCGAGCGCCGACGAATACACCGGCACCGTGTTGAGCCCGCGCGCTTCGAGTGCGCGAATGACCGCCGCATAGTGCTTGGTGTTGCCGGCGAGCAAATAGGAGCGCCCGACCATCACCGCGACCGTGCCCTTGCTGCCCTTGGCCGGCAGCGCCGAGCGTTCGCTGGCGATGCCGCGCTTGGGCAGGTCCGGGTGCCAGACGCCGACTTCGGGATACTCCTCGGGCTCCGACGGCTTGAGCTTGCCGCGATACACCTTCCGTTCGCCATCGGCGAAGCGGTCGATGTAGTAGCGGATCATATTCTCGATGTTCGCATCGCTGCCCGCGAGCCAGTACTGCAGCAGCAGGAAGTACGCGCGCACGTCCTGCGCGGTCCCGGGGATGAACTTGAGAATCTTGGGCAGCGTGCGGAGCACGTTCATCTGCCGCTCGCCGCTCGAGCGGCCTTCTTCGCGCTTGCCGCGCAGCTTGCGCATCAGCGCGCCGAGCGAGAACGGCCCGTTGTCCTTGGCCGCCATCGAGAAGCGCCCGAGCTTGGTGTTCTGCATCAGCTCGGACGTGCACAGCGCGACAAGCACGGCGTCGGCGGCATCGCGGCGCGCCTGGACGGCTTCGAGAATCTCGCGCGTGCCTTCTTCGGTGAAGATCTGCGTGATCGCCAGGCAGTGCGCCTTGGCAATGGCCTCACGGGCGCGCGCCGCCGCGGCGGGATCGGTGTCCCACTCGGCGGCGACGTGCATTTCGAGATGCAGGGCGGGCATCTGGCGCACGAGGTTGCGCTTCGCGGTCTCGAAGGCACCGGCGAGGTGCGCGTCGAGCGTCACGATGACGAACCGGAGTTCCGGGCCCTGCACGACGTTCGGTGCCATAGTGCTGAGATCTGCTCCTGTGCGGTCGATCGGGTGGTACTTCGTGCGATGGTGCGGGACTGCGACCTACTTGCCGAAATGCGCCTTGGCTTCGTACAGCGTATCGACGCCGATCTGGGTGATGCCGTGTTCTTCGGCGTAGCGCTCGGTGTTGCGTTTGGCTTTGCCGCGGACGAAGAAGGGAATCTTCTTGAGTTCCTTCTCGCCGTCGGGCGTCCAGACGGGCGCGCTGGGCGGGGCGGGCGCGGCCGCCGCGGCGGCAGGCACCGGCATCTTGAACGCCGGCGTGGCCATCGTGTGCTGCAACTGCGGCGCGCGGGCGGCCACGTCGGGCGCCGGTGCGGGGAGCGGCACGGACGCTGCCGCGGGTGCCCCCGCGCTCACCGGCGCGGCCGCCGGCGCGCCACCGGCACTCGTCGCCAAGTGCGACGGCACCGCGTCGTCGTGAAACTCGAAGTCCTCGCGGAACATCTGCAGCAGGTGCTCTTCGAGGCCCATCACCAGCGGATGCACCCAGGTGTCGAAGAGCACGTTCGCGCCTTCGAAGCCGTACACCGGCGAATAGCGCGCCGGCACATCCTGCACGTGAATCGGCACCGAAATCACCGCGCAGGCCACCCCCAGTCGCTTGGCGATGTGGCGCTCCATCTGGGTGCCGAGCACCAGCTCCGGTGTCGCGGCGGCAATGGCCGCTTCGACTTCCAGATAGTCGTCGGTAATGAGCGCCTCGACGCCGTAGAGCTTGGCGGCTTCGCGCACTTCACGCGCGAACTCGCGGCTGTACGTGCCCAGCCCGACCACCGTGAAGCCCATCTCCTGCGCGGCAATGCGCGCCGCCGCGATGGCGTGCGTCGCATCGGCGAAGATGAACACGCGCTTGCCGGTGAGGTACGTGGAGTCCACCGACCGCGCGTACCAGGGCGCCCGCGCCTGCGACGCCGAGAGCGCCGCGACGCCGGGCTGTTCGCGCCCGAGGACGGGCGACGGGTCGATGCCCACCAGCGACGCCACTTCGGCGACGAAGTCGCGCGTGGCGCCGGTGCCCATCGGGATCGTCTTCGTGTACGGGATACCGAAGTTGCGCTGCAGCCACGACACCGTCGTGCGCGAGACTTCGGGATAGAGATCCACGTTCACGTCGGCGTCGGGAATGCGCCGAATGTCGTCGGGCGACGCGCCGAGCGGCGCGATCACGTTGACGTCGATGCCGAGCTGGGCCAGGAGCTGCGTGATTTCGCGGACGTCGTCGCGGCAGCGGAAGCCCAGCACCGTCGGGCCGAGCAGATTCGCCTTGGGCCGCACGCCCGGCTCGCGGGGCGGACGCGCCGTGCCCGGCTTGGGGATGCGATCGGCGAGCAGCGTCTTCGTGAGGTGATACAGCGTCTCGGCCGCGCCCCAGTTCTCCTTCTTGGAGTACGCGGGCAGTTCGAGCGGCACGATCGGCACCGGAATGCCCATCCCCTGCGCGAGCGAGCCGGGCTGATCCTGAATCAGCTCGGCAGTGCACGACTCGCCCACCAGCAGCGCCTGCGGCTTGAAGCGGTCGTAGGCATCCTGCACCGCCACCTTCACCAGGTTGGCCGTGTCGCCGCCCAGATCGCGCGCCTGGAAGGTGGTGTAAGTGACCGGCGGACGCGCGTCCTGCCGCTCGATCATCGTGAAGAGCAGATCGGCGTAGGTGTCGCCCTGCGGCGCGTGCAGCACGTAGTGCACGCCCTTCATTGTCGTCGCTTTGCTCCCCGCGCCGACGTGGGGCGGGCCTTCATACGTCCACAGGGTCAGCTGCATCGTGTCGTCCCCGTCAGACCGTGAGCCGCGAACGGCGCACGAGTGGTCGCGCGAAGATCTCGGCCAAATCGGCCGCCTGATCGTAGCCGTGAATCGGCGTGAAGACGAGCTCGATGCTCCACTTGGTCGCGAAGCCTTCGCGCTCCAGCGGATTCGCGAGCCCGAGCCCGCATACCGTGAGGTCGGGCTTGGCCGCGCGCACGCGATCGAGCTGCTTCTCGACGTCCTGCCCTTCGCTGAGCGTGGTCGTCGCCGGCAACAGCGGCAGCTCGGCGCCCACCATCTGACGGTCGAGATACGGCGTGCCGACTTCCACGAGCTCCATTCCCATTTCGCGGTGCAGGAAGCGCGCGAGCGGAATCTCGAGCTGCGAATCGGGCAGGAAGAACAACCGCTTGCCGGCCAACTGCTCGCGGTAGCGTGCGAGTCCCTTGTTCGCCCGCTCGGCCAGCGGCTGCGTGACCTGCCGGAAGGTCTCGGCGTTCACGTTGAACTGCGCTGCCGCGGCCGCGAGCCACGCGGTGGTGCCTTCGGCGCCAAACGGATACGGCGCCGAAATGAGATTCGCGCCGCGCGCGATCATCGCGCGCACCGCTTCCCCGTTGAACGGCTGCGCGAGCAGCAACTGCGTGCCCGGCCCGATCGAGGGGAGTTCCGTGCTGCGCCGCGGCGGGAAGAAGCGCACCGGGCCCAGCCCCAACTGCTGGAAGTACCGCGCGAACTGGTCTTCAACCACATCGGCCAGCGTGCCCACGACGAGCAACTGCCGCTCGGTGCTCGCGGGCAGCAGCGGCACCATCGCCTTCAGGGCGTTGTCTTCGCCCTGCGTGAACGTCGTCTCGATGCCCGAGCCCGAGTAGTTGATGATGCGCGTCTTGGGCAGAAAGCGCGTGTTGAGCCGCTCGGCCGCCTTGGCCAGATCGAGCTTGATGACTTCGCTCGGGCAGGACCCCACGAGGAACAGCGTCCGAATGTCGGGACGCCGCTCGAGGAGCGTCGCGCACACCCGATCGAGCTCGTCGTTGGCGTCGGCCATCCCGGCCAGGTCGCGGTCGGTGAGGATGGCCGTGCCGAAGCGCGGCTCGGCGAAGATCATCACGCCCGCCGCGCTCTGCACCAAGTGCGCACAGGTACGCGAGCCGACGACCAGAAAGAACGCGTCCTGCAGCTTGCGATGCAGCCACACGATGCCGGTGAGCCCGCAAAAGACT
>JANRJP010000127.1:0-44226 GCA_033763905.1 Gemmatimonadaceae bacterium
TGCACGAGATGGTGCATCAGTGGCAGGCCGAGACTGGTCGGCCGTTGGATCACGGGTCCGAGTTTCGGCGAAAGGCGCGAGAGGTGGGGTGTGCGCCTCGGGCGACGGCGCGGGGGTAGGGGCCACGCCGCGCCCGGTTCACTGCCCGCCATTTCCCGGATGCCCGAATCGTCGCGCATCTGATAGTGTTATCGGATGGCAACCGACCTCGACACCCAGCAGTTCCTCGCCTCCCCCCAGCTCCGCCCCCGCGAGGACGACCTCTACGGCATCGACGCCGCGCTCACCGAAGAAGAGCGCGCCATCCGCGACAACGTGCGCCGCTGGGTGGACGAGAAAATCCTCCCGATCATCGGCAAGCACTATCTGGACGGCACCTTCCCCAAGGAACTCATCCCCGAAATGGGCGAGATGGGGTTCTTCGGGCCTTCGCTCCCCGAGGAATACGGCTGCGCGGGCCTGAGTAACGTCGCCTACGGCATCATTATGCAGGAACTCGAGCGCGGCGATTCCGGCCTGCGCTCGGCCGCCAGCGTGCAGGGCTCGCTGGTGATGTACCCGATCTACGCCTTCGGCTCCGAAGAACAGAAGCGCCACTGGCTTCCCAAGATGGCCAAGGGAGAAGTCATCGGCTGCTTCGGTCTGACCGAGCCCGACTACGGCTCCAACCCGGCCGGGATGATCACTCGCGCGCGTCAGCAGAGCGACGGCTCGTGGATCATCAACGGCGCCAAGATGTGGATCACCAACGGTTCCAACGCACAGGTCGCCGTGATCTGGGCCAAGACCGACGAACGCGACGACGACGGCAAGAGCATCCGCGGCTTCCTCGTCCCCACCAGCGCCAAGGGCTTCACCGCCAAGGACCAGAAGGGCAAGCTCTCGCTCCGCGCGAGCGACACCAGCGAACTCGTGCTGCAGGACGTGCACGTGCCGGCCGATGCCATTCTGCCCAAGTCGGGTGGCCTCAAGAGCCCGCTGATGTGCCTCACGCAGGCGCGCTACGGCATCTCGTGGGGCGTGCTCGGCGCGGCGATGGCCTGCTACGAAGAAGCGCGCAGCTACTCCAAGACGCGCGTGATGTTCGGCAAGCCGATCGGTGGTTTTCAGATCCAGCAGGTGCGCTTGGCCGATATGCTCACCGAGATCACCAAGGGCCAGCTGCTCGCGCTGCACCTGGGTCGAATGAAGGACGCCGGCACCTTCACCCCGCAAATGGTCTCGCTGGCCAAGCGGAACAACGTGAACATCGCCACCGAGTGCGCGCGCGAAACGCGTCGCTTGCTCGGCGGCAACGGCATCCTCGCCGAGTACGCCGCGATGCGGCATATGGCCAACCTCGAGAGCGTGTACACGTATGAAGGGACGCACGACGTGCACTCGCTCATTCTCGGCCAGGCCATCACCGGGATGAACGCGTTCGGCTGAGCCGCAACCGAATCGCCCTGTTCGCATCGCGCCGCCTCTCCCTTCGGGGGGAGGCGGCGCGATCGTTTCGTCCCCAGCCACCGACCCGCCCCCACCTTGACTCGGCATACACAATGCGGCATATATATGATATGAAGCGTACATCGCTGTTCCTCGACGAAGGCGTGCTCGAAGCGCTCGAGTCCGAGGCCGGCCGTCGCGGCGTCAGTGTGGCATCGCTGGTGCGCGAGGCGCTGGCCGCCTACGTCGCCAACCCCGGAGGTCGTATGTCGCTCCCGAGCATTACCGGTCAGTTCGCCAGCGGCCACAGCGACACGTCGTCGCGTGTCGACGAGCTGCTCTGGAAGCACCCGCACGAATGATCGTCGTCGCCGACACGGGCGCGCTGTACGCGCTCGCCGATCGCAACGACGCGTGGCACGACCGGATCCGTGAGTGGTGGCTGACCACGCCGCGTCGCGTGGTCATCCCCACGAGCGTCATTCCGGAGTTGTGCTACCTGCTGCAGCAACGCCTGGGGGCGGCGGCCGAGTTGGCGTTCGTGCGCGCGGTGCGCACGCGGGAATTCCAAGTCGTCGATGTCGAAGCGCGCGACCTGCCGCGCATCGAAGCCGCCATGCTGCAGTTCGCCGATTTCCCGCTGGGCTATGTCGATGCATCGATCGTGGCCATCGCCGATCGCCTCAAGGCCACAGAAATCCTCACCACCGATCGCCGCCACTTCCCGCGGGTGATGCCGCAGGTGGCGGTGTCGCCGTAGCGGGGGAGGCGGCGATTCGCGGAGGGAGACCGATGGGGCTTCGCTTCTCGTGGGACCCGAGGAAGGCCAAGTTGAACCACGTGAAGCACGGCGTCACCTTCATCGAGGCGGCGACGGCGTTTGGAGACCCCCTTTCAATCACCATCCCCGACCTGTCTCCAACACCGGCCGAAGATAGATTCGTCCTCGTAGGGCTATCGGCAATCCAACGACTGCTGGTCGTGGTCCACACTGAACACCGCGAGTCCGAGATCCGGATCATCAGTGCCCGGCCGGCCACCCGACGCGAGCGGCGAGCCTATGAAGAAGAGAGCTGAACGAGTGCGGGAAAGTACACCCGCAACGGAGTACGACTTCTCAGGCGGTGCCCGAGGCAAATACGCCAAGCGCTACGCAATGGGCACGAACGTCGTTGTGCTGGCCGACGACGTTGCTCGTGCGTTTCCCACCGCGCGTGCCGTGAACGCTGCGCTTCGCAAGATGATGCGCCTCCAGGCGGGTCAGTCTCGCCGATAGCGCTCCCTCAGCGGCGCGATCATCCACAAGAAGTGCTTGATCACGAACACCAGCACCTTCCAGCGCTTCCCCGGAATCACCACCGCACCGCCACCCGCCGCCGCGTTCGCCAGCGACTCGTCCACCACACGCTCGGCAGGCAAAAAGCTCCACGCCGGCAGGCCCTGACGCCCCGTGCCCAAGCGGTCGTGGAACTCGCTGTAGGTAAAGCCCGGGCACACCGCGTGCACGTGTACCCCGGACCCCGCCAGTTCCAGCGCCAGCGCCTCGCAGTACATCCGCTGGTAGGCCTTGGTCGAGTTGTAGTTGACGTTGCCCTGTGCCGGCACCCAGGACGCCACACTGGCCACCGTGATCACCCAGCCTGCGCGCCGCTCCCGCATTGCCGGCAGCGCCGCCTGCGTCAACTCGTGCACGGCCTGCACGTGCAACCGCAGCATTCGCGACTGCCCGTCGGGGTCGGCTTTGCCGATCACCCCGCGCGTGCCGAAGCCTGCGTTGTTCACCAGCACGTGGAGTCGCGGTTCGGATCGCACGCGCTCGGCCACCCGCGCGATGTCTCCCAGGTCCGACAGGTCCGCCACCAGCACGTCGGCGGCAATCCCGTGCGCGGCCGAGAGTTCGGCCGCGAGGGCCGAGAGCCGCTCGCCATCGCGGGCCACCAGCAACAGGTCGTGGCCGCGCGCGGCCAACCGCTGGGCGTAGACGCGGCCAATGCCGGCGGAGGCGCCGGTGACGAGCGCCAAGGGGCGCCGAGGATCGGTGGTGGCCGTTGTGGTCAATTAGGGTCCGGTTCGTGGAATGGTGATCAGCAATTGCTCCGCCCACGCGGCGACGCGTTCCGCGCGGTCGAGCGCCGACCTCGCGTCGCGCAACGTCGCAACATAGCCGGAGTACTCGAAGCGGTCTTTCTCAGCGACCGTGCGCTCGGCGTCCTTGAGCACTCGATCTGGAATGCGTGTCCCGACAGCGACCCGCAAGTGCGAGATCGCCGCCCGGTGATCGGCGGAGGTGCTCTTCGCGCCAACCAAGTGAATCGCCACCGCATCGGCGAATGCGATCACCGCGTGGACGGCGAGGATGGCGAGCGCACTGGCGTGCGACGGGTCGCCCAAGGTGTCGAGATCGCGACCCGCTCGGACCAGCCTTCGGCCTACCTCGGCGTAGCGGTCCGCTTGCACCGGGTCCACGCGCTTGGTGCGGTCTGCTCGATTCATGGTGCGCGCAGGCTCTCGCTCAGCGGGCGTCCGGCGACGAGGACGCCATCCGAGAGCAACTCGCGAAACGGCGGTCGCTTGGCGGCGAGCCCCGACTTGGCCGCGCCCACCGACCACCCCACGGGTGCGACGCGAACACCGAACCGCGCACGAAGCGCATCGCCGTGGGCGAGGACGCGATCCACCGCTGCGCTGGCGGCGCCGTCTGTACGCCCAATGATGGCAATGTCGAGATCGCTTTCCATCTGCTCCTCCCCTCGCGCCGTACTCCCGAACAGCACGACCGAGACGAGATCATCGCTTGGCGCGACCGCACGGGCGATGGCGGCACGCAGCGCCGAGTAGCATTCCGCTTCGGCGCGAAAGGCCGCGTCGATGATGGTCCAGAGCACGTGCGCCCGGTTGACGCTCGCCAAGCGATCGCGTCCCCCGTCGATTGTCGTGACCACGCCCAGCAACTCGAGATCGCCAAGCGCCAACTGTGCGCCGCGCGCACTGAGTCGTGCGCGGCGGGCAACCTCTCGACCGCTCAGCGGCGCGAGCGAAAACGCGAGCACCCGCAGCACCGCAACGCGGCCGCGCGCACCGAAGATCACGCTGAGTGGTTCCCGAAGGACGGCGGGAGCGGCAGTTCGGCCCATAACGAGTAATATAGTCATTCGACTACTTTACTTCGCTAGGTCCAGACCAGCAGTCGCAGGAGAATCCCTAGGGTCGCTCGCGCAATGGCGGCGGCACCGCGCACCTATATTTCCCGCCCACACCCTCGACTCCCGCCGATGAAGATCGCCGTTGCCATCAAGCGCGTCCCCGATATGGACACGCGCTTCAAGATTGCCCCCTCCGGCACTGCCGTGGACGAAACGGGGCTCAAGTTCGATATGTCCGACTTCGACGGCTACGCCGCCGAAGCCGCACTCCAGATCAACGAGAAGCAGGGCGGCGGCGAAATCACCGCCATCTCGCTCGGCCCCGACGCGGTGCAGGAGACCCTGCGCAAGGCGCTGTCGATGGGCATCGACAAGGCCGTGCAGCTCAAGGCCGACATCGTCCCCTTCGACGGCTACGCGATTGCGCAGGCCCTGGCCGCCGAGCTCGCGGGCGGCAGTTACGATCTCATTCTCTTCGGACGAATGAGCATCGACAGCTCCAACCAGTCGGTCGGCCCGATGGTCGCCGAACTGCTCGGGCTCCCGTGCATCACCGCCGTCAGCGCGCTCGACGTCTCGACCGGCAAGGTCAAGGCGCGTCGTGAGCTCGAAGGCGCCTACGAAGAAGTCGAGTGCCCGCTCCCCGCGGTGATCACGATCGACGAAGGCGTCGCCCGCCCGCGGTATCCGTCGCTCAAGGGCATTATGGCGGCCAAGAAGAAGCCGCTCGAATCCAAGCCCGCGCAGCTCGGCGCCGCCACGCTCACCGTGCAGAAGATGGAACTCCCGCCGGAGCGCGCCGCCGGTCGCATTCTCGGCGAGAACGCCGACGCCGTGCCGGAACTCGTTCGCCTGCTCCAGACCGAAGCCAAGGTGCTCTGACCGATGCCCACTATTCTCGCATTCGCCGAGTCGCGCGCGGGCCAGCTCCGCAAGGTCGCACTCGAAGCCGTCACCGCCGCTCGGCAGCTTGCCGCGGACGGGCAGGTTCACGCGCTGGTGGTCGGTGACGCCAACGTCGCCGCCCACGCGCCGGCCCTCGGCCAGCACGGCGCCGACGTCGTGCACGTGACCGAACACGCCGGCTTCGCGCGGCACAATCCTGAGGCGCTCTCGGCACTCATCGCCGCTGCAGCGCAGGCCACGCAGGCCCGCGTCGTCGTGCTGCCCGCCAGCGCGCACGGCAAGGATCTGGCCCCGCGCGTGGCCGCCAAGCTCAAGGTCGGAATGGCCGGTGACCTCACCGCCGTGCGTTTCGAAGGCGACGCCATCGTCGGCACGCACCCGGTGAACACCGGCAAGGTCGTCTCGACGGTCACGCTCACCGCCAACCCCGCCGTGATCTCGCTGCGCCCCGGCGCGGTTGTGCCGGCCGCGGCGCCCAAGGCGGGCACGGTGCAGACGCTCGCGCCCGTTGGCGATCCATCGGCCAGCCGCGTGGTCACCACCACGCTCGCGGCGGGCAATTCCACCAAGCTCGATCTGGGCGAAGCGCCGGTGATCGTGTCGGGTGGACGCGGCCTCAAGGCCGCCGAGAACTTCGCGCTGGTCGAGGCACTCGCCGATGCCTTCGGCAACGCCGCCGTCGGTGCCACGCGCGCGGTCACGGACGACGGCTGGCGTCCGCACAGCGATCAGATCGGTCAGACCGGTCGGCTCGTGAGCCCGGACCTCTACATTGCCGTCGGCATCTCCGGTGCGATTCAGCATCTGGCCGGGATGCGCGCGAGCAAGACGATCGTCGCGATCAACAAGGACAAGGACGCGCCGATCTTCAAGATCGCCGACTACGGCATTGCCGGCGATGCGTTCGAGATCGTCCCGAAGCTCACCGAGGCCGTGAAGGCCGCGCGGGCCCAGGGCTGAACGGATGACGGTCTCCCAGCTCGTCTTCGCGATCGTCTTCGTCTTCGCGCTCGGCTTCTTCTCGTACAGCGCGCAACGGCTCATCGCCTACCTGAAGATCGGCAAGGCGGATCCGCGCACCGACCACGTCGGCACGCGGCTTAAGAACCTCGCGCTGATCGGCTTTGCGCAAACGAAGATTCTCCGCGAGCGGGGGGCCGGCATCTCGCACGCGCTGGTATTCTGGGGCTTTCTCGTCGTCACCGTCGGGACCGCCGAACAAATGGTGCAGGGCTTCGTCCCGTCGTTCGAACTGGCGAAGATCCTGCCGCGGCCCTTGGCCGTGGCGTTTCTGTTTTCGCAGGAACTCTTCGCGCTGGGCATTCTGGGCGCGGTGTCGTGGCTGATCTACCGCCGCGCCTTCGCGCCGCCGCGTCGTCTGCGCGGTGAAGGGAAGGGCGACCCGGTGCACCACGGCGAGGCCATTCTGATTCTGAGCATCATCGCCACGTTGATGCTCACGATCTACATCAAGACCGGCTTCGAGCTCGTCGCCGAGCCGCTGCGCGATGCCTTCGGGCAGCCGATCGCGGCGATGATTGCGGCGGCCTTCGCCGGGACGGTGGATCAGGACACCGCGCACATCATCAGCCGCACGGCGTGGTGGACGCACGCGTTGCTCGTGCTGGTCTTCCTCAACCTGCTGCCCTACTCGAAGCACCTGCACGTCCTCACGTCGCTCATCAACACCTATTTCTCGAACACCTCGGGCCCGGGCGCGGTGGGTGCAATGCGCCCGATGGACCTCGAGGCCGAGACCGACGTGTACGGCGCGAGCGACGTCGAACATCTCTCGTGGAAGGCGCTGCTCGACGGCTACTCCTGCACCGAGTGCGGGCGCTGTATGTCAGTGTGCCCGGCCAACACCACGGGCAAGATGCTCTCGCCGCGCAAGATCGTCGTGAATGTGCGGCAGCGGCTGCTCGAGAAGGGCCCGCTGATGGTGCGCGATGTCGCCGAGCCCACCGAGCCGTCGGCCGCCGAGAAGGCGGCGGCAGGCACCGTGGACGAAGCGGCGCAGAAGATTCTCGGGAATCGCCTCCTCGACTCGTACATCACTGAAGAAGAGCTCTGGGCCTGCACCTCGTGCCGCGCCTGCGTGTACGAGTGCCCGGTGAGCATCGACCAGCTCGACGTCATCAACGAGCTGCGGCGCAACCTCGTGCTTACCGAGTCGCGTTTCCCCGAAGAGCTGATGCCCGCCTTCGAAGGCCTGGAGCAGAAGGGCAACCCGTGGAGCTTCAACCCCGGCGATCGCGGGGCCTGGGCCGAAGGAATGGACATCCCCACGATGGCCGATCTGGCCGCGCGTGGCGAGAAGCCGGACGTGCTCTTCTGGGTCGGCTGTATGGGGTCGTTCGACGAGCGCGCCAAGAAGATCACTGTGGCCTTCGCGCGCATTCTGCAGGCGGCCGAGGTCAAGTTCGCGATCTTGGGTCAGGAAGAAGCCTGCCACGGCGATCCCGCGCGCCGGATGGGCAACGAGTATCTGTATCAGGTGCTCGCCAAGGGGGCGATCGAGACGCTCAACAATTACGGCGTCCAGACGATCGTCACGCACTGCCCGCACTGCTTCCACCAGATGGGCACCGAGTTCCCGCAGTTCGGCGGACACTACGAAGTCATTCACCACAGCGAGTATCTCGAGCGCCTGCTCGCGCAGGGCCGGGTGCCGATGCAGTCGGGCGGCGACAAGCTCGTCGTGGCGTACCACGACTCGTGCTATCTGGGTCGCTACCACGAAATCATCGAAGAGCCCCGCGCGGCGCTCAAGCGCGCCTTGCCGGTGCTCACGCTGGTGGAGCCCGAGCGCACCAAGTCCAAGGGGCTCTGCTGCGGCGCCGGCGGCGGCCGGATGTGGATGGAAGAGAAGGACGGCAAGCGCATCAACGTCGAACGCACCGAGGAACTGCTCGCGACCGGTGCCGACACGATCGCGGTCGCGTGTCCCTTCTGTATGACGATGATCTCCGACGGCGTCACCGCGAAGTCGTCGGATGTGCCGGTGATGGATCTGTCCGAAATCGTCGCGTCGCGTCTGGCGGTGCCCGCCAGCACGACCTAGCGTCAGCTCACGGCGGCGTCTCGTCCGGCTCCATATGGACGAGCACGCCGCGCACTGACGGCACCGCCGCGCGCATCGCGCCCTTGACCGCGCCACTCAGTTGGTGCGCTGCGTCCAAGGTCATTGCCGGATCGGCCTGCACGTGCACATCCACGTAGTAGCCTGTGCCCGCGCGGCGCACCCGCAACGCGTGAATGCTCCGCACGCCGGGCACCGCGCAGGCGGCGCGCGAAATGTCTGCGCGCACCTCGGCGGAGGCCGCGCGGTCCATCAAGTCTTCCAGCACGGGCCGCAGCACGCGCACGCCGTTCGCGAAGATCACCGCCGACGCCAGCAAGGCCGCCCAATCGTCGGCGGGCTCGTAGCCCGGGCCGCCGATCAGCGCCACCGAAATGCCCACGAATGCCGCGGCCGACGTGATGGCGTCGGCAAAGTGATGCGCGGCGTCCGCACGTGCGGCGGTGGAGGTGCCCCCATCTGCTGCCAGCTCCACGCGGCGGCCCATCCACCATTTGATCGCGATCACCGCCACCAGCACCACCAACGTGTAGGGCGCGGGCGCGTGATGCGGGGTGCGAATCTCGCGAATGGCTTCGAGGGCGATGCCGATCGACGCCCCCATCAGCATCAGCGCCACCGACGCGCCCGCCAGGGCTTCGGCCTTGCCGTAGCCGAAGGGATACGCGTCGTCCTCGCTGCGCGCCGCAATGCGCATCCCGCCCAGCACCACGAGCGAGCCCAGAATGTCGAAGCCGCTCTCGGCGGCATCGGCCACGAGCGCATAGCTGTTGCCGAGCACACCGGCCACGAGCTTGGCGCCAGCCAGCAGCGCATTCACCACCAGTCCCACGAACACCGCACGACTCGCCGCGCGTGCCGCCGGATGCGCACCCGAGATCATCGCGTCACCTGCCACAGCGTCACCGTGTGCCGCACCGCGCCATCACTGATTAAGCGCGGATCGCCGGCGCCGACCGTCAGCCCCAAGGCCGCGCATTCCTGCAGGAATCCCTCAACGCCGACGCGGCCGGGGTCGGTAATCAGCGCGACGCCAGTACGGGACAGCGTCGCGCGCAGTGCGCGCGCGACCAGTGCGCCATAGGGGCGCTCGTACAACACGTCACTGCCCACCACCACGTCAAAGACACCGAGATCATTGGGCAGGTCGCGCCAATCCACGACGCGGCCGGCAATCTCGCGCCCGCTGTTGACCCACGCGTTCCAGCGCGCGAAGGCCACCGCGTCGTCGTAGTAGTCGGTGGCCGTAACGTCGTAGCCCAAGCGCGCGGCCTGCGCCGCCACCAAGCCGGCGCCACACCCGATCTCCAGCAGTCGCTCGACCGCCGCGCCGGGCGGGCGCATCGCGACGCGGGTCACGAGCGCATCCGCCAACGCGCGCGCCGACGGCCAGAGATCGGCCCAGTAGGGCAGGCGCTCGTCGCGCGCAAAGTCCGCTTCGGAGATCAGCGCCTCGGCGCTTTCGGGCGTCGTCACGGTGAGCGGGCCGTTGCTCAGGTCGGCAATGCGCTCCACCGTCTGGAAGCGCGCGCGCAGCGCCGCGCCGAGCGCCGAGGCCGACAAGACCGCGCTCACGCGCCCGGCACCCGCGCGCTACCGCGCAGATCGTGCAGCGCGATCGCGTCGAGCGCTACGCCGGCCCACGTGTCGGCACCGGGCGGCACCACGAGCAGCACGTCCGCGCGCGCCAGCGGACCCAGCAGGTGCGAGCCCTGCGCACCCGCGAGTCGCGCCCGTGGCAGCGCGCCGGGCGCGACGTCGTCGTCGAGTGTCGCGCGCAACAGCAGGGTCATCGTGGCATCGCGCGCCACCGGCTCGGCCAACTGCACCGGCAGCATCGGGCGATGCGGCCGCGCGTCGCCGAGCATCGCGCGCAGCAGCGGGCGGAGCAGGAGTTCCCCCATCACCGCGGCCGACACCGGATTCCCGGGCATCCCGATCCACACGGCGTCACCGATCGCGCCGACAGCCACCTGCGATCCGGGCCGCGCGCGAATCTTCCAGAAATCCACGCGACCGCCGGCGTCCACCGCTGCGCCCTTGGTGACGTCGAAGTCTCCCGCCGCCACGCCGCCAGCCGTCACGATCACATCGGCGCGCGACGCGGCGTCGCGCATCGCGGCCGCGAGCGCGTCCCGCTGATCCGGCACGATGCCCACATCCAGCACCGCGCCGCCCGCCGCCAACACGATCTGACGCAACACCACGCCGTTGCTGTCGATCACCTGCGGCGCGCCGGCCGCGAGGGCGGTCCCGGGTGGCACGAGCTCGTCGCCGGTGCGAATCAGCGCGACCACCGGCGGCCGATGCACCACGAGTTCGCGCACGCCGAGGGCCGCCAGCCACTGGCGATGCGCCGCCGACACCCGCGTGCCCGCGCGCAGCACGACGTCGCCGCTGCGCGCGTCTTCGCCGGCGGGCCGCACGTTGCGCCCTGCATCGCGGGCGTCGCGGATCTGCACCGTGGCATCACCGCGGTCGGTGTCCTCCCAGCGGATCACGCTATCGGCGCCACGGGGCACCGCAGCGCCGGTGAAGATGCGCACGGCTTCGCCCGGGGCCACGGCGCCCGTCGCCGCGGTACCGGCGGCAATGGTGCCGACGACGCGGAGCGACACGGGGGCGTGCGACGACGCGGTGCGGACGTCGTCGGCGCGCACCGCGTAGCCGTCCATCCCGGCGTTCGCGAAGCCGGGCGCGTCGAGTGCGGCGACCACATCGTCGGCGGTCACCACGAGCGCCGTATCGAGCGCATCGTGCCCGGTTACCGACACACGCTGCCGCGGCCGCGGCGCGCCCGCGGCGGTCACCGCGGCGATCGCCTCAGCGAGCGGGAGCGGGCCTCGCACCGTCGCCCGGGCGCACGTAGCGCAGCGACGCCAGTCGCACCGCCAGGAAATCCTGCACCCGCTCGATGTCGCGCACGGGGGTCGTCCAGTTGTTGGCCAACGCCGAGAAGAGCAGCGTTTCGCCGTTGAGCGTCTTCACGTAGCCCGAGAGCGAACGCACCCGGTCCACATAGCCGGTCTTGGCCGACACGTTCCCCTGTGCCGTCGTGTTGCGCATCCGCGAGGCCAGCGTGCCGTCCACACCGGCGGTCGGTAGCGCGTCGCGGAAAATGCCGAACGTCGGCTGGCGCTGCATCGCGTCGAGCACGCGCGTGATTGCGCGCGGTGACACGAAGTTGTGTCGCGACAGTCCGCTGCCGTCCCGGACGACGGCGCGCGTGGAATCGACCTGCCACTGCGCCAACTGCCGACGGACGACGACCAAGCCGCTGTCCGCGTGCCCCACGCCGGTCTTCTCGAGCCCGAGGACGCGGAGCAGTTGCTCGCCGATCTGATTCTGCGAGGGCTTCTCGAAGTAGCGGAGCAGATCCGCGAGCGGCGGCGACATCAGCACCGCCAGCGTGTCGCCCGACAGCCGCGCGCGGCTGGCATCCACCTGCGACCCGCCGTCGACGGTCACACCAGCCGACGCCAGGGCCTGCGCCAACGCCTGAGCGGTCGCCCGCGCGGGATCGCGCATCGCCACGCGCGCGGCAATCGACTGCCCTACCGTGACACTGCCACGCACGACGTACGCGCGCAGGTCGTCGTCCCACGCGACGTCGAAGGGCGCGCTCGAGTCCACGCTCGCGCGGGTGGGCTGCAGTTGCACCGCCACCGACGCCGCCTGCGACACGGGCAGCACGCGGACGTCTGGCATATCGCCGGCTTTCGCGGCCCCCTGCACGACGATCCGCGCAATGCCTTCGTTGAGGAGCACCGCATCGACCGGCGCGCCGTACGCAAACTCGAGATCGTCGTAGTCCCAGCCGAAGCCCACCTTGGGGCCGGCGAAGTGTCCGGTCGCCACCACCACGCGGCCGGTGATCTGGCGAATGCCGCGCGCCCGCACCGAATCGGCCAGTTCGCGCAGCGGCAGCAAGGCATCGCCCTGTACCGCGTCGCTCCACGACGGGTCGCCGCGCCCAATCAACACCACATCACCGGACAGCACGCCGTTCCGCACCGGGCCGCTGGCGACGAGTGCACTGCGAATGCGGAACTCGGGCCCCAACTGCGCCAAGGCCACGGCGCCGGTGATCAGCTTCTGGTTCGACGCCGGCACAAAGAGCTTGTCGGCATTGCGCGCGTACAGCGTGTCCCCCGACTGCGGGTGCACCACCAGCACGCCCCAATGCGCGTTCGCAAACGCCGGCGCCGCGAGCAGGGAATCGAGATCGCGCGTCAGTTGCTCCCGCGGCGACAGCGCCAGCGGGGCCGCCGGCACCGCTGCCACGCGACCGCCGCACGCCGACAGCACCGCACTGGCGGCGAGCAGCGCCGATGGCAGGACGCCGCGCCACACGCTCACGTGCGGCTCCACGTGGCCCACAACGTGGGCTCTTCGGCCACGACCACACGCTCCACCAGCGTGCCATCGGTCAACCGCGCCTGCACCCGCTCGGCAATCCATCGCGCCAACTCTTCGGTGGTGGGGATCAGCCGTCCGTCGGCGAACTCGGGGATGTCGGTGTTCAGGTTGGCGTGATCGAGTTGCTCGCGCAGCACGGCGATCGCCGCATCCAAGACGCCGAGATCCGCACAGAATCCGGTCTCGGCCGACACCGGGCCGCCCACGCTCACGTCGCACACGTAGGTGTGGCCGTGGTACTGCGGCCGCGCGCACTTCCCGAACACCGCCGCGTTGCGCGCGTCGTCCCACTCCGGCCGGCGATACCGATGCGCCGCCGAGAACGTGAACCGTCGCGTCAACGTGAGCGGCATCAGCGGAAGGTGATCAGCGTCAGGCCGAGCGTGGTCGTGATGTTGTGGCGCCACCCGTTGCGATCGCCGTTGCGGGTGAGGATCGCGTCACCGTAGGTAGTGCTGTAGTACGTGTCGGGATGGCGGAAGCGGTGCATGAAGTTGCCGACTTCCACGCGCACCCGATACTTGCTGTTCACGACGTAATGCATCCCGACGGTCGGCGTCACCGCCAGGCTCGTGCCGAAGCTGTAGCCGCCGACGTCCGTCGCCAGAATCAGATCCGACACGAAGCCCACACCCAGGCTCACGACCGGAATCAGTCCCTTGCGACTCTTCTGGCCGGTCATATTGAGCGTGAAGCCGGCGTCGAACGCCGTGAACGGCCACGAGTAGCTGCCCAAGCTGCGCTGACTCGGCGCGCGGAAGGGATCGACCGGCGTGCGCGAGGCGAACACCACCTGCTGCCGCACGTACAACGAGCCGGCTTCGCCGACCGACCAGTCGTAGCGCGCGCCGATCAGCGGTGCGCTGTTGGGCGCCACGCCGGCAGGATTGCGTCCCGCCGACCACCAGCCGCTGAAGACCGACACACCCTGACGGAACGGCGCATCCCGATACGGGCTCCGCTCCGGAAGGTGTCCTACCTGCGCGCCGGCGGCGCGGCTGGCCAGCAGCAGCGCGAGCCCCGCGGCCAATCGTCGTGCACCCGTCACGCCATCACTCCGTGTTCCTGTTCAATCAACGCCAAGGCCCCCGACGGCTGCGTCACGTCGCGCAGGTCGCGGCCGGTCATTTCGTTCGGTCGATCCAAGCCCAGCATCGCCAGCACCGTCGGGCCAATGTCGCACAATGCGCTCTGACTGCGCAGCGGTATCGCGCCGCCCGCCGGATCGTACAGCACCAGCGGCACCGGATTCGTCGTGTGCGCGGTGTGGGGACCCCCGGTCGCGGGGTCGATCATCATTTCGCAGTTGCCGTGGTCCGCCGTGATCAACAGCCGCGTCCCGGTGCGTTCGGCGGCCGCCACGATCTGCGCGAGCGAACGATCGACCGTCTCGACCGCCGCCAGCGTGGCCGGAATCGATCCGGTGTGCCCGACCATATCGCCGTTCGCGAAGTTGCACAGCATAAAGTCGTGCTGCTGCCCGAGGATCGCGCGGCAGAGCACCTCGGTCACGCCCGCCGCGTTCATTTCGGGCTTGAGGTCGTAGGTCGCGACCTGCGGACTGGGCACGAGCTCACGCACCTCGCCAGCAAACGGCACTTCGACACCGCCATTGAAGAAGTACGTCACGTGCGGGTACTTCTCGGTCTCGGCGGTGCGCAACATCGACAGCCCGGCGTCCGAAATCACCTCGGCCACGATGCGCGCCATCGAGAACGGCGCGAAGGCGACGGGGAATGGAAACCGCGCGTCGTACTGCGTCATCGTCGCGATGTGCAGCGACGGCCGCGTGGACACGTCGAAGCCGTCGAAATCGGCGACGCCCAACGCGCGCACGATCTGCCGCATCCGGTCCGAGCGGTAGTTCCAGCAAATGACCGCATCGCCGCTGCGCATCGGCGCGAGCGGTGCGCCGTCGTCGCCGACGATCACGTGCGGTACGACGAATTCGTCGGTCTCCCCGCGCGCGTGCGCGGCCTCGACACAGGCCAGTGCGTCGGTGGCGGTGGGGCCGCGCCCGTCGACAATCGCGCGATACGCCAGCTCGGTCCGCGGCCAGCGATTGTCGCGATCCATCGCGTAGTAGCGGCCGCTCACGCTCGCGATCACGGCCGCGCCCGCGGTGCGACTGCGCAGGGTGTGCAGGTGCGCGATCGCCGAGGTCGGCATCGTGTCGCGGCCGTCGAGCAGCGCGTGGATCGCGACCTTCGCCACCCCCCGCCGCTGCGCGAGATCCACCAGCGCAAAGGCGTGCTCGTCCAAGCCGTGCACGCCGCCATCGCCAATGAGCCCGAGCAGATGCAACGTGCCGCCGGTCGTGGCGACGTGTGCGCAGGCATCGACGAACGCCGCGTTCTGGAAGAACGACCCGTCCCGAATCGCCTGCGAAATGCGCACGAGGTCCTGCAGCACCACGCGGCCGGCGCCCAGGTTCAGGTGGCCGACTTCGGAATTGCCCATCTGTCCGGCCGGCAGCCCGACCGCCAGGCCCGAGGCCCGCAACAGGGTCTTCGGCTGCCGGCCCCAGAGCTGGTCCCAGGTCGGCGTGTTGGCCATCGCGATCGCGTTGCCTTCGCGCGCCTCGCGGTACCCCCAGCCGTCGAGCACGATCAGCGCTACCGGACGTCCTGCAGTCGTGCTCATTCCTTTGCGCTCGTGCGTACGGGTGCTAGTCTCACCGGCGATCCGGGCCGCATTCCCGCGGCGCGCGCCATTAACGTTCGGAAATCTATGTCCGCGCTCGCCCGCTACAACGCATTGCGTCTGGCCGTCGCCCTCGTGGCGGCGGCGGCTTCCGCGCGCGCGCAGAGCGCCGGGCGGGCCCTTCGGGAGACCCCCTTGCTGGTACAGCCCTCGAATGGCGTTCGGTCCATCGGCGTGCTGGCGCAGGGGGCGGTGGTGCCTCGCGGCGAAACGCGCGGCGCGTGGGTCAAGGTCACGGTCGAAGGCTGGCTCGATCAATCGGTGCTGGCGGGCAAGGCCGACACCTTCCCGCGCAGTGCGCGCGTCGACGGCGCACGCGTTCGCGCCGTGGCCGCCGCCAACGGACGCATCGTGGCCACGCTCAAGCGCGGCAGCGGCCTCACGACGGCGGGCTCGCAGGGGACCTTTTTTCGCGTGCGCCGCAGTGCCTGGGTCCGCCGCGACGACTTGGCGCAGGCCGCCGACGCGGCCGCCAACGACAAGCCCGCCGCGGCCAAACCGGCGCCGAGCGGCGTCCGAGCGGTCCCGGCCACGGCGGCCGACGCCGCACCCGCGCTCATCGCCGCGCCCAGCACCGAGTCGGCGACTCCGCTACCCGCCAACGCCCTGCGCGTCGGGGCCAAGGGCAGCGAGCTGCGCACCAGTCCCGATGGCCGCAGTCTCGCCGCACTCCGCGCCGGCGCCGTGGTGACGCCGCTCGCGCGCGAGAAGGGCTGGGTGCGGGTGCGCATCGATGGCTGGCTGCCCGAGCGCGACGTCACACCGGCCGACAGCGGATTCCGCGGCGTCATCTCGGCGGCCGACCTCCGCGCCGATCCGGTGGGCACCAAGGGCACACTGCTCCGCTGGCGCGTCGAGGTCCTTGGTCTGCAGACGGCCGACGCCCTGCGGCGAGACCTCGAAGACGGCGAGCCGTATCTGCTCGCCCGCGGTCCGGACGGTGAGGAGTCGCTCCTGTATTTGGCCCTGCCGCCGTCCTTGGTGGCGGAGGCGCGGCAGTTGGCGCCGATGAGTCGCGTGCTCGTCACCGCGCGCGTGCGCACGGGACGCAGCGAGCCCACCGGCGTCCCGGTGCTCGACGTCACCGCGCTCGGCAAGCCGTGACGTCGAAAGCGCGCGTGCTCGCGTGGGTCGTGTCGGTGGCCGTCGTGGCCGCCGCCGCCGCGTGGAACGTGCAACTGCTCGCCGACTGGCGCCGCGAGTCCGCCGCGGCGAGCCGCGCCACCCGCGCCGCCGACAGCCTCGAAGCGCACACGCGCAGCACGCGCGAACGGGCCTTGGTGGAGCGACTGCGCCGCGAGGCACGCTCGCAACCCGGCGTCGCCTTGGCCATTGATCTCGACAGCGCGCACCTGACCCTGCTCCGCGACGGCCTGGTGCTGCGCCGGCTCCCGGTGACCCTCGGCGCAGCCACTGCACAGGCCGACGCGCAGGCGCTGGGACGGGGCGCGTTCGAAGTGGCGACGGTGCTTGGCCCCAAGGACCGGTGGGAGGTGCCCGCCTGGTTGTTCACCGAGCGCGGGCTGCCCGTCCCCGAGACGACGGCCATTCGCGGCGCACTGGGCGTCGCCGCCGTGCGCTTGTCGGACGGGCCGTGGATCTACGCCCTGCCGACCGTCGGCCCCCTCGCCGACTCGACCTACACGATGCCAGGTGCCATTCGGGCCAAGGCCAAGGACTTGGCCTCGGTCACACCGAACGTGACGGTGGGCACGCCGGTATACATCTTCTAGGCCGATGACCGACCCGATTCGCCCCGCCGACCCCCAGCCTGCCGCTCCGTCGCGGCTACGTCGCTGGCTGCTCGACGCCCCCCCGCTGTTGCTGCTGGGCGTGGCCGCCGCCATCGGCGTGGCTGGATTTGGCACTCGCCGCGCCATCGCGACGGCGTCAGCCGAGCGTCAGGCCGCCGAGGCTCGCCTCGATGCCGCCCGCCGCGAAGCGGCGGCGGCCGGCGACTCGCTCGCCGCGGTGCGGGCCGTCAGCGCCGGACCGGCCGGCGACACCGCGTTCATTGTGGTGTCGATCGCCGAGAATCGGCTGTGGTACAAGCGGCGCGACAGCGTGCTGTTCACGACGCGCGTGGCCACGGGCACGGGCGGTGAGCTCAAGAAGACGGCTGGCTCCAAGGCGACGTGGAAGTTCGACACGCCGCGCGGCCGGCTGAAGGTGGAGCGCAAGGACGAATCGCCGATGTGGGTGCCACCCGACTGGCACTTCGTGGAGCTGGCCAAGAAGAAGAAGCTGTCGCTGGTTTTCTTGAAGGGTGCGATGACGGTCCCGGTGGGTGACGGGTCGGTGATTGCGTTGAGCGGCCAGGACGTGGTGCGGCGGATGCCGGACGGGCACGAGATACCATACGACGCCCGCGAGGGTCGCGAGATCATCGTGGGTCGAAAGCTGATCGTGCCACCGTTGGGGACGCATCAGCGGCGATTCGCGGGGGTGTTGGGCGCGTTCCGCTTGTACTTGGGCGACGGGTACGGGATTCACGGGACGGACGTTCCTAGCTCGATTGGCCGTTCGGCCAGTCACGGATGCATCCGGGTTCGGAACGAGGATATCGAAGTCCTGTATCAACTTGTGTCGGTTGGGACTCCGGTGCTGGTGTACTAGCTGGGCGCAGATTAATCGGGAAATCCACCTTTACTGGCCGGATAGTCAGGGCGGTTTCTTTTCCCGCTGTGTAATAGCACGGTCAGCCATTTGGCCGATATTCCCTGTTCCAGCGCCAACGTGCTGGAGCACAACCACGTTTTTCGCGGTGACGCCGACACTCCAGTAGTCGTCGCTCGCACAACTGCTCGCTCCAACGCCCATCCGCCGATGCACTTCCGCCGACTCCTCGACCGCGCCGCGCGACTGACCGTCGCCGCGATCGCGTGCGTGGTGATGGGCGGACCTCGCGTCGCGGACGCGCAGGGCTTCTCGCTGTCGACGTTCTTCGGCAAGGGCGCCGATACCGCCGCCGCCGCGCAGGACACCTCCAGCGCGCAGCTCCGCGGTCTGAGCGGCAAGCTCAAGCTTCGCATCTTCGGTCCGCGGCGCTCACTGCGTATCCCCGTGCTCGCCAAGTACTTCGGCGACTCGGCCGTGCGCACGCCGGGCATCCATCTGGCCCGCACCGACAACCCCACCGTCGCCGAGCGCTCCGATGTGTCGCTGGCCACGGTGGTGCCCTTCGAGACCAAGAACGGTCGCTTCGTCAACGGCTACCGCGTCGGCTTCTGGCCCGAAGAAAAGGGTCGGCTCCGCAACGGGATGTACCTGAATCCCGACGGCTTCGTGCAAGTCACCCGCGAGCAGGCCGATATGCCGCTCTCGGAGCACTTCCGCATTCGCGACTTCCTGACGCACGACCAGTCCGACGTGTGGCCCAAGTACGTCGTGCTGCGCGACGAGCTGATCGACAAGCTCGAATTGGTCATCGCCGAGTTGCAGAGCGCCGGGCACCCGGTCAGCCATATGCAGGTGATCTCGGGCTTCCGGCATCCGGAGTACAACCAGGGCCTGCGCGCGCGCACCCGCCGCCGCACCGTGGGTTCGGCCGCCGAAGACAGCCGCCATCAGTTCGGCGATGCCGCCGACGTCATCGTGGACAACAATCACGACGGCCGGATGGACGACTTGAACGGCGACGGCAAGAGCAACAGCAAGGACATCCGCGTGCTCATCGAAGCGGTCGAGCGCGTCGAGAAGGCCTATCCCGAGCTCGTCGGCGGCGCCGGTACCTACAAGGCCACGCGCCAGCACGGCCCGTTCGTGCATATCGACGTCCGCGGCGCCCGCGCCCGCTGGGGCAAGAACTGAATCTCGGCGGCCCACGCCGCCGTTGTGCTGGGTACACGGGCCGCACGCCCTCTTTCTCCCGCACCCGCAATGGACGCTTCCCTGCGTGATCGCATCGTCCGGGCCTTGGACACCCTGCCCGACGACAAGGGCTATCAGGTCCTGGACTACGTGTCGTTTCTCGAGTCGCGCTACGCCCAGCGCGCCGCGCCGCCCGACAACGTCTTCGCGCGGATGTCCGCCGCCGTCGAAGACACTCTCCGCGCCTCCCGCGTGAACGCCTCCACCGTCGCGCAGGCGATGGGGCTGATGAACCAGGCGATGGGCATTCTGGGTGGCGTCGCCGCTGCCGGCAAATCGGTCGTCAACGACGTCACCGCCGTCGGCAAGCAGGTCGCCAACGATCTCGCCAATACCGGCCAGCGAGCGGCAGCCACGGCGCCCACAGCGCCGTCGGCCACGCCCCCCGCCGCGCCGCCGACCACCGACACGGGATCCAGTGGCCAAACCGGCTGAGGTCCGTCGCCTCGCATCGCCACGCACCGGCGCCAAGCGCTCGGTGCTGGGCGTCGTCCGTCAGTTGCCGAGCTACCTCAAGATGCTCTACGGCCTGATGCGCGACCCCCACGTCTCGCGCATCGACCGCGCGCTGGTGGTGCTGGCGGCGGCGTACATCGTCCTGCCTCTCGACTTCATCCCGGATGTGATTCCGTTTCTGGGCGAAGTCGACGACGTCTTCCTGCTGGTGCTGGCGCTGCAGCACCTGGTCAATCGCGCGGGCCGCGCCACGCTCGAACGCCACTGGCCCGGGGACCCGGAGGTGTTGCGTGGACTCCACTTCGGCCGCGTGCTCTCGGCGGCGGCGTTCTTCCTGCCTGGGCGTATCCGGAAGCGACTCGAAAAGCTGATCCAGCCGGCCGCCTAGCCCCGCCAAGCCACCGGTCGCTACATTTGGCTATGGCGACCACTTCCCGCCCGAACCCCAAGGCCTCGACGTCCCGAGGCCTTTCGCGTCCCGCCGACTTGGCCGACGCCCCCGCCGCTTCCAGCCGCATCCGCGCCGAAGTCGGCCTGACCTTCGATGACGTCCTGCTGGTCCCGGCGCACTCGCTGGTCCATCCGAGCAGCGTATCGACCGCCACCCGCTTCACGCGCGGCATCACGCTCAACGTCCCGCTGATTTCGGCGGCGATGGACACCGTCACCGAGGCCGAAATGGCCATCGCGATGGCGCGGGCCGGCGGCATCGGCGTCGTCCACAAGAATATGTCGATCGACCGCCAGGCCGCCGAAGTCGATCGCGTAAAGCGCTCCGAAAGCGGGATGATCCGCAACCCGATCACCCTCACGCCGACGGCCACGCTGCGCGAGGCCGTGGCCCTGATGAAGCGCTTCCGCATCTCCGGCGTGCCGGTGGTGGACGCTACGGGCAAGCTCGTCGGCATCATCACCAACCGCGACCTGCAGTTCGAACGGCAGCTCGATCGGCCGCTGCAGCAGGCAATGACCGCCAAGGGCCTGGTCACCGCTCCCGAAGGCACCACGCTCGACGAAGCCGAGCAGGTGATGGCCGAGCATCGCATCGAGAAGCTGCCGGTGGTGGACGGCGAGTTCCGGCTCAAGGGTCTCATCACCGTGAAGGACCTGCACAAGCGCCGGCAGTACCCCGATGCCAACAAGGATCAGTACGGCCGACTCCGCGTGGCGGCGGCCATTGGCGCCGGCGGGGACTTCCTCGATCGCGCCAAGGCCTTGGTGGACGCCGGGGCCGACGCACTGGTCGTCGATACCGCGCACGGCCACTCCGAGGGCGTGCTACAAGCCGCCGCCAAGGTGCGCGATGCCTTCCCCGACATTCAGCTCGTCGCCGGCAACGTCGCGACGCGCGCCGGCGCCGAGGCGCTGGTAGCCCGCGGCGTCGATGCGGTGAAGGTGGGCGTCGGGCCCGGGTCGATTTGCACCACGCGCGTGGTGGCCGGTGTCGGCGTGCCGCAGCTCACCGCCGTGATGGAAGCCGTGGCAGGCGCCGGCGATGTGCCGGTGATCGCCGACGGCGGCATCAAGTACTCGGGCGACTTGGTCAAGGCGCTCGCCGCCGGTGCCTCGAGCGCGATGATGGGCTCGATGCTTGCGGGGACGGAAGAAAGCCCGGGTGAGTCGTTCCTCCTCGAAGGCCGCCGCTTCAAGATGATCCGCGGGATGGGCTCGCTCTCGGCGATGCAGGACGGCTCGGCCGACCGCTACTTCCAAGACGGCGAGCTGGGTGCCAAGAAGCTGGTCCCCGAAGGGATCGAAGGCCGCGTGCCGTACAAGGGCCCCGTCGGCGATGTGCTCTACCAACTCGTGGGCGGCCTCCGAAGCGGGATGGGCTACGTCGGCTGCGGGACGATCGATGCGCTCCGCACCGAGACCGAGTTCCAGCGGATCACCACCGCCGGCCTCCGTGAGAGCCATCCGCACGACGTGACCATCACGCGGGAAGCGCCCAACTACAGCGTTTGATCCCCGGATCTCGTCCCGTCGGTTGACCCGAAGGGGTCCGTCGGGACAGCTTCCGCCGTCTGCCATCCCCGCCATTTGGCGGGGGCCGCGTCGTGCGGCCGTCGTCCGCCCACCCCGACTCCCGTCCAATGGGTCTCTGGTCCAAGAAGAGCATCCTCGACCTGCAAGCTGAAGCCGCCACCGACGAAGGTGGGCTCAAGCGGTCCCTCGGTGCCCTCAACCTCACGATGCTCGGTATTGGCGCCATCATCGGTGCCGGCATCTTCGTGCTCACGGGCACGGCCGCTGCGAACTTCGCCGGTCCGGCGGTGTCGCTGTCGTTCGTGCTGGCCGGTCTGGCCTGTCTCTTCGCGGGACTCTGCTACGCCGAGTTCGCGTCGATGATTCCGATCGCGGGCTCGGCGTACACCTACGCCTACGCCACGATGGGTGAGGCGATCGCCTGGTTCATCGGCTGGAACCTGGTGCTCGAGTATCTCTTCGCCGCCGCCACGGTGTCGGTGGGCTGGTCGGGCTACTTCAGCGCGATGATCGGCGAAGTGGGCATTCACATTCCCGCCGCCTTTGCCTCCGCGCCGCTCACGGTGATCAACGGCCACGAAGTCGTGCGCGCCTTCACCTGCGTCGATCCGGCGACCGGCGGCACGCTGATGGACGCCACCACCAAGGTGGCCTTCGTCGTGCGCGAGGCCTGCTCGGCGGCGGGCGGTCAGGTGGTCGACGGCATCATCAACCTGCCGGCGGTGCTGCTCATCCTCGGGCTCACGATGCTGCTCGTGCGCGGGGTGCAGGAATCGGCGACGTTCAACAACATCATCGTCTTCATCAAGATGACGATCGTGTTGCTCGTGATCGGCTTCGGCTTCTTCTACGTGAAGGCCGAGAACTGGACGCCGTTCATTCCGGAAATGGTGACGAATCCGGACGGCTCGACCAAGTACGGGATGTCGGGCGTTTTGCGCGCGGCGCCGGTGGTGTTCTTCTCGTACATCGGCTTCGACGCGGTCTCGACCGCGGCGCAGGAAGCCAAGAACCCGCAGCGCGACCTGCCGATCGGGATGATCGCGTCGCTGCTGATCTGCACGGTGCTGTACATCCTGATGTCGCTCGTGATGACCGGTCTGGCCCCGTACCCGGAGCTCGGCGTGGCGCATCCGGTGTCGGCGGCCATTGCGGCCGCGCCGCAGCTCAAGTGGCTCGAGTACCTCGTCAACATCGGTGCGGTGGCCGGTCTGTCGTCGGTCGTCCTCGTGATGCTGATGGGCCAGCCGCGCATCTTCTACACGATGGCGCGTGACGGCCTGCTCCCGAAGATCTTCAGCCGCGTGCACGCCAAGTACCAGACGCCGGCGGCGTCGACGTGGATCGTCGGCCTGCTCGCGGTGGTGATTGCCGGCTTCTTCCCGCTCGGCCTCCTGGGCGAGCTGGTGTCGGGCGGTACGCTCGCGGCCTTCGCGACGGTGTGCATCGGCGTGTGGGTGCTCCGCGTGCGCTCGCCCGAGCTCAAGCGGCCCTTCCGTACGCCGATGGTGCCGCTGGTGCCGATCCTCGGCGCTGGCGCCACGATCTACATGATGCTGCAGCTCCCGGCGTTGACCTGGACGCTGCTCGGCGCGTGGACGGCCATCGGAATGACGACGTACTTCGTGTACGGGATGCGTAACTCGACGATCGGCAACAAGGAGAAGGCCGCCCTCGCTGGCGACTGATTCCTTGCGCTGACGCATCATTTCGCGGCGCCCGGGACGTATTCCCGGGCGCCGCGTGTATTTTTCCTCTATGGTTCCTCACGTGGATCTCTTGAACGTCCCCGCGCATCGTCGCGCGGTGATCGAGCAGTTTCGCGCCGAGCTCGTGCCCGGTCGGCGCGTGGCGCTCTCGACGCACATCAATGCCGACGGCGACGGCTGCGGCTCCGAAACCGCTCTCGCGCGAATGCTCACCGCGATGGGAATGGACGTGGTGATCGTCAACCCGACGCCGTGGCCCGCGCTGTTCAATTTTCTGCTCGGCGATGACGTGCAGGATGCCAGCGCGAGCGGGCCCGCTGCGCTCAAGAAGATCGATCTGCTGATCGTGCTCGACATCAGCGACGTGAAACGCCTCGGCCACCTGGCCGACACGGTGCGCGCGCTCACGGTGCCGGTGCTGGTGATCGATCACCACGTGCCGAGCGACGATCCGCCCGCGCCGCGCGATCGCATTCTGTCGGACACCTCGGCCTGCGCGACCGGCGAGTTGATTCACGACGTCGCCGAAACGCTGGGCCTGGCCTTCACGCCGGCGATCGCGAAGAGTCTCTACACCGCGATGCTCACCGACACCGGGGGCTTCCGCTTCTCCAACACGTCCCCGCGCTGCCACGCGATCGCGTCGCGACTACTCTCGGCGGGCGTCGACCCGGAAGAGATGTACCGGCAAGTGTACGCAAGCGTACCGATCGGCCGTATTCACCTGCTGCGCGATGCGCTCGACACGCTCGAAGTCGACGCCGAGCACGGCATTTCGTGGGTGTCGCTGGGCCCGGGCGTGCTCGAGAAGTACGGCGTCGCGTCCGAAGACCTGGACGGCATCGTCGAACACCCGCGTTCGATTGCGGGCACGCGGCTCGCGCTGTTCTTCCGCGACTTGGGCCACGGCAAGGTGAAGGTGTCGTTCCGCTCGACGGGAAGTGTCGATGTGAATGCACTCGCGCGGCAGTACGGCGGTGGCGGCCACGCCAAGGCCAGCGGCGCGCTGATTGCCGGCTCGCTCGCCGACGTGCGCACCCGCGTCGTCGCCGACGCCCGCGTGTTCGTCGCCGCAACAAAACAGCACTCGGCGCACTAAACGGCCCACCGCACCTCGCGGCTGCACTGGTAGGCTCCCCGCGTCCCCCACATTCCGTGCGGGACGTCCTCGACCCGGAGCCTCCAATGCCACTCTCGTCCCTGCGGTCCACATCCGCGCTGCGTGCCGTCCCTCGGCGACGCTGGCCGATCGTCGCGCTGCTCGCCGGCAGCCTCGTGGCCACCATTCTGGCCCTCACGCCCGCGCGTGCCGACGCGCTGCCCGCGAGCGAAACCTGCGGCCCGACGGGCTTCATTCTCTGCCACAAGATCGAGATCGGCATCTCGCCGATCACGGGGCTGTGGGAACTGCGCGCCTTCCTGCCGGGCTGGTTCTTCACGCCGATCGGCTTCTAGTGTTCGGCGTCGCGCACTGGAGCGCCGGCTGTGCGATCGGTGCCGCACTCGCCCTAGCGATCGCCCCGCATCGCACACCGGCGCCACTCGGCGAGCTCTTCACCCCGCACGACCACCCGTCGCGCGTGACGGTCGTCGCGGTCGTCCAAGCGGCCGACTGCGCCGGCCGCTTGGCGTCGCTCGACGCGGTCGCGCATTCGGCGCGCACCGTTGGCGCGCACTTCACGCTCGCCGTGCTCGCGTCGGCGCTCGACACGTCGCGCGTGGCCGCGCTCACGCGAGACCGCGGCTGGAACGCCACAGTCGTCAGCGCTCCAGCGGGTGCCGCGCGCGCGTTGCGACAGCTTGGCATTCGCGCCTCACCCGCCTTGCTGGTGATCGACCCCGACGGTGCGGTGCGATTCGCCGAGCCGCTACCCGACACGCCGACGCAACTGCTGCGATGGCGACAGCTGCTGCCGCTGGTCATCGACACAGCCGGCAATCGGGCGGTCGCGGGCACGTCGGTCGCAGCATCGCCGCCCGCAGACGACGCCACTTCCGCTCGTCAGTGGCGATGGCGTGCGGCGGTGACGCGCCGAGCGGGCGATGACTCGCTGGTGTCGCCGGTGCGGCTGGCTGCGGTGGGTGACTCGGCGTTCGTGCTCGACGCGGCGCACCGCGCGGTGTTTCGGTTGTGGTGGCGAACGCCCAATGCACCGCAGCTCGCCCCCACCGCGCTGCGTGGTCAGGCCGGCACGTATGTGGCGGCGTCCGCCAACGGCGCCGTGGCACTGCTCGATCACGCGCAGGGGCGCATCGTGACTGCGCGTGGTGCCGTCCGCACGTACACGCCGATCGCGCACCTGCCTTCACCGTTCGCCGTGTGTCCGCTCGCTGGCGGCGACGCCATTGTGCTCACGGGCGGGGTCGACAGCGCGCTCGTGCGTGTGACGCCGCAGGGCACGGTGGTCTGGGCCCGTCGCTGGCCTTGGGCTGAGCGCGCAGAGTCGCCCGCGCTGGCTCGGCAGGGGATGTTTGCGCCAACGCCACAGGGCAGCAGTTGCGTGTTGGCGTCGGTCTTCGGCGCGGGCTGGGCGGTGGTCGATGCCGACGGCCACGCGGTGCGGACGACGTCGTATCGCGTGGCCGAAGGTCCCCCCGAGGTGCGCCGCCACGCCGGCGCGGAGCGCCTGACCTCGGGCGTGCCTGCGGCGGGCGATGTGACCGTGCGGGGTGACACCGTGGAAGTGCTGGCCGTGGGCCGGTCGGTGTTTGCGTGGCAGCAGATCGACCGGTACGCCTTGGGGAGCGGGCAGTATCTGGGATCCGTGCGCCTGCGCGAGCGGGTGGGTGGCATTGCCGCCGCGCCGGGCGGCTGGTTTACCATCGTGCGGGGGCAGAGGGGAACGGCCATCGGCTGGGTCGGCTTTCGTTAACTTGAGGGGCTGTAGCCCCAGACGATTCCGCCGAGTAGACGAATGAGCGAACCATTGACGGCGCGCGTGGAGCGCGCCTTGCGAACGATTCAGAACCGCCGCACCGGCACCGATGTCTTTGCCGGTGAGCAGGTGCGTGATATTGCCACCACCACCGACGGCAAGGTGCAGTTGACCTTGTTGCTCGATGCCAAGGACGACGCCACGCTGGTGCGCGATGTACGCCAGGCCGTGGAGCGTGTCGAAGGCGTCACCGGCGTGCGCGTGATTCCGCGCGATCCCGCCGAAGGCGCCGGCAAGCCCGCGTCGGCACCGGCCGCGCCGGCGAGCAGCGGCAGGGCACTGCCCGTGATGCAGCCGGAAGCGCCGCCCAAGCAGGCCGCCGTACCGCAGCCGGTGGCGTATCCCAATCTGGGGAAGATCATCGCCGTGTCGTCGGGCAAGGGCGGTGTGGGCAAGTCCACCGTGACGACGAACTTGGCGGTGGCCTTGGCCAAGCAGGGCTTCAAGGTTGGTCTGCTCGACGCCGACATCTACGGGCCCAACATCCCGCGAATGATGGGGGTGAACGCGCCGCCGCCGGTCGACAACGAAATGATTCAGCCGCTCGAGGCGCACGGCGTGAAGGTGATGTCCTTGGGCTTTATGATCGACCGCGATCAGCCCGCCATCTGGCGTGGGCCGATCGTGATGAAGATCATCACGCAGTTCCTGCGCGATGTGGCCTGGGGCGATCTCGACTTCCTGCTCGTGGATATGCCGCCGGGCACCGGTGACGCGCAGTTGTCGCTGGTGCAGAACACTCGCGTGCACGGGGCGGTGATTGTGACCACGCCGCAGCAGGTGGCGGTGGGTGACGCCTTGCGCGGCGTGAAGATGTTCGAGCGCGTGGCGGTGCCCGTGTTGGGCATCGTCGAGAATATGGCGTGGTTCGAGTCGCCCGAGACCGGCAAGCCGATCGCCATTTTCGGCAGCGGCGGCGGGCAGGCCTTGGCCGACGAAGTCGGCGTCCCGCTCTTGGGTCACGTGCCCTTGTATCCCCGCGTGGTGCAGGCGGGTGACGACGGCACGCCGATTTGCTCGTCCGACGCGCAGTCGTCGGCGTCGAAGGCCTTGACGGCCATTGCCACGAAGGTCGCCGAGCGAATGGCGACGGTCGCGGCGCGGTAAGTGCACGCCGGCGACGGCGAACTGCTCGCCGATCCGCAGGAAGGGGTCGTCGGCGTCGCCGTTTCCGGGGCGCGCGACACGCACGATGTGCTGTCGGGGGATCTCCCCGCCGTCGTGCGTCGCGTGGCGTTGCCGGCGGTCGCGTCGAACCTGCTGATGACGCTCTTTGCCTCGGCCGATGCCTACTGGGTCGGCACGCGCATCGGGCCAAGCGGCTTGGCGGCCGTGAGCACCGCCGTATTCTGGGTGTGGGGCGTGGTGTCGATCGCAGAGATGGTGAGCATTGGGCTCACGGCGGTGGCGGCGCGCCGGTACGGCGAAGGCCGTCCCGACGAAGCCGCGCGCACCGCTGGTGACGCGCTGCTGTTGGCACTGGCGATTGGTGCCGTGATTGCGGTGGCAGGATTCTTTGCCGTCGATCAGATGTTTGCCGTAATGGGCACACCGCCGGACGTCACCGCGCTGGGTCGTCGGTACTTGCAGACGTACTTCCTTGGGGCGCCGCTCATCTATGGCTTCTTTGCCGTGGACGCGGCGTTTCGCGCATCGGGCGACACGCGCACACCGTTGGCCTTGTTGGCGACGTCGGTGGTGGTGACGCTGATGCTGGACCCCGTGCTCATTCTGGGTTGGTTTGGCGCGCCGGCCTTGGGCATTACCGGTGCGGCGGTGGCGTTAGTCGGGACGCGCGGGTCTGCCTTTGCCATTGGGCTCTGGTTGCTCAATCGTCGCGGAATGATTCGCTGGGGTGCGCCGCGTTGGGCCGTGCTGGGCACCATTGCGCGCGTGGGCTTGCCTACCGCGCTCTGGGGCGTGGTGTTCTCGATGATCTACGTCTTGATGACGCGCACGACGACGCAGTTCGGCACGCCGGCGCTGGCCGCGTTGGGCATTGGGCACCGGATTGAGAGCTGGCTGCATATGGTGGGCGTCGGCTTTGGTGCTGCGGCGGCCGCGATCGTGGGGCAGAACCTGGGCGCGGGTCAGCCCGAGCGCGCGCGTCGAGCAGGGTGGCTCACCACGTGGTACGCAACGATTCCCGGGCTCGTGTTTGCGGCGTGCTTGTTCGTGGTGCCGCAGTTCTTTGCGAGTCGCTTCACCAGCGACGTCGCGGTGATTGCCGAAGCCACGTCGTACCTGCGAATCATCGTGCCCGCGGTGTTCGTGCTGACCGCCGAGCTGGTGTTGGAAGGGGCACTCGGCGGAGCGGGGGACACCATTCCGCCAATGCTGACCAGCACCACGCTGACCGTGATTCGCGTGCCCTTGGCCGCGTGGGCGGCGTCGCGCTTTGGCGTGGACGGGATTTGGTGGGTGATTTCGCTCACGGCCACCGGGCGCGGGGTGGCGATGATGGCGCTGTGGAAGTGGGGGCGCTGGGCGGAGAAGCGGGTCTAGCCGCGGGGGCGAGCGCCGTGGCCGGAGGCGCAGTCCCGTTAGTTCGGGTAGTCTCACCCCCCCGCCGCATCTCTTCGGCTATCGGGAAGTCTCTCAAAGTCCCGGTGGTTTATCCGATGGGTCGTTCCCCACCCATTCGGGTCACTTTCTTGTAAATCCTGCCTCGATAGCTTCGGCTCCCGTACGTGTAAGGGATGTTCTGATTCTCACGTCAGGGAAACCCGAAATGCGATCGCTGACACGACTGTTCTCCCTGGCCGGCGTCCTCGCGACGCTGGTCTCGCCTGCCCCCGCGTCTGCGCAGGCTACCTCCGAAGTCGCCGGCTCCGTCAAGGATGCCACCGGCACCCCGCTCGGCGGCGCCACCGTCGTCGTCTCCGGCACGGCCGTCGGCACGCAGGTCAAGGATGACGGCTCCTACAAGCTCGCGCTGCGTCCCGGCAACTACACCATCGTGGCGCGCCTCATCGGCTACACTGCGCAGGTCAAGACGGTCACCGTGGCCGCTGGCCGGCCCACCGTGCTCGACTTCGCACTGAGCCGAGCGGCCTCGCAGCTGCAGGCCATTGCCGTCACCGGCTCGCGCCGTCAGGAGCGCTCGGTCGTCACCGCGCCCGTACCGGTTGACGTCATCACCTCCGAAGACATCAAGCAGACGGGTCGCACCGAAACGGCGCAGATACTTCAGATGCTCGTGCCGTCGCTCAACTTCCCCCGGTCGTCCATCGCCGGTGGCGTCGACGGTCAGCGCCCCTTCACCCTCCGCGGAATGGGGCCGGACCAGGTGCTGGTGCTCCTCAACGGCAAGCGCCGTCACGCCGGCGCGGTGATCGCCGCCAACAACTCGGTCGGACGCGGCTCGGCGGGCGTGGACCTCAACGCCATTCCCGCCTCGGCGATCGAGCGCATCGAAGTCCTCCGCGACGGCGCCGCTGCGCAGTACGGCTCCGATGCCATCGCCGGCGTCGTCAACATCATCCTCAAGCAGAATGCCCCCGCGCAGTTCTCGGCCACGCTCGGCCAGGGCAACTCCACCGTCGAGCAGCGTCGCTTCACGGACGGTGGCGTGACGCAGGCCGACGGCTCGTGGTCGAAGGCCTTCGGGGATCGCACGTACCTCAACGTCAGCGGCGAATTCCGTGATCGTGGGCTCACCAACCGCTCCAACCCCGATCTTCGCCAGCAATACTTCAACGACGCGACCACTGCACCTGACCGTCTTGCGCAGACGCGCAACAACTCGTGGTACGGCGACGCTGCGCTGCGCGAAGGCGGCCTGATGGTCAACTTCGGTTCGACGACCGCGTCGGGGTTGACCTACTACGCGTTCGGTGGCGCATCGGCGCGCGAGTCACGGGCGTTCGGCTTCCCCCGTCGCCCACTCGAACGCGTGGTCGTCCGGGCCATCCATCCTGACGGCTTCCTTCCGGAGATCTGGGGCACCTCAGTGGATGCCTCGCTCACCGGTGGCGTGAAGGGGCAGTTCGCCGGCTGGTCCTGGGATCTGAGCTCCTACTACGGCGGCAACGGCTTCAAGTTCGACGTGCGCAACTCGAACAACCCCACGATGGGAACGGCCTCGCCGACGGAGTTCTACGCCGGCCAGCTGCGCTCCTTCCAGAGCACGACCAACTTCGACATCGCGCGTCCGATCGACGTGTCGGGCTTCGCGGGACCGGTGAACCTCGCCCTTGGCGCCGAAGTCCGCGCCGACCGCTACCAGATCAAGCGCGGCGACAGCACGTCGTACATCGACGGTGGTGTCCGCGTGCTCGACGGCCCGGATGCGGGTCAGCTCACGGTGGCTGGCTCGCAGCTCTTCTACGGCTTCCGTCCCTCCGACGAACGCAACGTGCGTCGCACGTCCTACGCGGGCTACGTCGACGTTGAAGCCAACCCGATTTCGCGCTGGACGGTCGGGCTCGCGGCTCGCGCCGAGAACTTCTCGGACTTCGGCTCTGCGGTGATTGGCAAGGCGACTACGCGTCTCGAGCTCAACGACAAGTTCGCGGTGCGCGGTGCCTTCAACACTGGTTTCCGTGCGCCGTCGCTCGGGCAGGCCAACTACTCGGCAACGGCGTCGAACGTGCTGATCGTTGGCGGTGTGCCGACGCCGAACGAAGTGCTCACGCTCCCGGTGAATACGCCGGCCGCCCGCGCCCTCGGGGCGACGGATCTCAAGGCTGAGCGCTCGCGCAACCTGTCGTACGGCTTCACCTGGACACCCGAGCGCAACTTCTCGGCGACGGTGGACTGGTTCGACATCCGCGTCGAAGACCGCATCGTGCTCTCTGAGAACTTCGTCGGGGCCGGTGTGCAGGCGCTCTTGGCGCCGTTCAACCTCCCCGGTGACATTCGTCCGCGCTTCTTCACCAACGCCGTCGACACCCGCACGCGCGGCGTGGACGTCGTGTTGCGCTACACGCGCGAACTCGAAAAGGGCTCCACGCTGTCGGCTACGGCGGGTTACAACTACAACCGCACGAGCTTGCTCCGCGTATCGCCGCCGCCGGGTCCGCTGGCCGCGCTGACGCCGGTGCAGCAGCTCTACGGCCGCGTGGAGCGGTCGCGGCTCACCGAGGCGCAGCCGCGCAACTTGGCGCGCTTCAACGTGACGTACACCAAGCCCAAGTGGTCGGCGAACGTGCAGCACGCCTACTTCGGCGGCTGGTGGACGCGTCCCGATTTGGCCTTGGCGCCGACGGTCGCCCGCGCGCCGAGCGATCAGTACTTCACCGGCAAGTGGATCACCGACGTCAGCGTGACGCGCAAGTTCGACGAGCACTTCTCGGGCACGCTCGGCGTCGACAATCTCTTCGATGTCTACCCGGATCGCCTGCGCGTCTCGAACCCCGAGAACACCGGCGGCACCCGGCTCTACTCGCCGTTCTCGCCGTTTGGGGCGAACGGGCGGTTCCTGTTCTTCCGGGTGGCGTTCACGCCGTAAGGGCGAACGCGTCGAAAACAGAGCGGGGGTGAGGACTTGGTCCTCACCCCCGCTCGTCTTTGCGGATGCTTCGTGACTATCGGGCGCCGGTCCCCGCCGTCGGTCGCCGCGCCGCCGCCACACCGCTGACCGGCGTCGGCGTCGCCCACGAGTACTGATCGACCGAGCTCTTCACCGACACCGACGCGCGAATCGGCCGAGACCCGACGCGCGACAGCAGCGTCGCGCCAAAGCCCGCCGTCACTACCACCCACGTCACGCCAGCCGCCGCCAAGCGCACCATCCACTCCGACGACGGCACCGTCGCGCCAATCGCGATCGAAATGCCCCACGGCGCCATCAGCAACAGCACGCCGGCCACCACGCCGCGCAGACTCGCGCCCGATGCCGACAACCGCCGCGCGCTCCCGCCCGTCACCACGGTGCCCATCAGCCGCGCGACCGACAACACGCCGAGCGTCAGCAACCCTGCCGCCGCCAGCGAGTACGCCACAATCGCCACCGGCACCACCAGAATGCCCACGATCGTCAGCGCGAGGCCCACGATCGTCAGCGCCAGCACCGGCACCAGCGCAAGCTCGGCCAGAAAGCCCACCAACAGCGCCTTGCCGAAATCGCGCTCGAGCTCGGTGGCCACACCATCCAACGCCGGCTGTGCCATCAGCGTCGCCGCAATGCCCAGCATCAGCATCAGCACCACCGACGCGGCAAAAATCGCAATCGAACGCGTGAGCGATGCCTTGGGACGCTCGGCGGCGGCCGCCGCAATGTCGGCCGCGGAGGTGAGCGAGCGAATCTCGCCATCCACGCGGCCGCCATCCAAGGTGACCTTGCCGCCGAGCGACACCGCCTGGCCCGTCACGATGCCGCCGGCCTTTACGACGATGTCGCCGTCGAGGGCCACGGCGTCGCCGGCGACTTCACCGGCGATTTCGAGCGGGCCTCCCGACACGACGATCGGCCCGGGTTCCTTGGCCCCCGCCGCAACGGTGCGCGGTCCCACCGTCACCCGATCCGCTGACGGCAACTGCGACAACTGCCCAAGCTTGCGCGCCTGATCCAAGCGCCGCTCCAACGCGGCGCGCGTCGTGCCGTCCTGCGCGTGCAGGGTGAGCGAAACACCGAAGCACGCGGCGCCGACCAGCGCTGCGCTGACCCACCGGATCGTCCGCACGGGTCAGCTCCGCCGACGGGCAGCGGCCAAGCGGCTCAGGCCGCCTGCCGCCAAGGCCATCGCGCCAAGCAGGGCCGCCGCGCCCAGCGCCACGGTACCCATCGAGCCATTCCGCAGCAGCCCCGCCGCCGACGGACCCAGCAGCGCGCCGAGCGCGTCGCCAACGACCGACGCCGTCGCGGTGCGCGACTGCTCCAGGAGCCCAGCGCTCAGTACCGAGACGCCGTTCGACTGCGTCGCGAGCCAGATCCCGCCGCCCGTCGCGAGCACGGTGCCCACCGTGAGCAACGACACCGCGGCGACGCGAAACGGCGTGGAGGTCGGCACGATGCGCTCGACCGTATCCCACGCCGCGATGTACCAGGGCTGATAGACCTCGACCTTCGTCATTACGCGGTCGGCAAAGCCCAGTGTGGGCTTGGCGTGCGGAAGGACTTCCATCGCCTGCGCGATCAGTCGGCCGTCGCGCACCTTGGCGCGGCACGACGCACACTGCTCGGCGTGCGCGGCGAGTTCGGCCAGGCCAAACCCTCCGTCGCCATCGACGAGCAGATCAATCTCGGCAGGAAGCAGGTGTCGGTTCATCAGGTCTCCGGGTGGGACTACGCTCGGCTGCAGCGCAGGGTTTCAGCAGGGGAAAATCCGGTCAGTGTCACGTGGCGGGCGGGGGCGTTACTCCCGCAGATGCTCCAAGGCATCCTGCAGCTGTTTTCGGGCGCGGTGGATGTAGGTCTTCACGGTGCCCAACGGCAGGTCGAGCGTCGCGGCGATCTCTTCGTAGGATCGGCCTTCGACGTGCCGGAGCATGATGCAGGACCGGTATTCCGGACGCAGCCGCTCGATCGCGGCCTCGATCGCCTTGCCCAATTCCTTGGCTTCGAGCCGTTCGAGCGGCGACTCGTCCCCTGAATCGAGATCGATCGACGAGGCTTCGGCGTCTTCCGTCGTGGTGGCCCAGCGGGAGCCGTCGATCGACACCGTGTCGAGTTCGCGCTTGCGCAGGAAGTCGATCGCCACGTTGTTGGCGATCTTGAACAACCAGCTCGAGAGCTTGAACTCGGGGTTGTAGCGGTCGATGTGGTTCAGGACCTTGATGAACGCTTCCTGCGACAGGTCCTCGGCGGTCTCGCGGTCCCGCACCATCCGGAAGACCAGCGAGAAGACCGGGCGTTCGTAGCGCCGGATGATCTCCCGATACGCCGGTTCGCGTCCCTGCTGGGCAAGGACCACGAGATCGGCGTCAGGGAGGGATTCGAGCTCGAGGCGCGTCGGGGGCACAGCGTCCGGAAAGGGCGCGTACGACCCCCGGTCCGAGGGACAGCGCCGACCGGGACAAGGTAGGCACCGGGCGCGCTCAGGGCGAGGGGCGAATTGGTTGGCACCACGGAGGGGAATCGGCGATTTTTCCCGTATGCCAGCTGCACTGACCGAGGAACGGCGGGTTGCCGAGGCCGCCGCACAAGGGGCGGCGGGCAAGCGCGCCTACGTCCGGCGGATGTTTTCCGACATCGCCCCGCGCTACGACCTGCTCAACCACGTGCTGTCGCTCAACATCGACAAGGCGTGGCGAACCAAGGCGATTGCCGCGCTGGAGCTGTCGCGCGCGCCCGATGGCCGCGTGCTGGACCTGTGCGCGGGGACGCTCGACGTGGGGGCGGCCATTACCCGTGCCCCGGGCTTTCGTGGCACGGTGATCGGCGCCGATTTCGCCGTCCCGATGCTGGAAGGCGGTGTGGGCAAGGCGCCGGCGCATCGCCTGATGCCGGTGGCCGCAGATGCGCTGCACCTGCCGGTGGCCGATCAGGTGTTCGACGGCGCCATCGTGGCCTTCGGCATTCGCAATCTGGCCGATCTGGACGCCGGGCTTCGCGAAGTGCGGCGCGTGTGCAAGCCCGGCTCGCGCTTCGTGATTCTGGAGTTCTCGACGCCGCAGAATCCGCTCGTGCGGATGGGCTACCACGCGTACTTCCATCACGTGCTACCGGCGATCGGCGGACTCGTGAGCGGCCACAAGACGGCCTACGCGTATCTGCCGGCGTCGGTCGCGCATTTTCCGACCGGCGATGCCCTGGCGCAGCGGATGCGTGATGCCGGGTGGCAGGATGTGCGCTGGTCGCCGGTGAGCTTCGGCATCGCGGCGATTCACGTCGGCACGGCGCCCGCACACGTGCCGGATGCCGCACGGGGGCGCGCGTGAGTGCCGCGGTGATTGCCGAGTCGTCCGTGCGCGGGCCGACGGCGCTCTACGTGCTGGCCGGCTTGGGCGTGTTGGCGTTTCCCGCGCTGCACCTGTGGGACATTCCGATGTCCACCTTCTACGGCGCGACGGCGCTTCTGGGCGGCGGCATCGCGTTGCAGTACTCGCGGCTCACGGTGCGCGTGACGGCCGACGGCGTGCAGTGGCGCTTGGCGCTCACGCCGGGTTGGCACCGCATTCCCGCGAGCGACTTGGCGGGGGCGGAGCCGGTGGACCTGGGCACGCGTCGAGGCATCGGCACGCGGCTCACGACGGTGGGCACGCTGCACAACGTCGGCGCGCCGGTGGCCCTGCGCATTCGGCGCGTGCGCAACGAAGACTTGTTGCTCGGCACGAGTGATCCCGACGAGATCATTCGCGCCATTGACGTGGTTCGGCCTCGCTGACCATTCGGTCGCGTTCCACTTTCTGATTGCTTCGGTTCTTTCGTGCTTGATTCCCTGCAGGACTTCATTGCGGCGCTCGACGCCGCGGGCGAACTGGTTCGCGTGCGCGAGCCCATTGCCGTGCACCTCGAGATGTGCGAGGTGATCGACCGCGTCTCGAAGATGCCGGGTGGTGGCAAGGCGTTGCTCTTCGAGAAGCCGGTGCTGCGCGACGGCAGCATTGCCGCGATGCCGGTGGGCGCCAATCTCTTCGGTTCGTGGCTCCGGATGGCAATGGCCTTGGGCGTCGAGGACTTGGATCAGCACGGCGATCGCATTCGCGATCTGCTCAAGACGCAGGTGCCCGACGGTCTGCTCGGCAAGTTGCAGCTGCTGCCCAAGCTCTTCGAAGTGGCGAAGTTTCCGCCGCGCACGCAGTCAGGTCGTGGTTCGTGTCAGGAGGTCATCTGGCGCGGGGACGAGATCGACCTCGACAAGATTCCGGTGCTCACGACCTGGCCGGACGACGGCGGGCCGTACATCACGCTGACGGCGGTCATTTCGAAGGACCCGGCGCGCGGCATTCGCAATGTGGGGATGTACCGCGTGCAGCAGCTCACCAAGAACACCGTCGCGATGCACTGGCAGCGCCACAAGACGGGCGCCGCGCACTTCCGCGAGATGGCCGAACGCGGTGAGACGATGCCGGTGTGCATTGTCGTAGGCGCCGATCCCGCGAGCACGTATTCCGCCAGTGCGCCGCTACCGCCGAACATCGACGAGTTCCTCTTTGCGGGATTCCTGCGCAAGTCGCCGGTGAAGCTGGTGAAGGCCATCACCAACGATCTCGAAGTCCCCGCCGACGCTGAGCTGGTGCTCGAGGGCTACATCGACCCGCGCGAAGACTTCATTGTCGAAGGCCCATTCGGCGACCACACCGGCTACTACAGCGAAGCCGATCTGTACCCGCGCGTGCATCTCACGGCGGTGACGATGCGGCGCAACGCGGTGTACGGCACCACGATCGTGGGGCGTCCGCCGATGGAAGACGTGTATCTGGGCGGCGCGACCGAGCGCATTTTTCTGCCGCTGCTGCAGTTCACGACGCCCGAGATCGTGGACTACCATATGCCCGCCGAGGGGATTTTTCACAACCTCGTGTTCGTGAGCATCAAGAAGCACTATCCCGGGCAGGCGTACAAGGTGATGCACGCGCTGTGGGGGCAGGGGCTGATGTCGCTGGCGAAGGTGATCGTGGTGGTGGATGATTGGGTGGACGTGCGCAACCCGCAGGAGGCGTGGTGGGTGGCGCTCAACAACATCGACCCGCAGCGCGACGTGACGTTCACGATGGGCCCCGTTGATGTGCTCGATCACGCGAGCCGTGCGTTCACGTACGGCTCGAAGATGGGCATCGACGCCACGAAGAAGATGCCCGAGGAGGGCTTCACCCGGTCGTGGCCGGCGGTGATCGAGATGGCGCCCGAGATCAAGCGCCAGGTCGATGCCAAGTGGGATCGCTTGGGACTGGGTCCGCTCCTCAAGAGGCGCGCGTGAATATGCCGTCGGAGCTGCCGGCGCGCGAAGGCCAGACCTTCGCCGGTGGCTCGCGCTTGTCGGTGTGGGCCAGCTTCGTGAAGCTGCCGCACACGGTGTTTGCCCTGCCGTTTGCGCTGGTGGGCGTGACACTGGCGACGTGGACGACGCCGGTTACGCCGGCGGTGCTGGGCTGGGTCATTGTGGCGTTCACGGCGGCGCGTTTCGCGGCGATGGCGTTCAATCGCGTGGTCGATCGCGAGTACGACGCGCGCAATCCGCGCACGAAGATGCGGGAGATTCCGCGCGGGGCGCTGAGCGTGACGGCGGCGAAGGTGTCGGTGGTGATCGCGAGTGCGGTGTTCCTCGGCGCCGCGGCGATGCTCAATCCGCTGTGTCTCGCGCTGGCTCCCGCGTCACTGGCCTGGGTCCTCGGCTATTCGTACGCCAAGCGCTTCACGCGGTTTGCGCACCTGTGGCTCGGGATGGGGCTCGCGATTGCGCCCGGCGCCGGATGGCTGGCGGTGACGGGCGTGTGGCCGTCGCCGTGGTGGCTGCTGCCCGCGTTGGCGGCGGCAGTGCTCACGTGGGTGGCGGGCTTCGATGTGCTATACGCACTGCCGGACGCCGAGTTCGATCAGGCGAACGGATTGCGGTCGTTGCCCCAGTCGCTGGGGGTGCCGCGGGCGCTGCTCGTCGCGCGGGCCCTGCACGTGGCGACGGTCGTGGCATTCGGCGTGGCCGGCCTGGGGCTGGGCCTCGCGGGCATTCCCGCCACGTGGCTCTGGTGGGCCGGCGTGGCCGTTGTGGCCGCCCTGCTGGCCTACGAACATTCGCTGGTCTCGGCCGACGACTTGAGCAAACTCGACGCGGCCTTCTTCACGATGAACGGAGTGATTTCGGTGTCGTTCTTCGCGTGCGTGCTGGCCGCGCGCCTGCTCGGGAGTGCGGCGTGAGCCTTCCACTGGTAGTCGCCATCACCGGTGCGAGCGGCGCGCCCTACGCGGTGCGCTTGCTCTCGGCGCTGGTCGCGAGCGGCACGCCGACGTGGCTGATCGTGTCGTCGCACGGGTGGCGTTTGCTCAACACCGAGAGCGACATCCCCGATCTCGCCGCCTTGCGCGCGCGGGTCGGCGCTGCGGCGTGGGATGCGCACGTGACCGTGTTCGATGACGCCGATCGCGGCGCCAAGCCCGCGTCGGGGTCGGTGCGCACGGCGGGAATGGTGGTGTGTCCCTGCTCGATGGGTACCGTCGCGGCGATTGCGCACGGCACGTCGCGGTCCTTGGTGGAGCGGGCGGCCGATGTGGCGCTCAAGGAGCGCCGTCGCCTGGTGCTGGTGCCGCGCGAAACGCCGCTCAGCGACATCCACCTCGAGAACCTGCTGCGGGTGACGCGTGCGGGCGCTGTGGTGGTGCCGGCGGCGCCAGGGTTCTATCACCGGCCGACGACGATCGACGAGCTGGTGGACTTCGTGGTGGCGCGCGTGCTGGATCAGTGCGGGGTGGAGCACACGGTGGGGAAGCGCTGGGGGGAGGCGCCGGCTGCTGGCTGAGTGAAGAGCGGGGCTGGAGGCCACGGAGGAACGGAGGGCTCCGTTGACCTCTGTTCCTCCGTGGCCTCCCGTTCCGCTCTTTATGGACGAGGCCGCAACGTACGCAGCCTGACGAGCCGCTCCCCCGCCGCGTGCAGCGTCTCGTCCTTCTTCGCGAAGTGGAAGCGAATCAGGTGATGCACCGGCTCCCGGAAGAAGCTCGACCCCGGCACGCCCGCCACGCCGATCTCGCGAATCAGCCACTCGCTCGCCTCGGTATCCGTCGCGAAGCCCAGTGACGAGATATCCACGAGGACGTAGTACGCGCCCTGCGGCTCGGTGTACGGCAAGCCGGTCTCTGCAAGGTAGCCCAGAAGAATGTCGCGCTTGCGCGTGTACTCGGCGGTGAGCTCGGCGTAGTAGCTGTCCGGCAGCTCCAACCCCGCGACGGCGGCCTCCTGCAGTGGCGCTGCGGCGCCGACGGTCAGGAAGTCGTGCACTTTGCGCGCTTGGGCAATTACCGCGGGCGCCGCGTGCACGTAGCCCAGCCGCCAGCCGGTGATCGAGTAGGTCTTGCTCAGCGAATTGCAGGTGATCGTGCGTTCGAACGCCCCCGGCAGTGCGGCGAAGTACACGTGCTCGTGCGGCGCGTACACGATGTGTTCGTAGGGCTCGTCGGTGATCACGAAGCAGTCGTGTCGTTCGGCGAGGCGCAGAATCAGCTGCAGTTCGTCGCGCGTGAAGACCTTGCCGCTCGGATTGGACGGATTGCAGAGCACGATCGCCTTGGGGCCCTGCGCAAAGGCGCGGGCGAGCTCGGCGGAGTCGAAGTTGAAGTGCGGGGGCCGCAGCGGCACGTAGATGGGCTCCGCGCCCGACAGAATCGCGTCGGCCGCGTAGTTCTCGTAGAACGGCGAGAACACCACGACCTTGTCGCCCGGATTGCAGGCGGTCATCATCGCGACCATCATCGCTTCGGTGCTGCCGCAGGTGACCACCAAGTGCTGATCGGGGTCGACGCTCAGGCCGGTGAAGCGCTGGATCTTGGCCGCGAGCGCGGCACGGAATCGCGGCGCGCCCCAGGTGACCGCGTACTGATGATGCGGCCCGCGCGTGGCGCTTTCGAGCGCCCTGAGCAGCGCCTCGGGCGGATCGAAGTCGGGGAACCCCTGCGAGAGGTTGATGGCCCCGTGCTGATTGGCCAATCGCGTCGTGGCGCGAATGACCGACTCACTGAAGACCGAAAGGCGACGGGCGGTATCGGGCATTGGCGCAACATACCGCCCGGCGCCTGAGGCGTCAGGGCGAGCCCTTGGTCAACGCGGCGCGGACCCACGCGGGCACGGCGACCTTACCCGGCACGAACAGGTCGGGTTCGAGTCCCGGCGGATCCGCGCGGAGCTGGTCGTACTGCTCGGTTTGCACGACACGACCCGCCGAGTAGAAGGAGAGATCGCGTTCCACCAGCGCGCCGCGACCGAGGGCGACGTGCGCGTGAATCCGCGTCTCCTGCGCGGGCCGGCCGGCGCGCGCGGGCTCAATCCACCGGAGCACGACCAGGCGGTCGGCGTCGATCCACGCTTGGGCCGCGGACGTGTCCCCCGCCGCCGCGCCAATGACATAGACCTCGCGGCCTTCCCACCTCGTGCGGTGCATCGTCTCGGCATCGAGACCGAACGGGCGCATCCGTCGCGCCGTCTCGTACGGCGGCAGCACCAACGCATCGGTGAGCAGCACCATCAGGGGGTGCACGTAGCGCGCGCCCGGTCGCCACACGCCACCGCGCGACTGATAGATCGAGTCGCGCCGGAAGATCAGGCTCCGCGAGCTGTCCGTGCCGATCGGCGCCATATCGATGCGCAGCATTCCCGGGGCGGCCAAGGTCTCATACCACGTTTCGCTCCGCCCATCCGGGTAGCCCGTCCGCTGCACGAAGGTCAGCGTCTTCCACATCCGCGGAGCGTGGGCATCCCGCATTGCCGCAAGCACGTCAATGCCACTTCGCAGGTCGCCGGCCGGCCGTGAGACCGCGCCACCGCGAGACTCACGCGCCACCCGCCACTGTCCGTTGCCGAGTCGGCGCCACCAGCGCACGTAGGCGCGCACCCTGCCGGTCGCATCGTGCACTTCACCGTGCGTAGCGCCTACGTCCGCGGCGGCCGAGGTGATGGCATCGAGCGTACGATGCCCGTTGGCGCTGTCGGCGGCGCGCAGGCCGGCCAGGGCGGCCGCTGCATCGGGCGCGGGCACGCCGCGGACTCCACCGGTTGGGACCGTACGAACGCTCGCCAGATCCGCCACGGCCGCCGCGTCGTCGCCGATGTCGCTCCAGAGGGCCCAGCGTCCGTCAGGTTGCCGCTGCCAGATCGAAAAGAACCGCGTGTGGTAGGGGTTCGGGTCGCTGGGACCCTTGGGTCGAATCGTGGCGGGGCCGGTCGTGGTCCCCAGATCACCGCTGACCGCGACCTCTGCGGAGTCCGGGACCCAGCGCCATTCGGATTGGTCCACGGGGAGCGCCGTGTAGAAGCGCTTGGCGTTTACGGCACGTGGGACGAAGAGCACCGAGGCATCGGAGAAGTTCGCGAGGAACGCGGACCGTGCGTTCTCGGACAGGGCCTTGGCGGCGAACGCGCGCTCGGCGGTGACGAGCGACTGCCACGCGGTATCGGCGGCAGACGACTGCGCGTGCGCGGCACAGGTGATGAGTGGCAGGAGCAGCGCACTAGCGGCCGCGGACACGAAGCGTCGGGAGCGATTTGGCATAGTCGAGCGTACGATGAGGGACCGCATCACGTTTCGCCTCTGAATGCCGATGAGCGTACTCCGCATTGGACTCATTTCCGACACGCACGGGCTCGTGCGGCCCGACGTGCATACGGCGCTGGCCGGCGTGTCGCAGATTCTCCACGCCGGTGATGTGGGCGGGCAAGAGGTGCTGGATGAACTCGCGCTGATCGCGCCGGTACAGGCCGTGTGGGGCAATACCGATCCGCCGGGAATGCCGGGGCTGGTGGAGTACCTGTCGTTGGAGCTTGGTGGCCTGCGCGTGCGGGTGCAGCACGGGCACGAGGTCGGGCGGCCGACGCCAGAGCGCCTCCTCGCGACATACGATGAGGACATCCTCGTGTACGGGCACACGCATCGGCAGTTGGTGACGCAGAGCGCGGGACGGCTGGTCGTGAATCCCGGCGCGGCTGGGCATCGTCGGTTCGATCTGCTGCCGAGTGTGGCGGTGTTGAAGATCGTGCGCGGCGCGCCGTCCGTTGAGTTGATCGCGCTGGCTGGCTAACGCCGGCGCTTGCGCCGGGCGCGGCCACGCATCACCGTCCACCGATGATGTCGCGCACACTCGTTACGGGCCTCGCGTGGCTGGGCCTTCTCGGCGGCGCCCCGCTGGCCGCGCAGACCGACTCGATCGGCGTCACCTCCGTCGGCAACCCGGTCTTCATCGAGCGCAAATCCATCAAGCGTGCCGACGGATTGATCACCGCTGCCGTCCGCGCGCGATTCCTCAAGCCGGTCAAGGCGCCGGGTGGGGACCTCAAGGCCTCGCGTACGATCGCGATCTTCGACTGCACGAAGCGCGTGATTGCCGTGAAGGAGAACTGGTTCTACTGGGACGAGCGCGGCACTCGACAGGCCAGCTACAAGAAGGTCGGCCAGCCGGGATTCAGTTCGCCCTTCAAGGGCTCACTGCCCGACGTGGCCCTGCAGTACCTCTGCGCCGCGCCGCCCAAGTAGCGCGTCCGGCCGCTGCGTGCGTTCGAGCTGCTCGGGAAACCGGGTAAACCAGCTCGTCAGCAGCATCAGTTCGTCTACTTCGTGCGTGGGAATGCCACCCGCATCGCTTCCGCCGGCGGCAAACACCTCGGCGACTGCCTCGGCCAGCACCGCATCGTCCGGCGCATCGAGTTCGCGCCGCACACGGCCGCGTCGAATCAGGTACACGCGTTCGGCGCCATCGGGCCCCGGCACACGATACGCAAAGCTCAGCTGCTCCACCGCAAAGCGCAGCTTGTCGAAGCTCGCGCGCAAGCGTTCGAGGCGCACCAGCTTGTCGCGCCAATACGCAGCCCGCTCGAACTCGAGTGCGGCCGATGCGTCCTGCATTCGCTCGGTGAGCATCTGCATCGGCGTGTCGTCGCTGCCGTCCAGAAACGCGCGCGCGACGGCCACCTGCCCCAGGTACTCCCGCGCGGTCGGCACGGCGACGCAGGGCCCCAAGCAGCGGCCGATCTCGTGCCGAATGCACCCCGGCGTGCGCGCCGGCGGCGGCCACAGTTCGGCTTGATCGGCGTAGCGCATCTGCCGGTCGAGCGAACAGTCGCGCAGGCCCAGCGCATCCGACAACTCGCGCACCGCGTCGCGCATCCGGTCGGCGCCGAAGAAGGGGCCGAAGTACATCCCGCCGTCCGCGCTGCCGGCCCCGCGCACCACCAGCAAGCGCGGCGCCTTGCCGGCGGTGACTTTCACAAAGCAATAGTGTCGCGCGTCGCGCTTCATCATCACGTTCGCGCGCGGGCGCAGTCGCTTGATCTGCCGCAGTTCGCTCAAGGAGGCGGCAAACTCGCTCGGCTCCACCGTCCACTCTACCGAGGCGGCGTCGCGAATCAGGCGCGCACCTTTCTCCGCGGGATACTCAGCGCGGAAGTAGCTCAGGAGTCGCGTGCGCAGCGCCTTGGCCTTACCGACGTAAATGACCTCGCCGCTCTCCGACAAAAACCGGTACGTACCCGGCACGGGGCGCACGTTGGCTTTGACGTGCTCGTGCAGGGCGGCGACGCGTGCCTCGACCGCCTCCGAGACGCCGCGCGCGCGACGACGGCGACTCACGTCTGGCAACCGGCGCAGAACACGGTCATTCGGCCATCGATCGCATCCGTGCCGATCAATCGTCGGCCACAGCGCGGGCAGGGCTCCCCGTCGCGCCCGTAGGCGCTGAGCCGCGCGGCAAAGCCGCCCTTGCCGCCGTAGGCGTCCTGGTAGTCGCGAAACGTCGTGCCGCGCAGTGCGATGCTTTCGCGCAGCACGTCCTGCACGGCGGCGTGCAGTGCCTCGACATCGTCGCGCGATGCCGCCACGCGATCGGCCGCACGCGACGGGTCTATGCCCGCCCGCCAGAGCGCCTCCGTGGCGTAGATGTTTCCGATGCCCGCAATGCGACGTTGGTCCATAAGCACGGCCTTCACGGCCTGACGCGATGACCGAAGAATGCCCGAAAGACTGTCGGCTGTGAAGACCTCGCCCAACGGCTCAACGCCGAGTGCGCG
>JANRJP010000128.1:0-19066 GCA_033763905.1 Gemmatimonadaceae bacterium
TCTGACCCCGGCGGGGTGCCGGTCGTGCTTCTGCACCACCTCAAGCACAACAAGGTGTTGCACCAGCAGGTGGTCATCCTGTCGGTGATGGTCGAAGACGTGCCCGAAGTGCCGATCGCTGAGCGGCTCAAGGCAGAGGACGTCGGCGAGGGCTTTGCGCGCGTCATTGCACGCTACGGCTTCATGCAGACGCCGGATGTGAAGGACATCTTGGCGACCTGTCGCCTCAGCGGCTTCTGTGGCGCGCCCTCGATGACGTCGTACTATCTGGGTCGCGAGCGGATTCTGGTGAAGGACTACGACCTGCTCAAGCAGGAGCAGCCGATCAAGATCCTGCTGCACACCTGGCACGTGAAGCTCTTCGGGCTGATGTCACGGAACGCTCGCTCGGCGGCGGAGTACTTCGGGATCCCGCCCAATCGTGTCGTGGAACTCGGCGCCCAAGTCGAACTCTGATGATTCGCCGGTACCTGATGCGCCGCGCCAGCGTCGCGTTCGCCGCGCGTGCGATGAGCTGGTATCCGCCCTTTCTCGGGGCCGGCGTCTCGGCCCGCGCGCTCGACGAATACACGATCGAAGTCACGATGCGGCTACGTTGGTACAACCGGAACATCGTCGGGACGCACTTCGGCGGCTCGCTCTACGCGATGTGCGACCCGTGGTTCATGCTGCTGCTCATGCGCCACTTGGGCGGCGGTTACGTCGTGTGGGACAAGGCGGCGACGGTGCGCTTTAAGCGCCCGGGGCGCGGCACGGTGCGCGCGCGCTTCCACATTCCGCCGACGCAGGTCGACGACATTCGCGCCCGCGCCGACGCGGAGCCCAAGCTGGAGCCCCAGTTCGTCACGCAGGTGCTGGCGGGCGATGGAACCGTCGTCGCCGACGTCGAGAAGCTGCTCTATGTCCGCCGGCGCGAGCCCGCGGCGGGGAAGGCCGCGTGAGGCGGCCGCTGTCGTGCGTGTTGGCCCTGCTGGCCGCCGGCACGCTCGCGGGCTGCGAGGTGGACGACCGCGAAATCGGTGCGGCCGCTGCGAAGCAGATCGACGAACAGGTGACCCCGCTCGCCGATCCCGCCGCGCAGGCCGCGATGCAGAAACTCGGCGATGCCCTCGTGCGGGCGAGCGGTGACACGAACTACCAGTGGCGCTTCCGCGTCGTGGTCGATTCGTCGATCAACGCCTTCGCGCTGCCCGGCGGCTACGTGTACGTGCACACGGCGCTGATCGCGCGCGCGGGAGATGTCGACGAACTCGGCGGCGTCGTCGGTCACGAAGTCGCGCACGCCGTCCTGCGACACGGCGCGGAACAGGCCGAAAAGGGGCAGATCGGCACCGCCATTCTTGCCGGCGTGTGTCTGTTCACCGGCTGGTGTGACGGCGGCCTCGCCTCGGTGGCGATCAACGTCGGTACGACCGCCGTGATGTCCAAGTTCTCGCGAGGCGACGAGCTCGAGGCCGATTCGGCCGGTGTGCAGTACGCGGCCCGCGCCGGACTCGACCCGCGTGGCGTCACGCGCTTCTTCAAGCAGCTGGAAGCCGAGCGGGGCGATTCTCCCGCCATCCTGCAGTTCCTCAGCACCCACCCGATGGAAGCCGACCGCATCGCGCGGGTCGAGTCGCTGGTTGCCGCCGGCGCTGCGCGTCGCGTGGGGAGCGGAGCGCCGACCGCTACGCCGAAGGATTCGCTGGTGGCGTGGTTTGCGTTGCTGCAGTCGCGTTCTTCCGCGCCTCGCTGAGATACGCCGGCTCCAGCGCGAGCAGGTTCGCCAGTTTCCGCACGAGGTACGCCTCGTGGTCGGCCAACTCACCGTCCGCCAGAATGACGCTCCACATGATCTCGGCGAGCACCATCCGCTGGCCGAGATCGAAGCCCGTGAGGACGTCGCGGGTGAAGGTGAAGTGGTCCACCGACTGCCGGACCGCCTCCTCGGCTTCGTGCAGCAGCGCCGCGACGCCGGCCTGATCCAGACCGAAGTGGCGCGTGAGCGCGTGGGAGATCACCGTGCGCTCCTGAAGCGAGAACTCGCCGTCAGCGAGCGCCAGCTCCACGAGCAGGGCACAGGCGGCCACCTGCACATCGGGCGTGCGGGCGGCGGCGTGGCGTGGGGGCGAGGCCGGCGTTGCAGCGCCGGCGAGCAGTCGCTTGAGCGTGGAAAGCATTCCGGAATCTAAGGCGCACGTCGGGTGGAGGCGTGGCGATGGCCGTCGGCGCTAGATTCGCCCTATGGGTCTCGACACGCTGGGTATCCGGTTCCTGCTCTTCGCGAAGCGGCGCGGCGTCAGCTTCACGACGACGGCGATGATCGGACGGCAAAGCCTCAATCTCGACGCCGACGCGCTGTCGGCGGCGTTTCGGCAGTTCGGCGCGCCGTTGCCCGGCGGCGGCGCCGCTGGCGTGCTCTCGGGGGCACAGGGATACGCCGAGCCCCTGTTCGCCGCGCTCGGCGCGGCCACCGTGGCCTCGTTCGATGCCGCCCCGTACGAGCAGGCCACGCACATCCACGACTTCAACCAGCCCATTCCGGCAGCGCACCACGCACAGTACTCGGCCGTGCTGGACGGTGGAACACTGGAGCACGTGTTCAATTTCCCGGTGGCGCTGGCCAACGCGATGCAGATGGTGCGGCCCGGCGGACACTTCGTCGGCATTCTGACAGCGAACAATTTTTTGGGGCACGGGTTCTACCAGCTGAGTCCCGAGCTGTTTCACTCCGCCCTCTCCGAGCCCAACGGCTACGTGCTCGAGCATCTCATCGCCGTCGAAGACCGGCCGGGCGCGCCCTGGTACGAAGTGACGAGCCCCGATGCGGTCCGGGAGCGTGTCACGCTGGTGAATCGTCATCCGCTCTACCTGCTCGTGGTGGCGCGCCGGACGCGCGACGTCGTGCCGTTCGCGACCGCGCCGCAGCAAAGCGACTATCAGGCGATGTGGGCCGCCGAGGCCCCGACCACCGCGCGACGTCAGCGTGCGGCGTGGCGCATCGCGCTGTCGCACCGTGTCGTGCGCCCCCTGATGCGGGGGATCCGGCGTGTGACCGGCAACGACAGCGACACGTTCAACCGACGTCATTACCGCCGATTCGACCCGACGGCCTGACCGAGGCTGATGCCAGAACCGCACGAATTCCTCCAGAATCTCGCGCTGGTCCTCAGCGTCGCCGCGCTCGCGGCGGTGCTGTTCCACGCGTTGCGGTTGCCGGTTGTGTTCGGCTACCTCGTCGCGGGGATGGTCGTGGGCCCGTACCTGCCGATCCCGCTCGTCGCCGACCCCAAGCTCGTGCGGGCACTGTCCGAACTGGGCGTCATCCTGCTGATGTACTCCCTCGGGCTCGAGTTCCGTCTGCGTCGCGTGGCCGACGTCGCCGCGACGGCAGGCCCTGCCGCGCTCGCCGAGACGACCGTGATGTTCGGCCTGGGCTACGCCTTCGGCGCGCTCGCCGGCTGGACGCCGCTCGAAAGCCTGTTCACCGGCGCGATGATCGCCATCAGTTCGACCACCATCATCGCCAAGACGTTCGGCGATGTCGGCATTGCGCCACGCTTGAAGGAGATCGTCTTTGGCGTCCTTATCGTCGAAGATCTGATTGCCATCTTGCTGATCGCGATCCTGTCGGCCGTGGCGACCGGTGGGACCATCACGCTGGCGTCGCTCGGCGTGACGGGGGTGCGTCTGGCGTCGTTTCTCGTGGCGATCATCGGCATTGGCCTGGTCGTGCTGCCGCGAGTGATGACGCGGGTCGTGGCGATCGGGCGCGACGAAATGACCACGTTGGCCGCGATCGGCGTGTGCTTCGCCGCCGCGCTGCTGGCCCTTGCCTTCGGCTACTCGGTAGCGCTGGGAGCGTTCATTGCGGGTTCCTTGGTGGCCGAATCCGGACACGGCGACGGGATTGCCCACCGCATCGAGCCGGTGCGCGATGTCTTCGTCGCGATCTTCTTCGTCTCGGTCGGGATGTTGATCGATCCGTCGGTCGTCGCCGTGCATTGGGTGGCGATCCTTGCCCTGAGCGCGACGGTGGTCGTCGGCAAGCTGCTGGCGGCAAGTCTGGGCGTCTTCGCCGCGGGCTATGGCGTGCGCGACGGCGTGCGGGCCGGGATGAGCCTCGCGCAGATCGGCGAGTTCAGCTTCATCATCGCTGGCGTCGGACTGGCCGCGGGGGCGATTCGGCCGTTCCTGTACCCAGTGGCCGTCGCCGTCTCCGCCATCACCACGCTGCTGACGCCGTGGCTCGTCCGCGCGGCGGACCCTGCGGCGGCGTGGGTCGATCGCCGACTGCCGCGGGCGTTGCAAACGTACGCCGCACTCTACGGCTCGTGGATCGAGCGACTTCGCGCGGGCGGTGGTGACGCCGACGACCGCGCCGCGTTGCGCCGGCTCGTTCGTCTCGTCGCGATCGACGTGGCGCTGCTGATGGGCTTGGTGATTGCCACCGGTGCGGAAGTGGGACGCCTCGGCGTGATGGTGCAGGAGTGGTTCGACTGGACCGCCGTCGGCGGTCGGCGCGCCGTGCTGTCGCTTGCCGCCGTCGCCGCGCTGCCGCTCCTCGTGGCCCTGTGGCGTACGACGCGCGCGTTGTCCGCGGCGCTGGGACTGCGCGCCCTGCCGGCGCCGGCGCGCGGTCTCGACCGCGCGGACACTCCGCGCCGCGCGCTGATCGCCTCGCTGCACTTCGCGCTGTTGCTCGCGTGCTCGACGCCGATTCTGGTCGTGGCGCAGCCGTTCATTCCGCAGCTGCCGACGATCGCCGTGTTCGGCGCGCTCGTCGTCGTGCTGGGCATCGTGCTCTGGCAGAGCGCGGGGTCGCTCTACGGCCACGCTCGGGCCAGCGCCGAGGTGTACTCGATGGCGCTGAGTCAGCACGATCGCGTACGGGAAGGCGAAGCCGAGATTGCCGCCACGGTCCGTCGCGTGAGTCAGATGCTCCCCGGACTCGGCGATCCCGTACCCGTGGTGCTCGAGTCGGCGAGTCAGGCGTCCGGCCGCACGCTGCGCGAGCTCGACCTGCGCGGCCGAACCGGAGCGACGGTGCTGTCACTCACGCACGCGGACGGCCGCACCGTCGATGGCGTACCGAGCGGGAGTCAGCGGTTGGCGGCTGGCGACGTGCTGGTGTTGGCCGGCACTGAGGGCGCGGTCGCCGCCGCCCGCTCGCTACTGCTTGGCGCCTCCGCCCCCGCGCCCGCTGCCGCCGCCTCGTCCTCCGCGGCGATTCCGGCCACCGCCACCCCCACCTGACCCGCGACCACCTCCAGGACGATCCCCGGCGTACGGGGAGTCCCCGGAGCGACCACCCCCACCGCCCGACGCGGGACGCGCCGGCGGCCGCGGACCACCGCGTGTGCTACCGCTCGACCCGGCGCTGCCGCCACCGCCACCCGACTGCGCACGACGCGCCGCCTTCTCGGCCGCGCGCTTGCGCTCTTCCGCCTTGCGGGCACGAATCTCCTTGATGCGCTCGGCCAGCGGCACTTCGAAGGCTTCCGGCGCGCGCTTGCTGTAGTCGAAGTCCGGCAGCGTCACGCGAGGGAGCCGCTTCCCCACCGCGCGTTCGATCGCGCGCAGGTCCTCTTCCTCGTCGGGCGACACGAACGTGTACGCCTCGCCCGTGAGCCCCGCGCGCGCGGTGCGTCCCACGCGATGGATGTAGTCCTCGGACTGCACCGGCACATCGAAGTTCACGACGTGCCCCAGTGCCTCGACGTCGATGCCGCGTGCGATGATGTCGGTCCCGACCAGAATCTTGAGCGTGCCGTTCTTGAAGCCTTCGAGGGCCGCCGTGCGCTGGGCCTGACTGCGATTGCCGTGAATGCGCTCCGCCTTCACTCCGGCCTTCGCGAGCCGCTCTGCGAGGCGGTTGGCACGATGCTTGGTGCGGGTGAACACCAAGGCCTGCTTCATCTCGCCGCCCGTCACCAGCTTGAGCAGCAGATCCACCTTCAGGTCCTGAGAGACCGGGTAGACCGCCTGCGTGATGCCGCTGGCCGGCATCGCCTTGCGCTCCAGGTCGATCAGGCCAGGGTTCTTGAGCATCTCGCGCGAGAGCTGCGCGATCGGATCGGGCATCGTCGCGCTGAAGAACAGCGTCTGACGCTTCGCGGGCACGTGCTTCAGCACCCGGCGGATATCGGGGAGAAAGCCCATATCGAGCATCCGGTCGGCTTCGTCGAGCACGAGGAACTCGACATTCGCCAGCGACGCGTACGGCTTGCTCAGATGGTCGAGCAAGCGGCCTGGCGTGGCCACCAGCACATCGACGCCGACGCGGAACGCGTGCTCCTGTGGTCCCATCCCGACACCGCCGAAGATCGCGGCGGCGGTCAACGGCGTGTGGACCGCGACTTCCTCGAGCGCCTGCAGCACTTGCGCCGCGAGCTCGCGGGTCGGCGTCAGCACGAGCGCCCGCGTCTTGCCGCGCGGCATCGACATCAGGTGATGCAGAATCGGTAGGAGGAAGGCGTAGGTCTTTCCGCTGCCGGTCATCGCGCAGGCCAGCAGGTCCCGCCGCTCGAGTCCGACCGGGATCGCCTTCTCCTGGATTGGCGTCGGCCGCGTGTAGCCCAGGTCCTTCAGGCCGCGCAACAGCGCGGGGTCGAGCGGAAGCGAACTGAACGCCATTGCACCTTCGGGGATTATTGACGGGGGATGCCTGCCGGAAGCTAGCGGTGGAGGGTTCATCCCCGCAGGTTGCACACAGGCTTTCCTCAACGAGGTCCCGGATGCTCCAAATGGTTCCCGTCCGCCTGGTCCTGTCGGCGGCACTCCTCGTCAGCGCGACGCCGGCGCTGGCGCAAAACATCAAGGCCGAAACCATCGCCGCCATCGACGACGCCGCGACCAAGCTCGTGGCGCTGGCCGAGGCGATGCCCGCCGACAAGTACAGCTGGCGACCCGCCCCCGGCGTGCGCTCGGTCAGCGAGGTCTTCATCCACGTCGCCGGCGGCAATCTGGGTATTCCCGGCATTGCCGGCGTCAAGCGGCGCCCCGACGCCCCGCTCGCGCGGGACGCCGAGAAGACCGTGACCGACAAGGCCGCCGTCATCGCGGCGCTCAAGGCATCGTTCACCTTCGTGAAGGCCGCGGTCAACGATGTCCCCGATGCCGAACTCGACGCCTCGGTGAACCTCTTCGGCCAGAAATCCACCAAGCGCGGCGTGCTGCTCTTGCTGGCGACGCACAATCACGAGCATCTCGGCCAGACGATCGCCTATGCGCGAATGAATGGCGTGAAGCCCCCCTGGAGCGGTGGCAACTGACCCGATGAGCACCACGGCACAACCGGACGAGGCGACCGAAGACCAACTCGGCTTCGGTCGCGTCGTCTCGCAACGCGTCCGCGGACGGTTCCTCTCGCGCGACGGTCGCCCGACCAGCCGCAAGTATGGCACCGGCGCGCAGACGATCGAACGCGTGTATCTGCAAGCGCTCAACGCGACGTGGGGATCGTTCATCCTCGCGTTGCTGGGCGCGCTGTTCCTGTTGAATGGCATCTTCGCGATGGCCTATTCCGCGCTCGGCGCCGATGCCATCGCCGGTACGGCGTCGCTGGGGCTCAATGACCCGTTCCTGCGCGCGCTGGCCTTCAGCGTCGGCGTCTTCACGACCAGTGGCACCGGGTCGATGCACGCCGTGGGCCCGACGGCGCACTGGCTGTATCTCGTCGAGTCCTTCGTCGGCCCACTCACGCTCGTCGGTGCCGGCGGCCTGCTGATCGCGCGGTTGACCCGCCCGCGTACACGCATCGCCTTCAGTGAGTCGGCGGTGATTGCCCCGTTCGAAGGGGGGCGCGGGCTGATGTTCCGGATGGTGAACCTGCGCCCGAGCGAACTCAGCGACGTCGAGGTGCGGCTCAATCTCGGTCGCTTCGAGACGATCAACGGCGAGCGGCAGCGCAACTTCCACTCGCTGACGCTGGAGTACTCGCGCGTCGAGTTCTTCTCGCTGCACTGGACCGTGGTGCACCCGATCACGGCCGACAGTCCGCTTGCTGGTGTGACGCCGGAGCAGTTGGCCGAATCGGAAGCGGAGTTTCTGATTCTGGTCACGGCCCACGAGGAGACCTTTTCCACGCGCGTTACCGCGCGGGCGTCCTACGTGGCGTCGGAAGTCTCGTGGGATGCGAAGTTCGCGTCGATCTTCGTCAACAGTGACGACACGATCGCGATCGATGTCGAACGCCTCTCGCTGCTCGAGCGACTGCCCGAGGGAAGCACCGCAACGCCGGCCGCGCTCGAATCAGCGGTGCGCTGACCCGAGACGCATCGCTTCGAGGTCGAGCTCCTGCTCGAGCTCGCGCAGCACCTCGTCGCTGATGGCGCCTTCGTTTCGAAGGCGCACGAGGACGCGACGCTCGGCGGCCTGCAGCGTCATTCGCAGGCGGCGACGGCCGGCCGCGCGGTCGCCATCCTCGTCGTGTTGCCGGAGCCGCTCGCGCAGTTCCGCGCGAAGCGCATCGACGTCAGCCGGATGGCTCTCCGGCTCGCGCGCGGCGTGCTCCAGCGCCTCGGCGGCGCGCCGAATGGCTTCGCGCCGCGCGAAGCGCTGTTCCGCGTGGTGCGCCGTTTCGCGTGCGAACGCGAAACGCGTGATGATCGGCGCCAACGACAGCCCCTGCACGATGAGCGTCACCACGATGACGCAGATGGTGACTACCAGAATCTCGTGCCGGTAGGGAAACGCGGAGCCGTCCGCCAGCGTGCGTGGCAGCGCGAGTGCCGCGGCCAACGACACGATGCCGCGCATACTGGTCCACGCCACGAGGAACATCGCCCGCTTGGAGGGCAACGGATCCTTGCGACGGATGTCGGCATCGAGCCAGCGCGGCAGATACGTCGCCAACGGCACCCACACCAGTCGGATCGCGATCGCCACGACCCCGATGATCAATCCGGCGATCACCACCTGCCCCGATCCCCCGGCAATGACGTCCCGCGCGACACCGGTGACCTGCAGGCCGAGCAGCACGAAGATCAGCGCGTTGAGCACGAAGACGAACAGCTCCCATACCGCCAAGGCCTGCACGCGCGAGACGGGTGAGACGGCCGTCGAGATGTACTGCCGCAGGTACAGTCCCCCCGCGACGCAGGCCAGCACCGCCGAGACGTGCAGCGATTCGGCCGTCACCCACGCGAGGTAGGGTCCGGCCAACGTGAGCAGCGTCTCGGCCAGCGGATCCTTGGTGCGCCGCGCCGCCACGATGATGCACCAGCCGATCGCGATGCCGATCAGTGCGCCAATCCCGGCGTCGATGAAAAACCGCACGACCGACTCGCCGACCGAAAAGAATCCCGTCACGGCGGCGGCAACGGCCGTCCGATAGAGCACCAGGGCCGACGCATCGTTGACGAGGCTTTCGCCTTCCAGAATCACCACCACGCGGCGCGGCACCGGGAGCCGCGAGACGATGGCACTCGCGGCTACCGCGTCCGGCGGCGACACGATCGCGCCGAGCGCGACCGCCACCGCCCAGGGCATCTCGGGGAACAACGCACGCGCGACCACGGCGATGCCGGCGCTCGTGGCCAGCACGAGTCCGATCGCCAGCAGGCCGATCGGCCGCTGATTCGCGCGAAACTCGCGCAGCGACGTGAAGTACGCCGCGGCCCACAGGATGGGCGGCAGAAAGAAGAAGAACACCAGCTCCGGCTCGAGCTCCGGGACGCGCACGCCGGGAATCAGGCCGATGCCGATCCCGGCAAGCACCTGCAGCACGGGGGGCGGCACCGGGAGCTTCCGCCCGAAGGCGGTCAGCGCCACGATCAACGCCGCAAAGGCGACGCCGGTCAGAACCGGAGTGAACTCGGGATTCATCTCGTGGAATGTGGGCGATGACACGCGCCGGCCCAAGGCGCCCGGGTCTGGCGCGAACGTTCCGACGACGCCATACGTTTTGTCCTTCGATGTCGAGTCGTCTCTTCGGGTTCTTCCGGCGCTGGCCGGTCTGCGTCGCCGCGATGGCCTTGGGCGCACTGCCGGTCGGCGCGCAGGAAGCCGGCGACCCCACCGGCAGCCTGCGCAGCGCCGGCTACATCAACCCGGAGTACGCCCCGCGACCGGTCGCCCGGGCCACCCGAGCGACGGGCAAGATCGTCGTCGATGGTCGTCTGGACGAGTCCGATTGGGCCTTGGCGCCGATCCTGAGCGACTTCGTGCAGCAGCTGCCGCAGACCGGGATGCCGGCGCTGTACCGCACCGAGGTGCGCATTCTCTACGACGCGACCACGCTCTACATCGGCGCGATGAACTTCGATCCCGAGCCGCAGAAGACGATCATCGCCGGGCTCGAGCGCGACTTCAACACCGGTCAGAGCGACATTTTTGCGCTCGCCCTCGACACGTTTCACGATCGCCGCAACGCGTTCCTCTTCGCGGTCAATCCCGGCGGTGCCGTGCGCGACGAGCAGGTGTTCAACGACTCGCGCACGGTCGTCGATGCCTGGGAAGGGGTGATCTTCACTAAGACGCGCATCATCCCAGACAGCGGCTGGACGGTGGAGCTCGCGATTCCGCTCAAGACCCTGCGATTCGACGCCAGCAAGTCGCCGCAGTCGTGGGGGCTCAACCTCATCCGCCGCGTGCGGCGCGTCAACGAAAGCAGCTACTGGGCCCCACTCGACCGGCAGTATCGCCTGCACCGGATGTCCCGGGCCGGCGAACTCGCAGGCCTGGAAGGCCTGCGCTCGGGACGCAACCTGCAGATCAAGCCCTTTGCCCTTGGCGGTCAGTCATTCGGGGCCGAGGTCCCTGCGCCGCAGCGCGGCAACTCGGGCGACTTCGGCGTCGACCTCAAGTGGGGGGTCACCCCCTCGCTCACCGCCGACCTCACCTACAACACCGACTTCTCGCAGGTCGAAGTCGATCAGGAGCCGGTCAACCTCACGCGCTTCTCGCTGTTCTTTCCCGAACGACGGGAGTTCTTCATCGAGAATGCAGGGTCCTTCGCGTTCGGCGATGCGGAGGAACGCAACTACCGTCAGGGCGCGACGCCCCGCGATTTCCTGCTGTTCAACTCGCGCCAGATCGGGCTCAATCCGTCGGGGCGACCGATCCCCATCGTGGCCGGTGGCCGCTTGAGCGGACGCGCCGGGCTCTTCGAGTTGGGTCTGATCAATATGCAGACGCAAGGCACGGTCACCGGGCCGGCCGAGAACTTCGGGGTCGCGCGCGTGAAGGCGAATCTCTTCGGACAGAGCGACATCGGGCTGCTGATCGCCAACCGGCAGTCGACCGACGGCAGCGATCTCTGGAATCGCACCGTGGGCGCCGACGCCAACCTCCGGTTCGGAGAACTGATCGTGAACTCCTATGCCGCCCTTTCGCGCGGCTCGGACACGCTGAGCGACGGCTACGCCGCGCGCGTCTCGGCGGCCTTTCGCAATCGGTTCTGGAATACGTCCGCGATGGTCAAGCGCGTCAGTGACCAGTTCAATCCCGGCATTGGATTCGTGCGACGCCGCGGGATGACGCAGAGCTACGCGACGATCGGTGCGCACATGCGGCCCGCGCTGCCCGGTATTCAGGAAGTCGCCACGCATCTCGACGTCGACTACTACGCGGATCTGCAGGGCGGTCTCGATACGCGCACGATTACCGGCGGGCTCGAACTCCAGTTCCGCCCCGATGGCGTGATCTCGCTGACGGCGAACGACTGGTTTGATCGCCTCGAACTGCCCTTCGCGGTGGTGCCGAATCGCGTGTTTCCGATCGGCGCGTATCGCTGGCAGGACGTGTCGTTGCTCTACAGCAGCCCGCAACTCAAGCCGGTATTCGGCACGCTGGGCGTCGGATCCGGCGGCTTCTACGACGGTCGTCGACGGACCGCGAACGGCAGTCTGACCTGGCGGGTCCGCCCGGACCTCGCGCTGGAAGCCAGTGCGCAGACGAACGCCATCACCTCACCGACCGCCGGCGACTTCGTCGCCAATCTGGCCGGCCTCCGCGTCCGATACGCGTGGAGCACCCGACTCTTCGGCGGCGCGTTCGTGCAGTACAACACGCAGACCCGCGCGTTCTCGACAAACGCCCGCATCAACTGGCGCTGGGCGCCGCTGTCCGATGTCTTCGTCGTCTACACCGAACGGCAGAACATCGAGACCGGACTCCGCACCGAGCGCAGCGTGGCGCTCAAGGTCACGCGGATGATGCAGTTCTGAGCGTCAGTCGCCCGTCGGTGCACCACCGACGGGCGCCGGCGGCTTGACGATGCGACGAAACGGCATCGTCAGTAGCGCGCCGATCGTCGCGTGCTGGGCCGGCGCCATATGGGTGTCGACGCCATACACGAGCGCGGTCCGCTCGAGACGGGAGAAGGTGCCGAACAGCCGGTCCCACACCGAGAACACATTGCCGTAGTTGGAATCCGTCCACGGCATCACGTAGTGGTGATGCACCTTGTGCATATCGGGCGAGACGATCACCCAGCTCAGCGCACGATCGAGCGCCGGCGGCAGTGCGATGTTCGCGTGATTGAACTGACTCAGGACCACGCTCACCGACTGGTACAGGAAGACCAGCCACATCGGCGCGCCCGACACGAAGACCGCCAGCGTTGTGAACACGAAGCGGACGACGCTCTCGCCCGGGTGATGCCGGTTCGCGGTGGTGGTATCGACCTGCTGGTCGGAGTGATGGATCAGATGCAGCCGCCAGAGCAGCGGCGTCTTGTGCTCGACGAAATGCGGCAGCCACGCGCCCACGAGATCGAGCAGCAGCAAAGCGATCACCGCCTGCCCCCACAGCGGCAGCGGGGGCAGCAGGAACAGCGCGCCGACACGGTGCGCCGCGACCCAGTCTGCGGCGAACAGCAGAATGAACGCCAGCGCGAAGTTCACGACGATCGTCGTCCCGGTGAAGAAAAAGTTCACCAGCGCGTGCGACCACTTGGCGTAGCGGAACCGCACCAGCGGCTCGGCGCTCTCCCACAGCCAGAACAGAGCGATCCCGCCGGCGAGAATGCCGGCACGGTGCGACGACGGGATCTGCGCGAAGTACTGAGCAATGGTCTCCACGGTCGTTACCCTCCAGCAGGCAATACGCGAATCGTCTGGATCACATCCCCTTCCAGAATATCATCCACCACGTCGATTCCCTCGATCACTTCGGCGAAGATCGAATAGTCGCGATCCAATCGCCGATTGTCGCGCAGATTCACGAACCACTGGAAATCGCCGGTGTCGTGCCCGCGCGTGCTCATCCCGACGGTGCCACGCAGATGCGGCACCACGCCCAGCTCGTCGCGGAGAAACGTGGCGCTGCCGACATACTCGTTGGCGCCGGGACTGCCGCCCTGAATCACGAAGTCGTGCTCGACGCGGTGCCAGGTGGTGCCATCATATCCACCCGCACGGACCCGCTCGAGCACCCGCGCCGCCATCATCGGCGCATTGTCGCCACGCAGACGTACGACAAAGCTCCCGCCGCCGGTGGCCGCCGAGCGCACGACCCGAAGCCGGATCTCGGCACCGAGGGCCAGCGCCACGGCATCCGGTGGCAACACCGACACCGGGGCCGGCGGGACGTCGTCGGTGACCGGCCGTCCGGCGGCTTTGAGGAGTGCCACGCGGGCGTCGACTTCCGACGCGTTGGCGCGCTCCACGAGTCGCTGATGTGTCGCCGAGGCTGCGGCGCGCGCCGTCGCGTCGGGCGTACCAACCAAGGCGTTCGCGGCCGCGCGAATCACTTGCGCGCCGCCCCGCGTCAAGCCGAGCACGTACAGCGCGTCATCGGTGTGGCCCGTCAGCGCGGACAGCGCCTCGATCGCGACTTCGGCGACGTTGTCGTTGGCATCGCGCGCTAGTCGGCGCAGTCGAGCGGTATCGCGCAGCACCGCCGCCGCCTTCACGGCGTGATAGCGTCGCTGCCACGTCCGATGCCGGACCGCAGCGGGCAAACGCGCCTCGGCCGCTGCCGGCTGCACTCGCGCGAGCGCCACCAGCGCGTACGCCGCGTCGTGCCACGCCATTGACAGCGAACGGCCCGCCGCGATGCGGGCCGGCAGGTCCACCGCCTGAGCGAGTTGCTGCGCCAAGGTGCTGTCCGCCGCACAACTGGCCGACACCAGCGTCATCGCGCGCAGTCGCACTGGCGTGCTGGCGTCGGACATCGCCTCGCGCAGGTCGGCGCAGCTACTGCGCGACGACAACGCGCGATACCGCACGCGCCACGCCGGCTCGGCGTACTGCGGGGGCGCCGGCAAGGGCGGGAGCGAGGCGCGCGCGGGGAACTGCGCGTCCGCAATGCGCCCGCGCGCACGGTCAGCCAAGCCACGAATCAGCGGCGACGGATGACGGGCCGCCTCGTCCAACGCCGGGTCGTTTGCCGCACGACGATCCTCAGCGAGCAACAGCCGCCCGATCAGCGCCGAATCGGCCGCGCTGACGACGGTTGGTCCCTGCGCCGCGACCGGCGCGTGCCACAGCAACGTCGCGGCGACGACGGCCGCGCCAAGGCGGTTCACCACGGACCGCCGCACCCCTGACGGCGAAAGGAGTCCGCCACCGTCAGGATTTTCCAGCCTGCCGGCGTCTTCACCAGATGGAACGCGTCGTAGCCACAGTGGGTCACTGCCCCGTTTCGGCGCACCTGATACTCCGCCCACACGGTCGCGAGGGAGAGGTCGATCTGGATCTTGAGGTTGCGAATCGGCTCGTCGAGGCCCGGGCCCGTCCCGCCAGTCGTCGCCTGCACAAACGCGGCCCCACTCAGCTGCACGACCTGGACACTATCGCCGGCGCCTCCTGGTGCCGGCCTGAGCAACGTGAACCGGGCCGCCTCGTGGAGCTCGGCCTGCACGGCGGAGGCGTTCTTCGTGCGCAACGCGTCGAAGAAGCGCTGCAGGGTACCGGCGACGGCGGCCGAATCGGCCCCCTGGCTCCGGACGGTCGCGGGCGACAGCGCGGCGACGAGGGCAAGGGCGACGGTGACGAATTTCATGTCGGGATGCGGCAGAGGGTGTGCGGACGACTCGCCGGAGGGTACGCGCGGAGCCGCCGCTGGGCAAATCGCGCCCGCGTCGCTTTGCGCGCGACGTGCAGCACCGTAACTTTGTCCTCCGTGGAAGACCTCGCTGCCACCCTGCAGGCCTCGCTCGGCGACCGCTACTCCGTCGTCCGCGAACTTGGGCGTGGTGGCATGGCCACCGTCTTTTTGGCCGAAGACGTCAAGATCGGCCGCAAGGTCGCGATCAAGGTGCTGCACCCCGAGCTCTCGGCGTCGATGGGGGCTGATCGCTTCCTCCGCGAGATCTCGGTCGCGGGCCGTCTGCAGCACCCCCACATCCTCGGGCTCTTCGACTCCGGGCAAGCCGGCGCGCTGCTGTACTACGTGATGCCGTTCGTCGAGGGCGAGTCGCTGCGCGACAAGCTCGACCGCGAAGGTCAGCTCAGCATCGAAGAGGCCATCCAGATCACGCTCGAGGTCTGTGATGCGCTGGGGCACGCGCACGCGCAGGGCATCATCCACCGCGACATCAAGCCCGAGAACATTCTGCTGAGTAACGGTCACGCCTTGGTGGCCGACTTCGGCATTGCCCGGGCCCTGAGCGAAGGCGGACCGGCTCGGCTCACCCAGACCGGCATCGCCCTCGGCACGCCGGTGTATATGAGCCCCGAGCAGTCGATGGCGGATACGCTGACGCCGGCCGCGGACATCTACTCGCTCGGGTGCGTGCTGTACGAAATGCTCGCGGGCGAGCCGCCGTTCACCGGCAAGTCGATGCACGCGATCATGGCTCGGCACGCGATGGAAGCGGTGCCGAGCGTCCGCGTGATTCGCGCCACCGTGCCGGTCGAAGTCGAGGAAGCCATCTTCGCCGCGATGGCCAAGACGCCGGTTGATCGCCCCAAGACGGCGTCCGACTTTGCGGCCCTGCTCGCAATTCCAGTCGACGGCACGACATCGTCGACCTCGGCGTTGCGCTCGCCCGCCGTGCGACGCGCCACCTTGGGCCGCGGCTTCACGGCGGCGGCTCCCGCGCGAACGGCGACTCCGCTGTGGAAGCGGCCCGCGGTGCTCGCCTCGGCGCTGGCAGGTGTCGCCACTCTTGCGGGCGGCGTGTGGTGGTTCACGAAGTCCTCGGGCCCGGCTGCCCCCAGCGGGCCTCCGCCGGATCAGATCGCGGTCCTCTACTTCGACGACAAGAGCCCCAACGGGGCCTTGGCGTACGTCGCCGACGGCTTGACCGAGAGCGTGATTCGGGCGCTCAACGGCGTGCAGGGACTCGGCGTGGTGTCGCCGGGCGGTGTGGCGCCCTACCGCGCCACCACGGTGTCGTCCGATTCCATCTCACGGGCGCTCAAGGCCGGCACGCTGGTGCGCGGCAGCATCGCGCCGAACGGCGACCAGCTCGACATCCGCATCCGGCTTGAGGACGCCACCGGCGAGGAGGTCGGCTCGACGTCCTTGACCCTGCCGGCGCTGGCCCTCGTACAGATCCGCGACAGCGTGGCGCAGGCGGTGGCCACGAGCATTCGCTCGGTCGTCGGCCGCGAGATCACGGTGCGGCGCCAGCGCCTCACCACGCGCAGCGACCGCGCGTGGGGGCTGTACCAGCAGGGTGATCAGCGGCGCCGCGTCGCCGACGCCGCGGCTCGGGCAGGCGACACGGATGCCGCGTCAGCGGCGTTTGCGATGGCCGACAGCCTGCTGGCTGGCGCCGAAGCGGCGGACCGCGACTGGCCTGCGCCGCTGGTTGGACGCGCGCTGGTGTCCTACGGCCGCTCCCGCGTCCCGGGGCTCGAAGCGCTCGCCATGCGTCCGCTTGTGGCCGAAGGCGTGGAACGGGTGAATCGCGCGCTCGCGCTCGACTCGCTCAACGCCGACGCCTATGAAGTCCGCGGCAACCTCGTGTACTGGGCGTGGCTGCGAAAGACCAGCTCAGACGCCGCCGAGCGCGACCAGCAGCTCAAGTCGGCCCGCGCCGACTTCGAACGGGCCACCCAGATCGAGCCCAAGCAGTCCGGAGCCTGGGCCTCGCTGGCCCACCTGTACTTCAATACGCCGGATAAGCGGCTCCCCGATGTCGCCCGCGCTGCCACCGCGGCCTATGAAGCGGACGCGTACAATGAGCGCGCGGAAGTCACGCTCTCGCGGCTGTTCACGGTCACGTACGACCTTGAGCAGTGGGTGGATGCCGACCGCTGGTGCGGCGAGATGCGTCGGCGGTTCCCGAGCAGCCTGATTGCGCCGCGGTGCGAGTTGCGGCTCTTGACGTCAAAGGCCCGTCAGCCCGACGTAACCCGCGCGTGGCGCCTGGCGGACTCGGTGGTGCTACTGGCACCCAAGGCCCTGCAGCCCTTCGAGCGGCTCAGCAGCAACACCTATGTGGCGGCCGTGCTGGCGATGACGGGCAAGGCAGACAGCGCGAGGCACGTGCTCGAGCGCTCCTTGAACCCGGACATCGACAAGACGCGCGACCTGTGGCAGAACGCCGCCTTCGTGTACGTCCTGTTGGGGGACAAAGCGGCCGCTGTCAGCGCCTTGTCGACGTATCTCCAAGCGAATGAGCAACGTCGGGCGGTCTTTTTCGTCGAGCCGTCCTGGTGGTATCGGCCTTTGTTCGGTACGCCAGAGTACGAGCGCCTGAAGCCAAAGACTGACTAATTGTCAGACACCTCACCCGGTCGGCACGTAACGAGTGTGGCGGGTAGGCGACGGTCTCTTTCCTTTTCGGAAACGTGGCGTGACATTTGCGGCCACAGGCGTAACGGTATCGGGCAATTCGCCCGTTCCGCACTCGCAGCTTGAGGGTCCCGCGCATGCGTCGGTTGTCCTTGGCGGCCGTTGCCGCTCTTTTCGCTCTCGGTGCCTGCACCGACAGTACCGCGCCTGATGCGCGGATCGATCTCCCTGCTGCACAGGAAGCGCCGGTCGTCGAGACGTACGATGCGACGGCCGTTGCGCAGTGCCCCGTCATCTCCGAAGCTGAGCTCCGCGCGCTGGTTGCGCAGGCTCTCCGCGGCCGAGCGGCGAACGGGCGCGTCGGGCTTGGGATGTTCGACGCTGCATCACAAGTGAGGCGTCGAAACATCAGGGCCGCCCGGATCCTGGTCTGGGGCTTGGCCGAATTCATCTACAAGCGCCGCTCCGAGGCCCTGCCGGCGGAAACGATGGCTCGCCTGATCAACGGGTTGCTGTGCTGGGTCGGCCTGCCGCCCCGGATCCCGCAGAACACCGACTCGTTCTTTATCCTCCCGAGCGACACCGCGCAGGTCGTCCTTCGTGGGGACCGGCAGGCTGGCGTCCTGCTTCCGCCCAACCCGGTCGGCGAGCCGTCGATTCTGACGATCGACTACGCTGATACCATCCGGCTCAATACGAAGTACGACCAGTACCCGGGTGGTGCGAACATCACGCTGTCGTCGCCGCTGGTCGGCACGGCGGTCGTTGCGGTCTGCCCGAGCGCGGCGCTGACCGACACGGTCGTGCTCAACCGCCTGCGCCTGGGTCATCAGGCCAGCTTCGGCTTCGAGATTCTGCCGCCCGCCGACCCGACGCCGGTTGGGCTCGACTGCTCGATCCCCACGGCCTCGGTGCCGACCAGTCTCGTCGGCCGGATGGTCGCATCGGTTGGCAAGCTGATCCTCCCGAAGACGTTGCAGGCCAAGACCAGCGTCGCCTTCCTTGGCGGTGGCGTCGGTGGGTCGGCGAGCGAGTTCAGCCCCTTCGCACCGATCGATCCGGCGCTCAGCTTCGGCGGCGGTGTCGGTGGCTCGGCCTCCGAGTTCCTCCGCTCGGCCGTGGCGAACAGCAGCACCTGCGAAACGATGACCGGCGCGATCGGCTCGCCGCTCCGCGAAGCTTGCCGTCCGCAGGTGACCATCACCACGCCCAACGGCACGCCCTTCGTCGGCGTCCCGGTGCAGTTCAATGTGCTGAGCGGCGGTGGCACGGTCGGGCTTGAGGGTGCGTCGGCCTCCTGCAGCGCGTTGGCGGGATCGGCGAACGGCACGACCAACAGCGCTGGCGTACTCCGCGCCTGCTGGACGCTCGGCCTCACCCCGGGCGCGAACGGACTCCGGGCGGCGCCGAGCCTCGGTGGCGATGCGCTGCCGGGCACGGTGTTCCTGCCGTC
>JANRJP010000025.1:0-3528 GCA_033763905.1 Gemmatimonadaceae bacterium
CCAAGCTGCGCGGCCGACCCCCGCAGGCCGTGCGCGGTGCGCTCGACGGTTGCGCGATCACCGCGGCTCAGCGCGTCACGCAGCGTCTGCAGTCGCTGTGGCACGCTGTTCACGAAGGCGTCGGTGATCTTCGCGATCGCACGACCCGACTCGTCGAGCAGTCGCAACGACTCCAACCGCACCGGGTCGAGCAATGCCGCGCGGACGAGACGCGGCATCCGCGATGGCACCACAACATCCGACACCGCTTCGACCGACTCGCTCTCCGGCAGCCAGGTCTCGAGAATGCGAATCAGGCTCTCGGGCGCGATCGGCTTCGGCAGCGTGTCATCCATTCCGGCATCCAGCGCACGCCGACGGTCTTCGGGGAAGGCACTGGCCGAACACGCGACCACCGGCGTGCGGGTGCCGGTCATTGCCTCGCGCTCCCGCAAGCGACGCGTGACCTCGTAGCCGTCCAGGCTCGGCATCGACCCGTCCATCAGCACCAAATCCCACGTCTCGGTGCTCAAGTAGGTCAACGCGTCGTCGCCGTCTGCGGCGATGCGAACGACGCAGCCGAACCGCTCCAGCATCAACTTGGCCACCATCTGATTCACCGGATTGTCCTCGGCGACCAGAATCCGGCGCCCCGCAAAGCGCCGCGGCTTGTGTTCCCGCTCGGGGGCCGACTCGATCGGCGCAGCGAGCGGTACGGTCATCCGCAAGGTGAAGCACGAGCCTTCCCCCACCGTGCTCTGGACGTCGATTCGCCCGTGCATCAGATCAGCGATCGACTTCGAGATCGCCAAACCGAGTCCCGTGCCGGTCGCCCGTCGTGCGGTCGACGCATCGACCTGCTCGAACGTGCGGAACAGTCGGTCCAGATCATCTGCCGCAATGCCGATGCCGGTATCCGCGACCGCCAGAGCCAAACTCACGTCGGTCTCGGTGCACCGCTCGGCGGTCACGTCGATCGTGACGCGGCCCGAATCGGTGAACTTCACGGCGTTGCCCGCAAGATTGAGCAGCACCTGCCGAAGCCGACCAGCATCCACGAGCACGTACGGCGGCACGTTGTCTGCAATCGTGGCCCCGAGACGCAGCCCCTTGTTGCGCGCGCCAACGTCCAGAATGCTGACCACACCGCGCACGACCTCGGCGAGCGCCGTCGGCACCGGGGCCAACGTCATCTTGCCCGCCTCGAGCTTCGAGAAGTCGAGCACGTCGTTCACGACCGTCAGCAGGGCTTCACCGGATCCCAGGAGCGTGGAGGCGAGACGGCGCTGGTTGTCGCTCAGTGGCTCATCGAGGAGCAGGCGCGCCAGACCTAGCACGCCGTTCAAGGGCGTGCGAATCTCGTGGCTCATATTCGCGAGGAACGTCGACTTGCTCCTCGCGATCTCCTCAGCGTGCGAGCGGGCCGACTCGCGAGCACGCGCCGCACGACGCTCCGACGTCACATCGTGCGCGATGAGCACGAATCCGTCGATGCCACCGTCTTCGGCACGTAACGGTGTCAGTGACCACTTCGCCCAATAGTACTCGCCGTTCCGACGGATCAATCGGCTCGTGCCGACGCGCTTCGCGATCGCCGCCGCTCGCAGTTGTTGCTGGAACCGAACCCGCATGCCTCGGCCCGACTTGAGCTCCCATACAGGACGCCCCTTCAAGGCCGTCGTCGGCCAGCCGGTGAGCACCGTCGCTGCAGCGTTCACGCGCTGCACGATGCCTCGCAGGTCAAGCAGGAAAACCGCGTGATCAGTAATGCTTTCGAATACCGACCGCAGTTCCGACTCTCGCGACGCCAGCCTTGCGGCCGATTCTCGGCGCGCGCTGACATCCTGTTCGATCGCAATGATGCGACCCGCTCCCGGCGAAGCGCCGGGTACCGGCACGAGACTGATCTCGACCCAGTAGGGCGTTCCATCCTTGTGATAGTTGACGATGTCGGTCGTCACCGGCACACGCTGGCGAATCGCCGTGCGGAGAGCGTGGCGCGCGGTGGGATCCGTCGCCGGCCCCTGCAGCATCGGCCCTGGTCGCTTGCCCACCATCTCGGCAAACGTATAGCCTGAAATGCGCACAAACGCTTCATTCACGAACACGACGCGCTCGTCTTCGTCGGTGATGACGACACCCGCGTGCGAATGCTTGGCGACTAGTGCCAGCACAGCGTCGCTTGGACCTTCGTCATCGTAGAACTCGCGAGCAGCGTCGGTCGCGGTCATAACCCGGGGCACTGAAAGGTGACCCTAGAAGTTTCGGTAGGCCGCACCGGAACTTGACGCGATCCACCCCGCCGCCGCCGAGTGCAACCCGCTAGCGCCCGCGCGGCACCACTTTGCGCCACCTCGGGAGCCACGCGTCCCACCGCGTCAGCACGTCGGCTGCACGTGCGCTGTCGGTCCGCGCACGGTGTTCCTCTACCAGCGTGTGCACCGCCACAACATCGTCTTCGTCCAGCGGTGCCAGAAACACGAGATCGTGATTCACGCGCCCGGGGAAGGTGCTGTCTTCGTCCAGCACGTAGGCCACACCGTTCGACATCCCGGCGCCGAAGTTGCGGCCCGACCGTCCAAGCACCACGACGATGCCGCCGGTCATATACTCGCAGCAGTGGTTGCCCGTGCCTTCCACCACGGCCACCGCGCCGGAGTTGCGCACCGCAAATCGATCACCCGCCTGGCCCGCCGCGAAAAGTCGCCCGCCGGTTGCGCCATACAGCGCGGTGTTGCCCAGAAGCATCATCCGGTGCCCCTGCTCGCGGTAGCGCGCGTTCGGGAACGGCGTCAACACCAGCGTACCGCCCGACAGCCCCTTCCCCACGTAGTCGTTCGCCTGGCCTTCGAGTCGCAGCGTCATTCCCTGCACGGCAAAGGCGCCAAAGCTCTGCCCCGCCGTCCCGGCAAAGCGCACATCCAAGGTGTCGGGCGCCAAGCCGGTGTTCCCGTGACGCTCGGCGATCGCCCCCGCCACGCGCGCACCAACGCTCAAGTGATGATTGCGAATCTCGTACGTCCCCGTGAATGCCGTCCCCTCGGCAATGGCTGTCCGTGCATCGTCGAGCAAGCGCGCATCGAGATGCTTGATGCCGTGCCGCGCGTTCGGCACACGACGCCAACGCTGCGGCGGCGACGACGCCGGCGTGCGCAGCATCGTCAAATCGAGTCGCGACGCGCGACCCGCCTGCGCGGTCGCGGCGGGCACGAGCAAATCCGCACGACCCACCAGGTCATCCAGACGCCGTGCACCCATCGTGGACAGCAATCGTCGCACATCGTTGGCGACGTACGTGAAGTACGCCGCCGCTTGTTCGGGCGTGCCGGTGAACTTCTTGCGCAGTGCTTCGTCCTGCGTCGCCACGCCGGTGGGGCAGGTGTTCAGATGACACTGCCGCGCCATCAGACAGCCCACGGCGACCAGTGCCGCCGTACCAAAGCCGTAGGCCTCGGCGCCAAGCAGGGCAGCGACGATCACATCGCGCCCGGTGCGCAAGCCGCCGTCCACGCGCAGTTCTACGCGTTCGCGCAGGCCCTGCGCGACCAG
>JANRJP010000052.1:0-65813 GCA_033763905.1 Gemmatimonadaceae bacterium
GGGAGATGACGGTCGAAGTGTTGCACGAGTTTGCCGAGCAGGTAGCGCGCGTGCGCTGGACGAGCCGTCCAGCCGTGTGTCGCGCCTGGCGCAATGACGAGATCAAAGTCCTTGCCGCGTCGCATCAACTCTTCGGCAAGCATCGCGGTGGTCTTGAAGGGAACCACATCGTCCATCAATCCGTGAATCAGCATCAGGTGATCCTGTAGCCCGCCTGCGGCGTGAATGGCGCCGCGCGCAAACGCCTCGGGATGCGTCGACGGCTTGCGTGTAATCGCCACGTCGTCACTGCCGAAGAAGCGCGGCTCCACCGCCGCTGCGCCTGCAACGCCCGCGACAAACATTCCCGGACGCGTGAACAGGGCGTACACCGTAATGAGCCCACCGTACGACGATCCGAAAATGCCCATTCGCGCCGTGTCCGCCCAGGCGGTGCTGCCCAGCCACCGCTTGGTCGCTGCGAGGTCATCGAGATCCCGCCGGCCCCACTCCACCAGGAACTTCTCGCGGAACGCGCGACCGTACCCTGTGGAGCCACGCACATCCACCTGAATGACCGCGTACCCGCGCTGCACCAGATGCTGCTGCAGCAACCCGTAGGTCCCGCCCCAGCGATTGCGCACTGTGTTGGAGTACACCGGGCCGAACACCACCGGCACGCGGGCGCCGCCTCGCGCGGCGGCGGGTAGCCACACCTTCGCGTGCAGTGTGTCGCCCGCGTCGGCGCCGACGAAGCGCACGTACTCTGGCCGCACGAGTCCGAACCCTTCCAACAACGGTCCAGCCACCACGGCGACCTCGGCACCACCGGTCGCGGGCACCACGTAGAGCCCAGGCGGCGTGACGTCATCGCTCACCAGCGTTGCCACCGTGCGGCCATCGGGCGACACGAACGGGCGATGCACACCAGCGCGCGACGTCACCTGTACCGGCGCGCCGCGTCCACTCACGCGCCACACGTGCCGTTCACTCGGGCGCGGCGCCGACGACACATAGAACACGTCGCTCCCCGCAGCCACCGCAGCGCCGTCCACGTCGCTCGTGGCTGGCGTCAGCGGACGAGGTACGGAATCGCCGGGCACCAGCGAGTACACGCGATACCGATCGTCCAGGTCGCCGGTCAGCAACAGCGCTGAGCCATCGGCGTTCCACGTCGACGCAATCGCGTTGTAGATCCGGCTCTCTCGGCGGTCCCGCCATACCAGCCGCGGTGCCGTCGGTTGCTCACGGGTCACCAGATGCACGGTGCGCTCGATCGCGTCATCGGTCTCGCGATCGATCAGCAGCACCCCGCGCGACGACCACGCGAGTTGCACGATGGCACGCTCTGTCGGTTCGGGGAGCGGCACGTCCGTCATCGCACCAGACGCGACGTCCACCAACGCCACGCGCCGTACCTCATTCACGTCCCCGGGATACGAACGACGCAACTCGTTCGGCTGCGTCTCGGCGCCGAGGTAGTACGGGAATGGCACTTTGCGCACCGACGTGCGGTCCACGATCTGCACGGCCAAGGTGCGGCTATCGGGATGCCACGCCACCGACGGCGCGCCGGTAGCCCACGTCGCCGCGCCAATCTCGCGGTCGCGGCGCGCATACGTCCCCAAGCCGGCGGTCGATGGTCCCGCGATCGCGAGCGTCGTCAGGCGCCGCGCACTGCCACCCGTACTCGGCACCGTGTACAGGTCGCCATCGCGCAAGAACGCGATCGTCGTGCCATCCGGTGAAAGCACCAGCGACTCCGCGTCGCCGACTTCCGCGAGACGCTGCTCCGCGCCATCGCGCACCGCAATGCGCACGAGTGCGCTCCCCCGCAGGGCAAGCACTGCCTGCGCCGAGCGGTCAACGAGCAATTCGCGCGCACTTGCCGCGTCGCTACCGATCGCGCGACGTCCACTCCCGTCGCGATTGGCAATCCACACTCGACGCACACCGCGCCCGGCGCTATCCCAGGTGAAGGCGAACCATTTGCTGTCGGGCGACCACTGCGGCGCACTGGGCAGGCTGCCGGTGACGCGACTCGGGGTGGCGACGTGGTCGAGGGTCAGCGACTGGGCAGAGACGGCCGCAGGCAGGATCGCGGCGGCCAGCACGAAGGGGCGAGCGGTGCGCATCCGTCCAAGCTATCGCGCGCACCGCCACTTCCCGACCCGTCTCGCCGTGCGGCTCAGCTCCCCGGCGATGGCGCCACGCGCCAGATCTCGCCCGCGTCGGTCGCGATGTACAGCGCGCCGTCCGGCCCCTGCGTGAGCGCGCGGTAGCGCACCGACGGCAACGCCGCGTTCTCGTTGGCGGTGGCGTTGCCGTCGGTGTTCAGCGTCAGGATCACGAGCCGCTGTCCGCCCATAATGCCGACGGCCAAGCGGCCATCCCACGCCCGCCACTGGCTGCCCGACAGAAAGGCCGCCGGGCCCATCCCCTGCGAGGAAGAGTTGTTGTTCCACGCGGGCGGTCGCGCCTGCGGAAAGCGCGCCAGATCCGTCATCGGCATCGTGGTCGTCGACCCGGCATAGCCGCAGTATCCGTCGGGGCACGTCAGCGCGGGCCGATTCTGCGGATCCCAGCCGCCGTTGCTCCCCGCCTCGATGCGTGTGACTTCATCGCTGTGGTTCGGGCCGTGCTCCGACACATACACCCGGCCCGTGCCCGGTTGGAAGGCAATACCCTGCACGTTGCGGAATCCGTAGGCGAAGATGCGCGCGTCGAAGCCAGCCGGCGCGTTGTTGCCCGGGGCCGCCGCGCCGTCGGTCGTCACGCGCAGCACCTTGCCGCCGAGCCGTGTGGGGTGCTGCGGCAACGGCCCGTCGTGGTTGTCACCAGTGGTGATGTACAGGAATCCATCAGGCCCAAAGCGAATGCGGCCACCGCTGTGTGCCCCGGCGCCGCCGTTCGCCGTCGACACATCCTTGAACGCAATGTCGGTGACGATGTCCACGCGATTGCTCGCCACGGTGAAGTCCGCATTGAGCTCCAGCCGCGCCACGCGGTTGGTTCGCGGGTTCGTCGACAGGTTCGACGAGAAGAACACGTAAATGCGTCGATTCGTCGCGAACGCGGGATCCAGCGCCACGCCGTGCATTCCCGTTTGGCCCAGACAGAAGAAGTCCGGCGCCACCAGCGACGATCCCGTCGTGCCGAACAAGCGCACCACCGTCCCGCTGGGCTGGCGCACCGACAGTCCGGCGCAGCGCTCGGTGAAGAACATCGCACCATTCGAGGCGAAGGCGATGTCCCAGGGATTGGACCGGCCGCTGAGCACCGTCGTCCGCGACAACACCGGCGTGTCGGTGGCCGGCGGGGACGTCGGCGGTGCGTTCGCTTCAGCGGATTCACATCCGGTGATGCAGGTCACGCTCGACGAGAGCGTGAGCACGACTCGGCGGAGAGAGTGGAGAGGCATCATACGCACACCCTAGCCGCGTCCACCCGCCGCGCGCTATCACGCGGCGGGTGGTCCTAGCGGACCGTCAGCGGAGTGCGTCCGCCAGGAAGCGCTGCAGTTGCTCGTGAAACCACGCGGGCTCATCAAGTTGAATGAAGTGATACGCCGCGTCGTGAATGGCGATCGTCTTCTTTGGCAGCCCGGCGTATTGGTCCGCCAGCATCCGTTCGACGTTCTCCCGCGTCTGCCCGTACGGCTTGTACGCCACCCACGCGTGCAGGTTGAGCACAGGGACCTGCACACGGGACATCGCGGGCCGCAGGTCCGTCGTCATCAGCTCGTAGTACGCCTGCCCCGACAGTCGACGGTCACTGCGCTTGCCCATCGCCCACACCTCGGCCATCCGCGAGGTGTCGCGCAGCATTTGCGCGAGGGCCATTCGCGTGTTGGCCGCGAACTGCGCGGAGTCGCTGCGCTGCATCCCGGTGCGCATTTGCATCGCCATCGGTCGCACGCCGTCCGCCGTGGCGGCGGGCATCGTGGCCGCCGGCAGAAACGGCAGCCCGTCGACGTTCACGACGCCGCCGAGCAGTGTCGGTTCGGTCTGCGCGATATCGAGCGCCAAGAAGCCGCCGAGCGAGTGCCCGACGATCACCGGTCGATCGAGCTTCTTGGTTCGGATGTACTGAATGATCGCCGCGCGCCACACCGGGAGCGCTGCCGAGTCTGCGGTGGCCGGCTGTCCGTCGAAGCCCGCCAGCGTAAAGACGTGCGTCTGATACTTGCCGCCAAGGCTGGCGACCGCGTCTCGCCAGACCGCGCCACCGTTGGTGAAGCCGGGAATGAACAACACCGCGCGGCCACGGCCGCTGACTTCCACGCGAAACGGCGCCGCCGACTCCTGCGCCAACGCCGAAGACCCCACGCCGCTCAGGGCGGCGCCCAGTGTGAGCCCGAAGGCCAGAGTGTGTAGTCGCATACGTGGCACTACGGCGTGCCCCGGCCGCGAGTGTCAGCGCACGACTAGGGCAGTGGCGACATCGCCGTGACGTCCATTGCCCCGACGCCGGCGACATTGCCGGTCACCAGGCGTCGATGGTAGTCGAGCTGCCCCAAGTGATACGCCACGTGCGACGTGAGATGCTGCAGGAAGCCGCGTACGGTGTAGCTCGCACCCGCTGGTAGGGCGCCGGGCCACGGTGCATCGGGATCCACGGCGTGCAACGCCGCAAAGCCGTGCGCGACGTCCGTCTGCGTGCGCTGCAGTTCGTCGACCAGCGCATCCGGACTCAATCCCTGCGACGTGAATTCTAGGTCGCGCTGGCGAATGTACCCCGTGCCGCCCAGCACGGCGCCCACGAAGTGGCGTAGGTTTCCCGCGCAGTGCTGCACGAGCACGCCGCCGGTGTTCGGCAACCCGGCGACAGCGCGGTAGAGCGAGGCGGAGTCCGGATAACTCGATACCTCCCGCTGCATCGCGGCGAGTTCGCGGGTTAGCGCCGCGTACGCCCATTCGTAGTGGGGCGGCACGTGCGGTGGCGGAGTTGGCATAGTAATGGCGGGTGACTGGCGTGCTACGAGCGCTGTGCCGCCGCAAAGGTCGGTGGCACGACGATGGGACAATTCACAATGATTCCCGTGCCCTGCAACTTCGCGATCGTGCGATTCGGCGCGCCGCGCATTGCCGGCACCAACCGGCCCGCATCCAACGCGTCACGTGCATCGGCCCAACTCCAAATGCGCTCGCGGCGATTGGCGGCGATTGCCCCATCCGTCCAGCGGACCAGGTGTAACTCCCAGACCGGCGAATATGCCGTCCCCGAGCGGGATTGCGGCGGGTAGGTGTCGAGCACATTCAGCGGCGGCAACCCGTCGAGCAGCGCCGACGACAGGCCTTGTCGCTCCGGCGCGGTGGCGCCGGTCTCTCCGTTCGTGACGGCAACGATGCCCGCTCGAGCGGCGCTCCCTGGGGCACTGCGCTCCGACGGAATTGACGCGAGTACCGGCGCGAAGGTCGCGCCCTCCATTGCCGCCACGCCAGCATCGGACGCGTCCGTGCTGATGTACCACAACACCGCGCCGTCGGCGTACCCGCGGGTCATTCGCACGGTGGCGACTCGGCGCACCGTATCAATGCTGAGTACGCGATCGAGTTGCCCCGTGCGATGCGCCACGATCGGCGCGTTCACCACCGTACCATCCAGCAGTTGCACGTAGGGCGAATATCCAGCGGCGCCGATCGATCCCGGGGTGGCCTCCTGCGGTGGGAATCCGCTAGCGCCGCGCGTCACGCGGCTCGTCGGCGAAAAATCGACGCCCGCCGAGTACTGCACGCCCTCGCCGCTGCGCGCGCCGAGCTGCACGCCACTCGCCCCGCGCAGTGCGGCAAGCCGCGGAGTCCACACTGCGCCTGAGCGGAGGGCGTCCGCGCTGTCCGAGGACTCCGTGATCAGGTGCCACACCCGGTCGGCGCCGACGAATCCGGCGAAAATCGGCAGAGTCACTTGGCTGGCCACAGTGTCCGCAGGCGAGCGAGGACCAACCACGGCAACGGGTGCTGGTGTGGCAGACGTCGTCACCGCGTTGGTCCGCCCGCAACCAACGGCGGCAGCGAGGGCAACGACACGAACGAAGGTGTGGGATCTCATTAGGGAGCTATCCCGCCCGCCGGCGTTCGGTTCGCGCCGAGCGCCCCCTGAAACGACCGACGCCCGCCTCGTGGAACGAGGCGGGCGTCGGAGCGAACAAGTGGCTAGGGAGGGAATCGAACCCCCGACACGCGGATTTTCAGTCCGCTGCTCTACCAACTGAGCTACCTAGCCAGAGACTGGGAATGATAGCCACCCAGACCCACTGCTTTCAACCGGCCCCCCTCCCGCCCGAACGGGTAGGTGCCGATATTCAGGACTATAACAGTCCGATTTCCCGATCTCGCGGCCCTGCCGCCCAGCCTGAGTCCCCAATGTTCAACGAACTCTGCGACGAGCACGAAGACCGCCACGCGATGCAGGTGATCAACCGCGCCACCCTGGCCGTGGTCGTCTGCTTCCTCGGCTTTGGCGTCTTCGCCGTCAGCACCCGGATGGGCGCCGATGCCCCGCCGACCTCGGTCGCCTACGGGACCGAAGCCCCGCACCCCACCTCGGCCGTCCTCGGCGACTGAGCGTTCAGCCCAGCGCGGGGGGCTTCGATCCGTGTGACACGCGGATGATCGACTTGACCCCCCCGCGCACGTTGAAGTCCCCTTCGATCAGCATCCACTTCGGGGACACCACGGCGACCAAGTCGTCCAGAATCCGGTTCACGACGCGCTCGTAGAAGATCCCGTCGTTCCGGAACGACCACAGATACAGCTTGAGCGACTTGAGCTCAACGCACTTCGCCCCCGGCGCGTACGAGATGTTGATCGTCGCGAAGTCGGGGGCGCCGCCTTCCAGCAGCTTGAGTTCGGCCGCGTCTGTCTCGATCCCGCCAATGGGACAGAGCGACGTGAACTCCGGCGTCGTCATGAAGATCTCGTAGTCCCGGTCGGGATACGGGTTCGGAAACGTCTCGAGCAGCTCGGGCTTCGGCATTGGGGACAATCTAGCGGGACAGCACCCGACCATTCGGGTGGGATTTCGTAACGCAGACTTTACAGCGTCGGTCCCGCGCCGTAGCGTCAGGAATCGAAAGGTTCGGCGCGGTTCTTTTTGGGACCCGCCAATGGCCGTCGCGAGAACGGCGTGACGGCCCCCGCCCCCCGGGATTCCCCGGGGGGCACTTTCGTTTCAGGAGGGCTCGCGCGTCGAATGATCGCGCAGTCGACGGCTCTCGTCGTCGAGCAGCGATCGCTCGTCCGACGTGAGTGATCCCATCCCGTGACGCGCAATCTTGTCGAGCACGCGATCCACCTCTTCGCGCCGCACGGGATCGCGCGACGCCGAGCTCGGGCCGGTGCGGCGCACGGTGCTGAACAGCGCGCGGCTCTTGGCCACGGCATCGTCACTCTCGCTCCGCGGCTCGCGCGCCCGCTGCGTACCGCGCGGAATCGCACGGGGCGGCTCGTCGGGCACGTCGGGGGCCGTCTCGACGCGCGAGCGCCAGCCCGTGGCATTGAGTCCAGAGACGCGCAGATACAGCCACCCGGCCGCCAAGCCACCCAGATGGGCGAAATAGCCCACGCCGCCGGTCCCGCTGTCGAATACGCCGCTCGCCAGGTTGATCACCACGAGCGCCACGACGAACCAGCGCACCTTCATCGGCAGCACACCGAACAGGTACACCTCGTCGTCCGGCCAGCGCGACGCATAGGCGACCATCACGCCGAGCACCGCCGCCGACGCCCCGATCAGTCCGCCGTTCTGCACCAAGGCGAAGTGCGCCGCCCAGCCACCGAGCCCGCAGGCGAGATAGAACGGCGTGAACGCGCGCGATCCCCACGCGTGCTCGACCCGCGGGCCGAACATCCAGAGGCCGAACAGATTCAGCGCAATGTGCCAGAAGCCGCCGTGCACGAAGGCATACGTCAGCGCCGTCCACCAGCGCGACGGAAACAGCCCCGGCGTATAGCCCAACCAGCTCGCGACATCGGCCGGCTGCACGATCGTGACCTGCAGGAAGTACACGAGCACGTTCACGACGATGATCCCCTGCACCGCCGGCGTCATGCGCGGAGCCTCGGTGGGATCGGTCGTCGTGAAGCTTGGAGCAGTGGCGTGCGGCATTTCGGCGTCAGCGGGGGGCGAATTCGCAAACTGCCCCGCCGTGCAGGCTATCGCAATCCAGCCGGCGGCGGGACGCGCAGCACGAGCCGCACGTCGGGGTGCGTCGCGCTGACCTGTTCCAACAGGGTCGCCCAGCGCCGATCCAGCGCGTTGGGCTTCTCTCCTAGTATCGGATGAACGACCACTTCCGTTCCCGGCGCCTGCGTCCGCACCTGCTCCACCGCACGCAGCATCACGGCATCGGGCACGTCGTCCTTCGGCGACATCACAAACACGTGCCGCAGCCCCAAATCGGCCGCCGACTTCAGCGTCTGTGCCTGGCGCTCCAGCGCCGCGTCCCCTTCGGTCAGGGTGGTGTGCACCTGCAGCACGCTCAGGCCCTTGGCACCGGCAAAGCTGGCCACGCGCTCCGGCCGCTGCCCATCGGTGTCGAGCACCACCGGAAGCTTCACGTCGAGCGCGGTGAGCACCGTCAGCAGAAACTCGCTGTTGCCGATCGGATCCCGCCCCGTCACGGCGATCGAATGAATCGCCGCGCGGCTGCAGATCCGCGTCAACTCCTTCACCAGCGCGCCGGCCGTATACATCTGCGCCGTCTCGCCCTCGGTGGCGAAGCGAATGAACGCCTGGCGCCGACCGGTCATCAGGCCCTGCGGCTGAATGCCGCTTGGCACGCCGGCAAGCGCTGCGGTGGGCTGCGTGGTGGTGGCCGAAAGGTTCATCGTGCATCCCTGGAAACAGTCGATCGGCCCGCCGCGAGGTGCGCGACCCGATCGCAGAGTTCTTCAAAGCCGATCCCCGCCGCGGCCGCCGCTTGCGGCACCAGCGAGAGCGCGGTCATCCCCGGCAAGGTATTCGCTTCCAAGCAGAAAAGATCACCGGCCGGCGTCAACCGGAAGTCCACCCGGGCGTAGCCGCGCAACTTGAGCGCGCGGAACGTCGCGACACCCAAACGCTGCGCCTCGGCGGCGATCGCCGGCGGCAAGTCGGCCGGAAACTCCTCGCGCGCCATCCCCGGCGTGTACTTGCACTCGTAATCGTAGATCTCCTTCGCCGGGATGATCTCCCCCACCGGCAAGGCCTCGTCGCCGATCACCGCGACCGTCAGTTCCCGACCCGGGACGAAGGCCTCGATCATCACTTCGTCGTCGTGCCGATACGCCTCGGCGACCGCCGCGTCGTAGTCCGACCACTGCTTCACGACGCTCAGACCGACCGTGCTCCCCTGCTTGGACGGCTTCACCACGACCGGGAGGCTGAACACCCGCTCGGCCTCGGCGCGCGCCAGTGGAGCCATCCGCCATTCGGCCGTCGGCACCCCGGCCTGCCGCAACAAGCGCTTGGTCAGGTCCTTGTCCATCGCGATGCCGCTCGCCAGATGCCCACTGCCCGTGTACGGCACGCCCACGAGCTCCAGTAGCGCCTGAATGGTTCCGTCCTCTCCTTGGCCTCCGTGTAGCGCCAGAAAGACGACATCATTCGACTTTAATTGCGACAAGTTGCCCAGAAGAACCTTGTCCTGCATCGCGCGAAGGGCCTCGGGACTCGGGGGGGCCGTGCCCACGCCACCGGCTAGCAGGCGCGCCGAATCCTCGGCGGACACCACGCCCTTCGCCGTGTCGAACGCCGTCACCTCGTGGCCGCGGCTCCGCAGGGCCTCGGCGATCCGAAGCCCCGAAATCACCGACACGTCCCGCTCCGACGACGTCCCGCCCAGCAACACCGTGATCTTCATCGCTCGACTCAACGGGCCATCAGGTACTGCAACACGTCGCTGCGGGTCACGATCCCATCGACGTGCCCGTTCGTCTTCACCAGCACCGCCCGGTTCGTCTTGCTCAAGAGCTTGGCGATCGCTTCCACCCGCTCCGTCCCGCCAACCACCGGGTACGGCGCGTCCATCACCGTGCGCACCGGCTCGTCGAGCATCTTCGCGTCGTCGAGCGCGCGCGTGGTCAGCTGCGTCTCGGTAACCGAGCCGACGCAGGTGTCGCCGTCCATCACCGGCAACTGCGACAAATCGTGCGTCGTCATCAGGCGAATCGCCTGCCGCACCGGCGTCGCCGGCGACACGCTCACGATCCCATCCTGCCCCGCGCGCTTGCGGCCGAGGAGCTGCCCCATCGTCACGCGATCGTCGTCGAGCAGCTGGTTTTCGCGCATCCACTCGTCGTTGTACATCTTGCTCAGATACCGCTCGCCGGTGTCGCACAAGAACGTCACCACGAACGCATTCGGATCGTCGAGCTCGCGAGCCAGCTCCAACGCGGCGTGCGCAATCAGCCCCGCCGAGCCGCCGATGAACAGCCCTTCTTCCCGTGTGAAGCGACGCGCCGTGTTCAGCGCGTCCTTGTCGTTCACGGTGCGGAAATCGTCGAGCACCGACATATCGAGCGTCTTCGGCACGCAGTCCTGTCCGATGCCTTCGACCTTGTAGGGCGCCCCCGTGGGATGCCCGGCGCCCTTCGTCCGCCACATCTCGGCGAGAATCGACCCCTGCGGGTCGGCGCCGACGATGCGCACCGCGGCATTCTGCTCCTTGAGGTACTTGCCCGTGCCCGACAGCGTGCCGCCGGTGCCGGCCGCACCGACGAAGTGGGTGATCTTGCCCTGCGACTGCGCCCAGAGTTCCGGGCCCGTCGTCTCGTAGTGCGCCTGGGGGTTCGCCATGTTCTCGAACTGCCCCGCCAGCACCGCGTTCGGTGTTTCCTTCGCGATGCGCTTGGCCATCATCACGTAGTTGTCGGGATGATCGGGCGGCACGGCGGTCGGCGTCACGATGACTTCGGCGCCGAAGGCCTTCATCAAGCGCACTTTCTCCTGCGACATCTTGTCGGGCATCGTGAAGATGCACTTGTAGCCCTTGATCGCCGCGGCGATCGCGAGCCCCACGCCGGTGTTGCCGCTCGTGCCTTCGACGATCGTGCCGCCGGGCTTGAGCGCGCCGCTGCGCTCTGCGGCTTCGATGATCGGCAGGCCGATGCGGTCCTTCACCGACCCGCCCGGATTGAAGAACTCCGCCTTGCCGTAGACCGGTGTGCGAATGCCCTCCGTCACCTTGTGCAGGCGAATCAGCGGCGTCCACCCGATGGTCTGGAGAACGTTGTCGTAAACGGCGAGGTGGCGCGGCGTATTCGGCGACATATCAGGAGGGGTCGAAGGCGACCCGTCAAAGCTAGCGTCCGGCAGCGGTTTGGTCAGTCGCGCGTCAACTGCGGGCGACGCGCGCCAGTTCGTCGAGCATCGCCAGCGCTTGCAGCGGCGTCACGCCGTTCACGTCCACCGCCTTGAGCCGCGCCACCACCGGATGCTCCACCGGTGCGGCGAACAAGCCGAGTTGATCGGTGTCCACCGGCGCGCCGCGCCGCGACTGCGGTCGGCCGCTGGCCAGCGAGGCCGCCAACTGATCGCCCTCGAGCAGCCGCAGGACCTCGCGCGCCCGCGCAATCACGACCGGCGGCAGACCGGCCAGCCGTCCCACCTCTACCCCGTACGAGCGATCCGCCGGCCCGGGCTGCAAGCGATGCAGGAACAACACCTGGTCGCCCACCTCGCGCACGCTCACGGTGAAGTTCTTCACGCCAGCCAGCTCATCGGCGAGCTGCGTCAGTTCGTGGTAGTGCGTGGCGAAGACCGTCTTCGCGCCCAACACGTCGTGCACGTGTTCGGTGACCGCCCACGCAATGGCGACGCCGTCGTAGGTACTCGTGCCGCGGCCGATTTCGTCGAGCAACACCAGGCTGCGCGCCGTCGCGCCGTGCAGAATCGCGCTGGTTTCCGCCATTTCGACCATAAAGGTCGACTGTCCGCGCGCGAGGTTGTCGCTGGCACCAACGCGCGTGAAGACGCGATCACACAGCGGCAACCGCGCCGCACTCGCCGGCACGAAGCTGCCACACTGCGCGAGCAGCTGCACCAGACCGATCATCCGCAGAATCGTGCTCTTGCCGGCCATATTCGGTCCGGTCAGGATGATCACGCGCTGCTCCGCCGACAGACGGACGTCGTTGGGAATGAACTGTTCGCGCGGCATCATCCGCTCCACGACGGGATGCCGACCAGCCGTGATCTCGAGCTCGAAGCCCTCGTGCATCGTCGGCCGCGCGTACCCTTCCCGCGCCGCCGTCTCGGCGAAAGCCCCAAGCACGTCGAGCGTCGCCAGTCGCGTGGCAATGCTCTGCAGGCGCGCCACCTCGGCGCCGGCCTCGCGGCGCACCTCGTCAAAGAGCTGGCGCTCGCGCGCCTGCAGCCGCTCGGTCGCGTGGAGAATCTTCTCCTCGAACTCCTTGAGCTCCGGCGTCACGTACCGCTCGGCGCCGGTCAGCGTCTGCTTGCGGATGTAGTCGGCGGGAATACGATCGCGATGCGTGTTCGTGATTTCGAGGTAGTATCCGAACACCTTGTTGTAGCCGACCTTGAGCGACGAAATCCCGCTGCGGGTCCGTTCGCGCGCTTCCACCGCGGCAATCGCTTCCTTGCCGCCGAGCGCGAGGGCGCGGAGTTCGTCGACTTCGGCGTCGAATCCGGGGGCAATCGTCTCGCCGCCGTCGCCGATCACCAGCGTCGGCCGCTCCACCAGTGCCGTCGTGATGCGCGTGGCGAGCGGTGCCGCCTCATCCCAGCCGGCGCGCACGTCGGCCAACGCGCCGGCCGCCGGCAAACGGTCCAGCGCCGCGCGCACGTCGGGCAGCGCCAGCAGCGAATCGCCGAGCGCGCGAAGATCCCGCGGCGTCGCGCGGCCCGCGGCAGCCTTCGCGGCGAGGCGCTCGAGATCGCGCACCCCATCGAGGGCGCGACGCAGCGCGTCGCACGCCAGCGCATCGTCGAGCAACGCCGCCACCGCCGCGTGCCGCTGCTCGATCGCGCCGCGGTCGAGCAGCGGCGAGAGCAGCCACTGGCGCAGGCGGCGCTGTCCCATCGGGGTGACCGCGCGATCAAACACTTCGAGCACGGTGCCGCTGGTACCGCCGCGCAGCGAATCGACGAGCTCGAGATTGCGGCGCGTCATCTCGTCGAGTGCCATCGCCGCGCCATCGCGCTCCACCGTCGGACGCGCCAAGTGCGGCAAGCCGCCCGGCTGCAACGCGCGCAGATAGCGCAGCAAGGCCCCCGCGGCCGCGATGGCGGGCGTATCCTGCACCTCGATCCCGAATCCGTCGAGCGATGCCACGCCGTACTGCCGCGTGAGGTCCTCGCGCGCCATCGCCGGATCGAACTCCCAGGCGTCGCGCACCGTACGCACGATGCCGTCGTCGCGTTCGGCCGGCCACACCGCATCGCGCGCCACCACCAGCTCACGCGGCGCCAGGCGCGCCAGCGTCGCGTCGGCGTGCGCGACCGTCGTGGTGAGCAGTCGCACCTCGCCCGTGCTCAGGTCGGCCGCCGCGAGCCCCACCGCGTCACCCACACTGTGCACCGCCACACACCACGTGTTGCGCGCGCCGTCGAGCAGGTCGTCGGCGAACGCCGCGCCGGGCGTGATCGTCTCGACGACCCCGCGCTTGACCACGCCTTTCGCCAACTTCGGATCTTCCAGCTGCTCACAGATCGCGACGCGGTGTCCTTGCGCCACCAACTGCCGCACGTAGCCCTGCACCGCTTTCACCGGTACGCCGGCCAGCGGCACCTCGGCGGCACCGCCGTTGTTGCGGCTCGTCAGCGTCAGTCCGAGCACGCGCGACGCCAGCTTCGCGTCGTCGTAGAACATCTCGAAGAAGTCCCCCATCCGGAACAACAGCAACGCATCCGGATGCCGCGCCTTGATCTCGCGGTACTGCTGCATCAACGGGGTATCGGTGCCCACGCCGCTCACGGCGCGTCCTGCAACACCGTCGCACCGCGCACGCCGGCCTTCGCGAGTCGCGACACCACCGCCGACGCCTCGGCGCGCGCCATCGGCTCGCCAACGAAGACGCGGAACTTCCCCGGGCCCGCCGTGCCGACGCGGCCCTCGAAGCCCTTCGCCTCGACCTTCCGCAACTGGGCCGTCGCTTTCGCGCGCGTGGGAAACGTGCCGGCGGCCACGCGGAACCGTAGCGCGCTCGACGGGGCGGCCGTCGCCGGACGCGCCGGCGCAGGCGCGGGTCCGGCCGCCGCCGCTGGCGGCGCGGCCTGTGGCGGTTCGTCGGCGGGAGCGGCGCTCCCGTCGCAGCGCTGCGCGAGGAAATCGATCTGATTGCGCAGCTCGACGTTCGTCGGCGCCGTGCGCGTGCGCGCCGTCGCCAGTGCGGCGCATCCGTCAGCGCGGTTGCCGGCGTCGAGCAGCACTTTGCCCCGCCAATAGAACCCCTGCGTCAGCAGCGGCGAATCGGGATGCTCGGTGGTCAGGCGGTCGAGATGCCGAAGCGCAGCGTCGCGCGCACCGCGCGAGGCTTCGAGCTGCACGAGCCGAAGCAACGCCTCTGGCGCGCGCGCCGACCCCGGGTGCTCGATCGCGATCCGCAACAGGTCGCGCTCGGCGGCCACAGCCGTCTCGCCAAGGACGGCGCGCCACCACAGCGCTTCGGTGTGCGTCGGCGTGCCCGCCTTCACCGACTGCAACACGGAATCCACCAGCACCCGACCCGCCGCGCCATTGCCCTCGGCCACCAACTGTCGCGCCCGCGCAAACGCCGAGTCGGCCTTGGGAGCAATCGGTCCCTGCGCCTGCGCCGATGCGGCTAGGCCAACACCCACCACTACCACCGCGACTATGCGCCGCGTCATCCGCACATCTCCAACACCAGCGAGACGAGAATGCCCTCGTCCGACGAGACGTGCGAATCCTTGAGTGCGATGTCGGCATCGAGCAGCGCTGGCAGCGCGCGCTCGGCGGCAGCCACCGACCACCACCCCTTCGCGGCGGCGTGGCCCCACGCCTTCACGGCGTCACCCCACGGCCGACCGGTGAACGCGCCGGAATTCTTGAGCAGCGCCCAGCACTCGGTTTCGAGCTTCGAGACGTGCAAGCCGTCGGCGCGCCGTGCCGCGAGGTAGCCGAGGGCCAAGGTTTGCGTGGCAAGTGCCATAATCACCGGCACGGCGCCGGTCTTGGGCTGCTCGAGCACATCGGCGACGAGCGCTGCAGCCGCCAAACCGTCGCGACGCGCGACGGCGTCGAGCAGGTCCGTCATCGAGTGTCCGGGCCGCACGCCGACGACTTCGCCCACCGCCGCCGCGGTGATCGTGCCGCCGCCGACGAAGCTCGCCAGTTTGTCGAGCTCGGCCGCTAAGAGCTGCAGGTCGTTGCCCGCAAACTGCTGCAGCAGCGACGAGGCCTCGGCGTCGATCTCGGCGCCCAACTGCTTGGCCTTCTTCGCCAGCCACTTCTCGACGTCGCCTTCCCCCAGCGATTCGAAGGGAATCGCCGTGACGCCGATGCCGAGCGACTTGTCCACCTTCGCCCCGGCCGGCGACACGAGCACCAGCACCGTGTCCCGCGCAGGCTTGATGCAGTACTGCGCCAGCGCTTCGCGCGTCGCCTTCTTGAGCGCGTCGGCCTCGCGCACGACCACTACGCGGCGGTCCGACATCATCGGCGGCGTATCGAGCAACGCGTTCAGGGTGGCGGCGTCGAGATCGCCGCCGCGGCGCTGCTCGTAGTTGAAGTCCCGCAGTCCCGGATCGAGCGCGGCATCGAGGACGCGCCGCAACGCGTCGTCCTTCCGGTAGTCGTCGTCGCCGAAAAAGTGGTACACCGGCGCGAACGCCCGGGTCTCGAGCGCTTGCGACAGAGCCTTGAGTGCGGGAGCGGCGGCCATCGCGGCGGAATATACCGCCGCCGACCGGCCGGTTGACTGCGCCGCTGGCCCCGCGGACGCGGGAACGGCCTATGGCGCCAGCAGCGAGACCGCGACGAATCCGGACGAGGACGCCGACGGCGCAAAGCGCGGGCGGAGTAGCGGCGGCGGCACGTGCTCCTGCCGATCGGTCGAATCGTCGACCCACTGGGCCGGCTCCATCGGGCCCACGACCGGCACCACCGACGCCGGGCTCGACACTGGGCTCGGTGGCGTCGGCGCCGGCGTGGCCTCGCCAAGCACCGGTGTGACGGCCGCCGATAGCCCGACGAGGCGCGCATCGGCGGCGGGTGCAGTGTCGCGGGGGAAAAAGCTCGCGACCGCCAGGGCACACGCCGCGCATCCCCCAACCCACGACGCCACCCGCCGCCGCCGCTCGGTCCGGGCGCGGTCTGCCCGAATCCCTGCCAACACGCGGGCGGTCAAGTCGCAGCGATGCTCGGTCAGTGGGACGCTGTGGCACACCATCAGACTGCGACGGACCCGCGTATCGTGGGCGGCGCACGCCGCGCACTCGGCGCGGTGCCGCTCACACGCGACGAGCGTGGCGTCGTCGAGTGTGCCTTCCGTGTAGTCGAGATGTCGGGAACGGAACCCCTGGCAGTCCATAGCGACCGGTTGGTGGGACGCGGAACGATACCCTGGGGGTGGGGGAGGGGTTCCAGCCCCCCACGACGCGACGACGGGCCGGAGTGCCGAAGCACCCCGACCCGCCGTGTTCCCGGACTCTCCCCCTCAGTCGAGTGCCGGTCCCACCAGACTCGCGAACGCCGCGCGCGCGCGATTCAGTCGCGACTTCACCGTCCCCAGGTTCGTCCGGGTGATCTCGGCGATCTCCTCGTACGGACGCCCCTCCAGTTCGCGCAGCACGAACACTTCGCGATGATGCTTCGGCAGCCGTGAGACCGCCGCGTCGATCATCGCCCGCATTTCGCGCTTCTCCAGCAGGTCGTCCGGACGATCGGCCGTGTCTTCGAACTCCAAGGGACGGTCGTCATCCTGATCGCGGCCGCCGCTCAGCGTCTGGAACAGCACCAGCGGGCTGCGCGACCGGTTCCGCAGTTCGTTCTTCGCCAGATTCGACGCAATGGTGTACACCCACGTCGAGAACTTCTTGCTGTCGTCGAAGCGGTGCAGATGGCGCGCGACGCGCACGAAGGCTTCCTGCACCAGGTCTTCGGCGCGATCGCGATCACCGATCGTGCGCGCGATGAAATTGAGCAGACGTCCCTGATAGCGGCCGACGAGGACGGCGAAGGCGCGCTCCGTACCGGCGAGGTACTGCCGCACGAGCGCCGTGTCGTCGAGATCCTCGAGGACCTCGCGCACCACGACGGGCTGGGACAGCTGACGCATCGGACGGGACATTCGACACTCCGGGGTCAATCACGAGGGCGCGGCGATTCTGCGAATTCGACACCGGCCACAGGGTCGGCGTTGCCGCTCGCCTGTCTCTAGAGCAACCGTCGTGCCGGATCGGGACTGCAGGATTGGCACCCCCTTAAGTGATTGTCCTGAAACGACTTATATGTGTGTGACCCCCTCGGTGCCATCCTGACGGCTCGTCCCGGTGTCCCCTGCGGTGGTCACCGGGGCGTCCTCCGGTGTAGGTTCGCGACACGCCGCAGGTGCCCGTTCATCCCTTGCCCGCCCCAACCGATGAAGCGTCGCGACTTCCTGGCCTCCAGCACGTTGTTCACCGCCGGCGCGATGGCTGGCTTCTCGCCCGCGCCCGACTGGACACCGCTCCCGCTCGAACCACAGCAGGCGCCGCTGCCGCCGAGCATTACCGCGCTCACGTCGCAGCGAAGCCGGATCCGGCCGATCACGAAGGAAGAACGCCGCGGACGCATCGAGCGCGCGAAGACGCTGATGGCGCAACAGAAGATCGGTGCGCTGTTCCTCACCGGCGGGACCTCGCTCGTGTACTTCAGCGGCATCGACTGGGGATTGTCGGAGCGGCTGCTGGCCCTCGTGATTCCGGTGCGCGGCACGCCGTTCATCGTCTGTCCCTCGTTCGAGCGCGACCGCGCGATGGAACAGGTGGCGCAGGGCCCGCTCGACGCGAACACCGAAATCCTCACTTGGGAAGAGCACGAGAACCCGTGGGCCCTCTGTGCCAAGGCGCTGCGAGCCCGCGGACTGGGCACGGCGCGCATCGGCATCGAAGAGACCGTGCGCTTCGTCTTCTCGAACGGCCTCGCCAATGAACTCCCGCAGGCCACGCTCGTGAGCGGCACGCCGATTTCCGCCGGATGCCGGATGGTGAAGGACGCGCACGAACTCGAGCTGATGATCCTCGCCAACGAGCTCACCCTCACCGCGTACGAAGCGGCGTGGAAGGGCATCACGCCCGGGATGCAGGCGGCGGAGTTCTCGCGCTGGATCAGCGTTGCGCACGAGCGGCTCGGGGTGCGCGGTGGCGCCAGCGTGCAGACCGGCGAATTCGCCGCGCTACCGCACGGCTCGATTCAGCCGCAGATCATCACGGAAGGCACGATCATCCTGATCGATGGTGGCTGCTCGGCCGGCGGCTATGCCTCCGACATCTCGCGCACCTTCGTCGTCGGCACGCCGACCGACAAGATGAAGCGCGTCTTCGATCTGGAGTTCAAGGCGCAGCAGGCCGCGTTGGCCGCCGCCCGACCTGGCGTCCCCGCCGAACAGGTGGATGCCGCCGCGCGCAAGGTGATCGCCGACGGCGGCTATGGCCCGGACTACAAGTACTTCACGCACCGCGTCGGGCACGGGATGGGAATGGACGGCCACGAGTGGCCGTATCTCGTGCGTGGCAACACGGCTCCGCTGGTGCCGGGCAACGTCTTCAGCGACGAGCCGGGCATCTACCTGCCGGGCGAGTTCGGCGTACGCCTCGAAGACGATATGTACATCACCGAAGACGGCGCCAAACTGATGACGCCCGTCTCGCGGTCCCTCGAAACGCCGTTCGCGGTCTAGCGGCACGCGGGCGATCGCCCGCGTGATGACGGGTGGCGGCGCTAGCGGCCGGCGATGTAGCCGGCCACGTACAACAGCGCCGCCATCGTCTTCATATCCTTGATCGCCCCGGTTCGAATCATCTCGAGCGCCTGCGACAGCGTCACGCGCTCGACTTCGATGAACTCGTCTGCGTCCTTGCCGTCGGTGGTCGCGGCCACCAGGTCCGTGGCGAGATACAAATGCAGCGTCTCGTCGGTGAATCCCGGCGTGGTGTAGACGGTATAAAGGAACTCGAGGCGCCCGGCGGCGCAGCCGGTCTCCTCCCGGACTTCCCGCGCCGCACACTCGAGCGGCGTCTCCCCGGGATTCAGCCGCCCGGCCGGAATCTCGTACAACACGTCGTTTGCCGCCCAGCGGAACTGCCGAATCAGCAACACCTGCGGGTCGGCACCGCGCGGATCGCTCAGAAACGGAATGATGGCCGACGCCCCGGGATGCCGCACGATGTCGAGATGCCCCGTGGTTCCGTTCGGGAACCGCACGTCATCGGCATCCAGGCGAAACACCGGGCCCTCGAAGCGCGTCTGCCGCGCGAGCAACTCGCCCCGCCCGTCGCGCCCGTCGCCGTCGCCAGACCCTGCGCCAAGCGCGCCACTCACGGCAGCACTCCGGGCACCACCGCCACGGGACCCAGCGCCATCGCCTCGACGCGCGGCTGAATCGTCGCGGCGTCCCCGACGACGACGATCTGCCACGCGGCGGGATCCAGGTGACGCTGCATCGCCGCCTGCACGTCCGACACCGTCACGGCGCGAACGCGCTCCCGATACTTCGTGAACCAGTCTGCCGGCAGGCCGAACGTGACCATCGCGGCGAGGGCATCGGCGATCGCGCCGCTGGTTTCGTAGCGGAGCGGAAACACACCGTCGAGATAGCTCTGCGCGAGCGACAACTCGTCGGCAGTGACACCATCGTTCCGAATGCGATCGAGTTCACCAAGCAGTTCGCGCAGCGCCGGTTCCGTGACCCCGGTCTCAACCGCTGCGCTCGCCACGAACGGGCCTGCTTGCCGCCGCCAGTCAAAACCCGATCCTGCGCCGTACGTGAAGCCGTTGCGCTCGCGGAGGTTCATATTCAGCCGCGAGTTGAACAGTCCGCCCAGAATCGCGTTGCCGAGCACCAGCGGGAAGTAGTCCGGGTGCGTCCGGGGCACGCCGACGTGACCGACACGCAGTTCGCTCTGCGTGGCGCCCGGCCGATCGACGAGCACGACGCGTCGCGCCGACGCGGTGCGGCGGTCATCCACCGTCACCCGCGAGGGTGCGGCGCCACGGAAGTCGCGAAGTGCCGCCCCGATCAGCCGCTCGGCCTGGTCGCCCGTGATGTCGCCGACCACGATGATCGTGCTCCCCCCGCGCCGCCACCGCGACGCCGCGTACGCCCGACACGCGTCGGCGTCGAGCGCGCTGACGCTCGCGCGCGTGCCAGCCGCCGAGCGACCGAACCGCGAGCCGTCGCGATACACGCTCGCGGCAAAGTGCTCGTCCGCCAGCCCGCGCGGTTCCTTCTCGGCGTGCGCGATATCCGCCAGCCGCTCGGCCTTCAATCGCTCCACTTCCCGCTCCGGGAACGCGGGCGATGTGAGCAGCTCCGCGAACAAGCCAAGCGCCGGCTCGACGTGCTTGCGCAAGGCGGTGAAGCTGGCGTAGCCGCCATCCCAGTCCGCGCTGGCGTCGATCGCCGTGCCCAGCCCCTCGGCCGCCAGCGCGAACGCCGCACCGTCGTACTGCCGTGTCCCTTCGGTCATCGCGCGGGCGGTCAACATCGCCAGCCCTTCGGCGCCGGGCGCGTCCGCGTCGGCGCCGGCGTCCGTCACCAACAAGACCGACACGAGCGGCAGCGCGTGCGCCGGCGCGACCAGCAGACTGAGCCCATCGCCGAGCGTGCGGCGCTCCACGGTCGGGAACTGCCACGGTCTCGACGCGGCGGCGCCCGGCCGCGCCGGCCCGCGCAGCAGGAAGTCATCCGACATCGTCGGCTCGATCGTGTGGCTCATGCCGACACCTCGGCGGCGGTTGCCTGCGGCGACGTCTCGCGAGGCACGTACGCCAGCACCGCGCGGTTGTCGCGCCCGCAGCGCGCCTTGGCGAACGCATTCACCCGCTCCGTCGTGACGGCGCGATACCGCTCGGGTTCCCCGTTCAGACGATGCGGATCGCCGAGGTAGGTCGCGAACTGGCTCAGGCGATCGGCGCGGGTCCCCGCGGATTGCAGCGCGCGAATCAAGTCGGTCTCCACCAGGGCCTGTGCCCGGGCGAGTTCGGCGTCGTCCACACCCAGCGCCTGCAGGGCGTCGAGCTGCGCGTGCACTGCGTGTTCCAACGTCTCGACTGACACGCCGGGCGCGCCCGTGATGTCCACCACGAGCAGATCGCTGCCGCGCGACAGATCGAACGTGTACGCACCGACGTCGACCGCGATCTGTCGGGTGCGCACCAGCCCGCGGTACAAGCGGCTGCCTCGCCGCGCACCGAGCACCGCGGCGGTCAACTGCGCGTCGTACCAGCCATCGCTGCCGAACACCGGGGATCGCAGCGCGACGATCACGCGAGCGGCCGGTACGTCATCGGGCACGACTTCTCGAGGCGGCGTGGGACCGAACGACGCCGGAGCGTCGAAGCTGGGCAACGCCGGCTGGCCGCGTCCTCGCGGGATGGGACCGTAGTACGCCTCGACCAGTCGCTTCGCCTCGCCGGGGTCGAAGTCGCCCGCGATCGTCAGCACTGCGTTGTCCGGCGTGTACCACGTGCGGAAGAACTCGGCCACATCGTCGAGCGACGCGGCGTCGAGATCTTCCATCGATCCGATCAGCGAGTGGTGGTAGGGATGCGAAGGCGGGAACGCCAAGGCGGGCAGCTTCTCCCACCACGTGCCGTAGGGCTGGTTGTCCATCGACCACAGGCGTTCGTTCTTCACGACGCTGCGCTGCGTGTCGAGCTTCTCCTGCGTCATCGCCGGCAGCAGACGGGCCATCCGGTCGGCTTCGAGCCACAGCGCCAGCGCCAGCTGGTGCGACGGCACCGTCTCGAAGTAGTTGGTGCGATCGAGCCACGTGCTGCCGTTGAGCGTGCCGCCAGCCCGCTGCACGAGTTCGAAGTGCTCGTTCGCGCCCACGTTCGCCGAGCCTTGAAACAGCATATGCTCGAATAGGTGCGCGAACCCGGTGCGACCGGCGCGTTCGTTCGCGGACCCGACGCGATACCACAGGTTGACCGCGACGATCGGTGCCGTGTGATCCTCCGACAGCGTGACACGGAGGCCGTTCGGCAGGTGATACGTCTCGATGGGAATGTGCATCCGGGGAAAGCTAGACGGGGGCCAAGGGGCGCGCGCTCACCCGTGCCCGGATACGCGGTTACTGCAGGCCGGGTTCCAGCAGAAAGGCCGTCGGGGCCTTGAAGGACTCGCTGAGCACGTAACTCAACCACGCCGTCTCGCGTTCCCGCGTGGGGGAGGTCGACGGCTGCAAGCCATAGCGCCGGGCGAGAATCGCCGCGCGCAGCATATGCGGTGGATCGCTGACCAGCATCACCCGTGTCCAGCCGCGCGTCTGCAGCATCTCGGCGACCGCACGCAGCGATTCCCGCGTCGTGCGGCCATCGTGCTCGAGCAGCAGCACGCTATCGGGCACCCCGACGCGCAGCAGATACCGGCGGCTCGCCGCCGCTTCGCTCATCGTGTCGCCCAGTCCCACACCGCCAGTCAGCATCACGCGCGGCGCCGTGCCGCGGGCAAACAGCGCCGCCGCGTGATCGAGCCGCGCCTTGAGGACTGGCGAGGGCTTGCCGCCGTAGTGCGCCGCGCCAAGGACCACGATCGCGTCCGCCGTACCGCCGGCAGCGGCATCGTCGCGCCACGCGACCACCACCACGCTGGCGGCCGCAAGCATCCATCCGGTGGCGAGGCCAATCGACGTGCCGAGCACGAGACGGCGCCAGCGACGCGCACGACGAAGGGGTGGAACGGTCGACATCGAAGAGGCAAAGCTAGCGCGCGCGCCCGCCCGCGTCAGCGGCGATCGACCCCGAGTTCCATCACGCCGAGCCAGAACGCATCGAACACCGCGCGCCGATCGCGGGCCGGATCACTCGCCGCCGCGATCACGAGCCCGTCGACGACGCTGGCGAAGAGTTCGCCGATCGCCGCCGCGGAGATGCGCGGGGTCAGGTCGAACGCCGCGAACACTGCCGTGACCGTCTCCTCCGACTGGGTGCGACGCGCTTCGGCAGATCGGACGAGGGCCTCGCGCACGAGGGGACCAGCACCGGCGGCCAGTTCCAGCAGCACACGGCGATGGCCAATCGCCACTTCCGCGGTCAGCCACATCCACAAGCTGTCGAGCGCGGTGGCGCCCTCCAGCCGCTGCACCAGTTCACGTTCCCGCGCCAGACATTCGGTCGTCAGCCACTCGGTGGTGCGGGCGAGCAGCGTGTCCTTGTCGTGGTAGTGGTAGTGAATCAGCCCCTTGCTCACTTCGGCCTGGGCGGCGACATCGTGCATCGTCAGCAACATCGGCCCGACCGCTGCCAAGCGCTCGGCCGTGGCGGTGAGAATGCGTCGAGCCGCCGCGCTCACACGACCTCCACCCGCTGGCCCGGCGTCGGGCACGTCACGCGATAGCCCGCCGTCGTGAGCGACGCGGCGAAGGCGTCCATCGCCGGGGGTTCGCCGTGCACCAGGTATACATCGCGCAGCCGCGGACTCCGTGCGCGCACGGCATCCAGCCAGCGGCGCAGATCGCCACGATCCGCGTGCGCGCTGTAGCCGCTGAGCACTTCCACCCGGGCGCGAAGCGGCACCTCGTCGCCCAGAATGCGCAGTGTCGGCTGCCGCTCGACGATGCGACGGCCCAGTGTGTGTTCCGCCTGAAATCCGACGATGAGAATCGTCGTGCGAGGATCCGGCGCACCGTGCGCCAAATGGTGCAGTATGCGGCCGGACTCGCACATCCCACTGGCGGCGATGATCACCGCGGGGCCCTTGAGCGCGTTCAGCGCCTTCGACTGCTCCACCGTCCGCGCGTAGGACGCCAACTCGAAGTCGAAGGGGTTGTCGTGGGCACGCATCATCGGTTCGCCGCGATCGAACAATTCGCGATGCGCCTCGAAAATCGCGGTCGCGTTGATCGCCAACGGCGAATCCACGTAAATCGGAATCCGTGGAATCGCCTGTTCGTGCCACAAGATGTGCAGATCATACAGCAGTTCCTGCGTGCGACCGACGGCGAAGGCGGGAATCAGGACTTTGCCCCCCTTTGCGGCCGTCTCGCGGACGATCTCGCCCAACCGTGCACGCGCATCGGCGGTCCCCAAGTGGTCGCGATCACCGTAGGTGCTCTCGATGATCACGACATCGGCGTCGGCGGGCGGATCCGGATCGCGAATGATGTCCATTCCCCAGCGTCCGATGTCGCCCGAGAACACGATGCGCCGAGTGCCGGCGTCGGTCTCGATGTCCAGTGCCACGCTCGCGGAGCCGAGGATGTGACCGGCTTCGTGAAAGGTCGCGCGCCAGCCCGGCAGCACCTGCGTCGCGCGACCCAGCGGCACACCGGTCATCTGGTCCATCGTGCGGTCGACCGCGTCCAGGTCGTAGAGGGGCTCCGCGTGCTCACGACCACGACGCGCCAGAAACTGGGCATCCTTGATCTGAATATGCGCGGAGTCCCGCAGCATCAACCCGCACAGATCGCGGGTCGCCGCCGTGGCGACGATATCGCCCCGAAACCCGCGGCTGGTGAGAAACGGCAGACGGCCCGCGTGGTCGATGTGCGCGTGACTCAGCACCACGGCGTCCAACCGCTCGGGAGCAAGCGGGAGTCGTTCGTTCTGCTTTCGCGACTCGGCCCGTCGGCCTTGAAAGAGGCCGCAGTCCAGCATCACCGTCCGCGTGCCCGAGCGCACGATGTGACACGACCCTGTCACCTGCCGCGCGGCCCCCTCGAACTGGATCGTCAGCGGTCCCTGGGGCGCATCGGAGGCCCGGCGACGGTGGTCAGCCACCGGCCGACTCGCGCGAGAAGACGACCGTCAGGCGATCCTCGGCGTGCGCGAGTCGTTCGAGCCGCCAGCCCGACCGACTGCGCTCGTTCAGCAGGTCGGTCAACATCTCCTCGTCCTCGCGGGGATGCCGCGTCGTGCGGAGCATTACGGCCTGGTATTCAGTCATATCGTGTTACGCTGTAGCTTCTGCAGCGTGATGACAACCCCTGCGCACGGTTCCACGCTCACCGTCGTGTCGCACCCGTTGGTGCAACACAAATTGTCCCTCCTCCGGGACCGCGCCACGCCGACGAAGCAGTTCAAGGAGCTCGTCGAAGAGCTCGCGACGCTGGTGGGCTACGAAGCCACGCGCGATCTGGCGCTCGAGCCGGTGGCGGTCGATACGCCGCTCGAAACCGCCACCTGCCACCGCGTCGCGGGAAAGAAGCTGGTCCTCGTGCCCGTGCTCCGTGCCGGCCTCGGAATGGTCGAAGGCGTGCTGCGTCTGGTCCCCTCGGCGCGAGTTGGCCACATCGGGTTGTATCGCGACCACGACACGCTGCAACCGGTGGACTACTACTTCCGCGTACCGGGCGACGCGTCGTCACGGCAGTTCCTGTTGCTCGATCCAATGCTCGCGACTGGCGGGTCGGCCTCGGCGGCGGTGCAGTCGCTCAAGCGCGCGGGTGCCACCGCCATCCGGTTGCTCTGCCTCGTGGCGGCACCAGAGGGCGTCGCGCGGCTCGCCAGCGACCATCCGGACGTGCACGTCTTCACCGCAGCACTCGATCGCGGCCTGAACGAGAACGGGTACATCGTCCCGGGCCTCGGCGACGCCGGCGATCGGTTGTTCGGCACCCGCTGAGCTTTTCCACGGTGGAAAAAAGGGGTCGATTTCCACATTCCTATTGCTCGCTTTCACGCGGCGTCCTATCTTGCCCGCCGTCGCCGGTTGGTCGGCGAGCGCTCGACTGACCGTCGTCCCCCTTCAGGCCGCGAATGTTGATCAACCTGCTGCCGGACTTTTTCGCAGTCCTCAACAGCACAGACCGCGTCGCCGCCTACAAGCGCTACTACGACACGCACCGTCGCATCCTCGAGGCGTACTGGCACAATTACGTCCTCGATCCTGACGGTCCGCATTTCGCCGAAGTCGCCCGTGCGACGGTGCTGGCCGATCGCACCGATCTCCGCGGGATGCTCGAGCGCACCGATGTCGTGACCTTGGCCCGCCGGACGGAAGAGCTCTGCGCCGTACTGCTCGAGAGCGACACCGTCGTCGACGTCGTCCTGATGGTTGGGGTCGGCGCGGCCAATGCCGGCGAGCTCGTGATCGATGGACGCGGCACGGCGTTCATTTGCCTGGAGCATTTCACCTCGGTCGCCAATCCCGACACGCAGGGCCTCGGGCTCGACCCCGAGCTGATTCCGATGTGGCTCGCGCACGAAATCGCGCACGCCGTGCGCTATACGAGCCCGGGATCGCAGTCGTCGATGAAGCAGGCGATCGAAGCCTCGAACAATTTCTATTCGTATTGGGACACCGGCCGCCGCGTCCCGCTGCGCGAGCATCTCGTGAACGAAGGCCTCGCCGTGCACGTCGCTCGCCAGGTCAGCCCCGGGCACGCGGCGTGGGAGTACTTCGGGTACGGCCGGCGCCAGTACGCGCGCGTGCGTGAACTCGAATCCCAGCTCGCCCGCCTGGCCGACGACGATCTCGATCGCGCCGCGCTCGGCCTGCGGCTGCGGTGGCTGTCGGGCGGAATGAGCGATCAGGCGCGCACCGTCGATCGGTGGGTGTTGCCCGAACGCGCTGGCTATTTCCTGGGCGCGCGGATGGTCGACGCCGCCGTCCAGCAGAAGGGACTCGCCTGGGCCGTGCGTGCCCGCGCGGAAGAATTGATCCTGCAGTCGTCCGGCAGCTTCGCCTCGGCCGGCTGACGCGCCTCGCGCGCGGCTGGCGTTCGTTCGACGTTCGCGGTTGCACCACACGAAGGTTCGCGCAAGTCGTGATGCGGGGGTCCGGGCCCCCCATCACCTCCGGCGCGAACCTTTCGTGCGTTCCGCGGGTCGGCGTCGCGCGACGCCGTCCTGCGCGCATCGCGCGCCGCGCGCGCGACGCGCCGCTACGTGCGTCGCGCTTCCTTGCCCCGCTCGTTCGCGAGCAACCACTGCTGCGGCAGCGCCGCCAGGTTCTGCACCGTGTAGTACAGGTTGAGCCCCGACGCGAAGTTCAGGAACAGGAACGTCATCATCACCGGGAAGATGTACGCCATCATCTTCGCCTGCGGATTCGGCGGCGCGTTGCGCATCCCGATCCAGCTCAACAGGTACATCGTGAGCCCCATCGCCAGCGGCACGATGTAGAGCGGGTCCTTCATCGAGATGTCCGGCAGCCACCAGAAGCTCACGCCGCGGAACTCGATCGTATTCTGGAAGACGAAGAACAGGGCGAACAGAATCGGCATCGGCAGCAGCATCGGCAGACAGCCGCTGAACGTGCTGAAGGGCGACAAGCCGTGCGCGGCGTAGACCTTCATCATTTCGGCCTGCAGCTTTTGCGGATCGCTCTTGAACTTCGCCTGCACCGCCTGCAACTCGGGCGAAATTCGCTGCATCCGGATGCTGGTGCGCATCGCGCTCTGGTTGAGCGGCCACATCGCCAGCCGGATCGCCACACCGAAGATGATCAGCACCCAACCGTAGTTGAGCTGCGTCGCGGCCTTCATCCACAGGAGCACGCGCATCACGATCGTCGCGAACGGCTGCACCACACCCTGCAGGAATCCGCCGTATGGATTCGAATTCTCGAAGTCCCGGCCGACGGCGAGCAGGCGCTTCCACTCCTGCGGCCCGGTGTAGAGCTCCCACGCGGCGTTCCCCGCGCGCAGCTCGGTCACGATCGTGGCCGATGCCGCCGTCGCGAACTTCTGCGTCCGCGCGCCCGCCGCGAACGACACCTCGGCGAACGGTGTCGACTGTTCGCTCGTGCTCAATGCGCCAACGACGAAGTACTTGTTCTTCGACACCACCCAGGTGTGCGGGCCCGGCTCGAGCTCCACATCGCCCGGATCGAGATCCGAGAACTTCAGAATCGACGCATCGCCGCCCTTCTTGAGCCAGGCGAAGGCCAGATTCGATGCTGCGTCGGCGGAGTCGGCCTCGGTCTGTTCAAGCCCCTCGGGCATCCCGATCAGCAGGTACGGATTGCCCGCAATGCCCGCGACGGACGCCTGCACCGTGGCGCGGTACGCCATCGCGGTGTCGGTCGGCAGCGTGTAGGTGAACGTCACCGTCGCCGGACCGGTACCTGTCGGCACGCTGGTCGTGAACGACACCACATCGGCGGCAGCCGTGGTCGACCGTGAGGGCGTGAACGCCACGCCCGTCAGCGAAATCGTGTCGCCCGGCACCACCAGGCTGTAGCGGAACATCGGCTCGTTGCGGCGCGCCAACTCCACCGGCGCCGAATCCCCCGTCACACGCAGCGAGCGGAACTCGCGCAGCGTCACGCCAATCATCGTCGCGCCCAGCGTCGAGAAGCGGTACGTCGCGCGCGGCGTGGCCAGCGACAACGTCTCCGCGGCCACCGGCGCCGTCGCCGGCGCTGCCGTCGGTGCCGCCCCCACCGCTGGCACCACACTCGGCAGTGTCGTCGCGGGCTGTCCGGCGCTCGTCGTGGTCCCGCTCGCTGGCGCCGCCGAGGTGTCGGCCACCGCCGACGCCGACGGCGCCTTCGTCGGCGTCGTGGGCGGGAAGAGCCAATTGCTCAGGAAGATCACACCGACGCCGAGCGTCAGTGCCAGAATCAACCGCCTATCCATCAGCGTATCGTGAAGTCAGGGAACCGGGTCGAATCCACCCGGACGAAACGGATGACATCGGAGAATGCGCCGCGCAGCCAGCCACGAGCCGCGCCACGCGCCGTGTCGCTCGAGCGCTTCAATCGCATACGCCGAGCAGGTGGGAAAGTAGCGGCAGGACGGGCCCAGATGCGGAGAGATCCCGACCTGATACAAGCGCACGAACCAGATCAGGACGCCGCGCATCAGACGTCCGCCTGCGGGGGCGACATCCCGAGCGCCGCAATGGCCGACGGCAGCGACTGGACCTCCGCCGACAACTGCGCGAACGACACCTGATAGGCGGGTGGCATCGCACGCACCAGCACATCGACGCCGGCCAGCGACGGCACGACCTGCGTGCGCACCAACTCCCGCAGCCGACGCTTCAGGCGATTGCGATCGACCGATCCGTGTCCGTGCTTGCCCACGATGATCCCCACGCGCACCAACGCGAACGGGGAGGCGGCCACCCGGACGTCGAGTACCGCCGTCCGAAGGCGCCTCCCCACTGTGCGCACGCGCGCAATCTCGCTCGCCTGCGTCAGCCGCTGCTGACGCGGGAGCCCAAAACCGTCAGACGCCGCCGTACTTGCTCGGCAACTTCACGGTCAAACGCTTGCGCCCCTTCTTGCGACGGCGGCTCAGCGTGGCACGGCCCCACTTGGTTTCCATCCGCGTGCGGAACCCGTGCGTCGCGATGCGGCGCTTGTTGCGCGGACGGTACGTCGGCTTGCCCATAGCTACTCCAAACGAACGAAATGGATTGTCAGGTGCAGAACCGTAAGTATCGCTGGTGACGAGACTTGGATCAAGTCCCACCCCCTCACACGGGAAAGGAACCCAGCATCTGCACGTTGACTTTTCCACATCGAATTCCTAGGTTCGCCCCCCTTCCCGTTCGTCTCGGCTTTTCCGGTCCCGCGCCTCAATGTCCCTCTCTGCCGCCGAAGTTTGGACGCGTCTGCTCGACGCCGCGCGGCGGGACATCCCGGAGCTCACCTTCAGGACCTGGCTCGAACCCGCCAAACCCTACCGGTTCGAGCACGACGTCATCGAGGTCTCGGTCCCCGACCAAATGGCCGTCGAGTGGAACGAGGCAAAACACGCCCCGATCCTCGCCGGTCACGCCCCAACGGCCCTCGGTCACCCGATCCGGATCGTCTTCCGGGTCGACGACGAACGAAAGGCGCGCGACCAGATGGACCTGTTCGTCGCGCCACAAGCGACGTCAGTAGTAAAGACAGAATCGGAAGATATTGGCGGCATAAACACGACACTGAACCCGAGATACACGTTCAGTACGTTCGTGATCGGCAAGTCCAACGAGCTCGCCGCTGCCGCCGCGCAGGGCGCCGCTGAGTCGCCGGGCAAGACGTTCAACCCGCTCTTCATCTACGGCCCGACCGGCGTCGGCAAGACCCACCTGATGCAGGCGCTCGGTCACGCCCTGCTCGCCCGTCGCCGAGAGCTCCGCATCGCCTTCGTCCCGTCGGAGCAGTTCGTCAACGAACTCATTGCCGCGATGCGGGCCGGGAGCCAGGCCGCGTTCAAGAACCAGTACCGTCGCGCCGACGTCCTGCTCGTCGATGACGTGCACTTCATTGCCGGCAAGGAGCGCACGCAGGAAGAGTTCTTCCACACGTTCAACGCGCTCTACGAGGCCGGCCGCCAGATCGTCCTCACCAGCGATCGCCCGCCGGGCGAGATCCAGGGCCTCGAGGCGCGGCTGGTCTCGCGCTTCGAGTGGGGAATGGTCGCCGACGTCGGGATGCCCGACCTCGAGCACCGCATCGCCATTCTCCAACGGAAGATCGAGCTCGACGCCCTCGATCAGACGATCCCCGAATCGGTGCTCCGGTTCATTGCCGAGAACGTGCGCGCATCGGTGCGCGAGCTCGAAGGCTCGATCATCAAGTTGCTGGCCTTTGCCTCACTGCGGCGCGGCGCGATCACGATCGATCTCGCCCGCGAAGCACTGCGCGACAAATTGCGCCCAGGTGCCGACGGACAGCTTGGCGATCCGGGCGTCACGCCCTACACCATTCAGCAAGCGGTCGCGCGCGAGTTTGGCGTCACCCCAGAAGGCCTCCGGTCGCAGACCCGAACGAAGGTCCTCACGGTGCCCCGCCAGATCGCGATGCACCTGATCCGCGAGCTGCTTGGCACGTCACTGGTCGAGATTGGCCAGGTCTTCGGCAACCGCGATCATTCCACCGTCATCCACAGTCTGGAACGGGCGAAGGCGATGTTGGCCGAGGACAAGGACATACGCGATCGAACCGATCGGCTTCGGCTCTTGTTGGAAAGTCGAAATTCGTAAACACCGCTCCGCAGTTGTTCGTTGTCGGATTGTTAAGGATGAGTAAACTGGGGGTTTCCCACCTGTTTCCCCCAGCGGGATCAACACTCGGTGAATGTTGCCAAGTGTCAGCAGTGCAGTAGGTTACGCCGTTCGTCCACATTTCCACGCCCCCTGCTACTACATCCTCCTTTCTCTCCATATAAAGGACAGAAAGAACCGGTAGGCGGCACGAGGCCGCGGAGCACCCCGTTATGCGCTTCACCATCAGTCGCGAAAAGCTGCAGGAAGGTCTCACGGCCGTCGGTGCGAGCATCCCGTCGAAGTCGACGCTGCCCGTCCTGGCCAACCTCCTGGTCGAGACCACCGAGAAGGGAATTCGTCTCAGCGGGACGGATCTCGACATCGCGGTCTCGACCGAAGTCTCGGCCGACGTCGAGACGCCAGGGGCGATCACCATTCCTGCCAAGAAGCTCACCGAGATCGCGCGCGAATTGCCGCCGAACCCGGTGAAGATCTCGTCGTCCGGTGATCAGCGAATCACCCTCGAATGCGGACGCTCGAAGTTCAAGCTGCTCGGACTGCCCAAGGACGAGTTCCCGGCGTTTCCGGCGGTGAAGTTCGGCAACGCTCTCAAGATCAAGTCGGGCGAGCTCCAGCAGCTCATCTCGCACGTGGCGTTTGCGGTGTCGACCGAAGAGAGCCGTCCAATCCTCAACGGGGTGCTGTGGGAGTTGCGCGCCGACCGGATGCGGATGGTGGCGACGAATGGGCATCGCCTCGCGAAGATGGAGCTGCCCGTGAACGGTGGCGGCGGATCGCAGGATCTCATCGTGCCGCCGAAGGCGCTCGAGCAGATCCGCCGGCTGTTTCCCGCCGAAGAGGAGCTGGAAATCGCGAAGGGCGACAACCACCTCGGCTTCCGTTCGCCGATCACCTCGGTGTACACGCGCCTGATCGAAGGGCCGTATCCGAATTACGAGCAGGTGATTCCGAAGGACAACGACAAGTCCTGCGTCGCCGACAAGGCGCTGTTGACGGCGGCGATCAAGCGGATGAGCGTGGTCGCCAGCGATCAGACGCACCGCATCAAGCTGTCGTTCAATGCCGGAATGCTGAAGTTCGCGGTGCAGACGCCGGATCTCGGCGAAGCGCAGGACGAAATCCCCGTGCGCTATGACGGCGATCCGCTCGATATCGGCTTCAACGCAGCGTATCTCCTGGAAGTGCTGCGCTTCATTCCCACCGACGAAGTGAAGCTGACCTTCAAGGCGCCGGAACGGGCGGCAACGCTCGAGCCCGAGGCGTGGAAGGAGCCGGGCCAGTTCCTCTCGCTGGTGATGCCGCTGCGTCTCGTCGACTGAATCGACGGGAAGACAGACGAACGGGTCGTCGGCAATGCCGGCGACCCGTTCGCATTCGTGCACCAGAGATGTCGTTGGTCTGTAAGCCGGGTCCTGTCCCGCTCGGGTGAGCGGTGACGGTCATTTCTCTCGGCGTTCGGTCACCCGAACGCTCTAGCAGCCTACCCGCGGTGTCTTGATCGGAGTGGGCACTCCTCACCGCCTATTTGGCCTTGCTCCCGCCGGGGGTTACCGTGCCGCGTTCGTTGCCGACCGCGCGGTGGGCTCTTACCCCACCCTTTCACCCTTACCGCATCCTCGCGGATACGGCGGTTTGCTTTCTGTTGCCCTGTCCGTCCTGCCGCACTCACGCACGGCAGGCCCAGGCGTTACCTGGCAGCGCGCCCAATGGAGCCCGGACTTTCCTCGGCATTGCGCGCCGAAGCGCGAATGACGCGACCGTCCGACCAACGACCCGTCACAGTCTAGTCGGAAGGTATCGACGGAGGAATGACGGACGGCGGGCACTGTGATCGAGGACACAAGACTCATCCTCTCACCCGTGCCAGGAGATCTGCCGATGCCGACCGAACGCTCCCGCACCACGACGCTTGCTTCCGAACCCACACGATTGGCCACGCTCCTGCGTCCGCAGGATCGGGACCGCGTCGAAGCCGCCGGCGCGGGGCTGGTGGATGCGCGGCATCGGGAGTCGATCGACGAACTGCATCGGGATCTCCGGCTGGCGCGCGTCGACGCCGTCCTCGTGTCGGTGGATCAGTGTGATGCCAAGACGGCGCAGGGGTTGGCGCGTTGTGTGCGCGAGTTTCCGCTGGTGCCGGCCTATGCGCTGTTGGGGACCGATGTCGCGAACGCCGTCCCGACCGCGCTGGCACTCGGTCGCGCCGGGGTCCGTCGACTGATCGATGTCCGGTCACCGGCAGGCTGGAACGAACTGCGCCATCTCCTGGCGCAGGAGCGACAGCAGGGTGTCGAATCGCGGCTGCGTTCGATGTTCCGCGAGGCGCTCCCCGCGATGAACAGCGACGCTCGGCGATTCTTCGATGCGCTGGCCGCGGGGGCCTCGCGCCTCCGCACGGTGCGCGAACTCTGCCGCGTCCTCGGTGTGCGCGCGCCATCGGTCACGTCGCGCTTCTACCGGGCAGGCGTGCCGGCACCCAAGCGATTCCTCGCGATGACGCGCCTGGTGCGGGCGGCCGCGCTACTCGAGAATCCCGGGCTGTCGATCTCGCAGGTCGCGTATCGCCTCGGCTACTCGTCCCCGCAGTGCTTCAACCGGCACGTGCGTCGGTGGTCCGGCCAAACGGCGGCGACGTTTCGGTCGGCCAATGGACTCGATCGAATGCTGCAGGTCTTTCGACGGGAGTTGATCGACCCCTACGTCACGCAGTTGGAACAGCTGCGTCCGTATGGCGGCCCGCGAGTGCAGCGACCGCCCGTCGCGGGCGGGAGACCGACGGGTCTCGCGCGGGCGGCCTAGGCCGGCCGGCGCGTGGGGTCGTCAGGATCCGAGCAGCGCCAAGACGTCGGCGGCGCGCACCAAGGCGTGCACCGACAGGCCGGCGGCTTCCAACGCCTCGCGGCCCCCTTCCTCGCGATCGACCACGGCGAGAACGCCGGCCACCGTGGCACCGGCCGCCTGGAGCGCTGCGACCGCCTTCAGCGCGCTGCCTCCGGTCGTGATCACGTCTTCGACCACCACGACGCGATCGCCCGCGCGATACTGCCCTTCGATCAGCTGGCCGGTGCCGTGCTGCTTGGCTTCCTTCCGCACCGTAAACGCCCGCACCGGCTGGCCCGCCAATTGGCTCGCGTACGCAATGGCGTAGGCAATCGGGTCTGCGCCGAGCGTCAGGCCGCCGACGCTCTGGGCACCCCACGCCTGCACGATCGGCAGACCCAACGTGCCGATCAGCACCAGGCCTTCCGGGTGCATCGTGGTGCGACGTGCGTCGATGTACAGCGACGAACGGCGTCCGGACGCGAGCACGAAATCCCCGGTCTTCGCGGACTCCCGCGCGAGCAGGGCGACGAGCGCGGATGATGCGCTCACTTCTTGCCGCCGAACACGCCGCGAATCTTCGAGAACAGGCCACCCTCGCTGCCCGCCGTCTCGGGCGGCAACGCCAACGCGGCCGACAACTCCCGCGCAAAGGTCTCCACATCCGGGTAGCGATCGGCCGGCTGTCGCGAGAGCGCCTTCATGATGACGCGCTCCACTTCGCTGTGGAACTTGAGTCCCGGCTTCGCCTGATTGAGCGGGGTCGGCGGCTGCGAGAGTAGCAGCGAGAACATTTCGCGCGCCGACTTGGCTCCGTAGGGCAACACGCCCGAGAGCAGGTAGTACGCAATCGAGCCCAGCGAGTACTGGTCCGCCGCAGGACCCGGCAGGTCGCCCGACAACGCCTCGGGGGCGACGTACATCAGCGTCCCGACGAAGAAGCCGGCGCGCGTCAGGCGCTCGTCCGGGGCGGTGTCGGTCGAGACCGCGATCCCGTAGTCGAGCAACTTCGCCTGACGGGTCGCCGGGTTGTACATCGTGTTGTCGGGCTTGAGATCCCGGTGCACGATGCCGCGCGCGTGGATCGAGGCGACCGCCGCTGCGACCTGCGTCAGGATGACGGCGACCTCATCGGGCGGCAGCGAGCCAAGGCGCTTGGCGTACTTCTCGAGGAGCTCGCCGTCCGCCCACTCCAGCGCCAGAAAGTGCAACCCGCCCGGACCTTCGCCCAATTCGAGCGTACGGACGGCGTTGGGATGCGAAATCTGGAGCCCGTAGCTCGCTTCGCGGACGAATCGCGCAATGGCGTTCTTGTCGTTCCGCAACTTCTCGCGGAGCACCTTGAGCGCGACGTTGCCGTGCGTCGGGTGGGTCGCGCGGTACACGGCGGCCGTACCGCCCTCGCCCACCGCCTCGAGCAGGGTGTAGCCGTTGAGGGTCGTGCCGATCAAGGGGTCTCGTGCCACGAGGCCAAGCTAACGTTTGCCGAGGGAGCGGCACAAGCGAGCGGATCGTTGGGTATCTGTGTAAACTCTTGCCGTGTCTCTGTCCCGGTCGCCGTCTTCAATGCCTGTCGTCCGTCGTCTCGGTTGGGCCCTCACGCTCCTCGCGGCCGTGAGTTGCGGTGGTGCCACCTCGGCGGGCGGTCCCCGACCAGGAGCCACCGGTACGCCCCGCGGCATTGCCGGGGTGCCCGGCGCGGGCGAGATCGCTCCGATCGACGTGGTGCAGCTGTATCGGACGATGGGGCTCTTGGCCGACGGGTTGCCGATGCCGTTCGTTGGCAGCGTGGCCTTCCTGGGCGGACGGAATGCCGACAGCACGCTGGCCCTCGTGACGCTCTCGTTGGCGAACCGGTCGTTGGCCTTTACCCGCGAAGGGGACCGCTACTCGGCCGCGTATTCGGTCACCTTGGAGGCTCGCCGTGGTGAGGCCTCCCTCGCCCGCGTGACGACCACCGAGTCGGTCCGGGTGCAGCAGTTCAAGGAAACCGGCCGCACCGACGAGAGCGTGATCTTCGAGCAGCTGCTGGTGCTCCCGGCCGGCAGTGCGGAATTGCAGGTGACGGTGCGGGACGAGGGATCCGGACGCGTCAGCACGACGGCGCGCACGATCACGGTGCCGCGGCTGACCGGCCGCGCGACGCTGAGCACCCCGGTGCCGTTCTATCAGGCGGCGATTCGCCCGAACCTCGACACGTTGCCGCGGCTGGTGCCGTCGCCCCGGTCGACCGTGGTATTCGGCCGCGATTCCCTCGTGCCGGTGTATCTCGAAGCCTACGGCGAGGCCGAACGCGTCACGCTTCGCGCCAAGGTCGAAACCGAAGGGGCCACGCTCTTCGTTGATTCCCTGCCGCTCACGCGGCGGACGCCGGGGTTGTTCAGCGGGGTGTTTTCGGTCCCGGTTCGTCGGCTCGGCATCGGCGTCTCGACGCTCTCGTTCACGCGGACCGACGCGCCGTCCGACACCACCAGTGTCCCGATCTTCGTGTCGTTCGGCGACGACCTGCCTGTCGCGTCGTTCGAGCAGATGCTCAACTACCTCCGCTTCTTCGCGACCTCGTCGCGGTTGCGGGCGCTGCGCGACGTGAACATCGAGCAACGCGCCGAAGCGTGGGCCCGCTTCGTGGCGGAGACCGATCCGACACCGCTGACCCCCGAACACGAAGGATTGCGGCTGTACTTCCAGCGGATCCAGATCGCCAACCAGCGATTCCGCGACGAAGGCCAGCAGGGGTGGCTCACCGATCGCGGGATGGTCTACATCACGCTCGGCGAGCCGGAACAGGTGCGCGAGTCGAACCCGATCGACGTGGGGCAGCGCGGGCGCGCCTTGGTGTGGGACTATCCGTCGCGCCGCGTGACGCTCCTGTTCGTGGACCAGACGGGCTTCGGCCGCTGGCGGCTCTCGGTCCAGAGCCAGTCCGACTTCCAGGCGATCGCGCGATCCCTGCAGGAGCGCAACGGGTGACGTCGCCGGACACCGCCGCACCGGCGGTGTCGCGTGAAGGGGCGCGCAAGACGCTGCACCTCGCGACGAGTGCCGTGCCGCTGGCGTCTGCGGTCGGTCTGTCGACGAATTGGCTGCGGTGGGGCCTGCTGGCGGCGCTCGGCGTCGCCCTTGGGGTAGAACTGGCCCGTCGCCAATCCTCCACGCTCGCCCGCGCATTCTCTCGGTGGACGGTCGGGATGCTGCGACCCAGTGAGGTCGGTGGGGCGCTCACGGGAGCCACGTGGATGCTGGTCGGCTACCTCGGCGCGGTGCTGCTGGGTCCGCGCGACGCGGCGATTGCCGCGATGTGGGCGGTAGCGGCCGGAGACGGGGTCGCCACGCTCGTCGGCCGGCGCTGGGGTACTCCCGGCGCCAAATCCGCGGCGGGGAGCTTGGCGATGCTTCTGGTGACCTTCGCCGGGGGGTGGGGCGTTGCTGGACTCGCGCCCAGCTGGGCCTTGGGCGTGGCGCTCGCGGCCACGGTCGCCGAGCGCTGGCCGACGTTCGCCAACGACAACGTGCGGATCCCCGCCGTGGTTTTACTGATGCTGTCGATTCGATAAATTCGAATTGTTTGACATATCATTCGGCATTTTATACTCTCCATCCACATTCACCGCGCTGCGCGCTGCCGCCGAACGGCGGATCGCACGGGCGCGACGGACGGAGTGATGGGGATGGCCAGCACGGGGCGAGTGAAGTGGTTCAATGACGCGAAGGGCTTCGGCTTCATCGAGCCGGCCGGCGGCGGCGCCGATGTCTTCGTGCACTACTCGCAGATCCAGATGGACGGCTTCAAGTCGCTGCCCGAGGGATGTCAGGTGCAGTACGAGCCGCGGCAGGGCGAAAAGGGCGTCAGCGCCACCAACGTCATTCGCGTCGCCTGACGCGACCGGAAGGACCGGGCCGGCGCCCGGGGGAGGGCGGCGAGGCAATCGTCACCGCGGAACGCGGCGACTATTCTTCCGCCGATGGATGCCTCTCGCCCCGCGGCGCCTCGCCTGTTCCTGATCGACGGCTACGCGCTCGTCTATCGGGCTTTTCACGCGGCCGGCAACCGGCCGCTCACCACGCGTCGCGGTGAGAACACCGCGATTCCGTGGGGCATTGCGAACTTTCTCGACCGCCTGCGGCGCGTCCACGCGCCCGAGCTCCTCGGCTGGGTACACGACGCCGGGATGTCCGATCGCGAAGTCGAGTTTGCCGCGTACAAGGCGAATCGGGTGGCCTTCGACGAAGCGGCGCAGGCCGACTTCGACCGCGGCGTCGAGCGCGTCGAAGCGCTGCTGACGGCGCAGCGCGTGCCGCTGCTCGAAGTCGCCGGCTTCGAGGCGGACGACGTCATTGCGACGCTCGCCACCCAGGCGGTACGCGAGGGGCTCAACGTCGTCGTCGTGTCGCCCGACAAAGACCTGCTGCAGCTCGTGCAGCCGGGCGTATGGGTGATGAACCCGTATCACGGTCGGCCGGGGGCCACGACCGAGCAGTGGTACGACGAGCACAATGCGCACGAGCGTCTCGGCGTACCGCCGCACCAAGTGGTGGACTACCTCGCGATGGTTGGCGACACCGCCGACAATGTGCCCGGCGTCAAGGGCATCGGCGACAAGGGGGCCGCCGCGCTGTTGGCGCAGTGGGGCTCGCTCGACGCGATCTACGCCAACCTCGATGCGGTCACGCCGCCGCGGGCGCAGAAAGCCCTGCGCGAGCATCGCGACGACGCGTATCTGTCGCGCTCCCTGACCACCGTGAAGCGCGATGTGCCGATCGCGCTGGATCGCACCGCGTTGCAAGTCGATCCGCCCGATCTCGCGGCGCTCAAGACGCTCTACAGCGAACTCGAGTTCGCGTCGCTGCTCGCGAAGCTGCCGCGCGACGACAGTGGCGGCGCTGCCGTCGCGCCGGCCGCACCGGTCGCCGATGCCGGCGCCGACGGTGATCCGGCGGCGGCGTTGCGCGCAGCCGTGGCGCCACCGACGACGCCGAAGCACTACACGCTCGTCACCACGGTCGCCGAACTCGACACGCTCGTGGCGCACTGTCGCGCGGTCGGGACGATCGCCATCGATACCGAGACCGTGATCGACCCCGACGCGCCGGTGGCCGTCGATCCGATGCGTGCGACACTCGTCGGCATCTCGATCGCGACGGCGGACGGCGAAGCGTGGTATCTGCCGTTCGCGCATCGACCGTACTCGGCGGGCCAAGGGGACCTCCTCGCCACCTCGGCGCCGGGCGATTCGATCGCGGCCCGCGCGATCAACGCGGGCGCGCCGGATCCGGTCAACCTGCCGCCGCTCGCGAGTGACGCCTGCGCGGGACTCCGCGCGCTGCTCGAGGATCCCGCCGTCGCGAAGATCGCCCAGAACGCGAAGTACGATCTGCTCGTGTTCCGCGGCGCGGGTATCCGCGTCGCCGGGCTGACGGTCGACACGATGCTGGCGAGTTACGTGCTCGATCCGGGGCGCCGCTCGCACGGGCTCGATCAACTCGCGCTCGAACTGCTCGGCTACGAGATGACCTCGTACGAGCAGCTCACCGGCAAGGGCAAGACGCAACTGGGCTTCGATGTCGTGCCCCTCGATGCGGCCCGCGAGTACTCGTGCGAAGATGCCGACATCACGCGCCGATTGGCGGCACTCATCGTGCCGAAGCTCGGCGTGCAGGAGCCGCTGTTCCGCGACATCGAAATGCCGTTGATCGACGTGCTGGTCGATATGGAATGGCGCGGCGTCGCCATCGACCGCACCTGGTTCGCCACGCTCAAGGCGCGGTTCGCCGCCGAACGCGAGCGGCTCGAAGCCGAGATCCGCGCGGCGGCCGGTGAAGACATCAACGTCAACTCCACACCGCAGCTGCGTCGGATTCTCTTCGAGAAACTCGGGCTCCCCGTGCTCAAGAAGACCGCCACCGGCGCCAGCACCGACGCCAGCGTGCTCGAAGAGCTCGCGGCAATGGGGCACACGCTCCCGACGCCGCTGATGGAGTACCGCGAGGTCGCGAAGCTCGAGAGCACGTATCTCGACGCCCTGCCGCGGATGGTGCATCCCCGCACCGGGCGACTGCACACCTCGTACGGCCAGACGGGCTCGGCCACCGGCCGACTCTCGTCGAGCGATCCGAATCTGCAGAACATTCCGGTGCGCACCGAGCTCGGGCGCGAGATCCGGCGTGGCTTCATTCCGCAGGCGGGCTGGCAGTTCCTCGCGGCCGACTACTCGCAGATCGAGCTGCGGTTGCTGGCTCATCTCTCGGACGATCCGGCCTTCGTCGCCGCGTTCCGCGCCGGTGGAGACATTCACAAGCAGACGGCGGCGGTGATCTTCGGCGTCGACCTTGGCGACGTCACGAGCGAGATGCGCGCCCGCGCGAAGACGATCAACTTCGCGACCATCTACGGGCAGGGCGCCCACGCGCTGTCGCGGCAGCTCAAGATCGAGCACGCCGACGCGAAGCAGTTCATCGCGACGTACTTCGAGCGCTTCGCGGGCGTCCGGCGCTTCCTTGATGCGGCGGTGGAGCAGGCGCGCACGCGCGGGTACGCCGAGACGATTTTCGGACGGCGACGCTACATCCCCGAACTCAAGGACAAGAACTTCAACATTCGCGCCTTCGGCGAGCGCGTCTCGCAGAACGCGCCGATTCAGGGGTCGGCGGCCGATCTCATCAAGATGGCGATGCTGCGCATTCACCGGCGGCTCGCGGCCGACGGGCTGGAGGCGCGTATGCTGCTCCAGGTGCACGACGAACTGGTTTTTGAAGCACCGCCACACGAGGTGGACGCCTTGCGCACCCTTGTGAAGACCGAAATGGAAGGCGCCGCTGCGTTGTCGGTGCCGCTCGTCGTGGACGTCGGCGTCGGCGCCAACTGGGTGGACGCGAAGAAGGGGTGAGCGAGGCGAATCCTCTGTCCGCGGCCGTCCCGCCGTGGCGCGAGTTCGTGCACCGTCGCGACGGGATGGCCTACGCGATGGCGGGTGGGCTCTGGCTACATCGCCACATCTGGAAGGGCGAGCCGATGGCCCATCTCGTCAGCACCGATCGCGAAGCACTACTCGTCGTCGGACGACAGATGGGCATTCCCGCCTACCGCCTGCAGTTCAAGCCCCTCAAGGATCCGGCGACGGGACTCCGGCGAGACGCGTGGCACTGGGATCTGGTAGGACGCTTCCTGCCTCCGCTTCCCGACGTCCCTCCTCCGGGTTGACGAGCGCCAAGAGCAGCCCGCCAATCACGAAGAAGGCAATCACGCTCAACACCGAGTTGCGGCTCGAGCCGGTCATCTCGATCGCCACGGCGAACAGCAGCGGTCCGAAAATGCCCGCGAACTTCTCGAAGACGCTGTAGAAGCCGAAGAACTCGCCGCTCTTGTAGGCCGGCACCATACTCGCGAAGAGCGACCGCGAGAGCGCCTGCGTGCCCCCCTGCACGAGTCCCACCAGCACCGCGAGCAGCAGGAAGTCGCGCGCGTTCTGCATCCAATAGCCCAGAATGCTCGCGGCGGTGTAGGTGGCCAATCCGACGTAGATCGCCGGCCGCGTGCCGATCTTCCCCGCCAGCCAGCCGAAGGCGAACGAGCAGGGAATGCCGACGAACTGCACCACGAGAATCGCCGCAATCAGCGAACCCTGACCGATGCCGAGCTCGGTACCGTAGGCCGTGGCCATCTTGATGATCGTCGAGATCCCGTCGTTGTAGATCAGGAACGCGAGCAACATCAGCGAGGCCTGCTTGTACTGCCGTAGCGAGCGAAACGTCTCGCGGAGCCGAGCAACGGTCGATCGCAGCACCGGCGTGCCGGGGGGCTCGTCGGCTTCCCGCACGATCGGTGGTTCCGGCACCCGACGCATCAAGGGCCACGCAAACACCGCCCACCAGATGCCGACGCTGACGAACGCCAATCGCGCCGGTAGCGTGCTGTCGGTCGGCAGCCCGAAGAGCGCGGGTTGCTGGATCCACGCCAACTGCAACGCCAGCAGCACGCCCCCGCCGACATAGCCCATCGCGTACCCCGCGGTACTCACGCGGTCGATCTCGGCGCGCGACGCGATGTGCGGCAGTAGCGACTCGTAAAACACCGTCGCGCCCACGGCGCCGATCATCGCCACGACAAACAGCCAGTATGCGAGCGAAAGATCGCCCTGCTCGATGAAGAACATCCCGAGCGACGCGGCCACCCCCAGCACGGTGCACACCAGCAATTGACGCTTCCGTGTGGCGGTGACGTCCGCCAGGGTCCCCAGCAGTGGGGACAGCACCGCCGTGATCGTGAGATACACCGTGCTCGCCGTGGCCAAGGCCTGTGTGGCCTTGGCTGGCGGCAAGCCCGCGCCCGCGACCTTGACGAAGTAGATCGGGAAGACCGCCGTCATCAGTGTGGTCTGGGCGGCCGAGAGCGCCCAGTCGTACATCGCCCACGCGCGCTGTTCGCGTGTGGTCAAGCCGAGTCGGGCCAGCAGTGGGCGTGCGGCAGTCGTCATCGGAATCCGGGGGCCTGTGTTGCGATGTCGCGGCGCTTCCGCAGATTCCCGTGCGTGATGACGCAAAGTGCACGCGCTGCGTGGTGCCGATTCGGGACCGTCCTGTGCATCGCCGCCTGTCGCGGCGGCGATGCGGTGCCCGCCAACGATACGCCAGCGGGCACGACGGTGCCACGCAGTGCAGGGGCGCCTGTGACGAATGCGGCCACCGCGTGGCCCGCAGGACTTGGTGAGTTGCTGCTGGCGGCCACCGGGGCGGGACGCACGGCGGCGATTCTGCTCCCGGACACCACCAGTGATGCGCTCGCCCGCGTGCGAGGTGCCGCGCTCACGCTGACCGGACCGCTCGGCGACGTCGGTCAGGCGACCGTCAGCGGTACCGAGAAGGCCGATGATCCGGAGTGCATCGAGTGGCCCTCGGCGCGCATCGAGCGCGACTCGTCGTCCGCCCCGTGGACGATGGCGGTGTCGCGTGGTGCCGCCCGCGGGGTGCCCTTCACACCGTTTGATGCGCTCGGTGCCGCGGATTCCGCGGCGTTGCTCGTCGAGTTGCGACGGCTGGCGTCGGCGCTACCGGGCGACACCAATGCGACGTTCCGCGGGCTCCCGATCAGCGTCCGTGATGCGGCCCGCGCCCGGCTGACCGACAGCGTCACGATGATCGTCGCCGAGGTCTCGCGGCGGGTCGGACAGGAAGCGCAACCTCTCGAAGAGCGCGTGGCGTTCATCGCCGAGCGACTCGGTACCGATCCCGTCTGGCGACTGCGCTGGCACCAGCGCGTCGACGGGCTCGAAGAAACGATCGAAGCCACTCACCTCGTCGGCGTCGTGGCGATGACCGATGGCCAGCACGTGCTGGTGCTGCAGCGCGAAAGCGCGCGCGGTTTGCGCTTCGAGTTGTTCGTCCGGCAGCCCGACGGCCGCTGGGACCGACGCTGGACGGGCCCGTGGAGCGGCTGTTGAGGTCGCCGCGATCGGTGCGCCTGTCCTAAGGGGCTCGGCGCCCGAGGGCGAGCGGGCCGCGCCCGCGCCCACGGGAGATCGCAAGCGCGACGAGGGTCAGCAGGTACGGCAACGCGAGGAAGAGCTGATAGGGCAAGCCCCAGCCCATCGCCTGAAAGAGAAACTGCAGCGCACTCGCGCCGCCGAAAATCAAAGCACCAACGCCCACACCGACGGGATGCCACCGGCCGAGCACGACAATCGCGATGGCGATGAATCCACGGCCGGCGCTCATCCCTTCGGCGAAGGTGCCGACCTGCGCCAAGACCAGCGTGCCCCCTGCGAGGCCACCGAGCGCCCCTCCCGCCACGATCGCCAGCATCTGCGCGCGTTCCACGGCGACACCGGCCACCCGTGCGGCGTCGGGGGCTTCGCCAATCGCGCGCAAGGCGAGCCCGGCGTGCGTGCGATACAGCCACCACCAGAGCGCGGGCACCAGGAGCAGTGCGGCATACGTGGTCATCGGCTGGTTGAAGACAGCAGGGCCGACGACCGGAATCGCCGACAGGCCGGGGATCGCCCAGGGTCCGATCGTCGGGGAGGACAACGCCGCGCCGCTCGCACCATAGAGCGTGCGGTAGAGCGCACCCGTGAGCCCGAGCCCGAGCATCGTCAGCGCGGTGCCGGTGATGATCTGGTCGGTTCGGAGTCGCACGACACAGACGGCAAACATTGTGGCCAGCGCCGCGCCAGCGAGCATCGAGGCCAGCAAGCCCGCGCCAGCCCCGGCGGCGCCTGCGGCCACCAGCCCGCCGAAGGCCCCGGCGATCACACAGCCCTCCAGCCCGACGTTGATCACGCCCGCACGTTCGGCCAGTGTCTCTCCCAACGCCGCCAAGGCCAGCGGCGTCGCGGTGCGCACCGTGGCCTCGAGGAAGGGCGTCAGCGCGTCGGCCATCAGCTGGGGTCCTCACCTGTGGTATCCGAAGTGAACCACCCCGCGCGACGGCCACGTTCCACGAGCACCAGCACCAGAATCAGCACCGCTTCCACCACCGCCACCAGCACCGAGGGCACGCCGGCGTCGCGCTGCATTGCCGTGGCGCCGGCCTCGAGTGCGCCGAAGAGCAACGCCGTCAACAACACCACGCCCGGCGCAAGCCCGGCCAGCAGGGCGACAGCGATGGCCGTAAAGCCGTATCCCGGCGACAGGTTGTCGTACAGCGCGTAGGTCACGCCGGTCACTTCGATGGCACCCGCCAATCCAGCGAGCGCTCCGCTGGCAAGGAAGGCGCCCGCGGTCACCCGTGACACCGAGATGCCGCCCGCACTCGCAGCGGCAGCGGCATTGAGTCCGGTCGCGCGCAGGCGGAACCCCGCAGCCGTCTGGGCGAGCCACCACGCCAGTCCCAGCGCCAGCGCGACCGCAACGAGCACACCCAAGTGCAATCGCGTGCCGGGTAGCAGGATCGGCAATCGCGAGGCCATCTCGAGCGACGCGCTTTGCGGATAGATGTGCGTCGGCTCCTGCAGCGGTCCGCGCACCACCCAGGCCACGACGTACTGCGCGACGAAGTTGAGCATCAGCGTGCTGATCACTTCCAGCACGCCAAAGGACAGGCGCAGGACCGTCGCAATGCCGGCAATCGCGGCCCCGCCGACCACACCACCCAGCAGGGCCGCGAGCAATGACACGGGTCCCCACGACGCGGTGGCGAGCGCAACGGCGGTGGCCACGCCGGCACCGGCGAGAAACTGTCCCTCGGCGCCGATGTTGAGCACGCCCGCGCGGAACGCGACGACAATGGCCAACCCGGTGAGCGCCAATGGGGTGGCGCGCACTAGCGTACCGCTCAGCCACGCATCGCGTGACCCGAACGCCCCACGCCACAGCGCCTGCAGGGCCGCCGGCGCATCGAACCCGGCCAGCGCGACGACGGCGAGCAGCAGCACGGCGGCCAGCAGGGCCGCCCCGCCCAGCACCGCGAGCTGTCGCATCCACGACGTCACGTGGCCCCCAACATCGCGCGCCCGATCGCATCGCGATCCAGCGGCACCGCGCGGAGATGGCCGGCGTGCAGGACGAACATCCGGTCGGCCACCGACAGCACTTCGTCGAGATCGGCCGAGTACATCACGACCGCCAGCCCGTGGTCTCGTGCCGATCGCAGTGCGTCCAGCACGGCAGCGGTCGCTCGGATATCGAGGCCACGGGTCGGGTTCTCGACGACGAGCGCGGCAGGGGCGGGTTCGAGTTCGCGCGCGAGCACCAGCTTCTGCTGATTGCCTCCCGAGAGGGCGCGCCCCGGCAACGAGGCGTGGCGGCCGCGCACGTCGTACCGCGTCATCAGCGACTGCGTGAACTCGGCGATCCTGCGCCACGGGAGTCGACCACGGGCGCGCCCGGCGCCCCGCAGGGCCACGGTCTCGATCAGCGTTCCGTCGAGCAGCATCGCATCCTGATGGCGGTCTTCGGGGACGAAGCCCACGGCGTCGGGCAGCATCGCGCGCCCGCTCGTCGGCGCGAGACGACCGCTCAATATCCGCAGCAGCTCACGTTGACCCGACCCCTCGACGGCGGCGACACCGACGATCTCGCCCGCGTGCACCACGCAGCGCGCGGGGTGCAGCCGCACGATGCCGGACGCATCGCGCCAGCCCGCGTCGTCGAGCGTGAGCACGGGGGCGCCAGCGGTGTCGGCGTGCGGCGCGCCCACGGGTGCGCCGCTCGCGACCGCGCGCGCCGTGGGTGATCCCTCGCCGAGCAAGGCAGCGACCAGGCTGTCGTGATCGAACGATGACCGGGGGCCGCTCCGGATCATTCGCCCGCGACGCAACACCGTGATGTCATCCGCCACCTCGAGCGCGTCACCCAGCTTGTGGGTGATCAGCACCACACTGCCGCCTCGGGCCGCGAACTCGCGCATCCACTGCAGGAGCTCGTGCGCCTCGGTCGGCGCGAGCACGGCGGTGGGTTCGTCGAGAATCAGCAGGGCGGCGTCGCGCGCGAGCGCCTTGACGATCTCGACCCGCTGTTGCGCGCCGACATCCAAATCGGCAACGCGCGCGCTGGCGTCGACGGCAAGTGCGGCGCGCGCGGCCGCGCGCTGCACGACCGCCGCGGCGGCTGGCGCCGAGTATCGACCGCGACCGCCCAACACCACGTTCTCGGCGACCGTCATTGCCGGCACCAGCGAGAAATGCTGGTGCACCATCCCGAGCCCGGCGGCGATCGCATCCCGAGCCGAGGCGAAACGCACGATCCGGTCATCCAGTCGGATCTCGCCCGCGTCCGGTGGCACCATCCCGAACGCGACGCGCATCAGCGTGGTCTTCCCCGCCCCGTTTTCGCCGAGGAGCGCGTGCACGGTCCCGGGGCGCACCGCCAGCGACACGTCGTCGAGGGCTACGGCGCTGCCGAAGCGCTTGCTGATGCCCCGCAACTCGAGCGGGACGGCGCGCGGCGCCTCGGGCGCCGTCGCGCGGTCCAGTGCACTCACGTGCCGGTCGGTGTGGCGATGAACGCCCACGGGAGCCCGAACTCCGCGCTCAGCGCTTCTGCGAGCGCACTGACGCCCAGGGTCTCGGTGGCGTAGTGCCCGGCGTACATCACCACGATGCCGAGCTCGGGCGCCTCGACGGCGGTGTGGTGCGGCCCCTCGCCGGTGATCAGCGTGTCGATGCCCTGTGCGGCTGCGTCGCGCAGCGATTCACTCGACGCGCCGGCACCGGTGATGATCGCCCATCGCGTGGTGCGCCGTCCCGCGTCGATCGGCGTATGGACGACGGAGCCGCCGAAGGACGCGGAGAAGGCCTGCACTCGGCCGAGGAGCGCCGCCGTATCGACATCGGCGCTGCCTTGGACGCCGACGTGGATCGTCTGGAACTTCCCAAAGCCGGCGGTGGGCTCGAGCCCGAGGGTGCGCGCGAGCCGAGCGTTGTTGCCGTAGGTCGGATGCGCATCCAGTGGCAGGTGCGACCCGTACACGGCCACGTCGGCGCGGAGGAGGCGCTGTAGCCGCTCGTAGTGCATACCGACGATGCGCTGGTTCCCGCCCCAGAAAAGGCCGTGATGCAGCACGAGGAAGTCGCAGCCGCCACCAATGGCGGCATCGATGGCCCGCTGCGACCCGTCGACCGCGGCCCCGATGCGATGCACGCGGCCGCGGTTGGCGAGCTGCAGCCCGTTGAGCGCCGGCGGGTAGTCGGGGATCTCGGCGGTTCGCAGCTGCGCGTCGCACCACGCCACGACCTCGGCGAGCGGGACGCTGCGGTCGGCCATCGTCAGTTAGCTCCCAGCGGAACCTGCAGGCGGCCGTCGAGCAGCTTGGCGCGCGTGGAGTCAATCGCGGTGCGCGTCGCGGCGGGGATGCGTGCCGCAAGCGAATCGTTGAGGACGAGCGACACGACGTCGGATTCCATGCCGAGGTTGATGACCCGCGGCGTGAACGCTCCGGCCTTCACTTCTTTGGCCACGAGCATCAAGGCGTGTGGGATGTCGATCACCACGGAGCCCAGCACAACATCGGGGGCCACACCATTCTGGTTGGCGTTGGATCCGATCACGTAGACCTGCTTCGATTCCCGTGCGGCTTGGAAGACGCCCAAGCCGGCGGCATCGGCGTTCTGGAAGATCACGTCTGCCTTCCGCCCGATCTGTGCCAGGGCTTGTTCCTTCCCGGCGCTCACGTCGTCCCACTTACCGAGGTAGCTCGTCAGCACCACGACATTCGGTTTGATCGACTTGGCGCCGGCCGCGAAGGCCTCGAAGCTCTTCTTGACCGGCGGCAGTTCGGTGCCACCGATGCACCCGAGCACATTGGTGCTGCTCATCGTCGCCGCCAGCATACCGGCGAGGTAGCTCGACTGCTCGAACGCGAAGTTCATCCCCGCCACGTTCGCGGCGACCGTCGTGCCAGACGTGGTGACGAAGTAGGTCTTCGGGAACTGCGGCGCCACGCGGACTGCGGCGTCCTGATACTCGAAGCCGTGGCCGAAGACGAGTTGGAAGCCCTGCGCGCCATACTGCCGGAAGTTCTCCTCGAACTCGGCGGGCGTCTTGGTCTGGATGTGGCTGACCTGCGCGCCGAGCGAATCCTTGATGCGCTGGAGGCCGGCGTACGCACCGCCGTTCCACGATTGGTCGGAGATCGGACCGGGTGTGAGCAACGCGACGCGGAAGGTGGTCGCGTCGGTCGCGGTGTCCTTGGGTGCGCTACACGCGATCAGGAAGAACGCAGCGCCAGCGAGGGCATGGCGTGCAAGGTGGAGCATCGGCAGTTCCGCCAGCAGTGAAGGGTCAGTAGGACGAATGCTCGGGACCGACAATCAGTTCAAGCACCCGGTCCAGATCCTCGGGTCCGTAGAAGGCGATGGTAATGGCCCCGCGGTCCGGGCCCGTGGCCGCGACGCTCACGTCGGTCTGCAGGCGGCGACGCAGGGCGTCGGCGGCGCGCTTGAGTTCGGCGGTCGCGGCCGTCGCGGGTCCCGTCGTCGGGGCCGAGGGGCGCGAGGGCTCCTTCTTGCCACTCTGCGCCGCGCGTGACGAGGGTTGTTCTCGCGCGACCTTTTCGACTTCGCGCACCGACAGGCCTTCGTCGACCGCGCGCCGCGCGAGGGCGAGCAGTTGGCGTTCGTCGCGCACCGTGAGTAGCGCCTTGGCGTGTCCGAGCGAGAGCGTCGTCTGACGCACGAGCGTCTGCACACCGGATGGGAGCGACAGCAGGCGCAGCAGATTGGCCACGGTGGAGCGATCCTTCCCCACGGCTTCTGCGACTTCGGCCTGCGTAAGCCCGAAGTCATCCATCAGCTGCTGATAGCCTTCGGCCTCTTCCATCGGATTGAGGTCGGCGCGCTGGAGGTTTTCGACGAGGGCGAGCGTGAGCAGCGTCTTGTCGTCGAGTTCCTTGATGAGCGCCGGAATCTCGGTCCACCCCAGCCGAGTCGCGGCGCGGAAGCGACGTTCGCCCGCGACGAGTTCGTAGCCCTGGCCGTTGGGCGCAGGGCGTACCGTGACGGGCTGCAGCAGGCCGTTGGCCTTGAGCGAGGCTTCGAGTTCGGCGAGTTCTTCGGGCCGGAACGTCTTGCGGGGCTGGTACGGATTGGGCCGAATACTCGCGATCGGGAGCTTGCCGTCACTGGCGCGCGGCGCAGCGTCACCTCGCGTCGGCGCGGCGGGCGGCGTGATGGTTGGCGCACTGCCAAGCAGGGCTTCGAGGCCGCGGCCGAGTCGTCGTGGCTTGTCGGTCATACGGTGGGCTCTGCGGCGGAGAGTCGTTCGGCGGCACCCGCGGCCGTGCGCGTCATCAGTTCGCGCGCGACCTGCATATAGCCCTGCGCGCCGACGGATTGGAGATCGTACAGGATGATCGGTTTGCCGAAGCTTGGTGCTTCAGCCAGGCGAATGTTCCGCGGGATGATGGCGTCGAAGACCTTCTGTCCGAAGTACTCACGGGCCTCGGTGGCGACCTGTTTGGAGAGGTTGAGGCGGTGGTCGTACATCGTGAGCAGGACTCCGTCGATGGCGAGGGTCGGATTGACCGCTTGCTGGACGAGATGGACGGTGTTGAGGAGCTGCGAGATGCCTTCGAGGGCGTAGTACTCGCACTGGAGCGGAATGAGCAGGGCGTCAGCCGCGGCGAGCATATTGAGGGTAATGAGGCCGAGCGAGGGCGGACAATCGATCAGTATGTAGTCATACTGGCGCTTTACTGGCTCGATTGCGTCGCGCATTTTGCGCTCTCGCCCTTCACGGTCGACCAGCTCGACCTCGGCGCCCGCCAGATCCGGTGTCGCCGGAACCACATCCAGGTGCGTGAACTGCACGTTCCGCCACGTCGCATCGGCAATCGTGCACTCGCCAATCAAGACGTCATACGTCGTCCGCTCGACCTGATCGCGCGACAAGCCAACGCCGCTCGTGGCGTTCCCCTGCGGATCGCCGTCAATCAGCAACGTCCGCTGCTCGGCGACCGCAAGACTCGCCGCAAGGTTCACCGCGGTCGTCGTCTTGCCGACTCCACCCTTCTGATTGGCGATCGCAATTACCCTGGCCACGGCACTCTCCGGTCGTGCTGAAGTATACTCGCTCCCGACCTGCACGAGACGCGCCGACCGGTCAGTCGCAACACCTCGGAACGCCCGAACCGCCTCCGCAACCAGGCACGGGGCCGTCGAATGGTGTGGAAATGTGTTCCACGTGGAACAATCCACATTTCTCCACGGGGACAAATCGCCACTTATGCACCGCCGTCCACATCGACGGCGCTGCCAAGAACCCGACTACCGCGGGAACGGGATGAAACGCCAGCGGGCCGACACGCGCGCCGAGAGCGTCTGCGAGCCACCCATCACTGGCGTCGGCGCCGAGTCGCCCGCTGCCATTGCGCGCATCAGCTTCGGGCTCTCGAACACCGGCACCGCGAAATCCTGCGTGGACAGCTCGATCAGTGCTCCCAACTGACCGCCCGCAGCCTTCGCCATCAGTTCCGCGTCCGCCTTCGCCTGCTCGACCGCGTTGGCCAGCGCCTCTCGGCGAGCCGTCCCCATCGTGGACGACGTGAGGTCGAGCGAGCTGATGCTGTTAGCACCCTTCGCCAGCGCCGCATCGATCACCGCCGGCGTGCGCTCGAGCTTCGCAATCCGTACGCGCACACTGTTCCGCACGACGTAGCCAACGACCTTCGACACCCGATCCTTGGCGTCCCACTGCTGCTCGGGATACACCGAGTAATCGAGCGTCGTGATGTCCTCGGCAGGGACTCCCGCCGACCGAATGGCATCGATCACACTGCGCGTCGTCCGGGCATTCTCGGTGCCCGCCACCGCGGCAGTCGCGCGCCGAGTCTCCACGGCAAAGACAGCCATCGCCTGATCCGGGGTCACCTTCACGTCGCCCTGCGCGCTCACCACGATCTGCGCGACATCACCCGCGCCCGACTGCCCGGCCGCTTGCCCTGGCGCGCCAACCCCGGCGGCCAACACCAAGCCCACCACCCAGACGGCTCGACGCCACATCGGGATGTGCAGCGGGGCGCTCGCGGCAACAATGCGAAAAACGACGTTCGGCAGCTTGGCACGCATAAATCGAGTGGCTCGGCAGTGAGTCCGGCGGGGTTGCCCGCCGACGAGGGGACGCACATCGTCCCCCACACGTCACGCTCGCACCACGCGAGCGGCGCTCTCTTCCCTACCCCACCAATGCCGCTTCCGATCGCCGACGGGCATCCGACCCTGTTCATCAGCCGCACCGCATTCGAACGCGTCGGCTTGCAGCGATCCGCCATTGACGACCGACTCGGCCTCACCGACGACGAGTTCCGCGTCGAAGGGCAACTCGTGGCCATCGGCCCCATTCACGATGACGACGCGTTCGAAGAGCTGATGGCCGACCTCGAACAGCTCGGGCTCGTCTACTTCGACGACTACTTCGAGCTCAGCGGCAACTGGCCCGAGTGGCTGCGCATCTTCGCAGCATCCACGTAAGGGACGCGCTTCAGTAACCCTTCCCAGCCACATCCCGTACACCAGCTCGTTCGGAACCACGGCAGGAGGGTGTTCCACCCGCGCGAGGCCACCGGCAAGGTGTCAGCGTCGCAGTGCGGGCAACGCACTCCTTCGGGGAGCAGCCACAAAAAGATCCACGTGGCAGCGATCACCCGAAGGAGTGCCAACCCACCGATGACGCCAATGAAGATCAGCGCATCGGTGAGAAAGGAGTCGGTCACTTCCCGAGATGCTTGCGGAAGAACCCGACCGTCTTCGGCCAAGCCAACTTCGCAGCCGCGAGGTTGGCGCCATTCATCCCCTCCTGCCCGCGCAGGAAGCCGTGACCCGCGCCGGCGTACATCTGCCAGTCGTACGAACGGCCGAGTGCCTTGAGGGTGCTGTCGGCCGGCGCAATGGTGGCGTTGACCCGCGCATCCATCTCGCCGTAAAGACCCAGCACCGGCGCACGAACACTGGCCAAGTCCGCATTCGACGGCGAGGTCCCGTAGTACACCACCGCCGCGCCCAACGACGGATTGAAGACCGCGTGGTTGAAGCTTGTCGAGCCGCCCCAGCAAAAGCCGACAATGCCGTACTTGTCCTTCTTCGCGGCCGGCAAACGCATCCCGTACTCGCCGATCGCCTTCAGCTGCGCCTGCACCACCTTGGGGTCCAGTGTGCGAATCGTCTGCGTCGCCAACTGCGGCGCTGAGTCCGGCGTCGCTGGGCTGATCTTCCCAGTCATCAGATCCGGCGCGATCGCAATGAACCCGTCCGCCGCCAACTGGTCCGCCACACCACGGATCCAGGTCGTCAGCCCGAAGATCTCGTGCACCACCAACACGACCGGTGCCTTGTCACGCCGCTCCGGAAAGACCACCCAAGCAGCGATCGAATCACCCGGATTCACTCCTGTCGCTATTTTGACGTACTCGTGATGCCTTTGTGTCTTTGAAACTCGCTCGCTAGCACCAGATGCACCGGCGGGAATCGACGGATCTTGCAGCACTGGAACGACCGGGTCGGCATCCGACGCCGACGAGCCCAGTACCGACATTGTGGCCATCCCGTGGTCCGCGTGGGGATCCACGGTCGCCGAGCTGGCCGGGGACTTCGACCGAGCGCCAGCGACGGCACCGGCGGCGAACACGGCTGCCGCGCCTACGATCTGCCACGTACGAATGCGCACCATTTCACTACTCCGCAAAAAAGGGACACCCGCCGATCGACGTCAGGACTATGCGACGGACACTGTCGACTCCGCTATGGCAGCGGCGGATCCGAGCTGTGCGCCCAGCCAGTCCAGGACGCGGCGCTCCATCCAGTAGTCGGTCGACCACGGGTGACGTCCCGCGATGAAGCCGATATGCCCACCGCGCTTCGGGAAGTCCAACGTCAACGCGTGATTCCCTTTGGCTGCTGCGCGAACGTCGTCCAGCACGGCACGCGGCAGGAACGGATCATCCTGCGCGTTGAGCAACAGTGCTGGGCGACGAATGCCGTGCAGAAAACGAATCGAGCTCGACTGGGTGTAGTAATCGAGGGCGCCGGTGAACCCGTGAATGGGCCCGGTCACGTATTCGTCGAACGTCCAGAGGGAATCGATCGCATCGAGCTTGGCTGGATCGACGAGATCCGGAAAGCGCGCCAGCTTCGCGCGCGTCTTCTCGACCAGCGTCTTCAGGAAGAACTTCGCGTAGACGCGACGAATACCCGAGTCGATATACCGTGACGCACGGAGCAGGTCGTACGGCACGCTGATCGCCGCGGCGGCACGCACTTGCGGCGGTAGTGCGTCGCCGTGCTCGCCCATCCATTTCAGCAGCACGTTCCCGCCGAGCGAGATGCCGACCAGCACGATCGGCTCATCGGGGTGCTCGGCGCAGAGGCGTTCGATGACGAACTGCGTGTCGGTGGTTTCGCCGCTGTGATAGGCGCGGCGCACCTTGTTCACCGGACGTTCGCGGTCACAGGTGCGCCACACGACCAACTCGCCGTGCCAGCCGCGACGGGCGGCCTGATCGAGCAGTCCCTGGGTATAGGGGGAATGGGGACCGCCTTCCAATCCGTGCAGCACGACCAGCCGCGGGGCACCCGGGCGGCCGGTGAGCCGATGCAGCGTCAGGTCGTCCCCATCTGGGGTCTCCCACCGTTCGGCCCTGGTGGGCGGGGTGGGAATCTCCCGAAAGAACTTGCCGTACATCGTCGGCAGGTGTGGCCCAGGGAGCCACCACGCGGGTCGGAAATCGGAGGAGATCATCGTGTCGCTAGATTACCCGGCAAACGTTCCGTACGCCTGATCGTTTCCCACCCCTCGCGTCCCGTGACGATCCAGATCTTCGGGTCGAAGAAGTCACCTGATGTCCGGAAGGCCCTCCGATTCTTCGCTGAGCGTCGAATCGCGGTCCATTTCGTCGATTTCGCGGAGCGGGGGATGGCCAAGGGAGAATTGGGGCGCTTCGTCCAGAAGTTTGGCGTGGCCGCTCTGGTGGACCGCAATGCGAAGCGCTTCGCCGAGCTGGGGCTTGGGTCCTCAGTGCTCAGCGATGCCCGATGGGAGGCCAAACTGCTCGACGAACCGATGTTGCTCCGCCAGCCGCTGGTGCGCCACCAGCACCAGCTCACCGTGGGCGAAGCCGAAGGCACGTGGAAGGCCTGGATTGAGGCGGCCAAGTGACCGCGCTCGCCTGGGGTGGGTTTCTGCTGTTCGTGTTCGCGGTCCTGGCCGTGGACCTGTTCGTCCTCAACAAGGAAGCACACACCGTCTCGGTGAAGGAAGCCTTTGGCTTCACCGCCGTGCTGGTGGTGCTGGCGATTGGCTTCAGCGCGCTGGTGTACGTCGGCTACGACCATCATTGGCTCGGCCTTGGGAAGTCGATCGACGCCGTCGACGGCAAACTCAATGACGGCCGGTTGGCGGCGGTCAAATTCCTGACCGGCTACCTGATCGAGTTGTCGCTTTCCACCGACAACGTCTTCGTCATTGCGCTGATCTTCCAGCATCTGCGGATTCCGTCGCAGTACCAACATCGCACGCTCTTCTGGGGCGTCCTCGGCGCACTGGTGATGCGCGGCGCGCTGATTCTGGTTGGCGCGCAGCTTGTCGCGCGGTACCACTGGATCCTCTATCTGTTCGGCGCCTTCCTGGTCTACACGGCGATCAAGCTGTTCTTCCAGAAGGATGCCGCCGAGGAGCCGGACGAAACCGCGATGGTCGGCTGGATCCGCCGGTTCTTCCCGGTGTCGTCCGAACTGCGCGGGGACCATTTCACCCTGCGGATCGACGGCAAGCTGTTTCTGACGCCGATTGCCGTGGCGCTGATTCTGGTCGAAACCACGGACCTCGTGTTCGCGCTCGACTCGATCCCGGCGATTTTCGCGATCACGGCCGATCCGTTCCTGGTCTTTACCTCGAACGTCTTCGCCATTCTGGGGTTGCGGTCGCTCTACTTCGCGCTGGCCGGCGCGATGGACAAGTTCCGCTACCTCAAGGTGTCGCTGTCGGTGATTCTTGGCGTGGTCGGGCTCAAGATGCTGCTCGCCGACCTGCTCAAGGAACAGATGGGGCCGAACGCGAACCTCTATCTGCTCGGCTTGGTCTTTGCGATTCTACTGGCCGGCATCATTGCCAGCGCCGTCACCGACGCCACGAGCAAGCGCGCCGAGGCCGAATCGGCGGCCAAGGGATCGGACGCGCCGCCGAATATGCCCTGAGGCGTGGGCAAGCTCGACGACGCCCCAGACGTCGAACCCGGGAGCCTCGCCGCGTGGCGGCGATGGCTCTCGGCGAATTACGACACGAGCGACGGCGTCTGGCTAGTCCTCGACAAGACGACCGCTCCCCGCATTCGACTGACCCAGAGCGACGCCGTGGATGAAGCGTTGTGCTGGGGGTGGATTGATTCCCTGCCCCGGAAGGTGGACGAAACCCGCTGGAAGCTGTGGCTGGCACCGCGAAAGCCGAAGTCGGTGTGGTCCAAGGTGAACAAGACGAAGCTCGAGCGGCTGTTGGCCGCCGGCCGCGTGCAAGCGCCGGGGTTGGCGGCGATCGAGCGGGCCAAGGCCAACGGCAGCTGGTCGAGCATCGACCAGGCCGAGTCACTCACCATTCCCAAGGACCTCGCCAAGGCCCTCGCTGCGGTGCCGGGTGCCCGCGGGTACTTCGATGCCTTTCCGCCCTCGGTGCGTCGCGGCATTCTGGGCTGGATTCTGGGCGCGAAGACGCCGACAACGCGTGCCGCCCGGGTACAGAAGACCGCCACGATGGCGGGCGAGAACCGCCGAGCCCAGTTCGAGCGTTAGCGCTCCGTGTGGCGAACTCTGCAAGTGGCCTGGGCCCTTGGCCCCCTCATCATTTCGTTCCTCCGAGACCAACGGCGATGGCTGTGGGTCGGGGCGCCGCTCGCGCGGTCGCCGGCCTTTCACGAGCGGCGAGCGCGGCGACTGGTCGGGACCATCGTCCGACTCGGGCCCACCTGGGTGAAGCTCGCGCAGGTCTTTGCTGCGCGCGCCGATCTGGTCGATGAGCCGTACCTGAGCCAGCTCGGCACCTTGGTGGACGCGGTGCCGGCGGTGCCGTGGCCGCAGATCGCACGCGAGTTGGAGGCGGCCTACGGGGCTGGGCCCACCGGGCCCTTCGACGCACTGGACCAGACGCCGATCGCGGCCGCGTCCCTAGGTCAGGTGCATCGCGCCCGGTACGAGGGGCGCGACGTGGTCGTGAAGGTGCTGCGTCCCGGCATCGAGTCGGTGGTGGCGCGCGACGTGCACGCCGCGCGTGTGCTCACCGCGTGGGCCGCGCGGCGCTGGCCGGTGGCGCACGTGCAGGCGATGCAGGCGATGGTCGAGGAGTTCGCCGAGCGCGTCGCCGAGGAATTGGATTTCCGGATGGAAGCGGCGTACGCCACCGAAGTGGCGACCAACTTCGCGAACACGCCGGACGTGGTGATTCCCGAAGTGATCCAGCCGTTGGTCCGCCGTCGGGTGCTGGTGCTCACCTTCGTGGCGGGCACCCGCGTCGATCGCCTCCCACCGGACACCGTGGACGCGAAGCGCCTGGCGACGGCGGTGATGACCACGTACGTGCAGATGATGCTGGTGGACGGGCTGTTCCACGCCGATCCGCATCCCGGCAACCTGCTGGTCGACGCGCAGGGGCGCTTGGTGCTGCTCGACTTCGGGATGATGGTGCGGGTGCCGCGCGCGCTTCGGTTGACGCTCGTGCGTTCGGTATTTGCCGCGGTGCGCCGAGATGTGCGTGGTGTCGCGGACGGGTTCTTTGCCCTTGGCCTTGCCGCACCGGGCGCGGATCCCGCCGAGATCACGCGGTTGGCGCAGGTGATGATCACGATGGCGGACTCGGTGAGCACCACCAGAGACCGGCTCGAAGTGATTCTGACCGACCGGATTATGTCGACCCTCTACGACTTCCCGGTGATTCTGCCGCGCGAGTTGGTGTACTTCGCGCGCACGGCGGCGTTGATCGAAGGTCTCGGGACGCGATACGACCCGTACTTCAACGCCATTGCGGTCGGCACGCCGTTAGTCCTTCGGATGCGGACCAGCATCCTGCGCTCGCTGGGTGACGACGCCAAGCCGAGCGTGGAAGAAGTCGCGGCCATCGCCGGCTGGGCCGCGGGTGTTGCGGTCACACGGGCGCGAGCGGCATTCCGAGGCGTGCGCGCGGCCGCCCGTGCGCTCGTAGGCGCTTAATCGCCGAAGTCGCCGACGAGTCCGATCTCGGTCTCGATCTGGTAGCCGGTGCCTTCGCGCACCCTGTCCTGAGCGAGTCGAATGAGGGCCAGGACATCGGCCGCCGTGGCGCCACCCAGGTTCACGAAGATGTTGGCGTGAATGTGGCTGATCTGGGCGCCGCCGAGCCGGTGTCCCTTAAGTCCGACCTGATCGATCAGCCGCCCCGCGCCGACCCCTTCGATCTTCTTGAAGATCGACCCGATGCTCGGGTGATACTCAAGCCACGGATGCTTGCCGCCGCGCCACGACAGGTTCTCCTGCAGAATGCGGTGCATCTCGGCCGGGTCCTTGGGCGTGAGGGCAAACGTGACCGCCAATGCGATATCGGGCCGGACGTGCAGCACCGAGAAGTCATACGCGAACTGCATATACGCCCGATCGACCGTCCGGCGGGTTCCTTCGGCCGTGAGCAGCTCCGCCGACTCGAACACCTCTTCGATCAGCATCGTGCGCTCGCGCGCGGGGGCCGGGCTCAGAAAGTGCAGGTTCTGCCACACGGCGCCGCCTACCGTGCTCGGAATCCCGACGTAATGCTCGAGCCCGCTCCATCCCCGGTTGACGGCCTGCGGAATCAGGTCGGCCATCGTCGCGCCGCTCTCGGCCCGGACGCGGCCGTCGTCGGTCCAGGAGATGGCACGCGCTTCGTTCTTGACGACGAGTCCACGAAACCCGCGGTCACCGATCAGTACGTTGGCGCCGAGCCCAAGCACGAACACCGGGACACCCGTCTCGCGTGCGGCGAGCACGGCGTCCGCCAGATCATTCGCGCTGTCGGCGCGATAGAATAGATCGGCCGGACCCCCGATCTTGAACGTGGTGTACGGGGCCAGGTGGACGCCGCGCGACAGGCGCGCGGGGTCGAGGCGGGCCGCGCAGGCGTCGAGCGCGGCCTTTTCTACCGGAGCAGAAGACGTGAAGGTCGGCACACGCCAAATCAAACCGTTCGCGCGAATTCGGGCCACCGGGGTGGCCCTGCTCTTCGGCGTGTTCGCCTTCGTCGGCGTCGCGTCGCCGCTGGCGGCCCAGTCCCGCGCCGTGCTCGAGAAAGTGATTCGGCGTCAGGTGCTGCCGAATGGACTCGAAGTGATCGTGTACGAGAATCACGGCGTGCCGTTGGCCACCGTGGAGTTCGACGTGAAAAACGGTGCCTTCGTGCAAACGAAGGAGCTCGCCGGGCTCGCCCACCTGTACGAGCATATGTTCTTCAAGGCGAACGCCCGGTACCCTGATGCCGACGCCTTCTTGGCCCGCACGTCCGCGCTTGGCGCGCGATTTAACGCCACCACGCAGGAAGAGCGCGTCAACTATTACATCACGGTGCAGCGGGACTCGTTGACCGCCGCGATGCAGTTCATGAACGCGGCCATTCGCACGCCGCTCTTCCGGGCGGACGAACTGGCGCAGGAGCGCGAAGTCGTGCTCGGCGAGTACGACCGCAACGAGTCGAACCCGATGTTCGGCTTTATGCAGGAAATGGATCGTGTGCTCTACGGCGCCGAATGGCACCGCAAGAACACCATCGGTGACCGTGAAGTCATTCGCACGGCGACGCCCGAGCAGATGCGATTCATCCAGAAGCGATACTACGTGCCGAACAACACCGCGCTGATCGTATCGGGCGATGTGCAATCCGATTCGGTATTCGCGCTGGCGACCCGTCTGTTCGCCGACTGGCCGCGCCAGCCCGACCCGTTCACTGTGGCACCGCTCCCTGCCCTGCCGCTGCTGGCTGCCGACGACGCGATCGTGACCGAAGCGCCCGTCTCGGCAGTCAGCGTGATGCTACGCTGGAATGGGCCCAGTGTCGGGAAGGACCCGGCAGCGACCTACGCTGCCGACGTGTTCAGTGACGCGCTCAATCAGCCCGGCTCGAAGTTCCAGCAGCGGCTGGTCGATTCCGGTTTGTGGCTGGGCGTTGGGGTGAACTACTACACCCTCAACCAGAACGGCCCGATCACGATCAGCGGGCAGACGACCGTCGAGAATTACCCGGCCGCGATGCGCGCGCTGGAGGCCGAGATCGCGAAGTTCACCGAGCCCGGCTACATCACCGAGGAAGAACTGCGACACACGCAGGCCGCGCGGACGGTCTCGAGTGCCTTCGGCCTCGAGCGGTCATCGGATCTCGCGCACACGATCGGGTTCTGGTGGAGTGTGGCGTCGCTGGACTACTTCCTCGGCTACGTCGACAATATGGCGGCGATGACATTGGCTGATTTGCGCGGGTACGCGGCGAAGTACATCGCGGGCAAGCCCAGGCTCACCGGCGTGCTGTTGTCGCCGCAGGATCGCGCGACACTCAAGCTCACGCGGGAATCGTTGGCGTCGCAGCGGAGGGTGCCGTGATGCGCGTCTCCACCGTGGCGGCGATCGCCCTGCTGCTCGGCGGCGCGTTCGAGGTCGACGCGCAGAGCCGTCCACCGGCCACCACGCGCCCGACGCGTCGTCCAGCACCCGCGCCGGTCACGGTGGCGGTGCCCGAGGTGCAGCCCAACCAGACGGCGGACTTCGTCGTCGGCGGGGTACGCGTGATTCTCCGGCGCAACACGGCAAACGACGTGATTGCCGCGAATCTCTATCTGCTGGGTGGCACACGGGCCGTACCGACGACGCTCGCGGGTCTGGAGCCGTTCTACTTGAGCGTCAGCGAGCAGGGTACCGCCAAGTATCCCAAGGCCAAGCTGCGCCTTGCGATGGCGCGACTCGGTACCGGGATCGGCATTGACGCCGACGTGGACTGGACGATGTTCGGGCTCCGTGCGACGTCGGCCACGCTCGACAGTACGTGGGCGGTCTTCGCCGACCGCCTGTTGCACCCGACGCTCGACAACGCCGAGATCGAACTGCTCCGGCAGCAGATGTTGTCGGCGATGAGCCAGCGGGCCGACGATCCGGAGTCGTATCTCGAGTGGCTGGCGGATTCGATTGCTTTCGCGGGACATCCGTACGGCACGCTGCCGACCGGAACGCCCGAAACCATTGCCCGCATCACGCGGGACGAACTGGATCGATATCGTCGCACCCAACTGGTGACGAGCCGAATGCTGCTCGTCGTCGTCGGCAATGTGACGCGAGCGCAGCTCGAACGGTTGATTCGTCCAACCTTGGCGCAACAGCCGGCGGGCACCTACGCGTGGAGCCTGCCCGACACGGTCGGTGCTCGTGGTCCGGCGCTGGTGGTGGTGCCGCGCAATCTGCCGACGAACTACCTGCAGGGCTGGTTTGCTGGACCGCCAGCGGGTTCGCCCGATTACGAGGCGCTGCGTCTGGCCACGGCGGTGCTGTCGGGACAGCTCTTCAGCGAAGTGCGCTCGCGTCGGAATCTCACCTACGCGGTCAACGCGCCGTTCAAGGAGCGGGCGATCGCTGCCGCGGGCTTGTACGTCACCACCGTGGCTCCCGACAGCGTCCTGCGCATTATGAAGCAGGAAATCGATCTGCTATCGAGCGAACTGATCACCGCGGCCGGGCTGTCGCAGCTCGTGAACCAATTCATTACCGGGTACTACAGCGACCACGAAACGAACGCCGATCAGGCGGAGTCGCTGGCGCGCGCGACGCTGTACCGCGGCGACTGGCGCGTGGCCGACCGGTTCATTGAGGAACTGCGTCGCGTGACGCCCGAGGACATTCGGCGTGTGTCGGAGCGCTACCTCAAGGGGCTCAAGCTGGCGTACATCGGCAATCCGCGTCGCCTGACGCGCAGCCGCGTCGCCGACTTCGACTGAGACACTTCGCCCGCGCCGAGTCCGGCGCGGGCCTCGGGCGGGCTACGATGCGCGGCCGCCCAGCACGCGGCGCACATCGTCGAGCGTGACGCCGGTCGCTCGCAACGCGACCATCACGTGATAGAACAAATCGGCCGCCTCTTCGGTCGCGCGCGTCCGATCCCCATCGGCACAGGCGGTGACGAACTCAGCCGCCTCTTCGCCGATCTTCTTGAGTCGGAGGTTGCGGTCGCCCAACAGACGGCGCGTGTAGCTCGGTTTGCGCTCCGGGTCGGGCATTTCGTTGGCACGCGCCTCGATCACGGCATCGAGGGTGGACAGCACGTCCGCCTGGCGGCCGAGCGGCTCGAAGCACGTTGGCTCACCGGTGTGGCAGGCAGGTCCCGCCGGTGCGACCCGCGCGAGCACCGTGTCGGCGTCGCAATCGAGATGCAACGATACCACGCGCTGCACGTTGCCGCTCGTGCCGCCCTTGTGCCACAATCCGCGCGAACGCGAGTGGTAGTGCATCTCGCCGGTTTCGATCGTTCGGGCGAGCGCCGTCCGGTCGGCGAACGCGACCATCAGTACCGATCCCGTGATCACATCCTGTGCAACGACCGGGACCAGCCCGCCGCCCTTCGCGAAATTCACGTCGTCGAGCAGGAAGGAAACCGTCAGGCGTTCGGCGCCCGCAGACTGCGTCATTGAGGAGCTCCGGCATTGAGCGCACGTCGCGCGTCCACGCGCAGCGCGAAATTGGTCGCGATCACGTCACCGCCAAACGCCGTGCGGTGTCCGGCATAATCGGTGAAGACGCCGCCCGCTTCCTCGACGATCGGCAACACGGCAGCGGCATCCCACGGGTTCATCTTCGGATCCACCATCACCTCGGCGCGGCCCGTGGCCACGAGCACGTAGCCGTAGCAGTCGCCCCACGACCGCGCGATCGACGCGGCCGCAGACAGGGCACGCCATCCGTCGCGCTTCGCGACATCACCATACGCGCGTTCGTCGGTGACGAGCACGGTGGCCTCGGCCAAGGTGTCGATGCGGCTGACCGCGCAGCGCTGGTCGTTCCAGTAGGCCCCCTCGCCGAGCGCTGCGCAGACCAGTTCGTCCGCGGCGGGACAGCAGACGGCGCCGGCGAGGACGTGATCGCCTTCCACGACGCCGATCAGCGTCCCCCACAGCGGCACACCGCGGACGAAGCTCTTGGTACCGTCGATCGGGTCGACGAACCAGCGTCGCGCGGCATCGGGCCTCGTGTCGCCGAACTCCTCGCCCACGATGCCATCGGTCGGGAATCGGGCGGTGATCCACTCGCGGGCGGCGGTTTCGGCGGCACGGTCAGCGACAGTGACGGGTGAGCCATCGCCCTTGAGCTCCACGGTGAGCGCGGTGCGGTACTGCGCCATCGCGACGCGCGCCGCCATCTGTGCGACGTCGCGCACGGCGTCGAGCAGTACTCGCTGTGGGACCGTCGTCACGCTGTGCCTCGGGCGCCAGCGCCGACGCGTTGCGCGGCGCGGATTGGCAGGCCGGCGGCGCGCATCGCCGACTTGAGCGCATCGACCGTGGTCACGCCGTCGTGCAGAATGCCAGCGACGAGGGCGGCGTCGGCCCCGCCGTCGGTGATGGCTTCGACCACGTGCGTGGCGGACCCAGCGCCGCCGCTCGCAACGACCGGCACCGGCACGGCATCGGCGATCGCGCGCGTCAGCGCGAGATCGTAGCCGGTCCGGGCGCCGTCGCGGTCGATGGACGTGAGCAGAATCTCTCCGGCGCCGCGCTGCACGCACTCGACGGCCCAGGACACCGCGTCGAGCTCGGTCGGCGCCTTGCCACCCTTGGTGTACACGCGCCAGCGGTCGCCGTCGCGCTTCGCATCGATGCTGGCGACCACGCACTGCGACCCGAAACGGTAGGCCGATTCCGTCAAGATTTCGGGTGTCGTGACGGCGGCCGAGTTGATGCTCACCTTGTCGGCGCCCGCGCGCAGCGCACGACCGACGTCATCGGCGGTACGAATGCCGCCACCGATCGTCAGCGGCACAAACAGTCGCTCGGCTGTGCGGCGCGCGGTCTCCAGCAACGTGGCGCGGGCTTCGGCCGTCGCGCTGATGTCCAGGAAGACGATCTCATCCGCCCCCTCGGCTTCATAGCGCACGGCGAGCTCCACCGGATCACCCACATCGCGGAGGTGCTCGAACTGCACGCCTTTGACGACCCGTCCACCGGTAACATCGAGGCAGACGACTACACGGCGAGTGAGCACGCGATCAGGACTCCACGATCTGGTTCACCGCGCCCTTGGTGCTGAAGACGGCGCCCGTGTCGGTCAACGCATCGCGCAGCGCCAGGCCCAGCGCCTTGAATGCTGCCTCGACGATGTGGTGCCGATCGCGCCCGCGAATCACGCGCACGTGCACGGTTGCCTTGGCATTGTCGGCGAACGAGCGAAACCAGTGATCGTAGAGCGAGCTCGGCAAGCGGCCCGCGTAGTACGGGCGACCGCCCAGGTCCACGACGACTTGCACCAGGGCTTCGTCCATCGGGATCGTCCGCTCGCCGTAGCGCGCGCAGGTCGCTGGTGCGTAGGCCGCCATCGCGGCCCCGATCGCGATGCCGACGTCTTCGATCAGGTGGTGCCGCAAATCGCCACGCGCCGTGACGCGGAGCGAGAGCCCCGAGTATCGCGCGAAGGTGCCGAGCATATGGTCGAGGAACGGCTCGGTGGTGGCGATTTCCGAGGCGCCGCTTCCCTGCACTGCGACGCGAATGCTCGTTTCCTTGGTGTCCCGCACGATCGTCGTCATTGCCATTCCTCCATAAGGTCGAGCGCCGCGCCGGGCGCGAGCGCTTCGGTGTACAGGGCCATTCCCACGACACACCCCGCCACACCCGTGTCGGCCAACGCCCGCAAGTCCCCGATGCCGCCGACACCGCCACTCGCCTGCACCGGCCACGGCGACTGTTCGGCGACGTCTTCCATCAAGCGCAGGTCGGTCCCCTGCATCTGTCCTTCCTTGTGGACCGCGGTCACCAGCAGCCCAGCCAGTTCGAACTCCGCCATTCGGTCAATCGCCGCGAGAATGTCGAGCGGGAGCGTTGTTGCCCAGCCCCGCGTCACGATCTGTCGCTCGCGTACATCCGCGGCGACGATCAGCTGACCCGGAAACGCCGACGAGGCGTCGCGCAGCCACTCCGGATCCTCGAGCGCACGGGTGCCAACGACCACCCGCGCGGCGCCGGCTTCGAGCAGCGCCTCGATCCGGTCGAGCGAGCGCACACCGCCCCCGACCTGCACCTGCGCGCCCAACGTGCCGGCGTCTCGCAGGATGTCTTCGATGATGCCGGTGTTGGCGCCACGGCCGGTGGCCGCGTCGAGATCCACGACGTGCAGCCAGGGAAATCCGCGTCGGAGCCAGTCCCGAGCAACCGCGGGCGGATCGTCGAGGCGTACGGCTTCGTTCGCGTAGTCGCCGCCAACGAGCTGCACGCAGCGGCCGTCTCGAAGATCAACGGCAGGCAAGACGATCATCGCGCGGCTCCGGCCAGCGCGGCGCCGACCGCCGCGTGCACAAACGCCAGTCCAGTCCCGGAACTCTTCTCCGGGTGGAATTGCACGCCCAGCAGCGCGCCCTGCCGCACGATCGCCGGAAAGCGATCCGTCTCGTGTGTCGTCCAGGCCGTGACGCACGACGGATTGGTCGGGCGACAGACGAAGCTGTTGGCGTAGTACACGTCGGACAACGGAATCTCCTCCAAGAGCGGTTCACCGGCCGACTCCACCTGATTCCAGCCGATCTGCGGCACGCGCGCGGCGCGTAGACGTCCTACCGCGCCGTCGATCACGCCAAGGCCTTCGCCGCCGGCCTCTTCGCTCGAGGCGAACAGCAGCTGCATCCCAAGGCAGATGCCGAGCGTCGGCAACCCGCTGCGCAGCGCGTCGCGCATCGCCGAACGCCCCGGTGCGAGTCGCTCGCACGCCAGACCGAAGGCACCCACGCCCGGCAACACGAGGAGATCGGTGTTGCGCACTGCCGCGGCGGGGTCCGTCTCGACACGGATCGTGCCGACGGCGGGTTCGATCGCCTTGAGTAGCGAGTGCAGGTTGCCTGCGCCGTAATCGAAGACCGTGCAGGTCGTCATCGTGCCTCCGGCAAAGCGTCGAGCAGTTGCTGCATCAGGCGCCAGGGCCCGACAGTGATGCGCAAGGCGTCGCCAACGCCGGGCAGCGCAGTAAACGCGCGCACCCGGATCCCGCGTTGCCGCAGTGTGGTGGCCACCGTCGCCGCACCGGGCATCGGGACGCACACGAAATTCGCCCGTGACGGCAACGGGGCCCACCCGCGTGAGACGAGCGCGTCCGAGAGCGCGTCGCGAATCGCGATCGCCTCGCGTACGCGCTCGTCAACCCAAGGACGATCCACGGTGAGCGCAGCAACTGCAGCCCGCTCGGCAATCACATTGAGGGTGTACGGGCCGCGCGCGCGTTCGATCGCCGCGATGATCCCGGGCGCCGCGACGCCGAATCCGGCACGGACACCGGCGAGTCCGTACGCTTTGGAGAAGGTGCGGGCCACGACGACC
>JANRJP010000142.1:0-20577 GCA_033763905.1 Gemmatimonadaceae bacterium
ATGCCGCCGCGACCGCCGGTGCCACGGTGCTCGCCCGCACCGAAGCATCGACGGCCACCGCCGCCGCGCACGCGTTTGCTGCGGGGCTCGACGTGATCTTTCAGTCGTCGTACCCCGAGCATCGCCCGTATCTGCAGGCCATCCGCGACGGCGTGGTGCCCGAGGCCACGCTCGATTCCGCCGTGCTACGCGTGTTGCGGCTCAAGTTCGCACTCGGGCTTTTTGACGAAAGTCCGATCTCGCCAGACAGCGCCGCTGCAGCGGCGAACGATCCGGCGCATCGGCAACTGGCTCGCGAGGCCGCCACCGCATCGGTGGTGCTTCTGCGCAATGCCTCGCGCCGCGGACGCACGGTCGATTCGCTGGCCCCGCGAACGCTGCCCTTTGCCGCGGGCACGCGACGCATCGCCGTCATCGGCCCCGACGCCGACACGGTACGTCTGGGCGGGTACTCGGGTCCGGGTGTTGACCCGGTCTCGATTGCTGCGGCCATTCGTGCGCGAGCGGGCCGCGGCGCGCAGGTGCGTGTCGTCCGCGGCGCGAGTCGAGCCATACATACGCACCGCGTGGTGCCGGCGACGCTCTTGGAGTCAGTGATCGACGGCCGACGGCAGACTGGACTGCAGGCGAGCTATTGGGACAACCCGTGGCTCCAAGGCGAGCCGCGCGTACGACGCGTCGACGCGACGATCGACTTCCGCTGGACGCTGGGCTCCCCCGCGCGCGAACTGCCGTACGACTGGTACTCGGCGCGCTGGACGGGCACGTTGATCGTGCCGCCAGAAGGCATCACCCGACTCGGCGTCGACGGCAACGACGGCGTGCGCATCTGGCTGGATGGGACGCTGGTGCTGGACGCGTGGGAGAAGCGGTCCGCTGGCGTGCAACTCGCTGCGGTGCGGCTTGCCGCCGGTACGCGGCACGAGCTCAAGGTGGAATACACCGAACGCACCGGCAATGCGCGGGTATCGCTGGTGTACGATGCCCCTCGCGTACCGTCGCCGGACGCCGAGATCGCCGCCGCCGTCGCCGCCGCACGCGCGAGTGAAGCGGCGGTCCTTGTCGTGGGCATCGAAGAAGGCGAGTTCCGCGATCGGGCGCGTCTGTCGTTGCCCGGACACCAGGAAGCGCTGATTCGCGCCGTCGCGGCCACCGGCACGCCGACGACCGTGGTCATTGTGGGCGGCAGCGCCGTGACGATGTCGCGATGGATCGACAGCGTCGGCGCCGTGCTGATGGCGTGGTACCCCGGCGAAGATGGCGGCCCCGCGATTGCGGGCCTGCTCTTCGGCGACGCGTCACCCTCGGGCCGATTGCCGATCACCTTCCCGCTCGAAGAAGGGCAACTGCCGCTGACCTACGACCACAAGCCCACCGGACGGGGAGACGACTACGTGGACCTCACCGGGCAGCCGCTGTTTCCGTTTGGCTACGGGCTGAGCTACACGCAATTCGCGTACGACCAACTGCGCATCACGACGACCGGCCGTGGCGACTCGACCCGCGTCACCGTGCGGGCGCGTGTGCGCAACACCGGCACGCGGGCAGGCAAGGAAGTCGTGCAACTGTACCTGCGCGACGTGCTCACCAGCGTGGCCCAGCCGCTGATTGCCCTCAAGGGTGTGGCTCCGGTCACGCTGTCGCCGGGAGAAGCCACCGACGTGACGTTCGTCCTGACTGCCGAGCACCTGCGGCTGCTGGATGCGTCGATGCACTGGGTGGTGGAGCGCGGCGAGTTTCGAGTGATGGTGGGTGCCTCCTCGCGCGACATTCGTTTGCGCGACACGTTTGTGGTCCAATGACGATCGATCGACGTACTCTGCTCCAAGCGGCGGCGGCGGCCGCTCTGATGGGCATTCCACGCCGCAGCGTTGCGGCGGCACTTGCGCGGTCTGCACCCGCGCCTGCTGCGGCAGATCGCCCGCGCCCGACACCCGCGCAGTTGCAATGGCAGCGGGACGAACTCGCGCTTTTCGTGCACTTCGGTGTGAACACCTTCACCGATCGCGAGTGGGGGGACGGCACCGAGAGTCCGACGCTGTTCAACCCGACCGCGCTCGATGCGCGGCAGTGGGCGCGCACCGCCAAGGCGGCGGGCTTCCGGATGCTGATCCTGACCGCCAAGCACCACGACGGCTTCTGCCTGTGGCCCACGAGGACCACGCGCCACTCGGTGGCGTCGAGTCCGTGGCGCGGGGGCCAGGGCGACGTGGTGCGCGAGTTCACCGATGCGTGTCGCGCCGAAGGACTGCGGGCGGGACTGTATCTGTCGCCGTGGGACCGCAATCATCCGACCTACGGCGACACGCCGGCGTACAACGCGGTGTATCGCGAGCAGCTCACCGAGTTGCTGACGCAGTACGGCCGCATTGACGAAGTCTGGTTCGACGGAGCGAATGGCGAAGGCCCCAACGGCAAGCGCCAGACCTACGACTGGGACGCCACGTGGGGCCTCGTGCGGCAGTTGCAGCCGCAGGCGGTGATGTTCTCGGATGCCGGCCCTGATGTGCGATGGATCGGCAACGAGTCGGGTGTGGCTGGCACCACGAACTGGTCCACGGTGGATCCGCGCATCGTCACGCGCCCGGGAATGGAAGGCGCCGAGGTGATGCGCTCGCTCACGAGCGGAGATCGCGAGGGCAGCGTATGGCGTCCCGGTGAGACGGACGTGTCGATTCGGCCGGGCTGGTTCTACCACCCGGCGGAGGACCGCGCGGTGCGCACCGCCGAACAGCTCGTGCAGCTGTACTTCACCAGCGTGGGCCGCAACTCGAAGCTGCTGTTGAATGTGCCGCCGGATCGGCGGGGGCTCTTCGCGGAGGCCGACGTGGCGTCGCTGGTCGGGATGCGCTCGGCGCTGAACGCACTGTTCGCCGACGATCTCGCGCGCGGCGCGCGACGCGTAGTGCGCCGCACTGGCACCACGGTCACGATGGAGTACACGTTGCGCCGATCGGCCACGGTGGGGCTCGTGGATCTGCGCGAGTCGACTGCCGATGGCCAGCGGGTGGCCGGCTACACGCTGGAGTCGTGGGACGGCAGTGCGTGGCGGCCAATCGCGAGCGGCACGACGATCGGATACTCGCGACTCGAGCGCGTGACGCCGGTCGAGACGTCGCGCCTTCGGGTGGTGATCACCGATTCGGTGGAGCCGGCGTTGCCGCTGACGCTGCGCTGCTTCCGCGGCGCGTAAGTTTCGGCTTCCCTTTCCGGTCACCTGATGCCCCGCCCTGCCAGCCCGCTTCGCGGTCCCGCGCTCGACGCGTCGTTGCCGATCAGCGTGTCCGACGTGCGCGCCGCCGCGGCGCGCATTGCCCCGTACATCGACACCACACCAACGCCCGCGCGTCGCTACCCGGCGCTCGATCGACTGGTCGGCCACGGCATTTCGGTGGTGGTGAAGCACGAGCATATGCTGCCGACCGGCGCCTTCAAGGTGCGCAACGGGCTGTCGGCCGTCACGGCACTGTCGCCCGAGGCGCGAGCGCGCGGCATCGTCGGCGCGAGCACCGGCAACCACGGGCTCGGGCTGGCCTACGCAGGGGCGCAGCTTGGCTGCGCCGTCACCATCTGCGTGCCGCAGGGGAACAACCCGGCGAAGAACGCCGCCATTCGCGACTTGGGCGCGACGCTGCACGAAGAAGGCAGCACCTACGACGACGCGATTCTCGCCGCGCAGCGGCTGGTGGCCGAGCGTGGCGCCACGATGGTACACGGCGTGAACGATCCTGCGGTGATTGCCGGCGCGGGTACGCTGACGTTGGAGCTGCTTGCGCAGGATCCCGCGATCGACACGCTGATGATCGCGATCGGCGGTGGCTCGCAGGCGGTGGGGGCACTGGCGGTGGCCAACGGCCTTGGCGTGCCGCTCTCGGTGATCGGCGTCGCCAGCACCGGCGCGCCCACGCAGCACGATGCGTGGCATGCGGGCGAGCGTGTCCCACCCAACCAACCGGTGACGACCTTTGCCGAGGGCATCGCCACGCGCGCGACGTACGACCTGACGTGGCCGGCGTTGCGGGATGGACTCAGCGATTTCGTGGCGCTGCCCGACGACGCCATTGTGGCCGGGATGCGCGCGTTGCTGTCGGTGACGCGTCAGTTGCCCGAAGGCGCGGCGGGCGCGGGGCTGGCGGGCCTCTTGGCGCTGGCGCCGCAGCTCGCGGGACGGCGCGTCGGTGTGGTGTTCTGTGGCGGAAACGCCGACGACGCGGCGATTCGCCGCGTCATCGGGTCCTGAGGCTCGGGCCGCTGGTGCCGCGGTCCGAGGGTGGTCCCGGGCCGCTGTGCGTGCGGCCCGGGCGGTCTCGCAGACTTACTTCGTTCCGCCCTGCGTGATGCCGCTCGCCGGCTTCGGCACCTCGTAGGCCCAGGGCTGCTTCGCGAGCTTCTGCTGACGCGGCCACTGTTCGTCGAGCGTGTTCGCGTCGTACAACCGCCCGTTCATCATCACGTGCGAGATGGTGTTCGAGTTGCGGATGTTCACGAGCGGATCTTTGTCGAGCACCAGCAGGTCGGCCATCTTGCCCGGCTCGAGCGAGCCCAGGTCGGTGGCCATTCCAATGGCTTCCGCGCCAACGATCGTCGCCGCCTTGAGCGCATCGTGTGTCGAGAGTCCGCCGCTCTGAATGAGCCAGAGCTCCCAGTGCATCCCGAGCCCCTGCAACTGCCCGTGTGAGCCGACGCCGATCTTGCCGCCGGCCGCCACGGTCTTGGCGATGTCTTCGGCGTGCTGCCACATCGCGTACTCTTCCTTCACCGCAAAGCCCGCCGGTCCGGGGGCGTTGCCCGCGCCACGTCGACGGACCTTGGTATCGATGTCGACCGGGTGCGTGAAGTAGCGCAGCTTCTTGTCGCTAAGCAGGTCTTCGCTCTGATAGAACCAGCCTTCACCGAAGGGACCGCCGTACTCAACGACGAGGGTCGGCGAGTTGTAGGTCTGCGTGGCCTTGTACCACTGAAACACGTCCTCGTACTTCGGCGTGATCGGCAACGTGTGCTCGATACCGGGATAGCCGTCGACACCGTGGGTCATATTGAGTTTCTGATCCAATCCGCCTTCGGTCGTCGGCATAATGCCGAGTTCCTTCGCGGCCATAATGATCCACTGCCGCTGCTGGCGATTGCCGCTCATATACATCTTGAGCGTCTTAGTGTCGTAGTACTTGGCGTAACGCGACAGGATCTGCTTCGCGTGCTCGAGGTCGCGCACCGGTTCACCCGAGAACACGCCGGGGCCGGTGGTGTAGATGCGCGGCCCGATCATATCGCCCGTCGCCACGCGATCCCCGTACGTCAGGAAGTCGGTTGTCGCCGTCTGCGGATCCCGCGTCGTGGTCGTGCCATACGCGAGCGTCGCGAGGTACTGCCAGGTCTGCGTGTTGTGGATCTGCGGCGTGAGCCATTGCGGGTGATAGTGGGTGTCCACCATCCCCGGCATAATGACCTTGCCCTTTACGTCGATTTCCTTCGCCCCCGCGGGAATCGCGACCTTGCCGCGCGGCCCGATGGCGGTAATGCGATTGTTGGTGACGACGATGTCGGCGTTCTCGATGATCTCGTTGCCCTTCATCGTGATCGCCTTGGCCCCGCGGAGCACGACGACGCCCTTGGGAGCATCACGCGTGACCGTCACCGCCACGCGCATCTCGTCCGGCTTGTAGCCCGGCTTGGGACGCGGCTTGCCGGCCGCCGAGTCGGCCTTGGCCTGCGCCTTGTCCACCGAATCGGCCTTCGCGAGCGAATCCTTCTTTGCCGGGTCCTTGCGGAGTTCGGCCTTGAGCTTGGCATCGGCCTTGAGCGAGTCACTCACGACCTTGGCGCGGTCCAGATCGTACGTCCACACGGCGTTGCCGAGTGCCCAGTGCACCTTCTTGCCATCGCCGGACCAGGCGGGGAACTCGCCACCGATCTCGTTGAGCTTGCGCACCGGCACCGGGGCGGCGTCAGGTGCCGCCACCGACACCGTCGGCGCGTTGGCGCCGGTCTGCGGCACCGTGATGGTGTAGAAGTCCATCCCGACCATCGCGAGCGCCGTCTCCCCCGTGGGCCCCATCAGGACGAGCGAGGCCGGCGGCGGCTGCGGCGGCGCCGGTTCGGTGGGATCCAAATGCGTCGGGTGTCCTTCGTGCGCGGGCATTTCGGGGCGCATTCCGCGACCGCCGATCCAGCGCTGGCCAGCCTGTGCATCGAGGCCGGCATCGAGCGTCATCGGCACGCCGGCAACGCCACCCGCCCCCGGCGGCAACGGACCAGTCACGCGCAGGTGCGTCTTGATGTCCGTACCATCCCAGCGGAACGACACCAGCCCATCACGCCCGTACGCAAAAATGCGCTCGGCGGAGTTGGTGAAGTGCGGGTTCCCCATCCCGCTGGTCGGCATAATCGTCGCGAGCGCGCCACCGTTGGCAGGCACCGCCACGAACTCCGACGCCGCCGGACCAAAGAAGGCCGCGCCAGCTTCCTGCAGCTCACGCGCCGCGGCGCGAACCGCCACGATGCGATCACCCGCCGGCGACCACGCGAGGTCGGAGTACAAGCCCTTCGGTGAAATCGCGCGCGTTGTCCACGCGCCACGCGCGCCGGAGGTGGCGCGCACGATCTCGCCTCCCGACGCATCCGCCCACGTCGTGTACGCCAGCGACTTGCCGTCAGGTGACCACACGGGACCAAACTCGCCGACGTTCGCCGAGCTCACGCGACGGGCCGTGCCGTTCGGCCAATCCATCACGTAGATGCGATCGAGCGCCGAGAAGGCGAGCTTCGTGCCGTCGGGCGATGGCGAGATATCGCGCACCTGCTTTGCCGTGAACGTGCCCGCGGTGTCCACGCGATACGCGAACTTCACCTCGGGGCCCATCTCGAGCTTCACTTCGGCTTCGAACGGAATCTTGGTCGCGGGCGACTTGTCGACCGGCACACGCCAGATCTCGCCACCGTAGCTCACGATGATCGCCTTGCTGTCGGGCGTGAACGCGAAGCCCGGATACGCGTCGAGCGGCGCGCGGGATTCGGTTTCGTCGCGCTGCACCGGGAAGGCAAGCCAGTCTTCGTCCTGCGTCTCGAGATTGCGAATGCGGAGCCCGGTCTTGGTCTCGAAGCGTCCCGCGTAGACCAGCCACTTGCCGTCGGCCGAGAGGGTCGGGCGAAAGGCCGAGTTCTGGCGGCGCGTCATCTGCGACAGGCGACCGGTTTCGCGATCCCACACGTGCAGCTGGTACTGCGGCCCCAGGGCGTTGTACTGCCAGTCGCCCGTTCGCGCGGCAAACCACAGGTAGCGCGGATCCTTACCGTAGGCGGCACCCATCATCTTGAGCGCGGGAGGCACGGCCGGTTGCGTGCTGAGCGGCACCCCGCGTCCGCCGTCGACGTGGTACATCCACAGCTTGGCCACACCGAAGGTGCCACCGGAGCGCGAGACCACGATGTACTTGCCATCGGGCGAGTACGTCGGCGAGACGTACATATTCACGTTGCCTGTCGTGACCGCAGTGGTGTCGCTACCGTCGGCGTTCATCGTCCACACGTTCTCGCCGCCGGAGCGATCCGAAATGAAGACGATGCGCTTGCCATCGGGCGAAAAGCGCGGCTGCGCATCGTATCCGAGCCCGCTGGTGAGTCGCGTCGCCTTGCCGCCGGCGATCGGCATCTTGTAGAGGTCACCCAGCAGATCGAACACGATCGACTGGCCGTCGGGGCTCACGTCGAGCGAGATCCACGTGCCCTTGGTTGTCGTAAAGGTGTGGCTGCGGGTGGCCTTGAGCGGCAGGCCGGCATTGGCACCAGGGCCGCCGGCCGGTTGTGCGGCCAGCGGCACTGCGGCCGCAAAGGCCAGCGCCGCGGCGAAGCGGAACGATCGCATCATCAGTCGACTCCGGAATGGCTGAAGGCCCAGTGGCGAGACGCCGCTGGGGGTCCCCCCAACTTGCGGCTGGGGACAGCGGCCCGATAGACGGCCCGGGACTAGCCGTAGCGAAGCGGCGGACTACCCCTCACCTTCTGGCGCTATGCGCCCAATTGCCTCCCTTGCCCTGGCCGCCATCCTGGCGACCCCCGCCGCGTCTGCCGTCGGCCAAGCCGCTCCCGCCCTCGATCCAGCCCGCGCGGCGAAGATCGACCGCTGGGTCAACGATCTCATCACCCGCCAACGCATACCCGGCGCGACCGCGCTGGTCGTCCACGACGGCCGCGTGGTCTACGAGCGCGCGTGGGGCGTCCGCGATGTCGACAGCAAAGTTCCGCTCAAGCCGAACGACCTCTTTCGCATCGCGTCGCAGACCAAGGCCATCACCTCCGTTGCCGTGATGATGCTTTGGGAGGAAGGACGCTTCGGGCTCGACGAGCCGGTGGGCAACTACCTGCCGGCGTTCAAGGAGCACACGATTCTGACCAAGTTCAATCCGGCGGATTCGAGCTACGAAACCAAGCCCACGCGGCGCCGGATCACCATTCGACAACTGCTCACGCACACCTCGGGCCTCGACTACGCCGACATCGGCTCGGACGAGTTCAAGGCGATCTACGCCAAGGCAGGCATTACCGCGTGGGGCAAGGAAGGGGCGTCGCTCGCCGCCGACATCGACAAGCTAGCCACGCTGCCGCTCAAGCACGAACCGGGCGAACGATTCACCTATTCGCTGTCGATCGACGTTCTGGGCCGGCTCGTCGAGGTGGTCTCGGGGCAGACGCTGGAGCAGTTCTTCGCCGAGCGGATCTTCGGGCCACTCAAGATGACCGACACCTATTTCCGAGTGCCGGCCGAGAAGGCCTCGCGGTTGGTGGCGATGCATCAGGACACGGCGGGCACGCTGCGCGCGATGCGCGAACCGCGCGGCTGGGCGAACCCCAACTATCCGGTGCGACCGATGACGTATTTCTCGGGTGGCGCGGGACTCACCAGCACCACGCGCGACTACGCGCGCTTCCTGCAGATGGTGCTCAATGGCGGGTCGCTGGACGGCGTGCGACTCCTGGGCCGCAAGACGGTCGAGATGATGCTCACCAACCAGACGGGTACGCTCAACAACTTCGGGCTCGGCTTCGGGCTCGAGACGGCGCAGAATGATTTCCGTCAGCCGCTGTCGCTGGGCAGCTTCGAATGGGGCGGTGCGTTCCGCACCACGTACTGGGCTGATCCGAAGGAACGACTGGTGGCGTTGATCTACACCAACACCTTCGGCGGGACGCTGGACTTCGGCGGGCCGTTCAAGACCTTGGTGTACGCCGCCTTGCGCTGACGCGGGGAATTGCGACCATTCGGCATGCCACTGCTGCGTCCGCACGGCGCGCCGTATTCGTCAGCTGAAGAAGCCGCCCACGCCATCAGCCACGGCGTGGGCGCGGTGCTCGCGTTGGTTGCGCTGCCCGCCTTGTTGGTGCTCGCGTACCAGCGGCAGGATCCGTGGGGCGTCGTCGGCACCGCCGTATTCGGGCTGTCGATGGTCGCGCTCTATGCGGCCTCGACGCTGTACCACGCCGAACGTCGACCGGCACACAAGGCGCGGTGGCGTCGGCTCGACCACGCGGCGATTTACCTGCTCATTGCCGGCACGTACACGCCGTTTCTGCTCGGCGTATTGCGCGGGCCGTTGGGCTGGACCTTGCTCGTGATCCAGTGGACGATCGCGACCATTGGCGTCACGGTAAAGCTGCGGCACGGCGCCGAGGGGCGCTGGCTGTCCACGGTGTTGTACCTCGCGATGGGCTGGATGGCCGCCTTCGCAGCGCGGCCGATGGTCGCGGCCATCGGGGCCGATGGCGTGACGTGGCTGGTGGCGGGTGGCCTCTGCTACACCGGTGGTGTGGCGTTCTACGTGTCGAAGCGGCTGCGCTACGCGCACTTCGCGTGGCACCTGTGCGTGCTGGCGGGCACCGCGTGCCACGCGGTGGCGGTGGTGCGCTACGCAGGGTAAGTGACGCGGGTCACCCCGCGCGGCACGTCTGTCGCCGAAGTGAACGGATTGGCGGGTCGTGCACTACTGTGTGGCGATGACGCCTCCGCCCCCCGCCCCCACTGCGATTCGTCGCGTGCTTCCCTGGCTCGGTGCTGGGCTGCTGCTGAGCGCGCTGTTACTCGTCGCGCCACAAGCAAAGCTGTGGATCGCCGCCGCACCCGAGACACTGCGCGGGCTCGGTCCCTGGGGGCCGGTGGCCTTCGTCGCGGCGTACGCGGCGGCCACGGTTGCGTTCGTGCCAGGGTCGGCACTGACCTTGGCTGCCGGTGCGATCTTCGGGCTCGGGCAAGGCGTGGTGCTGGTGTTCGTCGGTGCGACCTTGGGTTCGTCCCTAGCGTTCCTCGTGGCACGCACGATTGCGCGCGGCGCAATTGAACGACGTCTGGCCGGCAACGCCAAGTTTGAGGCGATCGACCGGGCGGTTGCGCGAGACGGGCGACGCATCGTGTTGCTGCTGCGGCTGTCTCCCGCGTTTCCGTTTGCGCTTCTCAACTACGGACTTGGACTGACGCGGGTCTCGTTTCGAGACTACGTGATCGCGAGTGTGGGCATGCTGCCCGGCACGGTCCTCTATGTGTATTACGGCAAAGTCGCCGGTGATGTGGCGCGGCTGGCAGGCGGGGCCTCCGCCCCGCGCGGACTCGAGTACTATCTCACGGTTGGCGTCGGGCTGGCGGCCACCATCGCCGTGACCGTGCTGATCGCCAACACGGCGCGGCGTGCGCTCGCGGATGCCGGTGCGGTCGCGCCCGCGGCAGCGACGACGACCGCGTCGCCGGACGCGATGGAGCCACGATGAACGAGCACCCCTGGGGCGCCGTCGCCCCGCTGCCCCACAATGATCGGCTGGTCAGTGCCGTCCATCCCCGCGACTGGCAGAATCCGACGCCACGCGAGCGCTACCACCTCGTCGTGATCGGAGCCGGCACGGCAGGCCTGGTGACGGCAGCGGGCGCGGCAGGCCTTGGCGCTCGCGTCGCGCTGATCGAGCGGCACTTGATGGGTGGTGACTGCCTCAACGTGGGCTGTGTACCGAGCAAGGGCGTGATCGCGCCGGCGCGCGCGTGGTCGGCCGCACGACGGGCCTCCGAGCAATTCGGCGGACCCCACGCAGCGGGAGCAGGCGACTTCGCCGCCGCAATGGACCGGATGCGGCGCCTTCGCGCGCAGATCGCGCCAGTCGACGGCGCCGAACGCTTTCGCGGGCTCGGCGTGGACGTGTACTTCGGCGAAGCGCGATTCGTGTCGCCACAGGCCGTGCACGTTGGCGATGCGACGCTCGAGTTCCGTCGCGCCGTGATCGCCACCGGCGCGCGAGCCAAGGCACCGCCCATCCCCGGGTTGGCCGACGTGCCGTATCTGACCAACGAGACGCTCTTCGATCTCGACACCTGCCCGGAGCATCTCGTCGTGCTCGGCGGCGGACCGATCGGCTGCGAAATGGCGCAGGCATTTGCTCGCTTGGGTGCTCGGGTGACCTTGCTCGACAAGGCGCCACGGCTGCTGCCACGAGACGATCCGCGGGCCTCGACAATCGTGCGCGACGCGCTGGCGCGGGACGGCGTTCGCGTGGTGACCTCGGCGGATTTGCAGCGCGTCCGACGCGATGGCGCGTCGGGGATCGCAGTGGAATGCACGGTGAACGGTGCCGCCGAGACGGTGACCGGCTCGACCCTGCTCGTCGCGATCGGCCGTGCCCCCAACGTGGAGGGCATTGGCTTGGAGGCGGCGGGGGTGGCCTTCACACCGCAGGGTGTGACGGTCAACGATCGACTGCAGACGACCAACCCCACGGTGTTTGCGTGCGGGGATGTGGCTTCGCGCTACCAGTTCACCCACGCGGCCGATTTTCAGGCGCGGATCGTCATTCAGAACGCGCTGTTCTTCGGTCGGAAGCGCGCGAGCGATCTGGTGATTCCGTGGGCGACGTACACCAGTCCGGAAGTCGCGCAGGTGGGGCACACCGCCGAGTCCGCCGCGGCGGCGGGGCTCGCGATCCAATCGTTCACGGTACCGATGCACGATGTCGACCGAGCGATCCTCGATGACGACACCGAGGGATTTGCCACCGTCCACGTGGCGGCCGGCACCGACCGCATCGTTGGTGTGACCGTCGTCGCCGCGCACGCGTCGGAGCTGATTCACGAAGCGACATTGGCGATGACGCATCGGCTGGGGCTCGCGGCGATCAGCGCCAGTATCCATCCCTATCCCACGCAGGGCGACGCGCTGCGGCGCTGCGCGGACGCGTGGCGTCGCACCAAGCTGACGCCGACCGTCAGGCAACTCTTCACCCAATGGTTCCGGTGGTTCTCGTGATCGCTGTCTCTTTGATCGGGCGCCTGCCGCGCGCCGTCACCGCGGCGTTGCTCCTGGCGTGTGCGGTCATCCGTCCGGCACTGGCGCAAACGGTGGACCATCAGCCGTTCGACGCGTTGCTCAAGCGGCACGTGGTCAACGGGATGGTCGACTACGATGCGTTCCGTCGCGAGCCGTCGTTCGCCGCGTATCTGCAGACCTTGGGCGCGCAGAATCCCGCCGCGTTGCCGCGCGATGAGCAGCTGGCATTCTGGATCAACGCCTACAATGCGTGGACCATCCAGCTGATCAACGTCCACAACGAACGGAACAGCATCCGCAACATCAACAAGACGTTCGGGATCAAGCTCAAGGGGCCCTGGAGCGAGCCGATCGCGACGATCTCGGGACGCACGTACACCCTCGATGAGATCGAGCACGACATCATCCGACCGAAGTATGGCGAGCCGCGGATCCACTTCGCGCTCGTGTGTGCGGCAATGGGCTGTCCGCCGCTCCGCAGCGAGGCCTACACCGGCGCCTTGCTCGACCGGCAACTGCAGGAACAGGGCGAACTCTTTATTCGGCGCTCACCGGGCAAGAATCGCGTCGATCTTGCCTCGCGCACCTGGCATCACTCGCTGATCTTCGGCTACTACAAGCAGGACTTCGGTGGCAGCGTACAGGACGCGGCACGCTTCGCGGCGCGCTGGTATCCGGCGGGCTCCGCGGAGCGGACGCTGCTCGAGTCGGGGACCGTCCGCACCCGCGAGACCACCTACGACTGGACGCTCAACTCGCAGGAGCAGGCGAAGCGTCTGGCGTCAGGGACGCAGTAGTCGCCTGGCCAGCAGCACGCGCTGGATCACCGTTGCGAAGCAGATCACGACCCAGCTCCACCCGATTTCCACGACCGCGCCGGGAAACAGCAGCAGCAGCGCGTAGGCCAGCGAGGTCTCGCCGGCTTCGGCGAATCCCGGCGTGAACTGCAGCGACCGATCGTTCCCGGGCACTGCCGCCCGTCGCGCTTCGAGGCTGCTCGACAGAGCCAGCGTCGTCGTCGTCACGAGCAGGTATCCGGTCACCATTCCCGACCACAGCAGCGGATGCTCCGGGTGCCGGTGAGCGAAGGCCAGCACCATCGCGCTGTAGGCGACCATATCGAGCGTGATGTCGAGAAAGCCGCCGAACGGTGTCGCACGCCCGCTTTCGCGCGCGACGATGCCGTCGAACGCGTCGAGCAACCGACTCACCAGCCACACCGCATACCCGACAACCGGACGGCCGAAGGCGACCAGACCTGCCGCGCCGACGCCGATGACCGCCGCCCCTACGGTAATGGCATTCGGTGACACGCCGCTCGTCGCAAGGCCGCGCGCGAGCGGCGCCAGCCATCGGCCCAGCACCTGCCGAACCGGCGCGTCAAACATCGTGAGGCATCGATGATTCGCAGGAAGTCAGAACGACCAGGTAGCCGACAGCTGCACCTGACGGGGTGGCCCGGGAGTGAAATTGACGATCGGATCCCCCGGTCGGCCAGTCTGCACGATGTTGCCGTTCCCGCCAGTGCCGGTGACGAAGCCGCCCCACGTCGTCACGTCCAACACATTGAATACGTCGGCACGAACCTCGAGCCGACGTCCGGCGAACGCCGGCAGCCACGCGGCCGAGAGATTCGTGTTCCAGTATGCCGGCAAGCGTTCGCCATTGCGCGCGACGCCGAGGTAGCGATCGTTGTTGCCCACGAATCCGTTGCCGCGAATCGGGCCAACGCCGAGCAGGTCGTAGCGTGACTGCCCCCCTCCCACCGTCACGCCGGCGACGCGATTGAACGGCTGCCCGGACTGCGCGTCCTGCACCAGAGAGAACCGGAGCGCCTCGGCGGGCGACCAGACGGCACGCAGCGTGACGCGATGCGTGCGGTCATTGTTGGCGGGTCCCCACTCGTCGCTGTTGCAGGCTTGCCCCGTGACGACGTCGATGCGATCGGTGCGAAAGCAGTTGCCCTGCGTCGCCGAAAAGTTGATATCCTCGGCGTCCGTCCGCGCGCGCGACCACACGTAATTCGCGTCCACGACCCACTCGCTACCCAGGGACCGCCGCGCCGCGAGGTACAGCGCCGTGTAGTCGGCGCGGCCACCAGAGGCGGCAGTCGAAAGTCGCCGCGCACCTGAGACGGTCGGCGCGACCGGTCGATCCACGTCCGCTGGACAGCTGGTGGCTGACGCGCAGACCCGATTCGCGGTATCGGCTGCCGTGAGTCGCCGACCCACGGGGTTGAGGTCCAGCAGCCAGGGCAGGTCCGTGGTCCTGACCCAGACGAGATCGGCACTAAGGCCGCACGCGCTTCCCACCTGACGCTGCCAGCCGATCGTCGCTTGCCGGCTCCGCGGGAGCCGCAAGCCTTGTGTGAACTCGGCGAAGACCTCGCGCGGAGGAAGCTGGCCAGCTGCGGTCGCGAGCGCTGCCGCGGATGGCCCTTGGCCGAACGCCGGGGCACTCGCCCCGCTGAAGGTCACCGTAGCGTTGCCATTCGGACCAAGCTGCTGGGCATCAGACAGGGTGGCGTACGGGAATCGTCCGGCGTACAGACCGAGGCTTCCGCGCCAGACGGTCACCGGCGACGTGGCCCAGGTCGCCGAGAGTCGCGGCTGAATCGCCGAGAGGTCGGCGCTGCTTGCCCCACGGGACGTGATGTCGTCGTAGTCCCAGCGGAGTGACGACGTCACGGTGAGCGTCGGCGTCGGGCGCCAGACGTCCTCGGCGAAGAGGCCGAGCAGCGTCTGCGACTGGTTGACGCGCTGCGGACGGGCATCGACGGTGTAGCTGAGGACCTGCACCGACGCGGGGATATCCCCGAGGCTCACCTGACGTCCAGCCGATGGTGTGATGTTGCCGGTGTTCACCACGACATACGACCCCAGCGGATTCGTGCCAGCCGCAAACAGCCGGAATCGCGAGTGAATGAGGTCAGCACCGACCCGCATCGTGTGGCGCGAACCGACCGCTCGCTCGAAGACGTCGCGCAGTTGCCACTGCACCTCGCGCTCGTCGAACACGAAGTTGGTCGACCCGACCACCGCCTGCGGTACGAAGGCGGGGCCGGGCCCGACAATGGTGACCTGAGGCGCCACGGCGCCCGTCCGCGGGGGGAAATTCCAGCGATACGTCCCCAGTTGCGCGGCGAAGGTGTTCGAGGCACGACCGCCACTGAGCACGCTGCGGTGTGTGATGGCGTACAAACCGCCTTCGCGCTGCGTGATGTTGTCGGCGTCAGGCGTCACGATGCCAGAGCCATTGCCGGCACGCTGCGTCGCCGAGAACGCCGCACGCCACGTGGTGAACTGCGTCGGCGACCAACTGTGGTCGAGCCGTGCAAAGAGCTTGGTCTTCTGCCGACGCTCGGTGCCGAGGAATGTCGCAAGCGCCGTTGATGCGATGCGATCCTCGTTCTCGTCGGTGTACTCGGCCGCCACGGCGTAGAACGTGCGATTCTGCCGGAGGGCGCCGCGCTGCGCCCCGCCGATCTGGTAGCGTCGGTAGCCCTCCTGCCGTCGGCGGACGGCGGCAGGATCGGCACCCGGCGCCGGCCGAATGTCGCCGTCGAGTCCGAGGGCCGTGCCTGGTCGGCCGTAGACGAACCACTCGCCGCGCGTGTCGTTGCCGCCGGCCAGCGACTGCTGCAACACGACCCCGCTGGGGCTGCGTCCGTACTTGGCCGAGACGCCGTTCACGAACGCATCGATGCGAGCCAGACCCGCCAACGGGAACTCGACGCGCGGGCCGCCGAGAAATCCCTCCGTGTTGTCGAGGTCGTCGAGCAGGTACGACGTGTAGAGGCCATTCTGTGCATTGACCGAGAGCGCGGGCGCGTCGCCGAAGAACCCGGTGGACTGGGTGATGCCCGGGACGTTGTAGACCAGGGCGATCGGGTCGCGCGCGTCGGTCGGCAGCGCGGTGAGTTCGGCGCGCTCGAGGGCCCCGCCCGTGGTGGCGGTCTCGGCGTTGAGCAGCGGCCGCTCACGGCTGGCGACGACCGTCGCAGCGGCAAGGCGATACAAGGGGACCAGCACGATGGAGACCTGTCGCTCCTCGGCGGAGGCCAAGGGCGTGACGCGGATCACTTCGGTGCGAAAGGCATCGGCGGTGACGGTGAGGACGACGGGTTCGCCGGGCGGGTGGGAGAGCCGAAAGCGGCCTTGCGCGTCGGATCGGGCGCTGCGCGTGGTGTCCTGCGCGGTGACGACCGCACCGCGGAGCGGCCGCCCGCTCTGCTCCCGCACGACTCCGGTCACGGCGCCCAGCCCTTGCGCGTCGGCACGACCAGCAACGAAGGTGACGGCCAGAGCAAGGAGCCAAGCTCGGGTGAACCGGATGCACTTCGATCGCGTAGGTACCACAATGCGCATATCCCGCCTTCCTCTCCGTTGCGTGCAGTGATCGTGATGCACTTCTTGTCCGCCCGACGCTTTCTGGTGAGTTCGCCCAGCAGATGAATCCCCAAGACGCGATTGGGTTCGCCGCGGTGCTGGCTGCCGTCGGGTGGGCGGGCCGGCAGCCTGCGACGTCGTCGGCGGCCTACACAGTAGCAGACCGATCCCTGACCTGGTTCCCGCTCGTCGCCACGCTCGTGATGACCGAGTTCAACACCAGCACACTGCTGGCGTTCAGCGCCGCCGGCTACGGCGCCGGACCAATGGCGATGGCGCTACCGGCCGTGTTCCTGGTGGGCTTGCTCTTCTACACCGTCACCGTTGCGCGACCGTGGAAGCGATTCGACCGGCTGTCCGTCGCCGAGTTGTTCGCCGAGCGATACTCCCCTGCGCTCGGGCGACTCGCGAGTGCGTTGTTGTTGGTCGCGATGACCGGGTTCAGCGCCACCTACGTCAAGAGTTTGACGTTGATTGCGACCCCCTTTGCCTCGTCGTGGTCGCCTTGGGCGCTCTCCGGTGTTGCCACCCTTGTCGTGGTGCTCGCCGTGGTCCGCGGTGGGCTGCGAAGCGTGGTCCGGACCGATGTCGTCGGCTTCGCGTTGACACTGGTCGTACTCCCCGCGCTGCTGTGGCTCGGCTGGCAGCGGCTTCCTGCCGATGGCCTCGACCGCGTCTTCCCACCGATCCAGCAGATCGTCTCGCCGGTGGCCCAGTGGGAGCACCCGGCACTCCCCTTCCGCTTCGTCAGCACCTTGATGGTGTTGACCTGCTTCACCTACATCGCCGCTCCGTGGTACGGGCAGAAGATCTTCGCCGCGCGAGATGCCGCCACCGCGCGTCGCGCCGTTGGGATCTCGGCGGTCCTGGTCTTCGTGCTGTACGCCGTGACGGTGCTGGCGGCCTCGCTGTACCGAGCGTCTGCTCCGGCGCTGACGGATCCGCAACAGGTGGTTCCGGCGATGATCGCGACGTGGCTCCCCAGCGGCGTCCGCGGCGCGGGCTTGGGGATGCTGTTCGTGGCCGCGCTGACCACGCTGGCCGGCGTTTGGAGCGCGATGGCGGCGATGGTCGCTGCCGACTTCGGCGGCTCATCGACCGTGGGCGCGCAGCGTCGCGCGATCGTGGTGTTCGCGCTCCTGAGCTGGCTTGGCGCCAATGTGCTCGTGGACCAGATTCTGGATCGACTGATTCTGGCCAACATCCCAGTGGCGGCGCTGGCGTTCGCCCTGCTGGCAGGATTTCACTGGCCCCGCGCCACGACCGCGGGCGCGTGGGCCTCGGTCGGCGTCGGCGTGCTCTGGGGCGTGGGCTGCTACGTGGTGGTCGGGGAATCCGGCGGCTACACCTGGCCGTGGGCGATGTACGGCATCCCCCTGATTTTTGCGACCGGCATCGGCGTATCCCTGCTCACGCAGGGGTCACCCGCACCCACGCCTGCAGCGCGATGAGAACGCACACCGTCCAGCGACTCTACGGATCTCTCGCCGCTCGCTACGATGAGCGGTGGTCACAGTACGTCGAGGACTCGCTGGCGAACGTACTCGCGGCCATTCACGTGGCTCCGCAGGAGCGAGTGCTCGACATCGGGTGCGGCACGGGCCAACTCCTTGATCGACTCCTGGCTCGCGAGCCGACGCTGCGTTGCATTGGCGTTGACCTGACCCCCGAGATGCTCACGGTGGCACGGAGTCGGCTCGGCGACCGAGTCACCTTGGTCGAAGCGTCCGGTCTCGCCCTGCCACTTCCCGATGCGAGCGTGAACCTGGTGGTGTCCACGAGCGCGCTCCACTACATCGACGAGCCGGTGGCGTTCTTTCGCGAAGCGCGGCGTGTACTCCCTGTTGGTGGGCGGCTCGTGGTTTCGGACTGGTGCGCCGACTACCTGGCGATGCGCGCGCTGGGCGTGGTGCTGCGGCTAGGCAACCGTGGTCACCAGGACGTGCTGACGTTGCGGGCGTGTTGCCGAGCCGTCGAAGCCGCTGGCTTCGCGGTCACGGCGACGTCGCGCGCGCGACTGCGCGGGTGGTGGGGTATGATGACGGTCCTCGCGACCGCGCGCTGAGTCGCGTGGCCGACGTGCTACGGCACGACCTCCCACAGGATCGACGCGATCTCGCCCAGCGCCTGCCCTGCGACTTCGGCGGGGTCCTGACCGGCCACTGACAGATTGTTGAGGTAGATCGTGAACGCGATCTCACGTCCGCTCTTGGACGTGAAGTAGCCAGCAAGCCCTTTGCCGTGCACGAGCGAGCGCCGGTTGAGCGGATCGTACGAGCTGTAGGTCCCCGTCTTGGCAAAGACCTTTCCCGCACCGGCGCTCTTGGGTTGGATCAGCGCCAGCGTGCCATCGCGGCCGAGCGTCGGCAACGCGGCCTTGAACGCCTCGTGCCACGGACGCTGCCAAAGGCGCGCGAGCAGGCGTGTCATAAATCGCGGCGCGAAGTAGGCATCACCTCCGGCCCCGTCGCCCTGCACGGCACCGTCGAGCGGAAGCCCCTCGGCGGACAGGAATTCTCGCGCGATATCGAAGCCGGTCCGCGTGGAGTCGCCGTTCGCACGCGTCGCGGCGAGATACAGCGGCAGGTTGGACGCGTGCAGATTCTGACTGGTCTTGAGCAGCACGCGCGCTTCTTCGAGCAGGGTCGTGGAGCGATGCTCGGCGACGACCATTGAATCCACGACCAGCGTCTGGCGAGGTGACTGCCGCGCACCAAGTCGTGGCAGGGCCGCAACGCCGGACTGCGTGAGCACTTCGGCGAAGACGATCTCGCCGAAGCGCGATGGTACGGGCACCGGCCAGCGCACGTTCACCGGCGCACCGGCGGCGACGCCACCGCGCGGGACGCGTCCGCGCACGACGAGGACACGGTGATCGCGGTTGCTGCTGTCTTCGGTGATGCTCACCTGTGCCGGCACGCCAGAATCCACCGTTACCAGCTGCGACTGCACGGTGACGTACGACGTGCGCGGCAGCACGTCGAGCTGCGCGGCCGCGCCAGCCACCGCCGCTGGCTGCACGACCAGGTCGACCACGTTGTCGTTGAGGACGAACGGAGACAGCGTCACGCGCGTCCCCAATTCCTTGCCGCCTTCGGCGAAGAGCGACGCATCGACCAGCACCTGGCCAGTGAGACCGGTGATGCCGCGGCCGCGGATCTGCGCCGCCAATTGCCTCAGCACCACCAGCGGGTCGCCCGCCACCGGCGCGCCGCCGTAGGAGTGATCGCGGTCGATGAACGCCAACGAGCCGTCGGGCCGGAGGCGACCGGACAGGTTGGGGTCGCCGCTGGCGACGAGGATCAGATCGCCCTGCACGACGCCGTTCACGACCGGCCCCGTCCGCACGACGCGTGTGGTGAAGCGGTGCTCGGCGCCGAGGGTGGCGAGTGCGGTGGCCATCGTCACGACCTTCGTCGTGGAGCCGGGCACGAAGAGGCGATCGCCGTTGTGCGACATCACGATGCGGTCGGCGGCGATATCGAGGACCTCAAGGCCCCACTGCGTGTGCGCGAAGGTCGGGCGCTCCATTACCGCGCGGACGCGAGGGTGGGGAGCGGGCTGGCCGTGGGCGGCGGCGGGGATCAGGGCGGCCGCGAGGAGCAGGAGGGGGAGGCGCATTCGTAGAGAATGCGGCGGGCGCTCTGGTTTGGGGAGGGTGTTGGCTGAGCACTGACTACGAGAGTCCGACGACCCTTGGCTTGTGTTGTCCCGGTCCCTGACTGCGTTGTCGGTAGACGGTCAGCAGTCACTTGCCCGTGACCGAGCACCGTCTACCCACGACGCAGTCGGGGATATCGACAACTCACGCTGAGGGACATCGGATCACGGTACTCAGTCATCAGTCAACCACCGAACTAGGCCCTCGGATGGGCCTTCTTGTACACCGCGCGCAG
>JANRJP010000073.1:0-7577 GCA_033763905.1 Gemmatimonadaceae bacterium
CTGCCCGCCGATGCCCGCCGAGCCGCCGGTAATCAGCGCCGTCTTGCCCAAGTGCAGGCCCATCAGCGACTCGATCCAGCCGAAGGTCGCCTTGGCCGATCCGGTCGCGTCGACGATCGACGGCGGCAGGTACAGGTTCACGCCGTTGATGCGCCGCTTGGTGTAGAGGAAGCGCGCGGCCTGGCTCGCGGCGAATGGCAACCCCTCGTTCTCGGCGTTCGTCCAGCGAATGATCTGGTTCGACCACTCGACCGTCTTGCGCTGCCGCATCTTCACCTGCACTTCGGACTCGTCGCGCCAGATGCGGACGAGTTCTTCCATCGCGGCGCGGAGAATGTCGCCGTATGCGTTGGCACCCCCGTCGGTGCCGTTGCTCATGAAGATCGTGCGCGGGTACGAGCCGCGGGGCGCCGCCGTCCGCCAGAAGCGCGTCAGTTCGCGCGAAATCGCGAGCGCGCCACAGAGTTCGGCGGTGAGGAACGCGTCGACCTCGGCATCGGTGGCGTCGGACAACGGCGACTGGAATCGCCACGCGCCGAAGGCGGGCAACACGATGGCGCCGTGCAGGACATCCTCGCGCGCGCGCTGTTCCGTGAGGACGGCCGACAGCGTCTCGGGTCGCCGGCGATCGAACAGCACCGGCGTGATGCGCGCATCGCGCTCATCGGCCTGCAGCGCCGTGCGCGCCGCCTGCACCCCTTCTTCCGATCCCAAGCCCAACAGCACGTGCGCGCCGCAGCCGGACTGGATGCGCGCGACCGTGAGTGCGTCGGCGACTTGGTCACCCGCCGCGACCAGAATCGTGACGCCGTGACCGTCGACCGTGCGCAATTCGGGGCGCGCCGTGAACGTGGTGCGCGACTCCTGCCGGACGGTCATCCCGTGCGTGACTTCCATCGCGTGCCCGTTCATCGCGGCCGACTCGTCGGAGCCGAGGAAGACGATCGAGTTCGCGACGTCCTCGGTGGTCGGGTAGCGGAACTCCGCGGTGCCGTCCGCCCCCGGACGCGCCAAGGTCATCAAGCCCTTCATTTCGGCGGACGTCGTACCCGCCGGCGCTTCGCGCAGCTTGTCCATCGCGGCGAACACGTTGTTGATGCGCTCGCTCTCGATGGGGCCGGGGAACACTGTATTGACGCGAATGCCCTTGGGCCCGAGCTGCAGCGACAACTGCCGCGAGAAGGCGTTGAGCGCAGCCTTCGGCACGACGTAGGCCGCACGACCGTAGTAATTGGTACGCGAGAAGATCGTCGAGACGTTGATGATCGACGCACCGGGCTTGAGGTGAGGCGCGGCAGCCCGCACCAGATTCCACGCCAGACCCAGGAGATTGCCCGCGGCGTCCCGCGCGGTCTCGGTATCGGTGCTTCCCTGCGCCCGCTGGAACTCCAGCTCGTCCTTGGTGAGCGGCACGTCCTCCAGCGTCTGCTTCGGTCCGGCCGATCCCGCGTTGTTGACGAGAACGTCGATCCGGCCAGCGGCCGCAATCGCCGCCCCGATGCCCCAGCGTACCTGCCCCGGGTCCGCGGCGTCGAACGGCAACACGATCGCCCGCTCCGCCGGCACCTGCGCCCGCTTGAGCAGCCGCTTGCGCGCGTCCTCGAGCTTCGCGCGATTGCGACCGACCATAATGACCGTCGCCCCTTCTTCGAGATAGCGACGGCAGATCACGTCACCGATGTTGCCGGCGGCGCCGGTAATCAGCGCGACCTTGCCGGCGAGTCGCCCCGACGGCAACGCGGCCTTCGACGCGGCCTTCTTCCGTGGCGCAGACTTGGCGCGCGACGTATCGGACGCGGCGGCGATTTCCTTGGACGAACGCGGCATCAGTCGGTACTAGCGTGAAGGGTGTGCGGCCGAGGCGGCGGCCCATTCCCGGTACAACTCGTCGCGGCTGGTGAGGCCCAGTCGCGGGAGGGCGTGATTCACGACGTACGTGGCACCGGCGTGGGTATTGTCCCACATCGACTGGTGGGCCTTCGGCAGATCCTGCCACGGCACCACGGTCGGATCGGTGACTTCGAGCTGACCAGCCGCGATCATCTCGTTCATCCGCGTGACTTCGTAGGCGTTGCACAGGTGCGTGCCCGCAATCGTCGCTGACGGCATCAGGATCCGTCGCTGCCGCATCCACACCTGCGGCGCGTAGAACGTGTACCGCCGACCGGCCATCTCTTCGCAGTACACGACGCGGCCCGTGAACGGCTTCACCAAGGAGGTCGACGCCGCCAGCGCATCGTGTCCGGCCCGCTCGATGATGAGATCGGGGTATCCGCGAGGATTGTCCGCCGAGCGCAGGTGCTTGCCCACCGCGCTCCCGAACGGCTTCATCGTGCGCTCCTGGAAATCGCGCACGGCCTCCTTGAAGCGCGCCGTCTCGGTGCGCGCATCGGGGAGCGGTGGCAGCGCACTCGGCCAGTCGAAGCCCTCGCCCTCGCGGCGACGGATGTCTTCGAGTGAGACCACACCCTTGACGGCGTCACCGAAGCCCAGCGATTGCACGAACTCGCGCTGCGCATCGGTGGCCGTGGCCACCACGAGTCGACCGCCGGCCGCTCGCACCGCCTCGATCGCTTCGAGCCCGACGCGATCCAGCAGCTCCGTGGACCCGGCACCGTAGTACAGCAGCACCGCTTCGCCTGCCCGGAGCCGAGCGCGGCGTAGCATCTCGTCGGGCGACGCACTCCCGCGCTTGCCCACGAACGAGAACCAGTACCCGCTGGTGGCGCCGTAGAACGTGAGCGTCCCGCCCTCAGCCAACAGTTGGAACGACCGGGGGAACGCCTCCTGCCCCGCGTGAGAGACGGCGTAGTCGGCCAGCCGGCCACCCGTCTGCGCGCGCATCGCGTCGAGCAGCGGTGCGCCCGCCGCTTCCCACGCCGCGATGGCCGAGGGCTCCGACGGCACCGGCGTGAACGCCGCGCGCCACGCGGCATCCTTGCGGTTGATGGCGCCCGCCGCGCCCTGCGCCTTCACGAAGGCCGCGCGCTCGTCGTTTGACACCAGTCCGACGGCGGAGAGTCCGTTGCGCGCGGCGCTCTTGAGCGCCTCGAGCCCGGTGCCGGTCGCGGCGCCTTCGACGAAGATCGTCTTGCCGGCCTCGACCTGCAGCGTGGTGAACAGCGCACGTACCACCGTGCCGAGGTTGAGCACGTACGAGCCGGCGGCTTCGAGCGTGAGATCCGGCGGCAGCGGATGCAACTGCGGACCCTGCACCAGCAGGAACTGCTGATGACTGCCGGTGTCGGTCTCGTAGCCCTGAATCGAGAACCCCGCATACATCGGATCGCGCGCGGCCAGCGGCGAGAGCAGGTCGCTCTGACCCGAGTAGATCGTGACCAAGTCGCCGACCTTGAGCCGCCCTTCCCGCTTTACTTCACTGCCGAGCGACGCAATCAATCCGACGCCGCCCGATCCCGTGACCTGGTAGTCGAGATCGTGATTCTCGAAGGGCGAGACCGGAATGCCGGTGATCGCCCAGATGTCATTGAAGTTCACTTCGGATGCCAACACGTACACCACCGCCTCGGTGGGTCCGGGCGTCGGGACCGGCACGAGAATCTCGCGCTCGGCGTCCTTCGGCAGGCCGTGGGCGTTGGCCCCAGACACGGGGTCCTTGATCACCGCGTGGCCGTACTGCCACTCGGGCAGCGGCGTGAGCCCGGCAAAGAACGGACTGCCCACCGGCAGCAGCTTGCCGGCCGCAACGAGTGCCGGAACGTGCGCCGGCGTCGGCGCCGTCGCGCGTCGCGTGGGCAACGGGGCCGAGCGCTTGTCCTGGAAGGCCTGAATGCCGGCCTTGCCGCCGTCCGGGTCCACGACGGCTTCGGCAAAGAGCCGCGCCTCGCGCTCGAGGCCGGCGTCGATGCCCTTGGTCCAGCCGGTGGTGACGGCGTCCAGAATGCGGGCTGCCACCGGCGCGCGGCCGACGATCGTGGCTTGCGCCATCAGCCGCTGGACTTCAGCATCGGCCAGTGCCGCGTCGAGCGACGCGCGGCCCGGCGCCCGCCACGATGCCGTCGCGGCGCGACGCGCCGCAAACGTCCGAGCAACGAGCCCATCACCTTCGGGTGCCGCGGCGTACTCGATGGCCAACTGCACGGCCCGACTCAGGGCGTCTTCGCCATCACCGGCCAGCGCGTGCACGAGCCCGTCGGCCATCACCTCATCGGCCGCAATGGTGCGCCCGCCGAGCACGATCTCCAGAGCGCGAACAAGCGGCGACGGATGCCCCGCCGACTCGAGCAACCGCGGCAGGCGCTGCGTGCCACCGTACCCCGGCAGCAGATTGAGCCGCACCTCGGGCTGGCCGAATGACGCGTCCGGCTCGGCAACGCGAACGTGGCAGGCCATCGCGAACTCCATCCCACCGCCCAGCGCCACGCCGTTGATGGCGGCAATGGCGGGCTTGTCCATCTGCTCGATCTTCTTGAACGCCAGGTGCGCGTTGTTCGGCAACGGCAGCGCTTCTTCGAGCGTGCGCACGTCTTCCAGCAGTTGGCGGATGTCCGCGCCCGCGACGAACGACGCCGTGCCTTGCCCGGTGAACACCACCGCCTTCACGTCGTCGCGACGCGACACGTGGTCGACGACGATGTTCAGTTCGTCGAGCGACCGCTCGTTGAGCGCATTGACTGGCGGGTTCGTCACGGTCACGACGGCAATCGTGCGCCCCGCGCCGATGCGATGGTACTGCACGCGGAAGTAGCGGAAGTCCTCGAACAACTGCTGCTCGTCGGCCACCCGCTGCCGCGCGAGCCAGTCGGCCACGACCGCTCGCAGCTCGCCGATCGACTCCGGATTGCGCAGCGTCGACGCGTCGCCCACGTCGGTTCCTTCGACGATCGCGCGCACCATCCGGCGCATATACTTGCCCGAGCGCGTCTCGGGGAACTGCGCGACCTCGATGAAGTCTTCGGGGACGGCCGTCGCGCCCTTCTCCTGACGCACGATCTCGATCAGCCGACGCCGATCATCGCTCGTGAGCTTGCGGCCCGGCGCGGGCTTCACGAACGCCAGCGGCGTCAGCCCCTTCTGCGCGTGCGGCGCACCGACCACGATCACGTTGCCGACCGGCGAATCGGGATTGATCTGCTTGTCGCGCAGGATCGCGCCCTCGATCTCCTCGGTGCCCAGCCGGTGGCCCGACACGTTGATCACGTCGTCGGAGCGCCCGTGCAACGAGAACCCGTCGTCGTCGTACTTCACCGCGAAGTCGCCTTGCGTGTAGGCGAATCGGCCCTGCCAGCGAGTCCAGTAGGTGCTCGCGTAGCGAGCCAGGTCACCCTTCCACGCGCGCGAGACTGCCGCGCCATCGACCGAGAAGTGCTCGGCATCGCCCCAGATCGTGCGGCACAGGTACGGATACGGCGCCGCGATCACGATCTCGCCCTTCTCGCCCCGCTCGGCGGGCCGCGCCACGACGCGGCCGTCCGGCCCCGGCTCGCTGTCGGCGACCCACACATCGCCGGCGATCCACGGCAACGGATACGTGTGCGCATCGGCGCGCAACGGGAAGTCGCCGTTGCCGTAGAGGTGCGTCCACACGATGCCACCGTGTTCGGTCGCCCAGTACGAGTTGATGTACCACGGGGTCATCAACTCCATCCCGAACTGCTGCACGGCGGGCGACGTCGGCTCGGCGCAGAACGTCGCCACGCGCAACGAGTCGAGCGCGTACTGCTTCACATCTTCCGCGTTCTGCGGATCGGTCATCACCGTCTTGAGGAAGGTGACCCCCGCCTTGAAGATCTTCACGCCGTAGCGCTCGATGATGCTGGCAAAGCGGCCGGCGCTGGGGAACACCGGTGCGCCTTCGCCGATGACCGTCGTCACGCGCGTCGTGAGCGCGGCGCAGAGCATATAGCTCTGTCCGGTGATCCAGCCGGGATCGGCCACGACGTACATCACGTCGCCCGGCACCGCGTCGAAGACAACCTTCATCGTGTGCGCGACGCCGCTGACGTAGCCGCCGTGCACGTGCACCACGCCCTTCGGCTTGCCGGTCGAGCCCGAGGTGTAAATGAAGAACAGCGGGAACTCGGCGTCGACGACTGCCGGCGGCGACGAGGCCCACACGGCCTCGACCAGCGCGCGGTCGTCGAGCGACAGCAGGTCGGCTTCCGAGGCGACGTTGAAGCCCGCCCGTCGCGCGTGCTCGATCAACTGGGCCGTGGCCGCCTCGGTGAGCTGATGCGCCCAGCGATCTCGCTCCTCGCGCCAGACGAGATCGGCCTGCCCGGTGTGCTTGACGACAATCACGGCCTCGACGCGTGCCGGCGTGGCCACGAGCGCCGACGCGATCGCGGTCCGCAGGCGGCTCGCCTCGGCCGAAGGCAGGCCGGGAATCGCCTCAAGGGCGCGACCGACGCCGCGCATCACGTCCGAACGTTCCAGGGTGATCTCACCCTTCACAGCGTCCGCCGCTCCCGCCACGATCGCCGCGCGAATGTCGGCCGAGACACCCAACGCGTCCACCGCAGCCGCCACGGTGGCAGCGGCGACGTCAGCCGCGACGTAATTGTCGAGGGCGGGATCGGTGTAGGCCTCCTTGAAGGCGACGATCTGCGCGTTGCGGTAGCCGCCGTCCGCGGTGATCACGACGCGCGCGCCCGCGTTGTGAATGCGATCCGACAAGGTCTTGTCGCTGAAGCCGCCGAACACGGGGGTGTACACGAGGCCAAGCCGCTTGCAGGCTTCGGTCCAGTACACTTGCTCGGGGATGTTCGGCAGGTTGAGCGCGACGCGATCCCCGCGCACCAGACCCAGCTTCTGCAGCGCGAGCGCGCACTTCGCGGTTTCGACCAGCAGCCGCTTGCGGCTCACCGCATACGAGACCACCGGACCGCCGCGGCCGCCATCGAGCGACTGGTCCCATCGGTCGCCCTCGAACAGCAGCGCGGCCTCGGTGCCGAAGCCCGCGAGCAGGTGGCGGTCGACTTCGTTGAAGCAGGCGTTCGTCAGGCCGCCGGAGAACCAGCGGTAGAAGGGCGCATCGCGGTCGTCGAACGCGATCGCCCACGGCTCGTGCGACTCGGGGTACTCGGCGACCACGGGAGCCCCGGTGCGCGCATCAAAGCCAGACCATCGACCAGCGGCGTCGTCCCAGGTGATCCACGCGCCGTGCATCCCCACACGCGGATCGAACCAGTGGATCTCGCGCTTCGCGATGGCGCCGTGGAAAGCGCCGGGGTTCGCCATCGCCGCGTCCCGCTGCGCGATCCAATCGGCGCGCGTACGAATCGGGTTCACGCGCGCAACCGGCGGCGTGACGGCAGGCGGAAGATCAGCGCCCGAAGGGCTCGGCGCGCCGGTAGTGATCCCCATACGATCCGTAGGCTGGAGGTGCACGCGTGACGCCCGTCGCGGGACCAGTCGCCGCGACATTGCGTTCAGCCTTGAATCCTACCCTTTTCGAGGGACCTCGGAAGCGACCCGCTCGGGTAGCGTTCTCGGGGGAACAACGACGACTTCGCTCGGGATCGACGTCCTACACCTTTTGGTAGTCGTCGATATGCGAGATATCGACCGACAGCCGCGGGTCATCCGGCGCATTGACCGAGATTTCGTCGAAGCGC
>JANRJP010000075.1:0-62951 GCA_033763905.1 Gemmatimonadaceae bacterium
CGTGGCTGGCGAGACCTACGGCTTCGATCGTTCGCTGGTCGGTGCTGCGATGGCCGCCGGCTTTCAGGTCGGCATTCACGCCATCGGTGATCAGGGGAACCGCGACGCGCTCAACTACATCGACTCGGTATTCCGTCTGGCCGCGCCAGCAAAGACCACGCGCCCGCGCATCGAACACGCGCAGGTGGTTTCGCCCGATGATATCGGTCGCTTCGCGGAACTCGGCGTGACGGCATCGGTGCAGCCCCCGCACGCGGTCGAAGACGCGCCGTGGGCCGAGCAGCGCCTTGGACCGGAGCGCATCCGCGGCGCGTACGCGTGGCGCACGCTCCGCCAAGCAGGGGCGGCGTTGGTGTTCAGCGCGGACTTGCCCGGCTCCGACCCGGATCCGTTCTACGGGCTACACGCGGCCGTTACCCGCACCGACAAGCGCGGCCAGCCGTCTGGGGGATGGTACGCCGATCAGGCGATGCGCATTGAAGAGGCCCTGCGTGGGTACACGGTCTGGGCGCGGCGCGCGGCGTTCGAAGAGCCCTACGTCGGCCCACTCGCGCCGGGGATGTGGGCAGACCTCACCGTTCTCGACCGGGATCCCTTCACGGCCCCACCGGACTCGCTGCTGGGCGGACGTGCCCTTCGCACCTACGTACGCGGCGTCGCGGTGCAGTGACCGTTGCCTGTCCCTGATGAACCCAGAGGCCTGCTGATGAACGCGGTGGTGCTGCGCACGACTGGTCTATTGCTCCTCTCGAACGTCTTTATGACGTTCGCGTGGTACGCCCATTTGCGGAACCTGTCGCAACGGCCGTGGCTGGTGGCGGCGCTCGTGAGCTGGGGCATCGCGTTGTTCGAGTACCTGCTGCAGGTCCCGGCGAACCGCATCGGGCACACGGCACTGAATCTCGGCCAACTCAAGATTCTGCAGGAAGTCATTGCCTTGGCGGTCTTCGTCCCGTTCTCGGTGCTTTATATGCGGGAGCCGCTCCGCCTAAACTTTCTGTGGGCGGCGCTCTGCCTCTGTGGCGCGGTCTATTTCATCTTTCGGAAATGAGCAAGCACCACAAGTCGGATGATCCGTGCCCCTCGCACGAGCTGCTGAAGAAGGCGCGCAAGCGGGGGCTCCTGGCCCACGGCAGCGACGCCGCCGTCCGGCACATCGTGGTCTGCGGTGATTCCGACTGCGGCGGCGGTGATGGCCGCGAGACCTACAAGCGACTGTCGCAGGCGTGCAAACGGCTCGAGGACGAGCACGGCGTCACGGTGCTGCGGACACGCGCCGAGTGTATGGGGCTCTGCAAGCAGGGGCCGATCGCGGTCGTCTATCCCGAAGGGACGTGGTATCACTCGCTCGAAGGGCGAGTGGTCGATGCCGTCGTGGAGCAGCACCTGCACCTCGGGATCGAGGTCAGCAGTCACGTGCTGGCCCGCAACGCCCTTCGGTTGGCCGAGGACGTCGCGGAGTAAGTCGGCCGCCCTGGTCCGCAGAACGCAAAACGGGAGCCCGTGAGGGCTCCCGTTCGTGCATTCGACGGAGTGGCTTACGCGGTCGCGGCGATGGGCTCGACCGAGATCTTGAGCCGCGTCTTCGACTTGTGCTCGAACTTCACGGTGCCCTCGACGAGCGAGTAGATCGTGAAGTCGGTGCCCATCCCGACGTTGCGGCCGGGATGCCACTTCGTGCCCTTCTGGCGGACGATGATGTTGCCGGCGACGACGTGCTCGCCACCGAACTTCTTCACGCCGAGGCGCTGCGAATTGGAGTCGCGCCCGTTGCGCGAGGAGCCTACGCCTTTCTTATGTGCCATTGTGCTCTCCCTCGCTCAACCGAGCGAAATCGCGGTGATCTTCACCGCGGTGTAGCCCTGCCGATGACCCTGCTTGCGCGCGTAGTTCTTTCGGCGCTTGAACTTGAAGATGACGATCTTGTCGCCCTTGCCGTGCTCCACGATCTGTCCCGACACCTTCGCACCGGCGAGCGTCGGCACGCCGACCTTCGCGGTGTTGCCGTCGGACCCGAGCAGCACGTCGTTGAATTCGATCGCGGCGCCCGCGTCGCCAGGAAGCGACGGAAGCTTGTACGTCTTGCCCGGCTCGACCTTGTACTGCTTGCCGCCGGTGCGGATGATGGCGTAGGACATAAGAGAGACCAGCTCAAGTCAAAGCGGCGACTGCCGCCGTTCGTGAACGAACAAGTGGTATAGCCCCGTAAAGTACGCAGGGGCAACGGGTTGGTCAACCCGTCGCCCCGTGGGCGTCCGTTGGGGGCCCAAGGGGCGCTGGGCCCCCAAACGCCCGTCAGGCCACCGCGTACTGCTGGGTGACGTCCCGGCCCTGCCCCTTCACCACCAGCTTGAACTCGTCCGGATTGAGCAGGGGGTCGTCCCGGAGCTCGACCCCGAAGCCCGCCGCCTTCTCCAGCTTCTTCACGAAGTCCTGCTCCTGCTGCAGCACGTACAGGGCCACTTCGGGGTGCAGCTTGAGGATCAGGCTGTCCTTCCGGCCCTCGACGGCCACGCGCTTCACCGACCGCTCCAGGCGGCGCACGATGGTCTCCGGCGTGAAGACGCGCCCCGTCCCGTGGCAGGTCGGACAGGCCTCGGTCATCGATTGCAGGTGGCTCTGCCGCACCCGCTGGCGGGTCATCTCCACCAAGCCCAACTCCGACACCGCAAACGCCTTGGTCCGTGCACGGTCGCGGCTCAGGTGCTGCCGAAGTTCCTGCATCACCCGGTCGCGGTTCGCCTTGGTCTCCATATCGATGAAGTCCACGACGATCACGCCGCCCACGTCGCGAAGCCGCACTTGGCGCGCCACCTCGCGAGCCGCCTCCAGATTCACCCGGAGAATCGTCTTCTCGGCGTCCTTCTTGCCCGTGAAACGCCCCGAGTTCACGTCGACCGAGACCAGCGCTTCGGTCGGTTCGATGATCAGGTATCCGCCGCTCGGCAGATCGCACCGGCGCTTGAACAGGTCGCGGATTTCGGTTTCGATCTCGGCCTTGTCGAACAGCGGGATCGGTTCCTCGTACAGCTTCACGCGGTCGATCAGCTCCGGCGCGATGCCCTTCAGGTACTCGGCGATCTCGTTGTAGACCTGCTTCGAGTCGACCGTCACCGAGTCGACCTTGTCGGAGAAGACGTCGCGAATGAGCCCGCGCGTCAGCGACGTTTCGCGGTGAATGAGCGTCGGGGGCCGCACGAAGCGCGTCTTCTTCTGGATGCGCTTCCACTGATTGATCAGCGTCGTCAGCTCGCGCTCGAAGGTCTCGGCGTTCGCGTCGTGACTGACCGTGCGCACGATCACGCCGCCCGCATCCTTCGGCAGGATCTTGCGGACCATTTCGCGCAGGCGCTGCCGCTCGGCCTTCTCGCCGATCTTTCGGCTCACGCCCACCTTGTTCGGCGCATCCGGCATATAGACCAGGAAGCGTCCCGCCATCGAGACCTGCGCGGTGACGCGCGGGCCCTTGGTCGAGATCGGCTCCTTGGTCACCTGCACGATGATCTCCTGCCCCTTCTTGAGCACGTCCTGGATTGGGGGCAGTTCCTTCTTCCGGCGCCGTGGGGGGCGTCCGCCCTTCTTCGGCTCGGAGGCGACCTCAGCGGGCGCCGCCGTGGCCTCGCCCGCGTCCGGCACGTCGCCGACGGCGTCGTCCGAGGCATCCGCGGCGTCGTCCGCGTCGTCGTCGTCGTCGTCCTCGTCGTCGCCCATTCCCGGATACAGCACGTCGTTCGCGTGCAGGAAGGCGGCCTTCTCGGTGCCAATCTGGACGAACGCGGCCTGAATGCCGGGGAGCACCGCCTCGACTTTGCCGACGTAGATGTCGCCGACCATTCGGCGGGCGTCGGGACGGTCGACCAGCAGCTCGGAAAGCTTGCCGTCCTCGAGGATCGCGACGCGCATTTCGCGCGGCGCGGCGTTGATGAGAATCTCGCGCTTCAGATGTCGTTCGCCGGCTTCCGCGGTGCGACCCGAACCCGCGACTGACAGCGACTCCTGCGCCTACCAGGTGACGTCGCGTCGCCCCGCCCAGGCGGAGGATGCGACAACAGCGTGCAGTTCCCGCGCAGCGGCACCCGTTCGCATCGCCAACCGGCGGCAACTGGCGTCGTGAGCGACCGCGTACCGAAGCCTCGGCGTGCGACGATCAGACCCACCAGTGCCGGGCATCCGGCGACGGCACGAACCCTTCAAGTGGCGCACCTGCAACGAGCGGCGGTCGGATCCGGGTAGTCGAGCTCCACCCGGAGGATCCGCCCCACGGCTCCCTCGCGGGTCGCGCGGGTGGCCGTGGCGTGAACAACAGTCAAGTCCCGTAAGAGCTAGGGGTTACGAACCCGTCTGGCAAGTGCGCCAGCGATCCGTAACCCCCTCTCCCGACCCTGCCCGACCCCGTGGCTCAGCCTTGGAGATCCTTGAGCAGGTGCCGCGCAATCACCAAGCGCTGGATCTCGCTCGTGCCCTCGCCGATCTCGCAGATCTTCGCATCGCGCATCATCCGCTCCACCGGGTAGTCCTTGGTGTACCCGTAGCCGCCGTGGATCTGGATGCTCTTGATCGTCGCGCGCATCGCCAGCTCCGAGCAATACAGCTTCGCCATCGCCGCCTCGCGGCCGAACGGCTTGCCCTGCTGGGCGAGCCACGTGGCGTGATACGTCAGAAACTTCCCGGCTTCGATCTCGGTGGCCATATCGGCGAGCGGGAACGACACGCCCTGGAAGTCGATGATCGCCTTCCCAAACTGCTTCCGCACGCCGGCATACTCCAACGCCGCCTCAAACGCGCCTTCGGCGAGTCCGAGGGACAGCGCCGCCAGCCCGATGCGGCCGGCATCGAGCGTGCGCATGAAGTTGATGAATCCCTTACCCTCAGCGCCGAGGAGGTTCTCGTGCGGCACTTCGGCATCCTCGAAGATCAGCTCGCGCGTGTCGCTGGAACGCCAGCCGAGCTTGTCCTCCTTCTTGCCCGACTTGAACCCTGGCACGCGCGGAATCGACGGCGCGTGGCCGATCCCCAGCGCCTTCGCACGGTCGAGATCGCAGGTGTCCTTCGCCAAGATGAAGCTCGAAATGCCCTTCGTGCCGGCGGACGGATCGGTCACCGCGGTCACGACGAAGACTTCGCCGACACCACCGTGCGTGATGAAGCGCTTGGTGCCGTTGAGGATCCAGCGATCCCCCTTCCGCACCGCGGTCGTCTGCGTGCCGCCGGCATCAGATCCCGCGCCGGGTTCGGTGAGCCCGAAGCCACCGAGGATCTTGCCCGAGGCGAGGAGCGGCACGTACCGCTGCTGCTGTTCGGGCGTCCCGAAGTACACGATCGGCGAGGTGCCGAGCGTGGTGTGCGCCGAGATCGTGATCGCGTGCGATGCATCGACCTTGGCCATCTCGTGGATGGTGAGGATGTAGCTCGTCAGGTCGAACCCGGCGCCGCCCATCTCCTCGGACCACGGCACACCGAGCAGACCGAGCTCAGCCATCTGCGGGATGTTGTCCCACAGGAACTCGCTATCCGCGTCGAGGCGGCTGGCGACCGGTGCGACCTTCTCGCGGGCAAAGGCGCGGACCATATCGCGCACCGCGTGGTGCTGTTCAGAAAAAAAGAGCGAGTCGTCCATACGGGGACTGGAGGGGGAGTGCCACCATCTGCAACGCGCAGAAACCTAGTGCGCTGTCGCGCCGGAAAAGACACCATCTGACCCGCGATCTGCCGTCGGCGGCGATGAGAGGGGGACCAACCGTGTCCCCGAGTGAATCAGTCCGGAATCCGGGTGCTAGGCCACAACACGTGGAGCACCGATTCCCCGTAACGATCCAGCTTGCTGGGCCCGACGCCCGGGATGTGCGAAAGATCGGCCAGCCGCTTTGGTGCGGCCTCGGCGATCGCCCGCAGGGTTCGATCCGGAAACACCACGAACGCCGGAACCTGTGCCGCTCGCGCCTCGCTCGCACGCCACTCGCGCAGCGCATCGAATCGTGCGGCCGCGGCCGCAACGAGGTCGGGATCGTCGGACGCCGTGGTCGGGGTCGACGCCGACCGCGCTGGGCGCGCCGGTCGCGCGGGCCGCGCGCGCGTCGTCGCGCGTGGCTCCACCACCTCGAACGGACGCTCGCCTGCCAGACAGACGTCGCAGCTTCCGCAGCTCCCCCGCCGGTTGCGACCCGCGGGATCGCCGAAGTACGAGAGCACGAAGGCGCGACGACAGCGATCGGCGTAGGCGTACCGCTGCATCACGTCGAGCTGCTCGTTCGCTACGCGCCGACGCTGGGCCAGATGCGACCAGTCGATCGGGAAGGCGTCGAGCGAGCGCCGACGATCGGCGAGATGCACCCCCTCGCCCGCCAGCGCCCATTGCAGCATCCCGTCGGCGGCCAAGGTATCGAGGGCGGCCACCAGATCGGTGCCGGGCTCGAGCATCCCCGCCACAGTGTCCAGATCGACGAGTGCCCCAGCAGAAAGTCGTGTGCCGGCGACTTTCCAGCACGCCCGGAGCACCTCGCGAGCTGCCGACTGGGTGTCGCCGAAATGCGCGGCGATCCGCGCGGTCGGCCAGCGCAGCGTCACGAGCGCGCTCCGGGCGCCGGCGGGCTCGTGGACGGCGCCGGCCGCCCGCAGCATTCGCAGCGCACTCTCCACTTCCTTGTCGGACACCTTGCCCGGCAGACGTCCGGCCAGCGCCGAGAGCGGCAACGCCACCACGCCCGCGGGGCTCGCCGCGCGGCATAGGGCCTCATACGTCGCGCGCACCACGTCATCGTCGGGGAACGAGCCCTTGATGAAGAACTCGTGGGTGAATCGGTCGGGAAACGCGTGCAGCAGCACGCACTCGGACGGCGCTTCGTCGCGGCCGGCACGTCCCGCCTCTTGATAGTAGGCCTCGAGCGAGCCCGGCATCGCGTAGTGCACGACGAGACGGACATTCGGCTTGTCGATGCCCATCCCGAACGCGTTCGTGGCCACAATGGCGCGCGTGCGCTCACTGAGGAAGGCGTCCTGAACCTCGTGACGCTCGCTGTCGTCGAGTCCCGCGTGGTAGGCGCGCGCGGCCACGCCCGCGCGGTCGAGCATCTGCGCAACGCGATCAACCGCTTTTCGCGTGGACGCGTACACGATGGCGGGGCCCGGCACGCGATCGAGCAGCGCGCACAGGGTCGCATCCTTTTGGGCATCGTTCTTCGTCGGCAGGACGTGCCATCGCAGGTTCGCCCGATCGAAGCCGCTCACCACAATCTCCGGCTCGCGCAGCCCGAGTTGCTCCTCGATGTCGCGTCGGACCGCCGGCGTGGCGGTAGCGGTCAGCGCGACGGTTTGGGGGACGCCCAGCGCCTCTCGGATCGCACGCACACGACGGTACGAGGGTCGGAAGTCGTGCCCCCACTCGCTGATGCAATGCGCCTCGTCGACCGCCAGCAACGACACGCCGGCGTCGCGCAATCGCTCGGCGGTCCGCCCCAACTCGAATCGCTCCGGCGCCACATACAACAGCTTGAGCGTCCCGTCGCGCACCTGCGCAAAACGGTCTGCGACCTCGGCCGCCGTCAGTGTGCTATTGACGAAGGCGGCAGGCACGCCGCGAGCCGCCAGCGCATCGACCTGATCCTTCATCAACGAGATCAGCGGTGATATCACCACCGTCAGCCCGTCGCGGAGCAGCGCGGGGATCTGGAAGCACACGGACTTGCCGCCGCCAGTCGGTAGCACCACCAGCGCATCCCGCCCGTCGAGGACGGCCGCGACGGCCTCGCGCTGCCCCGCCCGGAAGCCGGCGTGTCCGAACCGCGCCCGGAGCACATCCTCTGCTCGGCGCATCAGTCCCGTGGTCTCGGCGGTCGCGGTCATCGGCACACGCTACCGGCCGGCGCGGTGCCAACCGGGTGCCGGGTGTCGTCAGTCAGTGCCGAACGATTGCACTCGAGCCCGTTCACACCGCACGCGCGAAGTGTCCGCGGGTGAACTGGCCATTGGTGAGCCCCTTGAGGGGGCCGAGCGATGGCGCGGTGCCGCGCACCACATCCGTCAACGCGGCGCAATACGCCGCCGTGATCGCCCGCACGTCGTCGCCCGGGACGTTGAACACCGCGCGGTAGCGTGACACGCCCGCATCCCACAGGGCGCGGAGATACTCCACGCCCACCACCGGCCGCGAGTGCAGCAGGCGATTGCGGCAAGCGTAGTCCGTCGCCACCGGGAACTGATACCCCGCCGGGTCGGTGAGTTCGACGTTGGTGTGCTTCTTCACGCACAGATCGCGACAGGTCGTGGGCACGCGATCGAACGACGCCGACAACACGCAGTGCTCGATCGTCATTCCCTCGGGCCGGCCGTGAACGAACACTTCGAAGCCCGCGCCACCCCACGGGGCCACGAGCGCGCCGAGTTCGTCGGCGGTCAGTTCGACCGACGGGACGATCGCCGACGCGCCCAGACGGAAGAGTTCCTGCGCGCTGAACGGATTGAACACGTTCGTCGCGTAGTCGGCAATCACGTCGCGCCCTTGCGCCGACAACTCCGCCACCAAGCCCACGTGCCCGCTGACGAAACCGACATCGAGCGCCAGCCACTTCTGGGCGTGCGGTCGATCATCGGGCCGCAGAATCGTCGGCGTCCGCAGTCGGAACCCGATGCCTCGCGACGCCAGCGTGTCGCGCAACGCCAACACGCGCGACACTGGCGGCATCGGGTGCCGCAGGAAGACGTCGAGCACGATCTCGCTGGCGCCCCCCTCGGCGGCCGCGAGCGCGTCATCGATCGTGAAGACCTCCACCGCGAGCGAGGCGGTGTCCGGCATCGCCTCGCGACGGCGCGATGCCGCATCGGCGTGCAGCGCGGCCATCGCCGCGGCAACACGCGCCTCCCGCTCGGCCACCTCCGCACCGTGCGCCCAATCGCGCCGCAGCGCGAGCTCCTCGACCACCGCCTGGCGGATGTGATTGAGCTCCGAGACCGGGAGGAACAGTCCGGGCGCCAAGCCGGAGGTGTCGAGCGCGCCAAGCGTGAACGGCGTCTCGCCCAGGCGGCCGAACTGCTGACGCAAGCGCGCATCGTCGAGGCCGTGCTGCTTCGCCGGTTCCAAGCCCGCGTCGCTCCGCACGGTGACGGTCTCGCCATCGGCCGACGCGATCACCTTGAGCGGCCCGCCCGCGGCCCCAAAACAGCGCAGGTCGAGCCGCACCCGCGACTCGGGCCGCACGTTGGCCAGTCGCGCGAAGCTCGCACGCGCACGCTCCAGCAGCGCCGCGTGGCTCGACCGCACCACGACCCAGCCCTCGGGTGCCTGCACCCGGGTCACCAGCGCCTGCCGCACCCCGCCATGGGGCGCGGTGCCAAGGAATCGGGTCTCGCCGATCACGAAGCCGGTGTTACCAAGCCGAGCGCCATCCGGCGCTTCGAGGCCGATGCCGTCGCCGGTCAGCAGCGGCTGCGACACCTCTACAACCAGCGCGTCGGCATCTCGGCCGACCACCGTCCCGAGCACCACCCCGCGGTTATCCGGGTGACCGCGCGTGATGTAGTCGCGACCGACGCGGCCCCCGTACATCCCGCCGGTGTTGCCGCGCGAGAAGATCTGCACGAGCGGCTCCGTCTCGGCGGGCGCGAGTGGGGCCCAAGTCCCAGACGCGACGCGGTCGAGCAGCGCGCGGTACGTCTGCGTGACGGTGGCGACGTACTCGGGCTTCTTCTTGCGGCCTTCCACCTTGAGACAGCCCACACCCAACTCGGCGATCTCGGCGAGATGATCGTGGGCCGCCAGGTCCTTGGCCGAGATCAGGAAGCCGCGATCGAGCTCCTGCCCGTTGGCGAGATCGGTCAGGACGTAATCCTTCCGACAGGACTGGGCGCAGGACCCGCGATTGGCACTGCGCTCGCTGATCATCCCGCTCATCAGGCACTGCCCGCTGTACGAGATGCACAACGCCCCGTGCACGAACGTTTCGAGCCCGATCTCGGGTACCGCCTCGCGAATGGCGCGAATGTCGGCCAGCGTGTTCTCGCGGGCCAGCACCACGCGTTCAATGCCGAGGCCGGCCATCACCCGCGCGCCGGATGGGTCGTGCACCGTCATCTGCGTGGAGCCGTGGATCTCGAAACCCGGGTACACCGCCTGAATCAGCCGTACCGCGCCCACATCCTGCACAATCGCTGCATCGATGCCGCGCGCGATGCACTCGCCCAGATGCACCAGTGCGTCGGTCAATTCCTGCGGCTTGATCAGCACGTTGAAGGTCAGGTACACCCGCGTCCCATTGGCGTGCGCAATGCGGCAGGCCACCTCGAGATCGGCGAGCGTGAACTGCGCGCCTTCGTCGCGCGCATTGAACTTTTCGACGCCGAGGTAGACCGCGTCCGCGCCGTTGGCCACTGCCGCGCGCACCGCATCGAGCGAGCCCGCGGGCGCCAGGAGTTCCGGAATCCGTTCGCGCGTGGCCACCGGTCAGCGCTCCGTCTCGTCGGCAGTCACCGTCGGGGCGCGCGGCGTGCGCCAGAATCGCAACGCGGCCGCGATACCCACGACCGCAATGCCCCACCACCGCAGCCGCATACTCTCGGTCCGCACGCCCGCACCGAACAGCACGAGGCCCGCCGCCGCCACCACCAGCTTGGCGATCGTCGGAGTGCCCAGGCGCTCGAATGCGGTCACCGGCGCCGGCTCAGTACGCGGTGGGAAGACCGGCGCGCACGGCGTCGGCCTCATCGACATCGAGCACCAGACGCAGCATCGACGTCGAAAACACCTTGCCCTGCGCATCGGTCTTGAGCGACAGCGTGCCGCCGCCGTCGAGCGCGCCGTGCAACAGGAAGTTCAGCGCCCAGAGGTTCGGCAGTTCGAACCGCTGCACGTCGCCGGTGATGACCCCGCGGTAATGCTCGGCGACCCGCGCCTGCGTCAGGTACTTCGCCAGCACCGGGTACAAGCGCTCCTCCAGCGCGATCACGCCGACATTCGCCGTGTCGCCCTTGTCTCCGGAGCGGGCGTGCGCGATGTCGAGCAGGCGCACCTTCACCGTCTTGCTCGCGTGCGTGCTCATACGAGGGCAACCTCCGGGGTCACGACCGTCTTGTCGACCAGCGCCGGCCAGTAGGCCACGATCTCTTCCACCTTGGGACGCCCCCCGGCGAACCCAGTGACGCTTGGCGGACCAGTGAGGACGAGCGGCGCGATCTCGCGCGTGAAGCGCTCCACCATCGCGCGGTCGCCACTCCGCACGCCGACGCGCAACTGCACCTCGGGAATCTCACGAATCCAGGGCGCGGCCTCGGCTCCGGCCAGCGGGCCGTGGGTGGCTGTGACTCCGACGTACTCGGTCAGGATCGTGTCGAATCGCAGGCCGAGACGATCGAGCCGTTCGCGCAGGACGCGGTCGGCGACCTGCGCCTTCTCGAGCGCATCGGGCCAGCTGTAGACGAGCGTGCCCACGGCCTTGTAGCCCGACTTGTAGGCAATGGACACCTTGAGCTTGTCGGTCTCGGCGCGACCCGTGATCCCGTGAACACGCACCCGATCGTTGCCCAGGTCGTCGAGGCGAATCGACGTGAAATCGGCGACGACGTCCGGCGTGATGTAGGCATTCGGGTCGCCCATCTCGTACACCAGCTGCTCGCTCACCGTCTGCCGCGTGACGCGACCGCCGGTGCCGGGGTGCTTGGTCACGATGAACGTGCCGTCAGCGTGTCCCTCGACGATCGGAAAGCCCACATCGCCGAGGTCCGGCGTGTTCCGCCAGTCCCACAAGCAATTGCCGCCGGAGGCTTGTGCGCCGCACTCGATGATATGCCCCGCAATGATGCCGGCGGCCATCTTGTCGTAGTCCTGCGGCGACCAGCCGAACTCGTGGCGCAACGGCGCCATCGTCAGCGCGGTGTCCGTCGAACGGCCCGTGATCACCACGTTGGCCCCGCGCCGCAGCGCCTCGACGATCGGCCCGCTGCCGATGTACGCATTGGCCGAGAGGACGCGGTCGCGGACCGTGGAGAGCGGTTCGCCGGTGTCCATCGACCGCAGCTCGTGGCCCGCGGCCGTCAGTGCGTCGAGTCGCGGCAGCAGATCATCGCCGGTGACGACGCCGATCACGATCTTGTCGCTGACGCCGTGCTTCACCGCGACCGCACGAATGGCCTGCGCGCAGGCGACAGGATTCACGCCGCCGGCATTCGCGATGACCTTCACGCCACGATGCGCGACGGCTGGCAGCACGCTCTCGAACGCGCCGACGAAGTCTCGCGCGTAGCCCATCTGCGGATCGCGCTCCTTCTGCTTCTGCAGAATGGACATCGTGACCTCGGCCAGATAGTCGAGCATCAGGTAATCCACGGGCCCGCCTTCAACCTGCCGGCGCGGCGCTTCGAGCCAGTCACCCCAAAACCCCTGCCCGGCGGCGACCCGCACGATCTTGCTCATCGAACCTCCATCGGCAGCACAAAGGCGCCGAGATGCGGCCCCGGATTCTGCAGGCACGCGCGCAGCGCCATCGCCAGCGTATCGCGGGTGTCTTCGGGGTGAATGATCGCGTCCACGTAGCCGCGCGCGGCGGCGTACTTGGCGTCGAGTTGGTGTTCGTAGTCCTCGCGCATCGCCTGCATCGCCTCGGCGAGTTCCGGCGACGGATTGCCCTTGGCCTTGGCGATCGCCGCGCCGTGCACGGCCTGCACCGCCGACTCCCCTTCCATCACCCCCATCCGGCCCGTCGGCCACGAGAAGATGAAGTCCGGGTCGAAGCCCTGGCCGGCCATCGCGTAGTAGCCCGCACCACTGGCGTGATTCACCGTGAGCACCAGCTTCGGCACCCGCGCCGTCGCCATTGCCTCGACGAAACGCGCCCCCGCGCGAATGATGCCTTCGTGCTCGGCCTCGCCCCCGACCATAAAGCCGGAGACATCCTGCACAAACAGAATCGGGATCCCCTGTCGATCGCAGCGATCGATGAAGTACGCGACCTTCTCGGCCGACTCGGCATAGATGATCCCGCCAAAGCGCGGCTTCTCGCCGGCGCGTCCCTTGATGAGACCGCGCTGATTGGCGATCACCCCGACCGAGATACCCTCGATCTTGCCATCGCCGCAGATCATCTCCTTGGCGAGGTTCGGCTGGAACTCCTCAAGTTCGCCGCCATCGACGATCGCGCGCAGCACGGCGTGCATATCGTACGACATCCGGTGATCGGCCGGCAGCAGATTATACAGCACATCGGGATCCGCGGGTTCGTCTTCGACGCGCGCCGGCGAGAACTCGACGATCGGACGCGGGAGCCGATCGATCTGCCGGCGCAGCTGCCGCAGACAGTCGTCGTCATTCTCCGCCGTGTAGTGCGCGACCGCCGACACCTCGGTGTGCGTCACCGCACCGCCCAAGGTCTCGTTGTCGATCGTTTGCCCCGTGGCGCCCTTCACGAGATTTGCGCCGCCCAGGCCCATGAAGCTCGTGCCCTTCACCATCGTGATGGTGTCGGAGAGTGCCGGTAGATAGGCGCCGCCCGCGACGCAGGGCCCCATCACCGCCGCGAGCTGCGGCACCCGCAGGTATCGCCGCATGATGGAGTTGTACTGGAAGATCCGCGCGGCGCCGTACTGACCGGGGAACACGCCACCCTGATAGGGCAGATTCACGCCGGCCGAGTCGACGAGATACACGATCGGAATCCGACAGCGCATCGCGATTTCCTGCGCACGAAGAATCTTGGGAATCGTTTCCGGCCACCACGAACCGGCCTTGACCGTCGCGTCGTTGGCCACGATCACCACTTCCCGACCGTGCACGCGGCCGATGCCGGTGATCACGCCGACGCCCGGCGCCTGCCCCTCGTACTGATCGTACGCCACGAACAGGCCGATCTCGATGAAGCGCGACCCGTCATCGATCAGCCGCTCCACCCGCTCGCGCGCGGTGAGCTTGCCCTTCTCGTGTTCCTTCGCTGCACGCGCCGGGCCACCGCCCTGACGCAACGTGGCTTCGAGCGCGCGGACTTCGTCGCTCAGTGTCCGCAGTCGGCTGGCACTCACGCGGACTGGTGCTCCGCGAACCACGCCTGGATGTACGCGATCAGATCGCCGGTCGATGTCCCCGGACCGAAGAGCTTGCCGACGCCTTGTGCTTCCAGCGCCGCCATATCCTCCTTCGGGATGATGCCGCCGCCCGTGAGCAGAATGTCCTCGCGCCCCTGCTCCTTGAGCAGCGCGAGCACGCGGGGGAACAGCGTCATATGGGCCCCGCTCAGGATCGACAGCCCGACCACATCGACGTCTTCCTGCACAGCGGCGGTGGCGATCATCTCCGGCGTCTGGTGCAGCCCGGTGTAGATGACTTCCATCCCCGCATCCCGGAGTGCAGCGGCGACAACCTTGGCCCCACGGTCGTGGCCGTCGAGGCCTGGCTTGGCAACGAGTACGCGAATCGGACGCGACATCGGCAAATCACGGTGGTGGTCACGTGCGCCGAGGGTCGGCGCAGCACAGTCCAGCCGTGGAAAACTAGTCAGCCGCGCCCAGTTGCGTGAGGAAAATCAGCCCGGCTTGCGCGCCGGAGCGGCCGCCTTGCCCTTGGGCGCAGGCTTCTCCGGCGGTTTCGGGAGCGGCTTCGGGATGCAGGCCCCGCGCGGGCCCGCGTCCGCGGCGGGCAACAGTGCGCCATCCCAGGTGCCGCCATTGCGAGACCAGCCCAGCGAGACACCCACGGACACCCCCGTGGCGAGCGCCGGCGCCGCGAATGGCAGCGACTGGAGCTTCCACGCAGTGGGCTCCGGCGTGACGAGCAGCCCGACGGCCGCGCCAATCACCGTGCCGATGAACGCGCCGCGCGACGCCGAGGCCGTCCGCGAGCCTTCGCGCCACACGAAACTCTGCGTCACGCAGGCAGCCGGAATGCCCAAGGGCGCAGGTCCGCCGCCCGGCGGAGCGATCCACACGCTGTCCCCCTGCCAATCGAGCAGTCGCCCTTCGAACGGTCCACCCGGCGCCCAGCGCGGCGCGTGCAAGCGCACGGAGTCGCCAAGCTGTGCAGGGCCCGGAGGCGGTGGCGACCACGGACGCATCGCCGTCGGCACACAGCCGCCGGCCAGCGTCCCGAGGGTCAGCACTACGAGGGGTCGGAGGGTTCTCACCCTCCGGAGTATCGGACGCTCGCGTCAGTCCTTGCGCGCGACGAGCAGCATCTCGCTCGAGCGCCGACGCAGCGGGCGATCGCGCCACCCGTCGAAGGCCTGCTCGACGACTAACCCCTGCGCCTGGCACAGCTCGGCCAACCGGGTGGCGGTGTAGAGGCGAATGCGGTGCTCGCGCTCGCCGCTGGTGCGACCGCGCCACGTCGTCCGGATCTGTAGCACGCCGCTCAGGGGATCGAACGAGCGCTCGTGCCCGACCATCGTGCCGTCGGAGGTCAGCCACCAGTCGCGGCCGAGGAATCGCGCCACGACGCCATCGCGGCTCCCACCGTGCCACACGAGGACGCCGCCCGGCTTGAGCACACGGGCCACGTGGCCGATGACCGTCGCGTCATCGTCCGCGCGCTCGAAGAAGCCGAACGAGGTGAACAGGTTGACCACGACGTCGAAGCGTCCGGACCAGCGCGCCGGCAAGCGACGCATATCGTGCCGGTGGTACGCGGGATTGCCGCGCGACGCCCCCCGGCGGGCCAGCGCGAGCAACTCGTCGGAATAGTCGACGCCATCCACGGCGAACCCTGCGGCCGCGAGCAGATTGGCGTGGCGCCCCTGCCCGCAGCCCAGATCCAGCAGGCGGGACCCTGCGGGGAACTCGGCCAACACCTCAACCAGTCGGCGCACCTCGGCTCGCGACGTCGCCGCGCCCAAGAGCGGATCGAACTCGGTGAGATACCGCGAGTCGAAGTACTCAGCCCACCACGGCTGCGCGGTTGCCCCTGGGCGCGTCCTGCGGCCGCGCGTCAGAAGAACACCGGTTCGCGGTAGGCACCGAAGACATCTTCGAGTGCACGCCGAATCTCGTAGAGCGTCGCATACGCGCGCGCGCAGTCGAGGATGTACGGGACGGTATTCTCGTTCGACCGCGCGGCGACGCGGAGCGCCTCGAGTCGACGCGCGACCAGATCGTTGTCGCGCGTCGCCTTCATCTCGGCGATACGCCGGGCCTGCTCGGTCGCTGCCGCGTCATCCACCTTGAGCAGCGGAATCGTGAGCGCCTCGTCGTCATTCACGAAGTCGTTCACGCCCACGATGATCTTGCGATGCTGTTCGATTTCCCACTGCTGGCGCGCCGCCGCCTCGGCAATCTTGCGCTGGAACCAGCCGATCTCGGTGGCCCGGACGACGCCGCCCTGCCCTTCGATCTCCGCGAAGTACGACTCCGCCTGACGCTCCAGCTCGTCGGTCATCGCTTCGACGTAGTAGGACCCGCCGAGCGGGTCCGAGACGTTCGGCACGCCGGTTTCGTACGCCAGTACCTGCTGCGTTCGGAGCGCCACCTGCACCGCCTGTTCCGTCGGGAGCGAGAGCGTCTCGTCCATCGAGTTCGTGTGCAGCGACTGGGTGCCGCCGAGTACCGCCGCCAACCCCTGATACGCGACGCGGACGATGTTGTTCATCGGCTGCTGCGCGGTGAGCGTGACGCCGGCGGTCTGCGAATGGAACCGCAGCATCCAGGACCGCGGGTCCTTGGCGCCGAAACGGTCGCGCATGTGGCGCGCCCAGATGCGACGCGCCGCGCGCAGCTTGGCGATCTCCTCGAAGAAGTCGTTGTGGATGTCCCAGAAGAACGAGAGCCGCGGCGCGAAATCGTCGACGTTCAGGCCGCGCGCGATCCCGCGCTCCACGTAGGTGAAGCCGTTGGCCAGCGTGAACGCCAACTCCTGCGCGGCGGTGGACCCCGCCTCACGGATGTGGTAGCCCGAGATCGAAATCGTGTTCCACTTCGGCGTGTTGGCGGCGCTCCACTCGAAGCCGTCGACGATCAGTCGCAGCGCCGGCTCGATCGGGAAGCACCAGGCGTGTTGCGCCTGATACTCCTTCAGGATGTCGTTCTGCACCGTGCCCGACAGCTTGTGAATCGGCACCCCCTGCTTCTCGGCCGCCGCCACGTAGAAGCAGAAGAGGATGATCGCGGGTCCGTTGATCGTCATCGACGTCGAGACCTTGTCGAGGGGAATGCCCTCGAACAGCGTCTCCATATCGGCCAGTGACGAGATGGCGACACCGCACTTGCCGACCTCTCCCTCGGAGCGCGGGTGATCGGAGTCGTAGCCCATCAGGGTCGGAAAATCGAACGCCACCGACAATCCCGTTTGGCCATTGGCGAGCAGGAACTTGTAGCGCTCGTTCGTCTCGCGCGCGGTGCCGAACCCGGCAAACTGCCGCATCGTCCAGAGCTTGCCCCGGTAGCCCGTGGGGTGAATGCCGCGCGTGAAGGGGAACTCGCCGGGCACCTCGCCAGCCGACGTCGTGCGGCCCTCGAGATCGAGCGCGGTGAAGAGCGGCTCGACTTCGTTGGCCGAGTTGGTGTAGGCCACCGGGCGCAGCGTGCCTTCGTTGTAGCGACGACGCCACTCGGCGACTTCTGCCCGCAACTGCGCCAGTTCCTGCGCGGCGTCCGATTCGCGAATTCCCGTCATTGCGATTCCCCCGTCAACAGCGCCCCACTGCGACGCAACAGCGCGTCCGCCACGTGGTAAGGCGTCGTGGTACCGGCCTCGAGCGCCGGCAGTTGCTCCTGCATCCAAGCGGCGGTGGCGGCATCCCGCCAGAGCCGCTCGCGCACCCGTCGCTCCGACACTTCGACCACCCGCTCGAGCAACCGCGACCGCCGCCGCTCGCGCAACTGGCCCGACGTTTCAAGATAGGTACGGTGCTTGTCGAGTGCGCCAGCCAGTTCGGCGACGCCGTCGTCCTGTGCCGCCACGGTGCGCAGCACCGGCGGCACCCAGCCCTCGGCCTCGTGCGGGTCGTGTGCCGCTTCGCGCGCCGCCGCGGCCGGATTCAGCGCCTTTCGTGCCTGATCGCGCTCCGCCGCCGACAGCTGCCGCAGATCCACCCCGTGATGCGCTGGCACACGGCCGGTCACGCCCATCCGCATCCCCAGCATCACTTCGAGCTCCGTCCGCAGCCGATCCGCCCCTGGGCGATCCGACTTGTTGACCACGAACAGGTCGGCGATCTCCATCAAGCCGGCCTTGAGTGTCTGAATCGAGTCGCCGCTTTCGGGCACGAGCACGACCACCGACGTGTCGGCGGTGCGGGCCACATCCAGCTCCGTCTGGCCAACGCCGACCGTCTCGATCAGGATGTCGTCGAACCCAAAGGCGTCGATCACATCGGCGACCTCGCGCGTCGCGGCGGCGAGACCACCGAGAGAGCCGCGCGTCGCCATCGAGCGAATGAAGATCCCCGGATCGAGCGCGATCCGCTCCATTCGGATGCGATCTCCCAACAGGGCCCCACCGGTGAACGGCGAGGTGGGATCGACCGCGAGAATCGCGACCGTCCGTCCGGCCTGGCGGAGATGCGCGGCCAGCGCGGTCGTCAGCGTGCTCTTCCCCGCCCCCGGCGGTCCGGTCATCCCGACGCGCCGAGCGCGACCCACGCGTGGGTGAAGCGCGGCGAGCAGCGTGTCGAACCCGGCGCGCTGGTTCTCGACGATCGAGCAGGCGCGGGCCAACGCATACGGCTTGCGCGCCGAGAACTCGGCGAGGAGCCGCTCGTGCGGGGCCGCCGCCGGCGTGGCCGGCACTCCCAGTTCAGTGCTCACGCGGCGTGGTGGCCGGGCCGCGGGAGCGGATCGTCGTGTTCATCGCGAATGTCGCCCACCAGTTCCTCGAGCAGATCTTCCAGCGTGACAATACCGAGCACCGGACCGGTGCCGTCACGAACCAACGCGAACTGCCGCCCGTTCCGGAGCATCGAAAAGAGCAGCTCGTTGCAGGGCAGGTCCGGCGACGCCGACGACACCGGGCGGAGCCGCGGGAGGCGTTCGCCGCGCGCGCGGAGCACGTCCATCGACAGCGCGAGCCCGGCGACGTCATCGAGCGACCCGCGCACGACCGGCACCCGCGACCACGCCTGCTGCGCAATCCGACGCGCCATCTCCCGAGGCGGGAGCGAGGCATCGACGGTGAACACCGCCTCACGCGGCGTCATCACGTCGCGGACGCGCTTCTCGGCAAACGCCACCACGCCCGAGATGATCGCAATCTCTTCCGCTTCCCCGACGCCCTCGAGCGTCCCCTCGCGCAACAGATCAGCGATCTCGTCTCGCGCCTCGTCGGCGGCGGAGACCGGTGGGTGCGCGCGTCGGAGCCCGCGGGTGAAGCGCTCGGCCAGCGCCACCGCAGGGCGCGTGATCGCCGCCGCGACGGCCAGCACGGGCAGGAGCGCCCCCAGCACCACGGTGGCCCAGCGACGCGCGAAGGCTCGAGGCAGCAACTCGCCAGCGACGGCGATGCCCAAGGCCCACAGCGCGATCGAGGCGCCGAGTTGCCACGGGCCGGCGTTGCTGCTCGCCAGCGCGGCGCCGAGCACGAACGACGCCGCCGAGATGCCGGTGGCGGCCCCCGACAGCAGCCGCTGCGGCCGCTCGAGGTACTCGTCGAGCAAGGCCCAGCCCTTCATCCGTTGCTCGACGCGATGGCGCAACCAGATGCGCGATGCGGCACGCAGCGCCGCGGCTCCCGCCGTCAGCACGATGACGATCGCCAAACAGCCCCACGCGACGATCGGTCTCACAGGAGCGCCTCGTCGTCGTCGGTCGGCGCGGCCGGCACCGGTTCGAGATACACGCGCGCGACGCCGCGGCGACGGACGCGCTCCACCACGACGCGGTAGCCCTCGATCTCCACTGCCTCCCCCGGACGCGGTACGCGACCAAGCTCAGCCAGCACCAGCCCGCCGATCGTCGCAATGCCATCGCGCTCGAACGGCCGCTCGGTCACCTCCGCAAGCCGCGTCAGACTCGTCCGGCCATCGACCCAGAAGACGCCGTCGTCGCCGCTCTCGATCTCGACGGCGGCATCGTCGGTCTCGTCGCGAATGTCGCCAACGAGCTCTTCGAGGAGATCCTCGATCGTCACGATGCCGGCGGTGCCGCCGTACTCGTCGGCGACCACGGCGAAGTGCGTTCCCGACGCGCGAAACTCGCGGAGCAGCGCATCGCAGGCCTTGCTCGGGGGATAGAACATCACCGGACGCGTGAGCGACTCCCAGCCGGCCTCGGGCTCTTCACCGTCGACCACCGCCGCGAGCAGGTCTTTCACGAACAGCACGCCGACGATGTCATCGATGGTCTCGCGATAGACCGGCAACCGGGAATGCTGCGCGGCGAGCGCCCGTTCGATCACTTCCGACCACGGCGTCCCCTGCGCGATGCCCACGACGTCCACGCGCGGCACCATCACCGCGCGGACCTCGGTATCGCCCAACGCGAACACGCGACGCATCACCCGCTCTTCGGCCCCCGACACGTCGGCTTCGGCCGCCACGATGGCCGAGAACTGCTCGACGGCCTCTTCGCGATCCTCCTCGTCGGGCACCGGCTCGGGGATGGCGCCGCGCAACCACCGGTCGAGCGTCACACCCAGGCGCGCGAACGGCGACAGCGCGACCTCGGCCACCTGCACGAACGGCGTGATGCGCTGCAGCCCCTCCGCGGACATCGCGTCTCCGGCGGCGCGCGCGGTGCTCTCGGTGAGCACCACCACGACCAGCGCGGCGGCCAGCGACAGGGCGGCGGCCTCGAGCCAGCCGCGCGAGGGGAGGTCCAGCTGAATGCCGATCGCCGCGCCGGCCGCCAACTGCAAGACGCGACGGAGCAAGGTGAGCGACCGATGCGCTTCGTCCCGTCGTCCGACGAGGCTTCCGGCGGCGCCGCTCACCGGCGTGCTGTCCGCGATACTGAGCAAGGCGCCATCGGCAAACGCTGCCGCAGACGCGAGGGCGGCGCAGGCCACCCCAACTGCCGACGGCAACAAACTCACAACGCGGGGGCTGGTGCCAGTCGGCGGAGCAACCGCTCCTGCCGCGCCCACATCGGTGACGCCTCACGCGCGGCGTTCACCGGGTGGTCGTATCCCAACACGTGCAGCGTCCCGTGAATCACGAGCCGCGCCGTTTCCTCGCGCACGCCGCACCCAAAGTGCGCCGCGTTCTCGCGCGCGACATCCGGGCAGACGTAGATGTCGCCGACGATCCCCTGCCCGCCCGACGGCGCAAACCCGAACGAGATTACGTCCGTCGCGCCCCGATGCCCTAAGTGCCGGCGGTTCAGTGCCGCCATCGCGCGCGACGAGAGAAAGGTCACCGACACCATCGCCGGCCCGACGCGCTCCGCCCGGAGCACGCCCCGCACGATGTCCTGCACGCGTGCGGCGCTGAGCGCCGCGCGCGTGCCTTCGGCCGACACCGCCACCGCGTGACGCTCGGTCTTCACGTCGCGGCGTCCTCGCCGTAGGCGCGGATGATGTCGCGCACCAGCCGATGCCGCACGACGTCGTGCTCGGTGAAGTAGTGGAACGCGATGCCGTCGATGCCCTTGAGGATGCGCTCGACCTGTAGCAGGCCGGAGTCTTCGCGCTTGGGCAAGTCGATCTGCGTGCGATCGCCGGTGATGACGGTGCGCGAATTGGCCCCGAGCCGCGTCAGGAACATCTTCATCTGCGCGTTCGTGGCGTTCTGCGCCTCGTCAAGAATCAGGAACGCGTCATTCAGCGTGCGCCCCCGCATATACGCCAGCGGCGCGATCTCGATCTGGCGCATTTCGAGCGCACGCTCGAACCGCTCCGGCGGCATCATATCCTCGAGCGCGTCATAGAGCGGGCGCAGATAGGGATCGACCTTCGCCTGCATATCGCCGGGCAGGAAGCCCAGTGATTCGCCCGCTTCGACGGCCGGCCGCGCGAGCACGATCTTTCGGACACGCTTCTTGTGCAGGAAGTCGACGGCGGCCGCCACGGCGAGGTACGTCTTGCCCGTGCCCGCGGGGCCGATGCCGATCACGATGTCGTTCTCGACGATCTGGCGCATATACTCGCCCTGCCCCGGCGTCTTGGGCGTGACGATGCGGCGCACGCCGGGCAGCGCGATGCGATACTCGCCGGTATTCGACACGTCCGCGGGCTGATCAGCCACCGACGGCAGCGTCCCGCCCGGCCGCATCACCAGCCGCAGCACGTCGTCCGCGTCGAGTGGCGTCCCCTGACGCGCGGCGTCGACCATCCGCTGCGCCACCTCCGCCGCACGATCAACCTGCTCGCTGGGCCCGGTCAACGACAGCACATCACCGCGGAGACCAACACGCACGCCGGTGCCCTTGGCCAGTTCCGCGAGATTCGCGTCGTTGACCCCCGCCAGCGCGAGCGGGTCCGCCCCCTCGACGTTGAGCCGGCGAATGATCGTGGGATCCTGCATCAGCCGTCCTCTCGGGGCGCCGAGGGGGTCGCCGCGACCTGCACGTGCAGCGCCGCGAGGTCTTCGGCTGGCACCACCGACGGCGCGCCTTCGAACCGCGCCCGTGCCGCCGTGGTCTTGGGGAATGCAATCACGTCGCGCAGCGACGTAGCCCCCGAGAGCAACATCGCGATGCGGTCGAACCCGAAGGCAATGCCGCCGTGCGGGGGAGCACCGGCGCGCAGCCCCTCGAGCAGGAACCCGAAGCGACGCTCCTGCTCCTCGACATCGCCGATGCCCAAGAGCCCGAACATCCGCGACTGCACCGCCGGATCGCTGGTGCGAATCGACCCACCACCGAGCTCGGTGCCGTTGAGCACCACGTCGTAGGCCACGGCACGCCAACTCGCCGGGTCGTCGGGCCGAGCGGCAAAGTCCTCGGCGTTCGGCGACGTGAACGGGTGATGCACCGCCGCGAGGGCGCCGGTGTCGGGATCACGTTCGAACATCGGGAAATCCACCACGATCACGAACTCGCGTCGCGCGTCGTCCACCAGCTGCAGTCGACGGGCGCACTCCTGCCGAATGCGGTCCAACGCCGGACTCGACACTCGGTCCGGTCCGGCCACGCCCACCCACAGTGCTCCATCGGGCAGCGCCAGTGCCGCGCGCGCCTCGTCGGTGAGGAACTTGGCGATCGGCCCCTCGTACTCGCTGCCGTTCCGCTTGAGGCGCAGCATCCCGCCGGCGCCGGCGCCCTTGGCGAGGGTCTCGAGCTCGTCCACCTGCTTGCGGCTCCACCCAGCGGCGCCAGGCAGGACGATGCCGCGGACCCGACCACCCGCAGCAATGGCCGACGTCGTCACGCCGAACTCCAACGGACGGAACGCCGCGGTGGCATCGACGATCTCAAGCCCGTAGCGCAGGTCCGGGCGATCGCAGCCGTAGCGTTCCATCGCGTCGGCGTACGTCATTCGCGGAAACGGCACCGAGACCTCAACCCCCGCCTCGCGCCACAGCGCCTGCACCAGCCCTTCGGCCAGAGACAGGATGTCGTCCTGCCGCACGAACGACGCCTCGATGTCGATCTGCGTGAATTCCGGCTGCCGATCGGCGCGCAGATCTTCGTCGCGGAAGCAACGGGCGATCTGGAAGTACCGATCAAAGCCACAGACCATGAACAACTGCTTGTAGATCTGCGGCGACTGCGGCAGCGCGTAGAACTCGCCGGCGTGCACGCGGCTGGGCACCAGAAAGTCGCGGGCACCTTCCGGGGTCGGCTTCGTGAGGATCGGCGTTTCGAGCTCGAAGAAATGCCGATCGCTCAAGTAGCGCCGAGTCACCTGCATCAGCCGATGCCGGAGGAGCAGGTTGGCCTGGAGTTCCGGCCGGCGCAGATCGAGGTAGCGGTGCCGTAGCCGCAGTTCTTCCGCCGGCAGCGGTACGCCCTTGCCGCGGGCCACGGGCAGCGCGGGCGTCGCCGCGGGACCGACGACGCGGAGCGCGCTCGCGAGCACCTCCACCGCCCCGGTGGCCAGGTCGGCGTTCACGCCCTCGGCCGGCCGCGCCGCGACCGTGCCTTCGACGATGACAACGCTCTCGACGCCCACCGACTCCGCGGCACGGAGCACCTCGGCCGACGCCACCGCGGGATCGACCTTCACCTGCACGAGGCCTGCGCGATCACGCAGGTCGAGGAAGACGAGTCCGCCGAGGTCGCGAGACCGGTGGACCCAGCCCCCCAACGTGACGCGCTCACCCACGTGCGCCGCGCGCAAATCGCCGCAGAGCATCGACCGCCACGATGTGGCCGTTCCGTTCATAAACCCGAGCCGTGTGAAATCGCCAGCAACACTTGCCAAGCAGTTGAATTTACAGCACTTACGCCCCTCTCGGTAGCGCGAGACTCGTGGGGCACGGGCACGGATGGTTGTCGGATGTGCCGCGATTGGCGATATTCAAGTGCTTGTCAGTCAATCACTTGCACAGTCCCGAGCCGATGTCGGACGCGCGCCAGAACCTCCTCGACCTGCCCCCAGCGCGCGCCGCTGAGGCAGTCGCGGCGTTCCTGACCGCGCAGGGAGAACCCGCGTACCGGGCCGCGCAAATCGTCGATTGGCTGTGGCAGAAGCCGGTCGCCGATTTCGACGGAATGTCGAATCTGCCGAAGCGCCTTCGCGATCAGCTCGCCGACGCGTTCACGATGCCGCGGCTCGAACTGCTGACGCAGCAGCAATCGCAGGATGGCACCCGCAAGTTCCTGTTCCGATTGCACGACGGGCAAGCCATCGAGACCGTCGCGATCCCGGACGGGGACCGGATGACGCTCTGCATCTCGTCGCAGGCGGGATGCGCCCTCAAGTGCGCCTTCTGTGCGACTGGCGCGATGGGCTTTCAGCGCAACCTGCGGCCCTTCGAGATCGCCGGGCAGGTGCGGGAGTTGGCGTTGCTGGCGGAGCAGCCGATCCGTGCGACGAACATCGTGTTTATGGGGATGGGCGAGCCGCTGATGAATTGGCCCGCTGTGGATGCGACCTTGTCGATTCTCAACGCGCCGACGGGATTCGGCATCGGCGCGCGCCACATCACGATCTCGACCGTTGGCGTGCTGCCCGGGATCGTGGCCTTGTCGAAGCGGCCGGAGCAGTTCCGGTTGGCGATCTCCATTCACGCGCCGACGGATGAACTCCGCGGCACGCTGATGCCGGTGAACATCAAGTTCCCGCTGCAGGAGGTCATTGACGCGGCCCGTGAATTCGACCGACGCGTCACGTTCGAGTATGTGATGCTTGGTGGCGTCAACGACAAGCCCGTACACGCCGATCAGCTGGCGGCGCTGGCCAAGGACTGCCGCGCCTTCGTGAACCTGATTCCGCTCCACCCCGGCGGCTCGATGGGCTTCACCCCCTCGACGGTCGAGGCGATGCAGGCCTTCAAGCGTCGGGTGAGCGCCGAAGGCGTCGAGGTCGCGATTCGACGGAGCCGCGGGCTCGATATCGCCGCGGCCTGCGGACAGCTACGGGTAGAGCGAATTGGCCGGCGGGCGCCACGCGCGGCCGAGGCGGACGGTCAGGTCCACGTAGCGTAGCGAGTCGGGCCGGGTCTCGACCGTGGCGGCGCCGAGCGCTTTCGCGACCCGCTTCGCCCACTCCGGGTGCCCCGTCCGATCGATCACGACCGAACTATCGAGCGGCGTATCCGCCGCCGGGTCGTTGGCCGTGTAGACCACATCGTAGCCGGCATCGCGCAGAAACAGCGTCGCGCGACGGCCCAAGCCGCGGACCTGCGAGGCGTTGAGGACTTCGACGATCACGCGCGTCGAATCCGGGGCCCGTGCGCCGCGCGGGAGCGCGGCGGCGACCGCGCGCGAAGTCTCCGTGGTGGTGGTGTCGGCCGCCGTACGGCGCCACCACCACCAACCGCCAGCGGCGCAGACGGCGAGCCCGGCGCCCGCCACCAGCACGCGCGCCCTGGTCATCGGATTGCGTTCCACAGCGCGACGGTCTCGGGCCGCACCGCGCGTCCTTCACGCAGCGACCAGATCAACCGCTCGCGCACCACCTCCCGGAACGTCGCGTCGAACGCGGACGGCACGCGGTCGGCGAGGGCCGCGCGCTCCTCGCGCGCAAAGGCCCGCCCCGGTTCCAGGAAGTCGGCCATATAGAGCGCCCGTCCGGTACGAGACCAGTCGGCGTGGCCCGTGGTGTGCCAACGAATGGCCTCGAGGACATCGCGACGGCGTTCGCCCTCGGCTTCGAGCAGCGTCGCTGCGGCCGGCCCGTGCAACATCGGATACGGCGTGTCGGGCTCGGCGGTCATCCGCCGCAGGGTGGGCTCATCGGCGTCACGGAGGGCATCGTGCCAGCGCCCCGCATCGTGCCACGCGGTGGCTTCCTCGGGCTCGAGCGCCATCTGCTGCGCCCAGCGGTCGAGCAACGCGGTCACGCGCGCGATGTGTGCGCGCCGCTTCGGACTGACGATCGCCCACGCCGGCAGCCCGGGCAGTGGTGGCACCGTCGGTGCGGGCATCAGCGCACCTGGGTGATGCGACGTGCCAGCCCGTCGAGCGTGCCGGCGACCCCACGCAGTTCGGCGACGGCGCCCTCCAAGCCGCGGAGTGCCTGCGCCTGATGATTCGCGGACATCGTGACCGATTCGGCACCGCCGCGATTGCGCCCCGCGATCTCGGCGATGCGCGCCACGCGGTCACGCATCTGCGCGAGCTCGGCTTCGGTATTGCGCGCGGTCGCGGCGATGCGACGCACGCCATCCGCCCCCGAGGCCGTGGCGTGCACGATCCCCGACAAGGCCTCGAGCGCGCTCGCGGCCAACGTCTCGACGTCACCCATCAGCTGCTGGCCGCGGCTCATCTGCCGCGCCATCCGGCGCGCCTGATCCTCGAGTGCCGCCAGCAGGTCACTGACCGCATCCGCCGTGGTCTTGCTCTCGTCGGCCAGCGCGCGGACTTCCGTCGCCACGACCGCAAAGCCCTGGCCCTGCTCACCGGCGCGGGCGGCCTCGATCGCCGCATTGAGGGCCAGCAGGTTGGTCTGGTCGGCCAGCTCGCGAATGACACGGATCGCTTCGGTCATTCGCTCCGTCGCTTCGGCGAGGGCGGCGACCTCGCTCACGCTGTCGGCGACGAAGCCCTTCACCGACACCAATCGGTCGATGGCCGCGCCGATCGTCTCTTTGTGCTCGCTCGCGAGGCTCGACGCGCGGTGCGTGGCATCGGCGGCAAACGTGCCGTCGCGCACGGTGGCCTGCGCGGCGTCGTTCATCGCGTCCGTCGCGGCGAGCGACGCCGCGGCCTGCTCGGTCTCTTCGACGAGCCCGCGCGCGATGTCGGCAATGGTGCGCGCCACGTCTTCACCGCCGCCGCGGAGCGTGCGGGCCGAATCGTTGAGCGTGTTGAGCTGCGTCGTCAGCTGGGTGACCGCGTCGAGCAACGGCTGCCGGAGATCGTGGATGTGCAGTGCCGTCGCCAACTGGGTCGCGAAGCGGCCGATCAGATCGCGCTCCTTGCCGCGATACATCGCCGGCTTGTGATGCTCGACCTCCACGACCCCGATCGCGCGATCGCCGAAGCGGAGCGGCACCACGGCGAACGAACGCACCTCGGCCGGAGCGGCCGGCGTCCGCGGATCGCGACGGGCGTCGGTGACCACCAACGGCTCCGACCCCTCGAGGGCCATCAGCCGCAGTTGCTGCGCGAACGTCGGGGCGGGCACCGGGGTGGCCAACCAGCCGGCCCGACTCCGATACACCACGATCGCGCGATCACCCTGCAAGCGAGACACGCGCATCTCGGTCCAGTCCACGAGCCGATTGGCCAGGCGTTCGATGCTCTGGAACGACGTGCCGATGTCCACATCCTGCGAGATCACCTGCTCCATCGCGAGGATCTTGTTCAGTTCCTCGGCGGCGATCGACTCTTCGAGGATGCGCTTGAGCAGCAACCCGCTGAACCCCAGCAGGATGCCGACGACGATCCACGCTACCCACGCCAAGCGGTCGATCGTAAGCAAGGTGATGACGACCACCCCGGTGCCGGCGCCGAACGCAATGACTTCGTAGCGAAGAATGAGCGAGCGTTCTTCGGCCAGGAGCTTGTCACGCAGCAGTAGCGTGAAATACTGCAAGCCGCGACTGACGATGAAGTGCGTCGTCACCAGCGTCGCGAAGGCCGGAAGCGCGCTCGGCGGCAACGCGGCGGGGACCTCGCCCGCACCGGTCACCGCTGCCACCCATCCGAAAAAGCCCATCGCGGTGGTGAGCGCCAGTGCCTCGCGCCCCGCGTTCACGAACGCGATGCGCAGCGGCTTGCCCGAGGCGAAGTGATCCGCCAACAGCACCCCCGCCCAGACCCCGACCGACGCCCCGGGCGCGCCGACCACCAAGGCACCGGTGAGGGCCACTGGCCCGACCATCGACAGCGCGCTGTACTTCGTGAGCGGAATCTGCCACGCGCGGGCCGCGCCGCTGCCCAGCAGCACCACGATCAGACCGTACCCGGTTTCGACGCTCCAGTCGCCCGATACCAGCGCGCCGGCGAACACGAGCAGCCCGCCGAGCAACGCGACCAGCCACGGGTAGGCCGCGACGATGGAGCCCATCGTCAGGCGGCGTCGAGCGCGCGCCGCACCTCGGCGACAAACGCAGCCGCCGCGTCGATCGACTGCTCGGCGAGTCGCACGACCGCGCTGCCGATCACCACGCCGTCCGCCAACTCGGCCACCGCCCGAGCTTGCGCAGCGGAGCTGATGCCGAAGCCGACGCAGATGGGCAACGTGGTGGCTTCGCGCAGGCGCGCCACCGTGGCCGGCAGATCGGCGGCGACGTTCGCCTGCTCTCCCGTCACGCCGGTCCGGCTGATGCAATAGACGAACCCGCGACCGTGGCGCGCGATCTCGGCCATTCGCGCCACGGGAGTCGTCGGGGCCACCAGCCGCACGAAAGCGAGGGGCCCGGCGCCGAACGCCGCCTCTCGGGCACGGTCTGCGCCGACCGGAAGGTCGGTGATGAGGAGGCCGGCGATGCCCGCGGCGCGTGCCCGCGTGAGCGCCTCCGGCCCCGCCGCCATGACCGGATTCAGGTAGGAGAACAGCACGAGCGGCACGTCGACCGCCGCCTCGGCGGCGATCGCCAAGGCGCCCTCGAAATTCATCCCTTGCGCAATCGCCACCTGGGACGAGCGCTGGATCACCGGGCCGTCCGCCAATGGATCGGAGAACGGCACGCCAAGCTCGATGACATCGGCCCCGGCGGCTGCGAGTGCCCGCAGCAGGGCCACCGACGACGCCCGGTCAGGATGCCCCGCCGTCACATACACCACCAGCGCTTTGCGACCAGCGCTGGCGAGGGCGGCGAAGCGATCGGCGATCGGGTCAGACGAAGTAGTCGCCGATGCGGATGCCATAGCGTTCTGGATTCTCGGTCTTGATGACGGTACGCCGATAGTGCCCATCGGCACCGACCTCGGTCAGGTCGGCGAGTTCGCCGGGGTAGAGCACGTTGCCCGTCGCGTCGGAGATGACGCGGACGATCGGACGCGAAATGTGTTCCGGCAGCGGGTTCGACGCGTGGACGATCGCCATCTCGAGCGTATCGAGCCGGACGAGCGTGCCCACCGGATAGATGCCTAGCATCGCGACGAAGGCCTTCACGATGGCCGGATCCATTCCGCGCCGCGCGTTGTCCCGCATCTCCTGCAGCACCTGCGCCGGCGTGATCGGGTGATTCTGGTAGGCGCGCTGCGAGGTGGCGGCATCGAATCCGTCGGCCACCGCGACGATCTTCGAGTAGATGCTCATCTCGCGCGGGCGGATGTTCCGGGGATACCCGGTCAAATCCACCTTCATATGGTGCTCGTAGCACACGGTGATCGCGCGATAGGGCAGCTCCTGCTGGCCCTTGAGCTGCATCAGCGCCAGCACACCCAGCCACGGGTGGGACGCGATCATCCGCCACTCGGTATCGGTGAGCTGCTCCGACTTGTTGAGCACCTCGAGCGGCACGCGGGCCTTCCCGATGTCGTGCAGCAGCGCGGCCATCCCGAGATCGTACAGCTGTCCCTTGCTCAACCCGAGTCGCCGGCCGAGCGACACCGCGAAAATGCACACGTTCACCGAATGGATGAACGTGTACTCGTCGTAGTCGCGGAGAGTCGTGAGGCCGAGCAGCGAGGTGTCGTCGGCCAGGATCTGGTCGACGATCGACTGCACCACGCGCTTGATCTTCTTGATGTTCGGGCTCTTGCCGATGCGGACCGAGTTGACGACATCCTTGGTAACCGCCAGCGACTGCGAATACGTCCGCTTGGCGGCCGCCTTGTTCTTCTCGCGGGACTCCGCTTCGTCGGCGTTCTCGGTCGGCACCGAGAGGTCGAAGGTGCGCACCCCGGCCGCCTCGAGCTTCTCCGACAGCGACTCGAAGCGGCTCATCGGATCGACCTTCTGCTGCGCCACCGCCTGCAACTGCGACAGGAACACGATACAGTCGCGCGGCAGCGGCGCGGTCCCGACCCGCATACTGCCGATGCCGTTCGTCTTGAACACCGCCAGCAACTGCGAGAAGCTCGCGTAGTTGTCGAGGTCGAGTCGCATCCGCGCGCCGTTCAGGAACATGAACTCGCCCGCGATCTTGAGCTCGAACTCCCCTTCCCGCTTCAGGATCTCGCTCAGTGCCTGAACGAAGTCGTTGACCGACTTCTGCACGGCGGCGTTTTCCACGGGATACAGCTTGACCGCGCGGAGTGCGCCGTAGAACGCGTTGGCCAGCGCGCGGCCCGCCTTCCGCAGGAACAGCTCGGTGCTCGCCTCGGCGCTTGCGGCGCCGATCGCGCTCGTCATTCGCGGCCCGCTCACGCGCCGCCTCCGCGCAAGGCCTTGTTCACGGCGGTACGAACGACGATTTCATCCTTCGGGTCCGCCGCCGCCTTCTGCAGCGACTCGCGAGCCTTCGCGCTGTTCATCCGCCCCAGCGCCATCGCGGCGCAGGCCCGCGTCTCCGGATCTTCGCGCCGACCGAGGAAGCCCTTGCTGTTGAGCAGGCCGTCGAGCAACGGCACCCCCGCATCGCCGGCGATCGCGCCGTAGGCTTCGAAGGTCGCCATCTTCTCGGTGAGATCGCGCTCCTTCGCCGCCTTGCCCTTGACCGCCGCCTCGAGCCGCGCGAGCGCCGGCCGATAGGCGCGCGCCGCAATCGTGCGCAAAGTGGCAACGCGCACTTCGCGGTCGGGATCGTCCACCATCTTCTCGAGCAGTTGCAGGGCGCCCGGGGTCGCGATTTCCGACATCGCGAGGACCGCCGTCAGTCGCACATCGGCCGCAGGATCCCCGAGCAACTTGCCCAGGGGCCCGACGGCGGCGGGGGTGCGCAGCGCACCGCTGCGGCGCGCTGCTTCCAGCGCCACATCGCGCTCGTCGGCGTTGATCAGCTTGACGAGTTCGGCCGTGTTCTGTGAGGCCAGCGCACCCGCCGCGGTTTCGAGATGCGCACGGAGCTTGGGTTTCGACAGCTTGCCAAGCCAGGCGAACACGGTCTTGAGCGACGAGGCCTTGAGCTGCGTGAAGAGCTCGGTGAGCTCCTCCTGCGGCGGCAGCTCCGGCGCATCGTCCATCGCCTGCAGCAGCTGCGACAAGGTCTCGGCCTGCGACAGCCGATCGGCGAGCGCGCCGACTCGCGTGCGGTGCGTGCTTTCCAGCTCACGGGCGCGCGGCAACGCTGCGGCCGATTCCGCCAACAAGTAGGCGACCGCCCGGTAGTGGCCGGCCGAGAGCAGTTGCAGGATGTACGAATCGAGAATGCCGACGATCTCCTCGCGGACGAGGATGTCCGTCTGGAGCTCGAAGATGTCGAGCAGCATCGAGACGACGTTGATGCGCTCATCCCGCGCGTACTCCTTGCGAATCTCCGACCGGAGGTACTCGATCTCGCTATCGTCGAGGAAGTACAGCGCGGTGTCGAAGTCGGACATACTGACGACGCCCGACGGGCGCGGCGCCCCTGGGGCATCGGCGCCGCCGGCGCCGCCCTTGCCTTCGATGCCCTCGCCGACCCCGGCGCCACCCACGCCGGCGCCCTCCGGCCCATCACCGCCAATGCCCCCGCCGCCGCCAGCGACAGTGCTGAGCGAGGTTTCGCCCCACGAGTCCACGAGGACGCCCGTGGCCGGCTCGCCGTCCTCGTACTCCAGCGGCACCGTCCCCTCGACGCCGACATCGACGTAGCGATACCGGACCGTCTGGAACTCGGCCTGCCACAACAAAGTCAGGAGATCGTCTTCGTCGGGCAACGCCTTGCGCGCGCGCACCACGAGGTCGAGGAACTTGACCGATTCCTCCCCCTCGAAACCAGGCAGGAATCGGAGCTCGCGCACGCCGTCCTTGAAGAACAGCCACGGCAGCGAGTCGTTCGCCTGCGCCTCCTCCTTGTACACCACGCGCGTGCCGTACTGGAAGGAGTGCTCGTTGATCGTGAGCACGCATTCCTCCGCGTGCTGCCACATCGGGGCAAACACCACCCCCATCAACTCCGCAGCCTTGGCGTAATTCGGGTTGTTCGGCAGGTACAGCAAGCGCGCCCGCACTGCCTTGGACAGCAGCTTGAGCGCCTCCTCAACGATCGGCAACGGGATCGGAAGCGGTTCGTCGTCTTCCGTCACCGCCGATTGTCCCTGAACCTGCGAAAGCCGCGGACCGGTCACGTCAGAAAGTTACGCTGCTCGACCATCGTTGCCACATCCTTGTCGCCACGGCCGGACATACACACCAGCACCGGTCGGTCCGACGGAAACCGGCCCTGCTGCTTGGCGACCCACGCGATGGCGTGCGCGGTCTCGAGCGCCGGGATGATGCCCTCGAGGCGCGAGCAGATCTTGACCCCCTCGAGTGCCTCGGTGTCAGTCACCGACACGTACGTCCCGCGCCCGGAGGTCTTGAGCCACGCGTGCTCCGGCCCCACACCGGGGTAGTCCAGACCCGCCGAGATGCTGTGGGCCGGATGGACTTGGCCGTTGCCGTCCTGCAGGAGCAGGCTGAGCGCGCCGTGCAGGACGCCGGGCGTGCCCTTGGTCAGCGACGCCGAGTGCTCGCCGGACTCCAGGCCGTGCCCCGCCGCTTCGACGCCGATGAGCTCGGTCCCCTCGTCGTTGACGAACGGATGGAAAATGCCCATCGCGTTGGAGCCCCCGCCGACGCAGGCGATGACAGCCGACGGCAGGTGGCCCGTCCGCTCGAGCAGCTGCGCCCGGGACTCATCCCCGATGATCCGCTGGAAGTCCCGCACCATCCGCGGGTACGGGGCGGGTCCCACCACCGAGCCGATGATGTAGTGCGTCTCGTGGACGTTGGTGACCCAGTCGCGAATCGCCTCGGACGTCGCGTCCTTGAGCGTCCGCGTGCCGCTCGTCACCGGGACCACGGTCGCCCCGAGCAGCTGCATCCGGAAGACATTGAGGGCCTGCCGCCGAGTGTCCTCCTCTCCCATATACACGACGCATTCGAGCCCGAACCGTGCACAGATGGTGGCGGTAGCCACGCCGTGCTGCCCGGCGCCGGTCTCGGCAATGATCCGCTTCTTGCCCATCCGTCGAGCGAGCAAGGCCTGCCCGACGGTGTTGTTGATCTTGTGCGCGCCGGTGTGATTGAGGTCTTCGCGCTTGAACCAGACCGGCGCGCCGACCAGCTGCGAGAGCCGTGGCGCCGGCGTCATTGCCGTGGGTCGCCCGACGAACTCAAAGAGCAGTTGGCGGTACTCGGCGACGAAGGCGGGGTCCGCCATTGCCTCGTCAAGCGCGAGATCGAGCGCGTCCAGCGCCGGGATGAGCGTTTCGGGCACGTACCGGCCGCCAAAGGCGCCGAACCGGTCGCGGCCGTCGATCTCGAGAGATGCCACTGGTGCTGCCATTCCGTGCTCCGTCAAAGGGCGGCGTGCGTCGCTCGCGCGAACGCCCGCACTCGTTCGTGATCCTTGATTCCGGGGGCTGACTCCACCCCCGACGACACATCCACCACATCCGGCCGAAGGGCGCGAATCGCGTCCTCGACGTTCTCGGGCCGGAGCCCCCCTGCCAACACGACCATCGTCAGCCGACGCAACGCGTCGACCTCCTCGGAGAGCTCAGACCACGCCAGCGCCTGCCCGCTGCCACCAAGCTGCCCCTCAACCTTCGGATCGAGCACCACGGCGTCGGCGGCCTCGGCCAACGCCGGCGCCCCCACCGGCAGCCGATTCCCGCTCACGCGCAGGACCCCCCAGACCGGTCGCGCGGTGGCTACCCGCACCGCACGCACGTCCACGGGCGTCGGATCCGCGTGGAGTTGAATCACGTCCAGCGACGCGGCCTCGGCGATACGAGCGATCTCCTCCACGCGTTGAGCCCCGAACACCCCGACCCGCTGCGCCTGGCCGACCGCCTTCCGGCCGACCGCGGCGGCCTGCTCGACTCCGATCTCTCGCGGGCCGCCGGCGAAGATCATTCCAACATAGGCGGCACCCGCCTCTACGGCAGCGACGACGTCAAGCTCCCGAGTGAGGCCGCAGATCTTGATGCGGGTCATCCGCGCCCGCGTCGAGGCACCTGCGTCAGGGCGCGCACCGCCGCCTCGGCGCCGCCGGACTGACTCAAGACCGACCCGACGAGCACCGCATCGGCACCGGCCGCCGCGGCCGCTTCCACATCCGTCGACGAGCGCACGCCACTCTCGTACACGCCGGGCACGGTCGGCGGGATGCGCGGCACCAGCGTCAAACCGACCTCCGGATGGATCTCGAGCGACTCGAGATTTCGCGTGTTGACGCCGATGGCATCAGCTCCCGCCGCCACCGCCCAGTCGAGCTCGTCCTCCGATCGGACCTCGACCAGCGTCTCGAGGCCGACCGCGCGCGCCGAGGCCGCGAGCGACATCACCCCCGTCGGCCCGAGCGCTCGGGCGATCAGGAGCGCCGCCGACGCCCCTGCGATCCGGGCCTCGAACAACTGGCACTCATCAACGATGAAGTCTTTTCGCAGCAGAGGAATAGCCGTCGCACCTGAAGCAGTTTCGAGGTCCGCCAGCGTACCACCGAAGGCCGTCGGTTCGGTCAGCACCGACATCGCGGCCGCACCGCCGGCGGCGAAGGCCCGGGCGACCTTCGCGGCGTCCAGGCTGTCATCGAGCACGCCCTTGGACGGTGACCGCCGCTTCAGCTCGGCGATCACGGCCACCATCGGACGGCGCAACGCCTGAGCAAAGGACGGCACATCCCCCGCCGGTCGCGCCTCGGCGCGGCGGCGCAGTTCGCGCGCCTCCGGATGCAGCGCTCGTGACCGAACGAGGGCCGTAGCCGTCAATTCACCGAGCACGCCGATTGGAGGGGACCAGCTCTTTGGAGCTTGCACTTCGGGAAACCTTCGGATAGCGTGTCTTCGGAATCTATTCGGCTACTCGCCGTCCCTGCAGTCCTGCCACCGGTACCCGCCAATGCCGCTAACGAAGCGTCAACGCGAGATCCTCGATTACCTCAATGAATACACCGGCGACAACGGCTATGCGCCGAGCTTCGAGGAAATTGCCGGCCGGTTCGACTACTCGTCGCTCGCCACGGTGCACGAGCACCTGAGCAATCTCGAGCGCAAGGGCTACATCAAGCGCAACTACAACGAGAGTCGCGCGATCGAGATCCTCCCGACGGACGTCTTCCCGCAGGCCCGCGAGCTGCCGCTACTCGGCAGCGTCGCGGCGGGTGTCCCGATCGAGACCGCAACGCACGGGGAAACGGTGTCGGTTCCGGCGGATTTCATCCGACGCGATGGCCCGCACTACGTGCTCCGGGTGCGCGGACAGTCGATGATCGACGAACAGATCCGCGATGGTGACTACGTCGTGGTGCAGGACAAGCGGACGGCGGACAACGGGGAGATGGTCATCGCGATGGTCCAGGATCGCGGCGCCACCGTGAAGCGATACTACCGAGAGCGCGATGGGCGTGTCCGCCTCCAGCCCGCGAACGACACGATGCAGCCGATGTACGTCGATCCGATGGATGTCGCCATTCAAGGCGTCGTCGTGGGCGTGATGCGTCGCTACTGAGTCGTCGGGCCGCGCCGGAACGCCGGCGCGGCCAGACGTCCCAGATGTTCCCGCAGATCCGCCGGCCAGGCCGAGATCTGCACAGCAAAGGCGGGGCCGTCCCCCGCGAACAGCGCCCGTGCCGCGTCCTCGAAGCCGGGCGCGTCGCCCAGCGTATAGCTCATAAACCGATAGCAGCGCTCCTGCGCTCGGCGCACCGCGTCTCGCTCGGCATACGTCGAGCGCGCCTCGTCGACGAGTCGACGCAGGGCCGCTGACGCGCCGCCCGGCTGCTCGTTCAGCCAGGACCAGTGCCGCGGGAGCAAGGTCACCTCGCGCGCCACTACCCCCAACTTGGGGCGCCCGGGACCGCTCCGTGCCGGACGCGGCAGCGCGATGTCATCGAGTCGGTGCCGTTGTTCGACGTCGTCGAGCGTCCCGCTCAAGTCCAAATCCCACGGCTCGCTGGACTCGGCGTCGAAGACCTGAATCGGTCGGCTCGCACCCGCCTCGAGTGCCAGCTTCGCCGCACGGGCGACGACAGGCAGGGTGCCGCGCGAGACGAGCCGCCCCTCGAGGAACGCGACATAGGTGGGATAGCGCACGGACACGGACATTCGGCGAACTCCGGCAGAAGAGTTGGAGCCGAATATTATCCGGATGTAATTCGCACCGCGAGCGGTGCTCTGACTCGCCCGACTAAGCGATGCGGAACGCCGCTCGAAGACGCTCAAGCGCGGCGAGGCCCACCCGCGCGTCGAGGGCGCGCTGCGCGGCGGCGAGCGACTCCTCGAAGCTGAGCCCCCGCCCCGAGACATAGAGCGCGGCTGCCGTATTGAGGGCGACGGCCACGCGCGCGCCTGTCGGACCGCCGCCACCGAGCACCGCCTCGATGATGGCCGCGTTGTCAGCGGGACCGCCGCCGGCCAACTCATCCGCCGAGACACTGGGCAATCCCAACGCCTGCGGATCGATCGTCCACGGGCGCTCGACGCCGTCCCGGAGCTCAATGACAGTTGTTGGCCCTAGCGGCGAGATCTCGTCCAGCCCGGGCGCCCCGTGGACAACCAATGCGTGGACGGTACCGAGCGCCCGCAGCGCCCCGGCAATCAGCGGCAGCCGAGCGGCTTCGGCGACGCCGACGACCTGGCGGCCAGCACGCGCAGGATTCGCGAGGGGCCCGACGATGTTCATCACCGTGGGGATGGCCAGCTCGCGCCGCACCGGTCCGACGTGCCGCATCGCCGGATGCAGCAGTGGCGCGAACATAAACACGATCCCGGCCTCAGCCAGCGCCTTGGCCATCGTGGCCGGCGGCACGTCGATCGTGACACCGAGCGCCTCCAGCACGTCGGCCGATCCCGACTTGGAGGTGAACGACCGGTTGCCGTGCTTGGCGATCCGGACGCCGGCCCCCGCCGCGGCCAGCGCAGACGCCGTCGAGATGTTGAACGTCGTGACGGTGCCGCCCCCGGTGCCGCAGGTGTCCACCAGCGCATCCGGGGCGTCGGCCGCGAGACCGATCATCGCCCCCCGCAGGGCCCGGGCGGCCCCCGCGACTTCGTCGGGCGTCTCGCCTTTGACTCGCAGGGCCGCCAGTAGCGCACCGATCTGCGCGGGCGTCGCCTCGCCGCGCATCACGACCTCGAAGGCCGACGCGGCCTGATCGGCGGTCAGCGACTCGTGACTCGCGAGGCGGCGGATCGCCAGCGCGAGGGCCGATCCTCCGCCGTCAGCCGACACGGAGCTCGGGAATGAGTCGTTCGGCCAGTCGCGTGTTGACGCAGATCAGCGACGTGACCAGCGCGAGCAGGCGCACCCGCTCGACGTCTTCTTCGACGAACACCCCGAAGCGGGCCCTGTTCGTGAGGTTGAGCACGCCCACGAGTTCGTCGCGATACACGAGCGGGCAGCTGATGAACGAGCCCGTCGTGAAGAACTGATCCTGCAGCAGGGGGTGCGACGCGGCGTCGGATACATCCTGCACGAGGAGGGGCTCTCGCGATGCCGCCACGCGCCCAGACACCCCGCGCCCGATCGGCACCCGTTCGCCGAGCCCGATGTTCGGGGCGACGCCGCGCAGGGCCGCAAGCACCAGATCCTCGGTTCCGGGCTCGACCAGCATCAGCGAGCAGCGCTGGGCCTGCATATCCTCACCGGCGAGATTCAGGAGCCCGTCGGCCAGTCGCCGAGGGTCGTCGGCGGTGGCATCGAGGGTGAGCATTCGGTCGAGGAGGTACAGGGTCCGCGTCTTCTGACGCAGGGCCTCGGAGCGGCGATGCAGCTCGACGTGCGCCTGCTCCAACTGCCCCACGGCCGCCGCCACCTGCTGTTCAACCCGTTCCGCCCGGGTGGTGGCGCGGCGCGACTCTTCGGTCAGGCGCGTGACATCCCGTTCGGCTTGGAGCAGCCGCGCGGTGTCGTGTCCCCCGCTCTGCCGGGCCTCCACGCGCGCCTGATTGAGGGCGTGGTCCAGCTCGCCGAGCCGACGCTCGTACTCGGCGTGCACCCGCTGCATGACCGCCTCGAGGGTGCGGCTGGCTTCTTCGCGGCCGTCCCGCTCGATCAGTCGGCCATACGCCAGTTCGTACAGGGCGACCGACGGGGCGAAGCGTTCCGCCGTGCGCGCGCCGAAGATGCGCTTCGACTCCTGCAAGGCCACCACGGCGGCGAGCTGCCCATCCACGTGAAGCCCGCGCAGCGAGAGCATCCCCCCGTCGGGAATCGGTGGCAGTTCGAACAGCCGGATGTACTCGCTCGACTTGTCCGCGAGATCCACGAACTGCGCGCCGGCCCGGACGGCAGGCTGCACGGTCGGCGGGAGGTGGTCGAAAGTGGTATCGATGCGCCGGTGTTCGACGTGCCGTCCGTCGGAGACCGCGACCTCGTCGAAGAGCTGGCGCCTGGCGTCGTAGCGCAGCACCGCCAGGACCGCGACGCGATCCAGCTCGGCCAACGCCTCCGCGAGCGCGACGAGCGAGGCGTCGTGGTCGGGGGCGACGCTGAGCGCGTGCGCGAGGGAGGCGAGAGTGCGAGGCGGCAAAGACGCAGAGAGGACGGGCGGGAACGTAGGCCGCACACAAGAGCAGTGTCAATCAGTTTCGACCCTCGATTTCGCTTGAATCGCCTCCTTCGGGCGGGTAGTTTTCCGGGATGTTGCCGCGCACCGTGCAGCTCGTGCTGCACTATGACGGTGCGGGCTTCTCCGGCTGGCAGCGCCAGCCGGATGCCCGCACGGTGCAGGGTGTGCTCGAAGCCGGTATGCGGCGGCTGGGGATGGAGGACGTCTCGGTGCTCGGCGCAGGCCGGACGGATGCTGGGGTGCACGCGCGCGGGCAGGCAGCTGGCGTGCGGGTACCGGAGCGATGGACGCCGGAGTCGCTTCGGCGTGCGTTGAATGCCGTGTTGCCGGATGACGTCTGGGTGGCGTCGGCGCACGAGATGGTGCCCGAGTTCCACGCGCGCTACAGCGCCACGGCTCGGCGCTACACGTATCGGGTCGGGCTCGACGACACCGCTCGCTCGCCGTTTCGGCGACGCTGGAGCTGGCCCGTCGGGCGACCGCTCGACGTGGAGGCGCTGCACGCGGCGGCGGCGCCGCTGGTCGGACCGCACGTGTTCCGCGCCTTCGCGGTGAAAGGCACGGCGCCGGAGGACGACGACCACGCGTGCCACATCTCCGTTGCTCGCTGGCACCTCACTGAACTCGACGCCGTGTTCGAAGTCGAAGCCAACCGGTTCCTGCACCATATGGTCCGCTTCCTCGTGGGGACGATGATCGACGTCGCCTCGGGCCGCCGGCCGGTGGCAGACATCGCCGCGTTGCTGCGCGCGGGGGACAACCTCGAGACGTCACCGCCAGCGCCGCCGACGGGGCTTTGCCTCGAATCGGTGCACTACCCACAGGAGTTGTATCTGGCGTGAAGCTCTATCTCGCGTCCACCGATCTGGCCGACCTGACCCCGGTCGCGGCCCGCGGGCTGCTCGACGGGGTGTACCTGTCCCCCCCGATGCTGATGGCGGCGGCCACGGGCCGGAGTGCCGACGACGTCCTCCTCGAACTGGCCCGCGGCGCGCGCCGACCGGTCTTCACGCCGATCGCGTCGGTGTTTGGCGACGACCTGCTCCTCGAGGCGCGCGCGCGTGCCAAGGCGGCGGACGGCATCGTCGTGCAGGTGCCGTTCATCGAGGATGCGCTGCGCCCGATGCACGACCTGGTGGCCGACGGGGTGCGGATCGCCGCGACGCTCGTGGTCACCGCGCCGCAGGCGCTGCTCGCGGCGAAGATCGGGGCCTCGTCGGTGATCGTCGACGTCGACCTGCTCGAGCAGCACGGCCTCGACGCGAGTAGCAGCCTGTCGGCGATGCGGTCGCTGTTGGACCGCCACGCGATGGCCTGCGACCTGCTGGCGCTGCACCCGCGGGGGAGCGGTCCCTTCGCCGCCTGCCTGACGGCCGGCGCCGATGGCGTGATCATCGAGCCGGCGGCGCTCCGCGATCTGCTGACGCATCCGCTGACGGATCGCGGCCTGGACCGTTTGCTCGCGGCGATGTCTCGTCGTCCACGGGTGCTGCCGTGATCGCGGCCCGATTCCCGTCGCGGGCCCAGGCGTGGTGGCTCGTCACCATCGGCGCGGCCCTGGCCTGCCAACCGGCGAGCCGTCCCGAGTCGCAGATGCAGGCGCAGGCCTCGGCGCGCGACGTGGCGCCAGCGCCGTCGGCCGCGTTGACGCTCCCCGCCGGTCGACGCACCGTGCTCACCGATGCGGTCGCGCGCGTCGCGCCCGCCGTTGTGACCGTGCAGACCGAGGTGATCGAGCGTGCCCCGGTCGATCCTTTCGAGTACTTCTTCGGCGGACGCAGCGGCGGCAACCGGTCGCGCGCCGGCATCGGGTCCGGCTTCATCACGCGCGCCGACGGCATCATCGTGACCAATGCGCACGTGGTCGCCGGCGCCTCGCGAATCTCGGTCGCGCTGAAGGACGGCACGACCTACCCCGCCACGCTGGTCGGCGCCGACGAGGCCAATGACCTCGCCGTCCTCCGGATCGCCGCGAAGAACCTGCCCGTGGCACCACTCGGCAAGTCCGACGGACTGGTCGTGGGCGAATGGGCCATCGCCATCGGGAATCCCTACGGATTCCTGCTCGGCAACACCGAGCCGTCGGTGACGGTGGGCGTGGTCAGCGGCACAGGACGCAACCTCGTCAGCGGAGCCGACGAGGGCGCCGGTGTCTATGTCGATATGATCCAGACCGACGCGTCGATCAACCCCGGCAACTCGGGCGGACCACTGGTGAACGCGGCCGGCGAGGTGGTCGGCGTCAACTCGTCGATCTACACGCCGAGCGGAGGCTCGATCGGGCTCGGCTTCGCGATTCCGATCAACCGCGCCAAGCGGGTGGCGGACGACCTCATCGATCACGGCAGTGTGCGCCGTCCCTGGGTGGGCATCAAGGCCGTGCTGCCTGACGGGTCGTCCGCCACTCGCGCGCAACTGGCCGCGGGCGTGGTGATCCGTTCGGTGACCCCCGGATCACCCGCGGCCAAGGGTGGCCTGCGCGCAGGCGATGTGCTCACGCGGTCCGGCGGCCGCGTCTTGCGCAACCCGTATGACTGGGACGCGGTGTTGCTCGAAGCGCGGCCCGGCGAGCAGTTGGCGGTGCGCTACAAGCGCGACGGCGCGGAGACCACCGCGACGCTGACCGTCGCCGACTTGCCGGAAGTCAGCGCCCCCAAGGTCCAAGTCCTCAAGGAGCTGGAACTCGTCACCCTGACGGCCGCCATTCGCGCCGAGCGCGGCATTCGCGCAGCCCGGGGTGCAGTGGTGTATCAGGTCAGCCAGCGCGTGCAGGAAGAACTGGGCCTGCAGCCCGGGGATGTGATCGTGCAAGTGAATCGCACCCCCGTCGAAGACGCGGCGGCGGTGCAGCGGGCGCTGCAGTCGACCGGCGGGCGTCAGATGTTCCGGCTCTTCTTCGAGCGAGCTGGCCAAGTGTACACGACCGACTTCCTGATCCAGTGAGCCACGACCGTTTCGTTTCGCCGCTCTCCGAGCGCTACGCGTCCACCGCGATGCTGCAGCTGTGGTCCGCGCAGACGCGCCACGGCCTGTGGCGCCGGCTCTGGCTTGCGCTCGCCGAGGCCGAACGCGAACTCGGCGTCGACATCCCCGAGGCGGCGCTCGCCGAGATGCGCGCCCACCTCGACGATATCGACTTCGCAGCGGTCGCGGCCTACGAGAAGCGCTTCCGTCACGACGTGATGGCGCACGTGCACGCCTTTGGCGACGTGGCCCCGAGCGCCAAGCCGTTCATTCATCTCGGCGCCACGTCGGCCTTCGTGACCGACAACGGCGACTTGATTCAGATGCGACGCGGACTGCAGTTGCTCCGCGCCAAGCTCGTCGCGTGCCTGCGGCAGTTGGCGGCCTTCGCGCGCGAGTGGCGTGCCGAGCCCTGCCTCGGCTACACCCACTTGCAGCCCGCGCAGCTGGTGACCGTCGGCAAGCGCGCCACCCTGTGGATGCAGGATCTGGTGCTCGACATCGCCGAGCTCGACCATCGCATCGCCACCCTGCCCTTCCGCGGCGTCAAGGGGACGACCGGCACCCAGGCAAGCTTTCTCGAGCTCTTCGGCGGCGACCACGCGAAGGTGCGCGAGCTCGACCGCCGCGTGACTGCCAAGATGGAGTTCGCCTCGTCGATTCCGGTGAGCGGCCAGACGTACACGCGGAAGCTCGACGCCTTCGTGCTGCAGGCGGTCTCCGGCGTCGCCGCGAGCGCCGCCAAGTTCGCCGGCGACCTCCGGATGTTGCAGGCCTTCGGCGAAATCGAAGAGCCGTTCGAAAAGGAGCAGATCGGCTCGTCGGCGATGGCCTACAAGCGCAACCCGATGCGCAGCGAACGCATCAATGCCCTCGCCCGCTACGTGCTGAGTGTCGAGAGCAACGCGAACCAGACGCACGCGGTGCAGTTCTTCGAACGCACGCTCGACGACTCCGCCAACCGGCGACTGGCGATCCCCGAAAGTTTTCTCGCGACGGACGCCATTCTGGTGCTGTTGCAGAACATCACGTCGGGCTTGGAGGTCCATCCGGCGCGGGTGCGCGCCCGCGTGCGGGACGAGTTGCCGTTTATGGCCACCGAAGTCCTGATCGTCGAGGCGGTGCGCCGGGGTGGCGATCGGCAGGAGGCGCACGAAGTGATCCGGCGCCACAGCGTGGCCGCCGCCCGGGCCGTAAAGGACGAAGGGGTCGCCAATGATATGCTCGACCGGCTCGGGGCAGACCCGGCGTTCGGCGTGCCGCTCGACGAACTGCGCTCCGCGCTGACGCCGCAACGCTTCACCGGACGCTCCGCGGCGCAAGTCGATGAGTTCTTGGCGGAAGTGGTGGAGCCGATCCTCGCCACCGCCGGTGCCGACGCGGCGGCGGACGAGGTGCGCGTATGACGACGGCCGTGGCCAGCACCGCCCTCCCGCTGCCCGTCGTCCGCCGCGGGAAGGTGCGTGATGTCTATGCCGTGGGCGAGGACCGCCTGCTGCTCGTGGCGACGGATCGCGTGAGCGCCTTTGACGTGGTGATGCGCGAGCCGATTCCGCACAAGGGCGCGGTGCTGACGCAGATCACCGCGTGGTGGTTGCGCCAGCTCGCCGCCGCCGGCGTCGTGGAGCACCATATGCTGGCATCGGACATCGACGCGATCATTGCCGACGTACCGGCCTTGGCACCGCATCGAGCCCTGCTCAAGGGACGCGCGATGTTGAGCGTGCGCGCCGAGGTGATCCCGGTCGAGTGCGTCATTCGCGGCTACCTGAGCGGTTCGGCGTGGAAGGAGTACAAGACGACGGGCACCCTGGCTGGGGAGCCCTTGGCCGCCGGTCTCGTCGAATCGAGCCGCTTCGACCCGCCGCTGTTTTCGCCGGCAACCAAGGCCGAGGAAGGACACGACGAGAACATCACGCCGGCCATCGTGGCCGAGCGCCTCGGCGCCGACACCGCCAAGCAGCTCGAGGCAATGTCGCGCGCGGTCTACACGTTTGGCCGAGATCTCGCCGCGGCGCGGGGGATCATCATCGCTGACACCAAGTTCGAGTTTGGCGTGCGGGACGGGCGCGTGATCCTGATCGACGAGGTGATGACGCCGGACTCGTCGCGCTTCTGGCCGGCGGCGGAGTACGCCCCTGGGGGGCCGCAGCCGAGCTTCGACAAGCAACCGCTCCGCGATTGGTTGGAGCGGGAACGGCTCGCCGGTCGTTGGAATGGCGAGGCCCCGCCGCCGACCCTCCCGCCCGAGGTCGTCGACGCGACCAGTGTGCGGTACCGCGACGCCTATCGCCTTTTGACCGGGGAGCCCTTCCCCGTGGAGTACTGAGTGAAGGTTGCCAAGGAAGGACTGCCGTTCATCACCCTGGGGTTGGCGCTAACCATTCCGGTGGTCGGCTACGAGGCGCTGGCCCTGTCGCGGGGCGAGCCGGACACGCTCGGCCTGGCGCTGGCGGTGATCCTGACGCTGCTGACGATCTGGGTGATTGCGTTCTTCCGCGATCCCGAGCGGGAGGGGCCGCGAGGGGCGAACACGGTCATCTCGCCGGCCGACGGCAAGGTCATCATGATCACCGAGGTGGACGAGCCCGAGTTTCTGAAGGGCAAGGCGCGCCGCGTGTCGATCTTTATGAACGTCTTCAACGTGCACGTGAACCGGTATCCGGTGGACGGCACGGTCGCCTTCACGAAGTACCTGCCCGGCAAGTTCCTGAATGCCGCGGACGCCAAGTCCTCGCTGGAGAACGAGCAGAGCGCGGTCGGGATGGAGAGCCACGGTCGCAAGATTCTCTTCACGCAGATCGCCGGTCTGATCGCCCGCCGCATCGTGACCTATTCGAAGGTCGGCGACGTGGTGGCGCAGGGACAGCGGATGGGACTGATCCGCTTCGGCTCGCGCGTGGACGTGTACCTGCCGCTCGACGCCAGCGTGCAGGTGGCGCTGGGGCAGAAGACGGTCGCCGGCACGACGGTCATCGCGAATCTGCCGTCCGCGTGAGCGCTCCACTGCCTCCCAACGATCGCCGGCCGATGCGGCGCGCCGTCGTGATGCTGCCGAACGGGTTCACGCTGGCGAACCTGTTCTTCGGCATCTTCGCGATCGTCGCCGCATCGCGTGGCGAGTATGTGGAGGCCGGGCGCTACATCGTGTTCGGTGGGGTCTGCGACGCGCTCGACGGTCGGGTGGCGCGCGCCACGCGCTCGGGGAGCCGCTTCGGCGAGGAGCTCGACTCGCTCGTCGATGCGATCACGTTCGGGCTCGCGCCGGCGCTGCTGATGTACTTCGCGGTGCTCAATCGCACCGGGTGGGACTGGGTGTTCGTGTTCCTGTACTCGGCGTGCGCGGTGATGCGGCTCGCGCGCTTCAACGTCGAGCAGGCCGGACGCAAGAAGACCCATTTCACGGGGCTGCCGTCGCCAGCGGCGGGCGGGACGCTCGCCACGTACTACTGGTTCAGCCAGACGCCGTGGTACTACGAGACCATCATCGGCGACCTGCCCTGGCAGGTCGTGATGCGCTGGCTGATGGCGGGCCTGGGCTTCCTGATGATTTCGCAGGTGCAGTATGCCTCGGCGCCGCTGATCGGGTTCCGCACGTGGCGGCATATGGTCGGCACCGGCATGGTCATTGCCACCGTGTTCGGCGTGCTGTTCCTGCCGAAGGAGTTCTTCTTCCCTGCGGCGATGCTCTACATCACCTGGGGCTTGGTCCGCACCGTCGTCCTTGGGTTGCTCGACCGCTTGCCGTCCGATGATGGGGACGGCGACGGCGACGATTTCTCTGATTCACTGCCGGACGACGCCCCACGTCGCCGGCGGCGCCGCCGTCGTCCGCGCGACGGCAGCACCCCCACTGCTTCACGCCCGATTCTTTCCGAGGATTCCCGTTGATGAGTCGCCGGTTCCGCGTTGCCGTTCACATCGTCCCCCGCAAGGGCATCCTCGACCCGCAAGGCAAGGCGATTGCCGACGCGTTGCACGCGCTCGGCTTCGCGGCCGTCGACGAGGTCCGTGCCGGACGGCATTTGGTCGTCGACGTGGCGGCGACGGACGCCGCGGACGCCGAACGACAGCTCCGCGCGATGTGCGGGAAGCTGCTCGCGAATCCGGTGACCGAGGACTACGAGATCGCGTCGGTGACGGAGGCCGCGTGAAGGTCGGCGTCGTCACCTTTCCCGGGTCGAACTGCGACGAGGATGCTCGGCGCGCGGTCGAGCACTTCGGTGGCACGGCCGTGGCGTTGTGGCACAAGGCGCACGACCTCCAGGGCGTCGAAGCGATCATCTTGCCCGGCGGCTTTTCGTACGGCGACTACCTCCGGGCCGGCGCCATCGCGCGCTTCGCGCCGATCATGCAGGAAGTCGTTCGCTTCGCGCACGCGGGCGGACCGGTGATCGGCATTTGCAACGGGTTCCAGATTCTCTGCGAGGCGCAGCTCCTGCCGGGCGCGCTGCTCCGCAATGACTCGCTGCAGTTCCGCGCCGAAACCGTCACGCTGCGGGTCGAGACCACCGCGACGCGCTGGACCGACCGCTACGCCGCCGGCCAGTTGCTGCGCATTCCGATCGCGCACGGCGACGGGCGCTTCACGGCCGATGCCGACACGATCGAACGCCTCGAGGGCGAGGGGCGGGTCGTGTTCCGGTACGTCCGTCCGGACGGCACCCGCGACGATGCGCGTACGCCGAACGGTTCGTTGCACGCCATTGCCGGCATTCGCAACGCCGCGGGCAATGTCCTGGGCATGATGCCGCACCCCGAGCGGGCGCTCGACGCGCGGGTGGGTTCGACCGATGGTCGCCCGCTCTTCGAAAGCCTGTTGTCCACTGTTGCCGCCTGAATCCGAGACCGCCGACCATGACCGATTTCGAGAAGCCGTCGAATACCGAGCAGGACTACTTCAAGCAGAAAGATCTCGAGCTGCTCGCCGAGTTGCGCGAGCGCCGCGAGACCGCGCGGAGTGCCGAGACGTCCGTGCGCCGCTGCCCGGTGGACGGTGAAGTGCTGGAAACGCGCGAGTACCACGGCGTGATGATCGACATCTGCCCGAAGTGTCAGGGCATCTGGCTCGACGCCGGTGAGCTCGAAGCGCTGCTCCGTGTGGAGCAGAAGTCGCTCGGTGGCTTCCTGTCGAAGCTGATCGGTCGTTGAGTCGCAGGCCCGCCCCCGCCCTGTTCTTCCCGTCTTTGGCCCCCGTCCTGTGACTGTCACTGCCGTTGCCCCGCGTCCCGGGGATCCGGAGATCACCCCTGCCCTGGTCGCCGAACACGGGCTGACCGCCGGCGAGTACGAGAAGCTGGTCGCCATGCTCGGCCGGACGCCGACGTTCACCGAGTTGGGCGTGGTGAGTGCGCTCTGGAGCGAGCACTGCTCCTACAAGCACTCGCGTCCGCAACTGCGCACCTTGCCGACCGAAGCCCCGTGGGTCCTGCAGGGCCCGGGCGAGAACGCCGGCGTGATCTCCGTCGGCGACGGGTTGGCGATCGCGTTCAAGATCGAGTCGCACAACCATCCGAGCGCGGTCGAGCCCTATCAGGGCGCCGCCACGGGCGTCGGCGGGATTCTGCGCGACGTGTTCACGATGGGCGCGCGGCCGATTGCACTGCTCAACTCGCTGCGCTTCGGCTCGCTCGACTCGCCGCGGGTTCGCTGGCTCTTCGCGAACGTAGTCAAAGGCATTGGCGACTACGGTAACTGCGTCGGCGTGCCGACCGTTGGCGGCGAGATCGTCTTCGATCCGTCCTACGAGGGCAACCCGCTCGTCAACGCGATGTGCGTGGGTCTGCTGCGCGAAGACGAACTGATCCGGGCGGTCGCCGAGGGCGTGGGCAACCCGATCATCGCGGTGGGTGCGCGGACGGGCCGCGACGGCATTCACGGGGCGTCCTTCGCATCGGAAGATCTGTCGGACGAGAACGAGGCCAAGCGCCCGCGGGTGCAGGTCGGCGACCCGTTCACCGAGAAGCTGCTCCTCGAAGCGTCGCTCGAGCTGATCAAGTCTGGGCACATCGTTGCGATTCAGGATATGGGTGCGGCGGGGCTCACGAGTTCCTCGGCCGAGATGGCCGCGCGCGGCGACGTTGGCGTCACGATCGACACGACCAAGGTGCCCGCCCGTGAAGCGGGGATGACACCGTACGAACTGCTGCTCAGCGAGTCCCAGGAGCGGATGCTGGTCGTCGCCAAGCGCGGCGCCGAAGCTCAGGTCCGCGCCATTCTCGAGAAGTGGGACCTGCTGGCCGAAGTCATCGGCGAAGTGATTGCGGAACCGGTGTATCGCGTGACCGAAGGCGATCGCGTGGTGGCGGAATTCCCCGGGATCCGCCTGGTGACCGACTGCCCGACCTACACCCCTGAGGCCAAGGAGTCCGCCGCCATCGCGGCGCTGCGGCAGCGCGACGTGCACGCCGTGGCGCCAAAGACGGAGGAAGCGGATCCCGCGTGGACGCTCACGCAGTTGCTGGCGACGCCGACGATCGCGAGCAAGGCGTGGGCCTATCGGCAGTACGACTCGACGGTGCGCGCCAGCACGATGGTGGGCCCGGGGAGCGACGCCGCCGTGGTGCATCTGCCCGGCACCAACCGCGCGGTCGCGCTCTGCACCGACTGCAACGGGCGCTACGTGTACCTCGAACCCCGGATGGGCGCGCGGATCGCGGTCGCCGAGGCCGCGCGCAACGTCGCGTGCGCCGGCGCCATCCCGCGTGCCATCACGAACAACCTCAACTTCGGCAATCCGAAGAAGCCCGAGACCTTCTACCAGTTGGTGGAAGCCGTCGCGGGGATGGGCGAGGCCTGCCGTGCGCTCGAGACGCCGGTGACGGGCGGCAACGTGTCGCTCTACAACGAGTCACCGCTCGGCCCGGTGTACCCCACGCCGACCGTGGGAATGGTGGGCATTGTGGAGTCGCTCGATCACGTGACGCGCTCGGGCTTTGCTGCGGCCGGCGACGCGATCGTGCTCCTCGGCGAGTGCACCGACGAGCTCGGCGGCAGCGAGTACCTGAACACCATTCACGGGCTGGTGGCTGGGCAGCCGCCACGGGTTGATCTGGCCCACGAGAAGCGGCTCCTCGGCCTGCTGCACGCGGCAATCGCCGCCGGCCACGTGCGCTCGGCGCACGATGTGTCCGACGGCGGGCTGGCCGTGGCGGTGGCGGAGGCCTGCGTGGTCCAGCGCGAGTCGCTGCGCGGCGCAACGATCGATCTGTCGGCGTGGAATGCCCATCCGGAACGCGCCGTGCTGTTCGGTGAGGCGCAGGGCCGCGTGGTGCTCTCGACGGCTCGCGCGCAGGACGTGCTGACGCTGGCGGCGGCGCACGGTGTGCCGGCGCGGGTGATCGGTCAGGTGACCGACGACGCGACGCTGCGGGTGGCGAGCCACGGCCGGACCTGGTCCGCCCCGGTCGCGACGCTCGCGGACGCGTTCCACGAGTCAATCCCCCGTCGAATGGCGCGTGCGGCGTCGTCCGACGCCTCCGGAGCTGTCTGACCTATGTGCGGCATCTTTGGAGTCAGCGGACACGCCGATGCGGCGGCTCTCGCCCACCTTGGCTTGTACTCGCTGCAGCACCGCGGCCAGGAGGCGGCCGGTATCGTGGCCGTGGACGCCGATGGCGCCGCGCACGCCGCGCGGGCGCTTGGCCTCGTCTCGGAGGGTCTCGCGGACGGTGAGCTCAAGGGCGTCCGCGGCCACGTGGCGATCGGGCATACTCGGTACGCAACCGCCGGCGGTCGCTCGCTCGAGAATGCACAGCCGATTCTTGCACGGGCACGCGGCGGCCACATTGCCGTGGCGCACAACGGCAACCTGGTCAATCACCTCGAGATCCGTCGCGAGCTCGAGGAGAGTGGGGCGATTTTCTCGTCGACGCAGGACACCGAGGTGATCGTGCATCGCCTGGCACGCGCGCGTGCGTCGGCTCCGGCCGATCGCATCAAGGAAGCGCTGGCGGGCCTCGAGGGCTCGTATTCGCTGCTGATTCTGCTCGATGACACGCTGTACGCCGTGCGGGACTCGCGCGGCTGGCGCCCGCTGGCGATCGGCCGCTTGGGCGACTCGTGGGTGGCCGCCAGCGAAACCTGCGCGCTCGACATCGTCGGCGCGCAGTACATCCGCGACCTCGAGCCCGGTGAGATCGCGCGGTTGACGCCAGGCGCGCTCGAAACGGTGGGAACGCTCGGGCAGGCGGCGGCGCATCGCTGCGTGTTCGAGTACGTGTACTTCGCCCGACCCGACAGCCGGGTGTTCGGTGGCTCGGTCGATCGCGCGCGCCGGGCCCTCGGCCGGCAACTCGCCAAGGAGCAGCCGGCGCCCGGGGCCGATCTGGTCTTCGCGGTGCCGGATTCGTCGAACTCCGCGGCGCTGGGCTTCGCCGAGGCGTCCGGGGTGCCGTACGAACTGGCCCTGATCCGCAATCACTACGTGGGTCGGACATTCATTGCCCCCACGCAAGGCGGGCGCGCGGCGAAGGTGAAAGTGAAGTTCAACCCCGTGCGCGAATTGCTCGAAGGCAAGAAGGTCGTGATGGTCGACGATTCGATCGTGCGTGGCACCACCACGCGCGGACTGGTGCAGCTGATTCGTGGAGCCGGTGCGCTGGAGGTGCATATGCGCGTCTCCTCGCCGCCGGTCACCGGGCCGTGCTGGTACGGCATCGACACGCCGAATCGCGAAGAACTGATTGCCGCGCGACTCGATACGCAGGAGATCGCGCGCGAGATCGGCGTCGACTCGCTGGGCTATCTGAGTCTCGATGGTATGCTGGCCGCCGTGCCCGGCGGGCCTGATGGGTTCTGCCACGCCTGTTTCTCGGGCGATTATCCTACGCCGCCTCCCGCGAGCGATCTCGTTTCCCTCCGCCGTCGTTGATGCCTGTGGCCAAGCTCGTCTATTTCTTCGGAAACGGTTCCGCCGAAGGGTCTGCTGCCGACAAGATGACCCTCGGTGGCAAGGGGGCGAACCTCGCCGAGATGACCACGCTCGGTGTCCCGGTCCCCCCGGGGTTCACCATCGCGTGCAGCGCGTGCATCACGTATCTGCGTGATGGCAAGATTTCGGATGCCCTCCGTGCCGAGACCGCGGAGCACATCACGCGACTCGAAGCTGCGGCCGGCAAGCGCTTCGGCGACTCCGCGAATCCGCTGCTGGTCTCGGTGCGTTCGGGTGCGCCGAGCTCGATGCCGGGGATGATGGAGACCATCCTCAACCTCGGTCTGAACGACGAGGCGGTCGAGGGGCTGGCGCAGCAGACTGGTAATCCGCGCTTTGCGTGGGACTCGTACCGTCGTTTTCTGCAGATGTACAGCGACGTCGTGCTCAATGTGCCGCATCACGACTTCGAGGATCTGCTCTCGGCGAAGCGGCGACTCGCCCAGGTGCAGACCGACGCGGAACTGCCCGCCGACGCGCTCAAGGACCTCACGCGCGAGTATCTCGCCCTCGTGCGGAGTCGCACCGGGAAGGAGTTCCCGATGGACCCCGGCGTGCAGCTCTGGGGCGCGATCGAGGCCGTCTGGCGCTCGTGGAACCTCAAGAAGGCGGTGGACTATCGCCGCGTCAACGCGATCCCCGACACCTGGGGCACGGCGGTGAACGTCGTCGCGATGGTGTTCGGCAATATGGGCAACGACTCCGGGACCGGTGTCGCGTTCACCCGCGATCCCTCGACCGGCGAGCGCGTGTTCTACGGCGAGTTCCTCGTCAATGCTCAGGGCGAGGATGTCGTCGCCGGCATTCGCGATCCGCTGCCGATCGCGGAGATGAAGGACGCCCTGCCGCAGGCCTACGTGGACCTGATGCAGGTGCAGGACACGCTCGAGCGGCACTTCCGCGAGATGCAGGACCTCGAGTTCACCGTCGAGCGCGGGACCCTGCACCTGCTGCAGACCCGTACCGGCAAGCGCACGGCGGCGGCGGCGGTGAAGATCGCGACCGATATGGTGAAGGAAGGCCTGATCACGCGCGACGATGCCGTCGAGCGTGTGAAGGCCGAGCATCTCGATCAGCTGCTCCATCCGGTAATCGACCCGGCGGTGCGCGCGACGCCGATCGCGGTCGGACTGCCGGCCTCGCCTGGTGCGGCGAGCGGCATTGCCGTGTTCGATCCCGACGTCGCCGAATCGCGGGCCGCGCAGGGGGAACACGTCGTACTGGTCCGCGAGGAAACGACGCCGGAAGACTTCCACGGCATCGTGGCCGCCAAGGCGGTGCTGACCGCGCGGGGAGGAATGACGTCGCACGCGGCCGTGGTGGCCCGTGGGATGGGCAAGTGCGCGATCGTCGGGTGCAAGGAGCTCGAGATCGACATTCGGCACAAGCGCCTGCACGTGGCCGGCCTCACGATTCAGGAGGGCGACTGGCTGACGCTCGACGGCGCCACCGGACGCGTCTTCGCCGATCACCTGCCGACGGTGCCCTCGGAGATCGTGCGGGTCATCAACGGCACGTTGCGGCCCGAGGAGGCCCCGCTGCACCGGGCGTTCTCGCAGTTGCTCGGCTGGGCGGACGAGCGGCGTCGACTGCGTGTGCGCGCGAACGCCGACACGCCGAAGGATGCGCGCGTCGCGCGCGCCTTCGGGGCGGAGGGCATCGGCCTCTGCCGGACGGAGCATATGTTCTTCGAGGGCGAACGGATTCACGCGATGCGTGAGATGATTGTCGCCCGCGACGAAGCCGGTCGCCGTCGCGCGTTGGCGCAGCTGCTGCCGATGCAGCGCGCCGACTTCGAAGGCATTTTCGAGGCGATGGATGGCTACCCGGTGACGATTCGTCTCCTGGATCCGCCGCTGCACGAGTTCCTGCCGCACGGCGGCGAGGAGTCCAAGCATCTCGCTCGGCAGCTCGGGATTGCGCGGACGGAATTGGGCCGCATCGTCGAAGGGCTGCGCGAAGTCAATCCGATGCTCGGGCATCGCGGTTGCCGCCTGGGCATCATCTATCCCGAGATCACCGAAATGCAGACGCGGGCGATCTTCGAGGCCGCCCTCAAGTGCCGACGCCGCGGCATCGACGTGCATCCCGAGATCATGGTGCCGCTGGTCGCCTCGGTCGAAGAGTTGCACCATCAGCGCCGCGTGATCGACGAAACGGCGCTGCAGGTGATGAGCGCGATGCACGAGCACGTGAACTATCACGTCGGGACGATGATCGAGCTTCCGCGCGCGGCCCTCACGGCCGGTGACATTGCGCGGGCCGCCGACTTCTTCTCGTTCGGCACCAACGACCTCACGCAGACGACCTACGGCCTGTCCCGCGACGATGCCGGCCGCTTCCTGCCGGCCTACATCGAGAAGGGCATCTTCCCCACCGACCCCTTCCAGGTGCTGGACCCGCACGGGGTCGGCAAGCTGATCCGGTTTGCGGTCGTCGACGGCCGAGAGGCCCGGCCGGGCCTCAAGACCGGTATTTGCGGCGAACACGGCGGCGAGCCGCAGTCGGTGCGCCTCTGCCACGAGATGGGGTTGGACTACGTCTCGTGCTCTCCGTTCCGTGTCCCGGTCGCTCGGCTGGCCGCGGCCCACGCGGCACAAGCGCTGGGCTGAACCGGTTCTCTGCGGGCGGCGATTGTCACTTTCGCCGCCCGCAACGTGCGCTAGGTCACGGCGCGGGTTGCGCAGTCCGTGACACGTTTGGGATGTTTCTCTGGTCGACGTCTTGTCTTCTTTCGCCCCGTTCCCGTGCTCCTGATCCGTCGCCTCGCCGCTCCCGCCCTGCTGTCCGCCCTCGTGGCGGTCTCTGCCTGCGATGAGAGCACTGACCCGTCCGGCACGCCGGCCAGCATTCGCAAGGTCTCCGGCGACTCCCAAGTCGCCAACATCGCGGTGGCCATTCCTCGCACCCCTGTCGTCCGCGTGCTCGACGCCGGCGGTGGTCCGGTCGAGAACGCGCGTGTCACGTTCACGCCGGCCGACACGGCATCGGGCACCGTGGTCGGTGGCTCCGTCCTGACCGATGCGCAAGGCAATGCGTCGCCCACGGGCTGGAATCTGGGTCGTCGCGTCACCGCGCAGCGGCTGGTCGCCAAGGTGGCCGGCGTGGCCGACAGCGTGGTCTTCCGCGCGCTCACGCGGGCGCAGGGCGGCCTCGTGCTGCAGCCGGTTTCGGCGACGGCCTTCACCGCCCCGGCGTTCGAACTGGTGACGCCGCAGCCGGCGGTGCGCCTGCTCGATGCCTTCGGCAACCCGGTGGCCGGCGACTCGGTGACCTTCGTCGTCGACACGGTGCCCTTCGGCCGTCTCAATTCGAGCTTCATCGGCGCCGCGTCGACGGCGCGCGTCCAGACGGACAGCTTGGGCGTGGCGACGATTCCGCTTCGGATCGGGCGCCGCGTCGGCGCGCACCGCGTGACGGCGTGGTTCCCCAACCAGAATGCCGCGGTCAGTCAGGTCAATCTCGACGGTGTCGCCACGGCCGGTGCTGCGGCGTCGCTGTCCCTGACGCCCAGCGCCTGCATCGGATTGCCGGTCAACGGGGCCGTTTCGGTCGGCTCGCTGCCGGTGGCTACGGTTGCCGATGCGTTCGGCAATCCGGTGCGCAACGCGACGGTGAACTTCTCGATCGTCGATGATGCGGGCGGCGTCCTCACCGGCGCGACGGTGACCACGGACATCCTTGGGCAGGCCCGTCTCGGCGGGTGGACGACGGGCCCCGCGGCTGGCCGCAAGTCCATTCGCGCCACGGTGCAGAACACGACGCTGCAGGCCACCGCCACCGGCAACGCCGGCGCGGGCGACTTCTGCATCGAAGTGGTCTATACCGTCGAGCCGTCGGCAACGATCAAGCAGGCCTTCGAGCGCGCCGCTGACCGCTGGGCGCAGGTGATCGTCGGCTCCCTGCCGCCGGCCCGCCTCCAGATCACGAGCAGCACGACCTGCGTGGGCGCGACGATTGCGCCGGGCACCTACGACATCCCGAACGTCCGCATCTACGCGTCGATCGTGCCGATCGACGGTGTAGGCCGCGTGCTCGGTTCGGCCGGCCCGTGCTTCTACCGTGGCACGACGTCGGGCATCGTGCGACCGGGTGAGTTGACGATCGCCGGTGGTATGCGCTTCGACTCCGACGACGTCAACAACCTCATTGCCAACGGCACGTTCGAATCCGTGATTCTGCACGAGATGGGGCACGTGCTTGGTCTCGGGACGTTCTGGAACCCGATGGGCTTCCTCACCGACCCGGTGCCGTCGCCTGACTGCACCAATCGCGCGACCGACACGCGATACATCGGCGCCAATGCCCGACGCGAACTCGGCGCGATCGGTGGCGTCGCCAATTCGCCGGTGGCGGTCGAGAACACCAACGGTTGCGGCACGGCCAACGGTCACTGGCTCGAGAACAGCCAGGGGCCCGGCACACCGGGTTCCACCGCGTCGGACCGCATCGCGATCGGCTTCAACACCGAACTGATGACCGGCTTCTCGGAAGGCGGCGGCGTCCCGATGCCGCTCTCGCGCCTCACGATCGGTTCGCTGCAGGATATGGGCTATACCGTCAACTACGCGGCGGCGGACCCGTACACGATGCCGCTCGCGATCTTCCTGCCGAGCGTGCAGCAGCAGCTCTCGGCCGGGCTCAAGGTGCGGTTGATCGAAGAGCCGGTGGCGCCTCCCCGTGCGGCCATCCGGACGCTGGGCACGAACATCTACCGGCCCGCGCTGCGGTAATCGGTGCCGTGTCCCAACGACAACGGGCCGTCTCCTGAGGGAGGCGGCCCGTTGTCGTTGCGGCAGTGGAGGCGGGGAGAGTCGAACTCCCGTCTTGCTACGGATTGCCCAGAGCTCTACGTGCGTATCCTGCGGTTGAATGTCTTCGTCAGCTGGCCCGCAGGCGGCCGACCGACGAATGAGCCCGCTTGAGTTTCGCGCGCCGCCCGAAGGCGTAACGACGCACTATCCCGGATTTGCGATACTCAGGCAGCCGCCCCGGGAGGGCTTCCGCCTGAGCACTGCCGAGGTAAGCCGAAGCTTACGCGGCGAGCGCCAGGTTGTTGTTGGCGTTTGTGATGTGCCAAGTGTTTTACCAGCTTCTCGGCCAGCTGGGCACGCACCCCCGAGGTCACCGACACAATCGAAACCGGTCGCCCCCGAAGTACACGGGAATGGTACCCCGCCGCCGGGGGGAGTTCCAGTCAGCCGGGGGCGATTTCGACGCGATTTCGGCCCGCCCGCTTGGCCGCGTAGAGCGCGGCATCTGCGGCCGCCACGAGGCCATCGCGCTTCGACACCGGCACGGGGTGGCTCGCCACGCCAAAAGACGCCGTAACGGTCAACAGCGCGCCACCGGGCAGGCGCGGTGGATGGGTTTCGAGGGCGGCCCGGAGACGCTCGGCCACTTCAGCGGCGCCGTCCGCTGGCGTGCTGGGCAGCAGCACGCCGAATTCCTCGCCACCGAGGCGCGCCACGACGTCCACGGTGCGCGCGCCGTCGCGCAGGATGCCCGCCACGTGCCGCAGCACGGCGTCGCCGACCTCATGCCCGTGTGTGTCGTTGACGCTTTTGAAGTGGTCGACATCGCACATCACCAGCGAGATCGCGCCGCCGTAGCGGTCGATCTGCCCCAGCCAGCGATCCAGCTCCGCTTCGAAGTGTCGGCGGTTCCACACGCCGGTGAGCGCGTCGGTTCGCGCGCGGCGCTCGACCTCCTCGTAGTCCCACAACGATTCGAGCGGCGCGACGGCAATGGCCGCCAGCAGGCCGAGGTTGCGAATCGCGAGCTCGCGCATCGCACTCGGTTGATCCGACTCGACCACGAGGGCGCCGAGCACGGAGCGCCCGCGCGGCAGGGGCAGTGCGGCCAAGGATCCGGTGCGCCACGCCGGCTCGCCGGGCGCAAACACGGGCATCCCGCGAACGGCCGTGGGCGCGTCCTGCCAGACGACGGTGCGCAACTCCGCGCACGCTTCACCGGTCGCCGAGATAGGGCTGACCACCTGCCCGGCGGTCACCGGATGTCCGAGCGATACCGCCACCACCTGCCCGCTCGCGCGGGCCGCATCCCAGCGCACGAGCGCGGCGCGGTGGGCACCGACGATCGCGACCGCGGTCTCGCAGATGCGTTCCGCCAGTCGCTCCGCATTCCGGTGGCCCGCAAAGTCCTGCGACGCATTCAACAACGAGCGGATGACGCTGTTCTGATGCGACATCGCGCGCTGCGATTCGAGCAGGGTCAGGACGCGCGCCGCGACCGCGCCGTAGGACTCCAGTTGCCGCTTGACCTGCCCGCGCTCCAACGGAAATGTGCCCGCCGCACGCACCACCAGTGCGCCCCGGGTCTCGAGCCCCGGCGTGCCCGGGACCGGTGTGGCGGCGATCTGCGCATCGTCCTTCGACGCGTCGACCGTGGTCATTCCCTCGGTGTCCGCCCACTGCGCGAGCGGCAGTGCATCGTCCAGTTCCGGTGTGGCGGTGCCGCGGGTCGACGAGAACGGGGCGAGTGAGCCGTCAGCGCGCCGACGCCAGTAGGTCACCTCGGCGGCGCCGAGCGCATCGCGCACGAGCAACAGCACATCGCCCAGCGGGTCGCCGCGATCCCCGAGATCGGCCGGCGTGGCCGCCACGCGAAGGCCCCGCGAGGCGCGCACCGAGCCGTCCGAGAGCAGCGACTGCAACTGCTCGGTGCGGTGCCGTTGTTCGAGCAGCAGGCGCTCCTGTTGCAGGAGGCGCGCGACGACGAAGGCCAGGCTCAGCACCGCCGCAACGAGGAGCGTGCCGAGCACCGCGGTCATTGGATCAGGCGTGCGTGATGCGTGAGGCGGCGACGGCAGCGCCGAAGCCGTTGTCGATGTTCACCACCACCACACCCGCCGAGCAGCTGTTGAGCGCCGTCAGGAGCGGCGCGACCCCACCGAACGCCGCACCGTACCCCACGCTCGTCGGCACGGCAATCACCGGCCCCGCGACGAGTCCACCCACCACCGAGGGCAACGCGCCGTCCATCCCGGCCACCACGATCGTCACGCGCGCGGACCGCAGCGCTTCGACGTGCGCGAGGACGCGGTGAATGCCCGCCACCCCGACATCGGTGATTCGCGCGACGTCATTGCCGAGGGCGGCGAGCGTCACCGCGCACTCCTCGGCGACCGGCAAGTCCGTGGTGCCGGCGGTCACGACGCACACTGTGCCCGTGCCCCGCGGCACCGGATGCCGCCCCGGGAGCCACGCGGTGCGCGCGACATCGTGCACGAGCGCGTCGGGAAATCGCTCGAGCACCGCGGCGCGCTGCTCCGCGCTTGTGCGCGTCGCGAGGAAGCCGTCGCCGTGCGCGGCGAGCCGCTCGGCGATGCCGAGCAATTGCTCGACGGTCTTCCCCTGCGCGAAGATGACCTCCGGGTAGCCCTGCCGAAGGGCGCGGTGGGTATCGACGCTGGCGAAGCCCAACGCTTCGACCGGAGGCGCCGCGAAATGCTCGATGGCCGCTTCGGGAGCGACCTGGCCCGTCGCCACGGCGCCGAGCAACTCGAGGGCGCGATCTCGATTCACGCGACCGCCCCCTCCGCCCACGGGCTCCGGAGATACGACTCGAAGATCCCCTCGATCTCGCCGAAGGTCGTCACCGCGTGCAGCTGCCGACGCAGTTCTCCTGAGTTCGGCAGGCCCTTCACGTACCAGCCGAGGTGCTTGCGGAACTCCACGGCGGCGCCCTGCGGATCCGCCTCATAGGCGAGGACCAGCCGCGCGTGTTCGAGCGCGATGCTGAAGCGCTCCTCCACGCCCGGCGCGGGCCGCATCGGCCGACCGCTCATCAGATCGCGCGCCTGGTCGAAGATCCACGGCTGCCCGAAGGAGCCGCGCGCGATCATGATGCCCGCCGCCTTGGTGAGCTCGAGCATCCGCAGCACATCAGTGGCCTGCTTGATGTCCCCGTTGCCGAGCACGGGAATGTCCACGGCATCCACGACTGCCGCGATCTCCTCCCAGCGGGCCGAGCCGGTGTACATCTGCGTCCGCGTGCGGGGGTGCAGCGTGAGTACCTTGGCACCGGCATCCTGGCAGCGGAGCGCAATCGTCACCGGGTCGCGCATCTCCTCCGACCAGCCACTGCGCACCTTGACCGTCACCGGCAACGGCGTGGCGCGCGACACCGCCCGAATGATCTCCTGGACCAGCCCGAGATCCCGCAGACAGCCCGAGCCGCCGTTCCGCTTCACCACCTTCTTGACCGGGCAGCCGAAGTTGATATCGACGAAGTCCGGGTGAAACACGTCGGTCACCAGCGCGGCCGCGTCCGCCATCGCCGCCGGCTCGGATCCGAAGATCTGGACGCCGATCGGATGCTCTTCCGGCGAGAAGCGGAGTTTGGACAGGGTTGCCTCGTTCTCGCGGCGGATCCCTTCGGCCGACAGGAACTCGGTGACGACCACGTCGGCCCCGTACCGCCGGCAGAGCTGCCGGAAGGGGGACTCCGACACCCCGGCCATCGGGGCGAGGTACAGGGGTACCGTGTGCGGGAGCGGGATCGGGAACGAGGCCACGAAGGGAGTCTAGCCACCCCCGGAAAACGCCGCAACGTGAAGATTTGACAGCACTTGCGCGCTCCGGCTACGATTCCTCGAATGGAACTGCGCGAGTTCTTTTCCGAAGACGCCATCAAGCTCGAGCTCGACGGCACGACGAAGGACGACATCCTCAAGGAGCTCATTGGGCTGCTCGGTCTCGACGAGCGATCCGATCAGATGCTCTTCAAGATGCTCAAGCGCCGGGAGAACCTCGGCTCGACCGGCATCGGCCGTGGGATCGCGATCCCGCACTGCCGCTCGCTCGTCGTGTCCAAGCTGCGCGTCGCGTTTGGCCGCAAGCGATCGGGGATGGACTTCAAGGCGATCGACGATCAGCCGGTCCAGTTCTTCTTCTTGATCGTGGCGCCACCGCTGGAAGTGTCGAACCAGTATCTCCCGGTGCTCGGCAAGATCGCGCAGTTCTCGAAGGAAGCCGATGTGCCTGATCGACTGCTGGCACTGCAGTCACCGGCCGAGTTTATGGCGCTCCTGCAGGAGAAGGGCGTCTGATCCCCCGGCGCCGCGCCTCGGGCGTCGCCGAACGCGGCATCCGTCGCGCCGCGCTTGGCGCGGTACACGGCGCGGTACTCGCCGCGATGCTGGTGCCGCTCGCGGCCAGTGCCCAGGTGATCTCGGGCGTGGTTCGTGAACCCACCGGTGCACTCGCGGCTGGCGCGGTCGTGGTTCTCGTGGATACCTCGGGCAACCGGATCGCCTCCTCGGTGGCCGCACTCGACGGCCGCTACAAGATCGACGTCGGCGGCGCCGGTACCTTCTGGCTGCGCGTCACGGCGTCCCGCTTCCCGGGATCCTTCTCTCCGGCATTCACCGTCGAGCCGGGCGAAGAGGTCAGCTACGACCATACCGTGCCGACCGAAGCCGCGCTCACCGCCCTCGAGCGGCGGGCACGCCAGTGCCCGACCGCCGCCCCGCGCGGGACCTTCGTCGGGACGCCGGTGTCGCGTATTCGAGTGGTCGACGAGGCGACGGGCTCGCTCGTCCCCAACGCGATCGTGTCGCTGCTCGACTCCACCGGGCGCGTCCGCGCCACCGGGACGACCGATGCCGCCGGCGTCGCGCCGCTGGGATATCGCGCAGACCTCAGCGATCTGCTGTGCATCCGCAAGCTCGGGATGCCGATCACGTTCCGCACCGGCAATGAGGCCCCGGACGATCCGGCCGTGCCGTGGATGGTGTTCGTGCGCGCCCCTGCGCGCGAACTGAGCGCCGTCGAGGTTCGCGCGACGCGGCGCGAGCGGATGCGTGAACTGGGCGTGCCGCAAACGGCGCGCTTCTATGCGCTCGACGACTTCGCGGCCTACGTGCCTTCGGCGTTGAACTTCGGCGATCTGCTGCGTCCGATGAATGCGTCCGGCGTCACGCTCAAGTCGGCGAACGGTCGCGTGAACTGTGTGATGCTGCGCGGCACCGTGTGCATTCCGACGATGGTCGACAACGTGCCCAGCAACACCGTGTACGATCTGGATCCCTTCCTGATCGAGGCGATTGCCATCCTCACGCCGTCCGATGCGCAGCAGCGCTTCGGATCGCTCGGCATCAATGGCCTGCTGCTGATCTACACGAAGCGCAACGTCGGCGGTCGTCCGATCAAGCCGAACTGACGATCACACCGTCGTTCGACTGACTGGGCCCGACAGCCGACGGCGCACGCGGAGCACCTGCAACACCGCCGCCGCCGCGAGCCCCGCGACCAGGCCCCACCACAAGCCACGCGCGCCCAGCGGGGTGTGCAGGCCGAGCCACCAACTGGTCGGCACGCCGAAGCCCCAGAAGCCCGCGAAGTGCATCACCGCCGGCCATCGGGTGTCACCGCTCCCACGCAGCACACCCCCCGCGACCGCTTGGGTGCCATCGAAGAGCTGAAAGGCCCCCGCAATGGGAATGAGTGCCACCGCCACCGCCAGCGTCGCGGGATCGGGCGTGTAGGCGGACGCGAGCAACCGCGGCAAGGCCAGGAACAGCACCGCGCCGATCGCCATCGAGCCCACGCCAATCACGAACGCGGCGGCCGCCTCACGACGGGCCCCATCGAGGTCTCCACGGCCGATCGCCTGCCCCACCAGCGCCGCCGCCGCGCCAGAGACCCCGAGCGGCATCATAAACGTCAGCGCCGCGAGGTTGAGCGCCACTTCGTGCCCCGCCAGCACGGCCGTGCCGAGCCAACCGGCCCAGATCGTCACGACACCGAAGGCGAATCCCTCGAAGAACCACTGCACGCCGATCGGCGTCCCGATGACGGTCATCTTCCACAGCGCCGCGCGATCCAGCGCCGCGCGCCGCCAGGGGCGTACCGCAGGCCCCAGTGTCTCCCACCCGGCCACCCAGACCATCGCCGCCATCAGCCAGCGGGAAATCCAGGTGCTGTGCGCCGAGCCCACGACGCCCATCGGCTCGACGCCCAAGTTGCCGTAGATGAAGACCCAGTTGAGCCCCACGTTGGCCAGATTCGCCACCACGGTCGCCACGATGACCGGCCGCACGATGTTCTGCGCCTGCAGCGTCTGGCGACCGACCGTGAACACGTTGAGTGGCAGCACCCCGAGGATGCCCCAACGCATCCACTCCGCCGCGAGGGGAATCACATCGGCGGGCTGTCGAAGCCAGATCAACAGTTGTTCGGCCGGCCAGAGCAAGGCGCTCACCAGCGCGCTGGCCAGCACCGCCAACACGAGGCCTCGCTGCACCCCCAGCGACACGCCATCGCGGTCACCGGCGCCGAACGCCTGCGCAATGATCGGATCGAGCGCCATCAGCAGGCCGAAGGCCAGCACCTGCACGTTGAACCACAGCAGATTGCCGATCGACACCGCCGCCAGCGCGGCGGGCGAGACGTGCCCGACCATCAGGGCATCGACGACCCCCATCAGTTGCCACCCGACCTGCACGACCACGATCGGGGCGGCCAGGCGCGCGGTGGCGCGGAGATCATCACGCGTCGGGACCGGTAGCACCTACCGGCCCCCTCGCGTGCGCGCGCTCACTCCCACTCGATCGTCGCGGGCGGCTTCGAGCTCACATCGTACACGACCCGATTGATGCCGCGCACTTCGTTGATGATGCGGTTCGAAATCCGTCCCAGCACGTCGTGCGGGAACGCGTACCAGTCCGCGGTCATCCCGTCGGTGCTCGTCACGGCGCGCAGCGCGATGACGTGCTCGTACGTGCGACCATCGCCCATCACGCCGACGGAACGCACCGGCAGGAAGACCGCGAACGCCTGCCAGATCTCGCTGTAGAGGCCGGCGGCGCGGATCTCTTCCAGGTAGATCGCGTCGGCCTTGCGCAGCATCTCGAGTGCGGGTCGATCGACCGCGCCGAGGACACGAATCGCCAACCCCGGCCCGGGGAACGGGTGGCGCCCGACCATCTCTTCGGGCAGCCCAAGTTCGCGGCCGACGTTGCGCACTTCGTCCTTGAAGAGTTCACGCAGCGGCTCGATCAGCGCGAACTTCATATCGGGCTTGAGGCCACCGACATTGTGGTGCGTCTTGATCGTGGCGCT
>JANRJP010000082.1:0-7077 GCA_033763905.1 Gemmatimonadaceae bacterium
AAGTTCGGGCGCTGGTCGGTGGCGCACCTCACGGCGATCGACGAGTTCCAGCAGGCACCCGGCCTCCCTGCCGACACGAAGGCGCTGGCGAACATCACCCGCCTCCGGCGCGACGTCGGCGAGAACTCGATCGCGGGGATCACGCTCACGAACCGCGACGAGGACGGCAGCTTCAATCGCGTCGCCTCGGCCGATGCCCGCCTGGTCTTCGCGAAGCTCTACTACGTGCAGGCCCAGGCCGCGTACGCGGTGACGCGCGACACCCGGACGACCGACGATCGCACGGCCGCGCTCTGGGAGGTCGAGGTCGACCGCACCGGCCGCGCCTGGGGCTTCAACTACAAGGCAACCGAGATTGGCCGCGACTTCACGACCTGGAGCGGCTTCGTGAACCGCACCGGGATCGTCACCGCGCGCGCCTTCAACCGGCTCTCGTTCTACGGCGACCGCGGCGCGCTCATCGAGCAGTTCTCGGTCTTCGGCGGCGTGAGCCGGATCTGGGAGAGCGGGCGGCTTCTTGGCGAGCGCTCGATCGAGGGGGGCGACGAGCTCAACTGGTCGATGCGCCTGCGCGGCGGATGGAACCTTGGCGGGTCGGTCGAGAACGGCTTCGTGCGCTTCGACCCGACGGCGTATGCCGGCTACGCCGTGCGCGGCATCGACACGCCGACCCCGTTCGCCCCGGGCAGCGGCGTCTTCGGCGCGCTCCAGCTCAAGGCGAACGTCAGCACGCCGCTCTTCCGGCGCTGGGACGCGTCGCTGCGCACCGAGTACGGCGAGACGGCGATCTTTCCCGAGGCCTCGCAGGGAACGGGCGTCTCGGCGACGGCCACCGTCAACCTCCGGCCGTCGCCAGCGGTCCGCGTGAGCGGCTCGCTGCGCTACCAGCGACTCGATCGCGCCGACGATGGCGGCGAGTTCGCGCGCACGGTGCTGCCGCGGCTCAAGGTCGAGTACCAGCCGAACCGCTTCCTCTTCTTCCGCCTCGTGGCCGAGTACCGCAGCGAGCGCCAGGCCGCGCTCCGCGATCCGGTGAGCGGCCTCCCGCTGCTGGTGAACGGCACCCTCGCCGCGCGCCGCGAGACGAACCGTCTCCGGATGGACTGGCTCGCGAGCTACGAGCCGACCCCGGGGACGGTCGCCTTCATCGGCTACGGCTCGACGCTCAACGGCGAGCGGCCGCTTTCCTTCCGCGAGCTCGAGCGCCAGGACGACGCGTTCTTCCTGAAGGTGGCGTACCTCCTGCGGCGCTAGGCGGCCTGCGCGCGCTCGAGCCCCTTCGGGTCGGCGAAGTACGCCGCGCCGAGCTGCTGCGCCAGCGGATCCGGGAGAATCTCCTCCGTGCCCGCCTCGATGCCGTCGAGGATCGCGTTGGCGACGACCGATGGTGCGGTCTTCTCGACCGGGAGCACCTTCCCCATGTCGGTCTCGACCGGCCCCGGATAGACGCCGAGGACCGCAATCCCTTGCGGGCGCAGTGCCGCGCGCATCCCCTGCGTGAGCGAGTGCACGGCAGCCTTCGACGCACTGTAGGTCGGCAGCGGCCCGAACGAGACGAACGACGCGACCGAGCCGAGGTTCACGATCGTGGCGCCGGGTGACCGCGCCAGCACTGGCACCATCGCGAGCGTGACGGCGTGGAGCCCGATCACGTTGGTCTCGAGCTCGGCCCGCAGCGCCGGGAGCTGCGCCGGATCGGTGGCCGGCTGGAAGGCGATCGCGGCGACACCGGCGTTGTTGACGAGGAGGCGCACGTCGGGGGCCGAGGCGGCAAGGGCCGCAACCTGCGCGGGATCGGTGACATCGAGCGTGAGGGGGACGACGCGGTCGCCGTGGCCGGCGATCAGCGCCTCGAGCGTCTCGGGGCGACGGGCGGTGGCATAGACCTTCGCGGCGCCACGGGCGAGCAGCGCGGTGACGAGGGCGGCACCGATGCCGCGGTTCGCGCCGGTGACGAGCGCGACAGTTCCTGCAATCGGATGGGACACGGGGGAGGCCTTTCGTGGGTGAAGCACGGACACCGCGCGCGACAACGCCCGGTGGGGAGCAGAGGCGAGAACGTCACGGGAGGCACGACGGTTCCCGGCCCCCTCACGCAGCCGCCGTTCTCGGCGTAGCTTGGGACATCCCGCCACCAGTTCCGCCACCCGAGGTCTTGCCGTGATGTCCCGCCACGCCGTCGTGCTGTCCAGCGCCCTGTCGCTTGCCGTTGTCCCGCTCGCCGCGCAGACCGCCGCACCGCCGGCGGTCACGCTGATCCGCGCCGGCGTGCTGGTGGACGGCGTCTCGACGACGCCGATGCGGGACCAGGGGATCCTCATCGAAGGGGACCGCATCACCGCGGTCGGACCCTGGAGTCAGCTGCAGGTGCGGGCCGGCGCCGCACGCGTGATCGACCTCTCGCAGCGCACCGTGCTCCCGGGCCTGATCGACGCGCACACGCACGTGCTGCTGCAGGGCGACATCACCTCGCAGGAGTGGGACGACCAGCTCCTCAAGGAGAGCATCCCCTATCGGGCGATCCGCGCGGTGGCCGCGGCACGGCGGGCCCTTGACCAGGGCTTCACCACGATCCGCGACGTCGGGACCGAAGGGGCGATGTATGCCGACGTCGACCTCAAGCGCGCGATCGCGCGCGGGGTGGTGCCGGGGCCGCGGATGTTCGTGGCGACCCGCGCCTTCGCGCCGACGGGGAAGTACCCCCCCAGCGGCTTCTCGTGGGAGCTCGCGCTGCCCGGCGGCGTGCAGTACGCGGACGGCGTCGAGGAGATTCGGAAGGGCGTGCGAGAGCAGGTGAGTCGCGGGGCGGACTGGATCAAGGTCTATGTCGACGGCGGCTACTACCTCGGCCCCGATGGCCGCCTTCGCTCGCGGCCCAACTACACCGACGAGGAGCTCGCCGCGTTCGTGCGCGAGACGCACCGGCTCGGTCGGAAGATCGCGGCGCACGCCATCGGCTGGGACGGGATCGACCTCGCCCTCACGCACGGCTTCGACTCGATCGAGCACGGACCCGGCTTCACGCCCGACCTGCTCGATCGCGCGGCGAAGCAGGGGACGACGTGGTGCCCCACGCTGCACGTTATCGCCTACGTCGCCCCGGGACGCGGCGGAATCTGGCCACGGATCGTCGAGTTCGCGAACCAGGCGATTCGCGACGGCGTGGCGCGCGGGGTGCGCATCACCTACGGCACCGATGCCGGCGGCTACGCGTGGACCGAGCCGATGACCAGTGACTTCCACATCCTGGTGCGCAACGGGATGTCGCCGATGCAGGCGATCCAGAGCGCCACCTCGGTGGCCGCGCAGACACTGGGGCAGGGGGACCGCCTCGGCAGTATCCAGCCGGGCCGGCTCGCCGATATCATCGCCACCTCCGGTGACCCGCTCCGTGACATCTCGGCGCTCGGCGACGTCGGGTTCGTGATGCAGGGCGGGCGAGTCATTCGCGAGTGACGGCAGGCCGGGGGATCACGGTTTGCGAGTGAGAGCGAGGGATCGACTGGTGCGGTCCCTGTCGCGCCACGATGCCGGACCATAGCTTCAGGAATCCCTCACAATCAGGCGGTTCCTCCATGCTGGTGGCGGCGATGTTGTCGCTGATGGGCGCTGGTGCTCCGGTTCGTGCGCCCGATCTTCCTCCCTCCGTTCGTTCCCTTGTCCAGTTCAATGACAACACGCGGTCTGCCGGCACGATGGTGCGCGGCGAGCATGTCCTCGCGCTCGAAATCCGACGCACCGACTGGGCGCCGCTCGGTCCCGGCAAGGGGACCGTGCAGGTGTACGCCTTTGCGGAAGCGGGCGGGACGCCGACGCTGCCGGGGCCGATGCTCCGCGTCCGGGCGGGGACGCCGCTGCGCGTCCGCGTGACGAACGCGAGCGACACGGTAATGGTGGTGCACGGGCTGTCGGGGCGCCAGCAGCCGGTGCTCGATTCGCTCGTCCTCGCGCCGGGCGCGAGCGGCGAGGCACGCTTCGTCGCCGATGTCGAGGGGACCTACTACTACTGGGCGGCAAAGGCGGGGACGGCATTCAACGACCGCGTCTACGAGGACAGCCAGCTCAACGGTGCGCTGGTGGTCGATCCGGCCGGGAGCGCGGCCGTGCCGACCGACCGCGTCTTCGTCCTCACGCGATGGGTCGCCTCGAGGACGCCGACCGGCGAGCCGGACCTGTCGCAGGAGGTCTTCGCGATCAACGGACGGCCGTGGCCCAACACCGAGCGGCTGCAGTACGCCGTCGGCGATTCGGTGCGCTGGCGCATCATCAACGCCAACGATGACGTGCATCCGCTGCACCTGCACGGCTTCTACTTCCGCGTCGACGCGCGCGGCGACGTCGCGCGCGACACGCTGTACTGGGCCGCACAGCGCCGGATGGGCGTCACCGAGCGCGTCCTGCCGGGGACGACGATGCAGCTCGTCTTCTCGCCCGAACGCCCCGGCGGCTGGGTCTTCCACTGCCACCTCAACTGGCACGTCGTGTCGAACCCGCCGATCGGGGAGCACAAGATCCCGACGAAGCAGCGCGACGACGAGATGATGAAGCCCCACGGTACGCATGATCCGCACAACCACGTCGAGCGCGGCATGGGCGGACTGATGCTCGCCATCGAAGTCGCGGCGCCCGAGGGGTACGCAATCCGCGAGGTGCCGCGCCGCCAGATGCACCTGCACGTGACGCAGGGGCCGGTGCGCCCCGATGTCGGCCAGCCGCGCTACGGATACGTGCTGCAGGATGGCGCCGCGCCGGCCGCGGACTCCATCGTGTCACCGGGGTCGACGCTGGTCCTCGCCAAGGGCGAGCCGGTGGCGATCTGGGTGCACAATCGCACCGCCCAGCCGACGCAGGTACACTGGCACGGACTCGAGATCGAGTCGCCGTTCGATGGTGTCGTCGGGGTCGGCGGCCTCAAGACGAAGCGGACCCCGGCGATCATGCCCGGCGATTCGTTCGAGGTGCGCATGACGCCGCCGCGCGCGGGGTCGTTCATGTACCACACGCACATCGACGAGATCCTCCAGCACAGCGGCGGACTCTGGGGTGCCTTGCTGGTCATGGAGCCGGGCCAGGCGTGGAACCCGTCACGCGACCTGATCTTCCAGGTTGGCGAGGGACCCGATCTCGAGGGGATCCTGAACGGCGTCACGCTGCAGCCGACCCACGAGCTGCAGAGCGGCGTGCCGTATCGCCTTCGGCTGATGAACATCGGCATGGGCACGCCGATGGTCGAGTTCCACCTGACGCGCGACGGCGTGCCGACGCGATGGCAGCCGATCGCCAAGGACGGCTTCGACTTGCCGGTCCACCAGCGCCGCGTCGTCCCCTCGCAGCAGGCGGTGAGCATCGGCGAGACGGTCGATGCCGAAGTGGTGCTTGCTCCCGGCGACTATCTCCTCGAGGCACGCTCCGGCCCAACCGGGCGGAACATCGCCAAGGTGCCGCTGCAGGTGCGCACCTGGCAGGACTCGGCCACGCAGGTGGCCTCGGCCGTGCTCGCGCTGCCCGAGCCGATGCGTGCCGGCGCCACCGTCCTGGGCTACCGCCCGGGGACGAAGGGGCTGGTGCTGCTGAAGCAGGGGACCAACGGGATGGTCTGCCTTGCGGATGATCCGGCGCAGCCGGCCTTCCACGTCGCCTGCTACCACGAGTCGATGGAACCGTTCATGGCGCGCGGCCGGGCACTCCGCGACGAGGGCATCATCGGCGCGCAGGTCGACACCGTGCGCTTCCGCGAGGTGGCCGAGGGAAAGCTGAAGGTGCCGACGACCCCGGCCGCACTCTGGCAGCTGAACGCGGGCCCCGACAGCTACGACGCAGCGACGAACACCCTCAAGGACGCGCGGTCGCTCTACGTGATCTACATCCCGTTCGCGACGACGCAGACGACCGGGATCTCGAGCAAGCCGACGCCGGGCGAGCCGTGGCTGATGTTCCCCGGGACGCCCAAGGCGCACATCATGTTCGTGCCGACGATGTAGCGACGCTCATCGGTGGCGGGCCCAGACGCGCGATCCGATCGTGGTGAAGGTCGGGTCGCGCGTTGCGCGTCCGGCATCGAACAGCGCCCGCACGGCGTCCGCCCAGGCCATCGCCTTCGGCGTGCCGAGGAACGACTCGCCGCCGTCGAAGACGCGCGTATTGCCCACGGTGGAAATGGTCCCGCTCCCGTCGATGCGACTGGCGAGCCACGCGGTGCCGCAGTGCAGGGCGCGTCCGAGGGAATCCCGCGTGCCTCCCATCGGGAGCAGCGCCCAGACACGCCAGCCGCGGGCAAGGGCGACGGCTTGATATGAGGAATCCCACCCGTCGCCCTCGCGAAACCACCCGGTCGGGGCCTGCAGGGCGAGGGCCGCGGCGACGAACCCGCGGCCTGCCTGCACGGCGCGCGCATCCTCGAGCCAGCGCCCGAGCGACACGTACGCGAGCGCATCGAAGAGGAGCCGGTTCGGGGCACGTGCATCGCCGGCCGCCAGGAGCAGGGAGTCGGCGAGCAGGCGATCGAGCGCGCGGCGCGCGGCGGGCGCCAGCGCGGCGAGCTGATCGGCCTCGTGGCTCGGCAGCATGGTGTCGAGCAGGGCATGTGCGGCGGCCCCGGCATCCGAGAGAAAGAATGCCCGCGCGCTCGCCATGTCGGCTGCGGTTGGCGTCCCGCTGAGCCCGGCCGGGATCACCAGCGGAAAGTCGCCGTCAGCGGTCGTGCGCGAGAATCCGTAGCTCATCGCGCGCAGGGCTTCCTCGACGCGCCCGGCATCGGCGAGGGCGGCCATGCCCATCTGGAAGCGCACGTGGAAGTAGCCGACCTGGTTGCGCCCGAGCGCACCCTCGGTGTCGGGGCGCACCGCGGCGGCTGCGGCCGCGACCGCACCAGCAGGCCACCCGGCCTGCAGGATGCGGACGCTGGCCGGCGGTGGTGCGGCGACGGTGTCGCAGCGGACGATGGTCGCCTCGGGACCGGTGCGGTCGATTGGCTGGCCATTGCAGGCCGGCACGCCGATTAGGAGGCACGCGAGGGCCAGAGTGCGCTGGGACATGGTGCGAGGACGCGCGGGCCCCCGCGACGTTAACTCGTGGCGG
>JANRJP010000083.1:0-48268 GCA_033763905.1 Gemmatimonadaceae bacterium
ACAAGAGGGCGGTCCCCAGCCTCCCGCGGCGCCGCCAGCCGCGCCGCAGGTCACCGTACCCGGCGTCAACGGCGGCGCGCCGGTCGCCGTGGGGCGTGACGTCAATCAGCTGAAGTCGCAACTCGACATCCTGACGACGGAGCTCAAGAACGTCACCGAGCGCCGGAAGGACATCGCACAGGAGATTCGACGCGCCGACGGCGCGAGCCAAGCGGGTCTGGAGTCGCAGCTGCGCGTGATTGACGAACAGATCATTGCGCTGGAGCGCCAGATCGGCGCGACGACCACGGCGCTGGCCGGGACCGCGCCCGACGAAGCGGTGCAGGCCTTCGAGACGGTGGCGCCGCAAATCGCCGATCGCGCGGTCGAGATCAGCGAGAATTTGATCCCGATCTCCTTCTTCGTCTGCGCGCTGATCGCGCCGGTGATGGTCGCGTGGGCCCGCCGCATCTGGCGCGGCACTGCCTCGCCATCGAACAAGCCCGATACCGAGACCGTACAGCGCATCGCCCGGATCGAGCAGTCCGTTGACGCGATTGCCCTCGAACTGGAGCGCGTGTCGGAAGGCCAGCGCTTCGTGACGAAGTTGATGAGCGAACAGCGGGGCCTCGGTGCCGGCGCGGCAGCGCCGATCGCCGTACCAGTTGCCGAAGCCGTGGAGCGCCGATGATGCGGACCCAAACTCCCCCGCCTCCCACCGAGGCGCCACGCGTGCCGCAGGTCTCGGTACCGGGCGTCAACGGCGGCGCACCGCAAGCGCTGCCGATGACGGCGGAGCAGATCGCCCGTCTGCGACAGAAGGGTCGCGAGCTGTCGAGTCAACTGGGCTCGGTCAGCCGGCGGCGCGAAGAGGTGCTCGGGAAGCTCAAGGATGCCGACGCCGCCGCGAAGCCCGGACTCGACGCGCGGCTCAAGGTGCTGGACGCCCGCCTCGTCTCGCTCGAGCAGCAGATCGAGGAGAACAGCCGGATGATCGCGAACGCCCCGCTCGAGGTCGAGCAAGCCGCCGAGGAAGTCTCGAAGGTTGGCCCATTCGGCATTCGGCAGGAGGTCTACGGCATTGGGACGGTCGGCGCCTGCTTGCTCCTCGCGCCGATTGCTTTGGCGTACGCGCGAATGCTGTGGCGCCGCGGCACCAACCCACGGCCGCCGAAGGACGCGGCCGCCGAAGCGCGCGCGGTCCGGATGGAGCAGGCGATCGACGCAATGTCGATCGAGCTCGAGCGCATCTCCGAAGGCCAGCGCTTCGTCACCAAGCTGATGTCGGAGCGGGCGCTCGGCGCCGGCCAGGCGCCGATGGAACCGATCGTGCAGCGCGACGCCGTCGCGCAGGAGCGGACGTGACCGAAGACATCGTCGCCATCGTCGGGACGTTCTCCACGGCGATCATCCTCGGGCTCGGCATTCCGATCATCCGCTCGTACAACCGACGCAAGGAACTCGAGCTCACGGCGCGGCCGGCCCCGCTGACCGACGATCGCATTGCCCGGATCGAACAGGCGGTGGATGCGATGGCACTTGAACTCGAGCGCATCTCCGAGGGGCAGCGCTTCGTGACCAAGCTCTTGGCGGAGCAGCAGTCGGTCGCGCAGCCGATGCAGTTGCCCGTCGGCGAGCGCCTCCCCGACACCAGGTCCTAGTCTCCGTGCCTTCCGTCCTGATCGTCGACGACGAGCCGAACCTGCGACGGATGGTTGGCGCGCTGCTCGGTGCCGAGGGCTACGAGGTACGCGAAGCCGATAGTGGCGCGGCGGGTGTGTCGGCGGTGCGTGAGCTCGACCCGGACGTGGTGCTGCTCGACCTGATGATGCCCGGCGCGCTGGACGGCCTCGCGACACTCGAGCAGTTGCGCGCGGACGGTCCGGACCTGCCGGTCGTGATGATGAGTGGCCGCGCCGGGCTCGCCGATGCCGTGCGCGCCGCGAAGCTCGGCGCGGTGAACTTCCTCGAGAAGCCATTGGCACCCGAAAGCGTGTTGGTGGCCGTGCAAAGCGCCGTGGAGCTGCGTCAGGCGCGTCGCGAGACGGCGCAGCTCCGCGCCGACGCTGGCCTCGCCGCCGATCTGGTGGGCGAGAGCGAAGCGATGCGGCGGGTTCGCGCCGAGATCGCGCGCGTGGCGCCCACCGATGCACGCGTGCTGATCACGGGCGAATCGGGCACGGGCAAGGAACTCGCAGCGGCGGCACTGCACGCGGCCGGGCCGCGGCGCGCAAAGACGCTGGTGCGGGTCAATTGCGCAGCGATTCCACGCGATCTGGTGGAGAGCGAGATGTTCGGCCACGAGAAGGGATCCTTCACCGGGGCAACCGACCGCCGCATTGGCAAGTTCGAGTTGGCGCACGGCGGGACCCTCTTTCTCGACGAAGTCGGCGATCTCGGGCTCGAGGCGCAAGCCAAGCTGTTGCGCGCGATCGAAGCGCGAGAGGTCGAACGCGTGGGCGGGTCGAAACCCATTCCGGTCGACGTGCGCATCATCGCCGCCACCAACAAGGACTTGGCGACGGCCGTGGCGGACGGATCGTTCCGCGAAGACCTGTTCTTCCGTCTCAACGTCATCCCGCTGTCGATGCCTCCCCTGCGCGATCGGCCGGATGACATTCCGGCGCTCGTGCGCCATCACGGCGACCGGTACCGCTATCGCACCGGCCGTGCCGCCCCGCGCCTCCGGCCCGACGCCTTGGCCGCGCTGACGGCGCACCGGTGGCCGGGCAACGTGCGGGAGCTCGCGAACATCGTCGAGCGATTGGCGATCGTGCACGGCGACGGCGAGGTCGGTGCCGCCGACGTCTTGTCGGTGCTCACGCCAGCCACTCGGCCGCGCGCGAACACGCCGGCGGACGGAGCGGACGCGTTGCCCGACCAGCCGCTGTCCGATGCGCTCGACGCATACGAGCGGCGGCTGATCACGGCCGCGTTGTCGTCGGCCGACGGCAACATCGCGGAGGCCGCCCGCCGCCTGCAAACCGATCGCCCGAATCTCTACCGCCGAATGCGGCGGCTCGGCCTGTATACGAATGGCGAGGCATAACGTCGCAGAGGGACACACCGGAACGTGTCATCCGCGGGAGCTGGCGCGTCGGCAGCGTATCGCAGGGCTGCGGCAAGTCGTGCTTTCACATCGACTTGTGATGAACCGACGGCGACGGCACGCCCTCTGCTCCGGCAGCGGACGTCCGCTTACGATGGAGTGATGATGCTGTCTCGTCTTCGACCGATGCTCGTGGTGGCGCTCGCCACCCCCGTGATCTTGCAGGCGCAGGTGCCAGACGACGCGTCGTCGCGGCGCGTGCGCTCCCGGGATGCCCAGCGCCAAGTGGACCGCGCCCTGCGTGCGCCCGGGGTCTCGCGACACACCGGGGCGATGACGGTGGGACCGCGGGATCGTGTGTCGGGCCCCTTGGTCGTCGAGCAGGGACCACTCACGATCGCCGGCCGCGTTGATGGGGACGTCACGGCGGTCGATGCCGATGTGGCACTGCTGCCCGGTGCGGTCATCGAGGGAGACCTGCTGGTGGTCGGCGGCGGCGTCACCGGCCGTGATTCGGCGGTGGTGCGCGGTGACATCACCGTGTACCAGGGATCGGGCCGTTCGTTCACGCGGTACGTCTACTCCACGCCCCGACCGATGCGCCCACGGAACATCGGGGCCTCGGATCGCCAGGACGACGCCGAAGACGCGTGGGTGGCCAAGTGGCGCGAGCGCGAGTGGAGCCAGAGTCGCATCCGCCTGACGATGGCGCGGACGTACAATCGCGTGGAAGGATGGCCGGTGGTGGCCGGGCCGATCTATCGCACCGATTTCGGCTGGGGCCGCGCGGCGGTGGACCTGTTCGGCATTTTCCGCACGGCGCAGGGCACGGAGTGGAACACCAACACCGTCGGGCATCGCGCGCGCGCTGAACTGCGGCTCGGACGCAACTTCGGCCTCACGGTTGGTGGTCGCGCGTACGACATCGTCGACGCCGTCGAACCCTGGCAGTTGAGCGACGGCGAAAACGGGCTGGCCGCGTTCTTCCTCAAGAAGGACCTGCGCGACTGGTACAATCGCCACGGGGGTCAGGGCTACGCACGGCTCTTCGCCTTCAACGGCGCGGTGACGCTCGGGGCGACCTACGGGCAGGAGCGGTGGACATCGCGCGATATCCACAACGTGTTTGCGTTGTTCAATCGGGCCACGCCGTGGCGGGCGAACCCACTGATGGATGAAGGCCTGCTGCATCTCGCGACCGCGCAGTGGATCCTGGACACGCGCAACGACCGCGACGACCCGACCTCCGGCTGGTTCATCGCGGCCGACTACGAACGCGGGCGCGGGACGCTGTCGCAGGCCCCCACGTCGGCGGGAGTTCGTCCGCTGTCGGCATCGCCAGCGCCGGTGCAGTATGGCCGCGGCTTCATCGACGCGCGGCGCTACAACCGACTGGCGCCCGATGCCGAACTGCGCCTGCGGGTCGTTGCTGGCGGCTGGGTCGATGGCGACCCGCTGCCGTTGCAGCGACGGTTCTCGTTGTCGGGACCAGCGGCCTTGCCGGGCTTTGCGTTCCGGAGCCCGACGTCAGCGGCGGCGCTCGAGTGCGGCGGCGGCATTCCGGGGCTCCCCGCGCAGTGTGACCGGATGGCCCTCGCGCAGATCGAGTACCGCGGGTCGTTGCACATCGATGTCTTCGACTGGCTCGGTGACGCCACCGACATCCCGCGCGCCCGCGTCGGGCCGCGGGACGGCCTGCGGCATCGCGGCTGGTCGTCGAAGACCCGCGGCTCCTTCGTGCTGTTCGCCGACGCTGGCCGCGGCTGGCTCGTCGGCACCACGAACACGGCGGACGCGCGGTTCGTCCCCAAGTCGGAGTTGCCACGCCTCTCGACCTTCCGGACGGACGCGGGCGTCGGCTTGGAACTCGGCGTGCTGGGCCTCTACGTCGCGAAGGCGATGGACGCGCCAAGCAAGGACGAACCTGCGGTTTTCTTCGTGCGCGTCAACCGCCGGTTCTGACCGCGTGACCGGTCGGCAGCGCCTGCGACAGCTGGCGGCGATGCTCCTGCTGGGCATCGCCGCCGTCGCGCGTCCGGTGGCAGCACAGAGCGGACCGTCGCCGAGTGATCCGGCGATCGACATCGTGGTGCCGACCTCGACCAGCGAAGGCGGCCCGCTCGTTCGCGCCAACAACTTCCTGATCGCCGATGCGGAGTTCGAAGACCTGCTGCGCAACGGCTTCCCGGCGCGACTGTCTTGGCGCGTGGAGCTGTGGTCCGCCGGCACCGTGGTGAACGAATTCGAGGGCGGTGCCGCCTGGGAAGTGCTGCTGCGCTTCGATCCCGTGCCGAAGGAATGGGTGGTCACGCGCATCGACCGCGATCGGGGCCGACTCATTGGGCGCTTCGACCGCTACAGCGACGCAGCGCGCGTCGCGCTGGACGCCGGCCGCGTGCCCGTCCCCGCGACCAAACCGCGTCGCCACTACTACCTCGCGCGACTCACCGTGGAGGTCCTGAGTGTCAGCGACCTCACCGAAGCGGAACGCTGGTTGCGCGGCGAGCTGTCGCCCGCCGTGCAAGGGAAGCGCAATCCCGGCTCGGCCATTGGCGGCTTCTTTCGCGCGGTCGCGATGCGGCTGCTGGGCTCGAAGCGACAGACGATCGAAGGGCGCAGCCCCACGTTCGTGCCCTGAGGACCGCTACTCGGCGACTTCGTGGTGCCGCGCGCGGAGCTCCAGCTCCTGGATGTGGCGCAGCGTCTCGGCGCCGTAAAAGACGCGGATGTACTTGGCCTGCTGCGGGGTCAGCCGACGCACAGCCCACGACAAATGCACGAAGTGCGGCTCCACCGGCACCGTCATCGGATGCATCCCGATCTCGTCGGGCATCCGATTCGCCTTGCGCGTGTTGCAGGGGCTGCACGCCGTGACGACGTTGTTCCACTCGTTGAGACCGCCGCGCGAGATCGGAATCAAGTGATCGCGGGTGAGCGACTCGCGGGTCTTGAGCTCGTGCTGGAAGCGGCCGCAGTACTGGCACCGGTAGCGGTCGCGCGCGAACAGGAAGATGTTCGTGACCTGCCGCCGGAAGCGCCGCGGCACGTGCACGAAGCGCGTGAGGCGAATGACCAGCGGTCGCGGCAGGTTGAGACTCGCCGAGCGCACCGCGCGACCGTCGGCTGCCTCGACCAGTTCCGCCTTGCCGTCAATCAGCAGGCGGACCGCTCGCCGCATCGGGACCATCGTGATCGGTTCGAACGATGCGTTCAGGGCAAGGCAGCCGTTGGTCACGCGAACTCCTCCCGGTGAAAGCGAAAACTCCCGCCGGCCAGATGCCGACGGGAGTTGACAGCGACGAACGAGCGGAACGTGCTGCGACGAGTGACCCTGACCCGGGGACTCCGGGGGTGCGCGTGCCTCGTCGCACCACTACTGGGTAGGGTGCAGGTGTGCGCGACGCGATGGCCGCTCACGCGGTCACCGCCGAGGGGACGGGCGTCAGCCAGCCGTGCACGTCATCGACGGTGCCGGTGCAGATGCCCAGATAGCGTTCCTGAATGGCCCGCGTGATGTCGCCGGGCTTGCCGCTGCCGACCGCGATGTGATCGACGCTGCGGATTGGCGTGAGCTCGGCCGCGGTCCCGGTGAAGAAGAGCTCGTCGGCCATATAAAGCAGTTCACGCGGCATCTGCATTTCCTTGACGGGAATGCCCAGATCACGCGCGATCGTCATCACCGAGTCGCGCGTGATGCCGTTGAGAATGGCCGACGACACCTGCGGCGTGTACAGCGTCCCGTCGCGGACAAGGAAGAGATTCTGGCCCGAGCCCTCGCCGACGTAGCCAAAGCTGTCGAGCATAATCCCTTCGGCATACCCCTCGAGCTTCGCCTCCATCTTGGCGAGCTGCGAATTCAGGTAGTTGCCGCCCGCCTTGGCCAGGGACGGAAACGTGTCAGGCGCCGCGCGACGCCAGCTCGACACGCCGACGTCCACGCCATCCTTGAGCGCCGATTGGCCGAGGTAGGTGCCCCACTTCCACGCGATGATGAACGTCTCGATCGGCGTACCGGCAGGATCGATGCCCATCTGTTCGCCCGATCGCAGCACCAACGGGCGCAGATAGCAGGCCTTCAGGTCGTTCGCGGCGACGGTTTCCACCGAGGCCCGCGACAGTGCCTCGACCGAATACGGCAACGCCATCCGGTAGATCCGCGCCGAGTCGTGCAGGCGGCGCATATGGTCCTGCAGGCGGAAGATCGCGCCGCCTTGCGGGGTCTCGTAGCACCGGATGCCCTCGAAGACCGAGGAGCCGTAGTGCACGGCGTGACTCATCACGTGCAGCGTGGCGTCACCCCAATCCACGAGCACACCGTCGCGCCAGATCTTTTGCGTGCGGCCGTCCGCCATTCTGAATCCTCCGGGTGACTCCGAATGCTACTCGCGTGTACGTGCCGCCCGCCACTCCGCCAGCCGACCCGCTAGCGCCGGCATCGCGGCCGCGTCGGCGTCGTCCGGCTCGGCGAACCGCCCGTCGGCCAGCACGGCGCGTCCGGCAACGAACAGCCACCGCGCCTCCGTCCCGCCCATCGCGTACGTCGCCGCCGCGATCGGATCGAGATCGGCCGCCGCCGCGAGCCCGCCGAGTGGGAACACCGCCAGATCGGCCGCCTTCCCGGGCTCGAGGGAGCCGATGTCATCGGCGAGCCCCAGGGCCTGCGCCCCGCCCAGGGTGGCCAGGTGCAGCAACTCGCCGGTCGACACCACATCCGCCTTGCCGAAGCGCGCGGCCTGCGTCAGACCCGCGACCCGCGCCTCCTCGAGGATGTGCATCCGGTTGTTGCTCGCCATCGAGTCGGACCCCAAGCCAACCGGAACGCCAGCGTCGATCCACTCACGCAAGGGGGCGACCCCGTGCCCGAGCTTGGCGTTGCTGCAGGGGCAGTGCGCCACGGACGCCCCCGCCGATGCGGCAAGCCCGCGTTCCTCGGCGCGACAGCGCAACGCGTGGATCAGTAGCGGCCGAGTGGCCAGCACGCCGGTGTCGTGCAGCAGGTGCAGCGGCGAGGCCGCTCGGCGCGCGACGGCGATGCCGCGACCGCGCAACGCATCGGCGAACGCGCCGGTCCCGTCACTGACCAGCGACGACTCGTCGGCGCTCTCGGCGATGTGCACCGCAACCGGCCAGCCGCCCGACGCCGCCAGCGCCGCCACTTCGCGATACAGCGCGTCGCTCACGCTGTACGGCGCGTGAGGGGAAAGCCCCACCCGCACGAGGGGCGTCGCGTCGTGCTGGAGTCGCTGTGCCCGCGACGCGAGATCGGCCGCCGCAACCTCGGCGATGTCGGGATCGGGACCGAAGACTTCCTGATACGCGACGCCTCGTGCCCCAAGGGCCCGGAGGGCATCGAAGGCCGCCGGCGCATCGGAGGTATCGCCGAACGTGCCGATCCCCGCGCGGAATCCTTCGCGTACGCCGGCCCGCGCGCTGAGCGCGAGCGCCGCCTCGTCCATCACGCTGCGCTTGGCGGCCACCAGCGTGCGAATCCACGACGGGAAGTCGAGGCCTTCGAGCATCCCGCGGAAGACGGTGAGATCGAGATGCGTGTGCGCATTGACCAGCGCCGGCATCAGCAGGCTGTCACCGGTCTCGATGCGCTCGCCGGCCGGGGCGCGGTCGGCACGCCCGACCCACGCGATGCGGTCGCCGTCGATCGCCACAGCCCCATCGCGAATCGGCGCGCTGTCGACGGGCAGCACCCATCGGGCACGAACGACGATCATCGGGCCCCTCGGCGGCGGCGGGTCGTGTCGACCGGTGGCACGACGACGCGGTCGCAGGATTGGGTCGGCTCCGAGCCGGGGAGGAACCAGTCGAGGATCACGTTCTGCGGGGGACAGATCGGGCTGCGCAGCTGGCCGGTGTACTTGTCGATCTCGCGCGCAACGAGTCCGGCGGGGCGCGGCCAGTCCGGCGGCGCCGGTCGCTGCTGATAGGCTTCCTTCATAAACGCCGTCCACGCGGGGGCGGCGAGCTGCCCACCCTGCGCGTTGCTCTTGATCTTCGTCGGGCGATCGAACCCCATCCACACGCCCGCCACCAGATCGCTGGTGAAGCCGATGAACCACACGTCGGCTCCGTCATTGGTCGTGCCCGTCTTTCCACCGGCAGGCAGGGTGAAGCCGCCGCCGCGCACGGCCGCGGCCGCGGTGCCGCGATCGACGACGTCACGGAGCATCGACGTGACCAACCAGGCTTGCGCCGGACTCATCACGGTTTCGCGCAGCGGCGCCGGCTCCCAGAGCACCGTGCCATCCGCCGACTCGACGCGGACGATCGCGTAGGGCGTCGAACGCGTCCCCAGCGTCGCGAAGGTCGTGTAGGCGGCGATCATTTCGATCGGGTACACGTCGGCAGACCCGATGTGCAGCGACGGGAACGGCGGCATCGGCGACGACAGGCCGAAGCGGCGCGCCATCTCGATCACGCGATCCTCGCCCAACTCCATCCCAAGCCGGATCGCCGGGATGTTGCGTGACAGCGTGAGCGCGCGGCGCATCGTCACTGGGCCCTCGAACTTGAGATCGTAGTTCTGCGGCGTCCAATCGTCGCCGGCGTCCTGCGCCAGCGTCAGCGGCGAATCGTCGAGCAGTGTCGTTGTGGGTCGGCCGGCTTCAATCGCAGCGGAGTAGACGATGGGCTTGAAGGTCGAGCCCGGCTGCCGGAGCGCCTGCGTGGCGCGATTGAACTTCGAATCGTCGAAGTCGCGACCGCCGACCATCGCACGCACCGCGCCGGATCGCGGATCGATCACGACGAAGGCGCCCTGCAAGTACGGGCTGCGCGCGGCGCCGTCGCCGTCGGTGCTGCCGCCCTTGGCCAGGGCCGTTTCGAAGCTGACGTGCCGGTACTCGCCGTGCGCGCCTGACTCGATCGACCGGAGCTGCTGTTCCAGCGCCCGGGCCGCCGCGGACTGCAGATCGACATCGAGCGTCGTGTACACCTTGAGACCGCGCTCGTAGAGCTCGCGGCCGAAGTGCTGGTCGAGTTCGCGGCGCACCCACTCGACGAACCACGCGGCGACGTCCCCACTCTGCTCCGCCGTGGCCAAGGTCAGCGGATACGCACGGGCGCGCGCCGCGTCGGCGTCGGTGATGACCCGCTCGCGTCGCATCAGCTCGATCACCGTGTTCCGTCGCTGCACCGCCCGCTCGGGATACCGCCGCGGGTTGTACCGCTCCGGGGCCTTGGGCAGGGCCGCGAGCGTGGCTGCTTCCGCGAGCGACAGATCGCGCGCGCGCTTGCCGAAGTATCGCTGGGCGGCCGTCTCGACCCCGTGCGCGCCGTTGCCGAGGTAGATCTGGTTCAGATAGAGCTCGAGAATCCGGTCCTTCGGATACGCACGCTCGATCGCCAGCGCGACCTTCACTTCGCGGAGCTTGCGAATGATCGACTTCTCGCGCGTGAGGCGTTCCGGGAACACGTTGCGCGCGAGCTGCATCGTGATCGTCGAGAAGCCCTGCGCATAACCGCCGCGAACGATGTTCACGGCCCCCGCACCGAACACGCGCACCCAGTCCACGCCCCGATGCTCGTAGAAGCGCTTGTCCTCGGTCATCACGAAGGCATCCACGATGACCTGCGGCAATTCCGTGAGCGGGACGACCGTCCGCCGCTCGATGCCGAGTTCGGCGACGAAGCGCCCGTCGGCCGCGTACAGCTTGGACGTCTGGCGGGGCGTGTACTGCTCCAGCACATCCACGGCGGGGCAGGCCCCGCCGCGGCAGATCAGGGTCCATCCCCCGACCGCCGTCCCCGCACCGGCGCCGGCCACGAAGCAGACGAGGAGCAACAGGACGCGGAGCCACGGGCGGCGCGGAGGAGCCATATCCGGGAAACTTACGCCAGCCGCCGCCTGCCGTCCCCCGGCATCGTATCTTTCGGCTATGGTCTCCTTTCTCGCCGAACTCGACGCCCGCGGGCTGTTGCACCAGACCACCGAGGGTGCTGCCGATCATCTCGCCAAGGGACCGGTCGCGGCCTACTGCGGCTTCGATCCCACGGCGGACTCGCTCCACGTCGGGCACCTGCTCCCGGTGATGACGCTGGTGCACCTGCAACGGCACGGGCACCGGCCGGTGGCGCTGGTGGGCGGCGGGACGGGGATGATCGGCGACCCGTCGGGGAAGGCCGCCGAGCGGCAACTGCTCGACGCCGGGACGGTGGCGGCCAACACCCGCGCGCTCCGGGCGCAGTTGGAGCGCTTTCTCGACTTCAGCGGCCCTGCGGCGGCTCGAATCGTCGACAACCACGAATGGCTGGGCCCAATGGCGCTGCTCGACTTCCTCCGCGACGTCGGCAAGCACTTCTCGGTCAACGTGATGTTACAGAAGGAGTCGGTGAAGCAGCGAATGGAGACCGGTATCTCGTTCACCGAGTTCTCGTACCAGCTCCTGCAGGCCTACGATTTCTTGCAGCTGCACGAGCGGCACGGCGTGACACTGCAGGTCGGCGGCTCCGACCAATTCGGCAACATCACGGCCGGCACCGACCTGATCCGACGCGTCGCGCGCGCCGAGGCACACGGCATCACGGTACCGCTGGTCACGACGGCCGCCGGTACCAAGTTCGGCAAGACGGAAGCAGGGGCGGTGTGGCTCGATGCACGCCGGACCTCGCCCTACGCGTTCTACCAATTCTGGAAGAACGCAGCCGATGCGGACGCGGTGCGCTGGCTGGACGCCTTCACGCTCCTCGACGCCACGCAGCGCGCGGACGCCCGGGACGCCCTGGCGGCGAACCCCGCGACTCGCGCGGCGCAGACTCTGCTCGCGCAGGACGTCACCCGTCGCGTGCACGGGGCCGAGGCGCTGCGGTCGGCCGAGTTGGTGAGCGGATTTCTTTTCGGTGGCGTGGCCCCGCAGTCCCTCGATACGGCGGCGCTGTCGGTGCTGGCCCGCGAGGTGCCGTCGGCCGAGATCCGGCCCGTGCACGACGGGGAACACGCCGGTCGTCTCGACGTGTACGACATGCTCGTGGCGACGAAGCTCGCCGATTCCAATGGCGCCGCGAAGCGTCTGATGCAGCAGGGGGGCGTCTCGGTGAACAAGGAGAAACTCGGCGCCGATGCGCGCTTCCTCGACGCGTCGGCCGTGCAGTTGGCAGATGGATGGGTCGTCGTCGGCAAGGGCAAGCGGGATTACGGCGTCGTGCGAGTGCTGTCGTGACGCGTCGCGGAATGGCGGTACTCGTGCTGGTGACTGGCCTCGCGGTGCCGTGGGCAGCGGGCGGCGCACAGGACGACTCGACGCGGCCACCGATGCGACTGGGGATCGAGTTCGATCCGGATCCGGCCGGGGCGCTGATCGAGCGGCGCGACCTGATGAAGCTGGACGACGCCCAGTTCGAGGCCCTGCGCTCGCTCCGACGCTGGCATCAGCGCCGCGTTCGGGCGATGCAGGACTCGCTGGACCGCCTGAACATCCCGGTGAGTCTCGGGATCGGGATCGCGAGTCCGCCTCCGGGTCGCGGCGGACCGGGCGGACCGGGCGGCAACGCGCCGCCGCGGGGCAATGCGGCACTCGACCGCCTGCCAACGGAACAGCGGGCAGTCGTCCGCGCGCTCGCTGACAGCGTGCGGCGCTGGACGACCTTCACGCGCGACAGTGCCATTGCGCTGCTTCGCCCCGCACAGAAGGACTCGCTCGCGGCGGCCTTCACCCGGATGCGTGACTCGATGCCGCAGCGCGGCGGGCGTCAGCGCCCGCCGGGCTAGCCGACGACGGGGTCGCGAAGCGCAGCGGGCGTGCCTTCCGGTTGCCGCTTCCAGCGCTTGTGATGCCAGAAGTACTGGCCCGGCGCAAGACGCACGTAACGCTCGATGACCGTGGTGTAGGCCTGCGCCATCGCGTCGGTATCGCTCGCCTTGTCCCCGGTCGGTGCAAACGGCACCGGCTCGAAGTAGAAGTCGAAGTAGCCATCGGGGCGACGAATCGGTGACGCGAAGATCACCGGCGCGCCGCTACGCAGCGCGAACACCGCCGGTCCGCGCGGCGTGAAGGCGGGACGCCCGAAGAACATCGTCGGCGCCGCCGACACGTTGAAGAGCGCCTGGTCGGCCATCAGCGCCACCGCGCGCCCGTCGCGCAACGCCCGCGGAATCACGCGCGCCGATTCAGCGACCGTCACGACGCGCATCCCGATGCGCGCGCGCGCCGCAACGAGGTAGTCGTTGAACGCCGGATTCGCCGGCGGAAAAAACACCGCATCGATCGGAATGCCGCGCGCCGCCAAGTAGGCGCCGCCCAACTCCCAGTTGCCGAGGTGCGCGCTGACGAGCACGACGCCCTTCCCCTCGGCCATCGCGCGCTCCAAGTGCTCGTAGCCGTGCAGCGTCTTGAAGAGTCCGAGCACGCCCCCGCCGTCGAGCTCGGCGAGCAGCGCCGTCTCGACCGACGTGCGGCCCAGCGACGCGTAGGCGTCGCGGACGATGCCCTGCTGCGCGGCCGCGTCGAGCGCCGGGAAGGCCGCCGCCACTTGCCGCTCGACGACCGTGCGTCGGATGCCGAGCGGCCATCGTCCCAGGCGGCCGATCCACGCGCCCACCATCGACGCCGTCCGAAAGGGCAACAGGCGCAGCACTCCCACCAACCCGCGAAAGAGCAGCAGCTGGGTCTGCTCCCACGCCGAGGGCCGGCGCCGGGTCGTCGAGTCGCTCACGCGACGCTCGCGCGCGACGGCCGCAGCGACGCCACGGCGCGCTCGAGCACGTCTGCGGGATCTTCGGCGGGTGCATCCGCGGCGCGCCAGAGTCGCTCGCCCACCTCGCGTCGCACCTCCGGGGCCCCGAGCCACTCGGCCACGGCGGCCGACCCCACGGCGGCGCCATCGGGCGCCAACAGAACCAGGCCGGCATCCGCCGCGAAGACCTTCGCCATCCCGTGCGCACGCGAGCAGACTATCGGGATCCCGTGCGCCGCCGCATCACGGACGGCGTAGCAGCCGTCGTCGCCCTCGGCCACCACCCACGCGGCGAGCGCGGTACGCAACCACCCCGGATGATCGAAGGCGGGCGACGTCGCGACTCGATCGGCGACCCCGAGCGCACCGGCGTGCACGCGCAGCGCATCGGCGCCGTCCGCGGCGCCCAGGACCACCAAGCGTAGCTCGGGATGCCCGCGCATCACCGCCGCCACGGCGCGCACGGCATCGTGCGCGCCGCGCAGATCCCTGGCGTCGGCCACGATCGCGACGTGCGGCGGCTGGTTCGGCACCGACATCGCCCGCGCCCTCGCGACGGACGGCACGAGCAGGCCGCCCCGCACTGCCCCCGAGGGCAATTCGGCGCGTTCGGCGTCGGCGCGGGTCGTGAACAGGTAGGCAACGGCCGCGTTCCCGCGGCCACGCACGGGCGTGACCCGCTGCGCGGCGGCCACGCGCCGCAGGATCGCCCCACGGCCCGCCTTGCGTCGCGCCTGCAGCGCCAGTCGCTCGCCCTCATCGCTCAAGGTCAGCACCGCATCGCAACTGCGCATCGGTTCGACGAGCGCGGCCGGCGCCGTTGCCGCCACCGTCATCACCTGATGCCCGCGCCCCGCCAGCGCATCGTGCAACACGCGACCCGCTCGCGCGGTGCCGTCGTTGCCGCCGTCGTTGGGGATCAACAACCACCGCATACGTCAGCGGCTCGCCGATTCGGCGTCGGGTGCCGAAGCGTCCTCGGCGTCCACCAGCGCCGAGGCCGTGTGCGACTGCAGCGCCCACAACCGCTGATACGCGCCGCCTTGCGCGAGTAGCGCCTCGTGGCGCCCGCGCTCGATGACGCGCCCCTGATCCATCACGAGAATCTGATCGGCGCGTACGACGGTGCTCAGGCGATGCGCGATGACGAACACGGTGCGCCCGTTGAGCAGGCGCTCGATCGCCTCCTGGACCACGCGCTCGCTCGCGGAATCCAGCGCCGATGTGGCCTCGTCGAGAATCAGGATCGGCGGGTCGACCAACAGCGCCCGCGCGATGGCCAACCGCTGCCGCTGACCGCCGGACAGTCGCGTCCCACGCTCGCCGAGGACGGTGTCGTAGCCCTGCGGCAGCTTCTCGATGAACTCGTGCGCGTTCGCCATCCGCGCGGCGCGCTCGATCTGCTCGGCGGTGTACCGCGCCTGCGCACCGTAGGCGATGTTCGCGCGCACGCTGTCGTTGAACAGCACGGTATCCTGCGCCACGATGCCGATCTGCGCGCGCAACGACGTCAGCGTGATGTCCTGCGTGTCGACCCCATCGAGCAGAATGCGTCCGCCGGTCGGCTGATGAAAGCGCGGAATGAGATCCACCAGCGTGCTCTTGCCAGCGCCGCTCGCCCCCACCAGCGCGACGATCTCGCCACGGCGCGCGGTGAACGACACGTCGCGCAGCACCGGCTCGCCGTCGTACGCGAAGTCGACGTGTTCGAACACCAGCGCCTCGCGCGGCGGACCAACCGTGACCGTGCCGCGATCGAGCGCGGCCTCGGTCGGCGAATCGAGAATTTCATACAGGCGATCGGCCGCCGCGAAGGCTCCCTGTGCGACCGCCGGCACCTGCGTCAGCGCCTTGAGCGGCTGCAACAAGCGCAGGATGATCGCGAGGAATCCGACCAGCTCGGCCCCCTGCATCGTGCCGTACAGCAAAACCTGTTGCGCGCCGGCGTACAGCACCGCCACCGCGATGAAGGTCCCGAGAATCTCGGTCAGCGGCTGCGACAGGAACGAGTACTTCGCCACCTTCACCAAGCCGGCCGAGTAGGTGCCGCTGGCCTGCGCGAAGCGGCGCTCCTCGTAGCCCTCGGCGCCGAACGCCTTCACCAGCCGGATGCCGCCGAGCACCTCCTGCAGCACCGCCATCATCTCGCCGTAGTCGTCGCGGAGGCGCCGGTAGCCGCGACGCAGCCGCCGGAGCAGCGGCTGCAACACGCCCATCAGCGTCGGCACGACCACCAACGACAACAGCGTCAACTTCCACGAGATCGCCAGCAGGAGCGCGAAATAGCTGAGCAGCATCGCGACCTGCTGAATCGACTGCATCACCAGCGTCGTGACGAGCTGCTTGGTCTGATCGGTATCGACCAGCACCCGCGCGACCAACTGCCCGCCCTTCTCCTTCTGGAAGACCGAGAGCGGCAAGCGCTGCAGGTGCGTGTAGACCGTGTCGCGCAGATCGCGCGTGACGAACTCCTGCAACTGGGCGCCCAACAACCCCGCGCACCAGGTGAAGACGTTCTTGACGACGAACACCGTCATCAGCAGGAAGATCACGCTCGTCAGCGAGCCCATCTTGTCCTGCTGGTCGAGCAGCATCCCGATCGTCGCCTCGAGGAAGCGCGATGCCGGCGTCTGGGAGGCGGGAATCGGCGGCAGCCCGAACAGCGCGTTCATGAACGGGATCAGCAGCGAGAACGCGAAGGCGTCGAGCACCGCCGCGAGAATGCTGAAGAACACCGTCCCGACCATTCGGCCGAGATGCGGACGCACGAAGGCGAGCAGCCGCCGCCCCGTCCGGCGGCGACCGCCCGACGGCGTCGGCGCGAGCCCGCTAGCCACGCGGCGTCAGGAGTGCCAAGGGGAGCACCACTTCCTCCGGCGTCACGCCGCCGTGCAGGAAGGCGCCGCGATACCGCGACTGGTACTCGCGCAACTTGGTGGGATACACGAAGAAGGTGTCCCCCGTCGCGAGCAGCACCGACTCGTGGCTGCCGGGCCGCCGCGGGAGCCGCAGCGCGTCCGGCGACGCGAAGCGCAACGCGTGTTCCGACTTCTCGGCGCGAATGTCCTCGCCGAACTTGAAGCGCAGGGCGTTGGTCGCGTCGCGTCGCGCGAAGATCGTCGCCGGCGTCTGGCAGTGGATCGATCCGTGGTCGGACGTCACGAGCACCGGAATCCCGCGACGCGCGGCTTCCCGGAGCAGCTTGAGCATCACCGAGCGCTCCACCCACTGCCGCGTGATCTGCCGCAGCGCCAGTTCGTCCCGCGCCACCTCGAGCAGGATCGTCGACTCCGACCGGCCGTGCGTGAGCAAATCAACGAAGTTGAAGACGAAGGCACTGATCCCCTCGGGTGCGATCGCCGAGGAGAGGCGACGCTCGAGGTCGTTCGCGTCGTGCGCGGTGGTCACCTTGGTGTAGCGCACCGGCAGCGGTCGCCCGAGTTCGCGGAGCTGCGCGACGAGCAATTCCTTCTCGTGCGCGTTGAGCGATTCTTCTTCCCGCTCACCAGGCCCCCACCAGTCGGGATGCATCGCGGCGATCTCGCCCGGGAAGAGTCCGGCGAAGATGGCATTGCGTGCGTACGGCGTGGCGGTCGGCAACACCGAGAAATAGTGCGTCGTCTCGATGTCGAACCACGGCGTGACCAGACTTTCGAGCGCCAGCCATTGGTCGAGCCGCAGGCAATCGACGATCAGCAGAATCGCCGCCTTGTGCCGATCGAACAGCGGCAGCAGGAACTCGGGCACGACGTCCACCGAGAGCGGCGGCCGGTCGCCGTCGAGGTCGGCCAGCCACTTCGGGTAGGCCTCGCCAATGAACTCGGCGAAGTCGCGCTGCATCGCGGGCAGCAATCCGCGCAACGACTCGAGCAGGCCGAGCTCATTCGCCGCCGCGAGGTCGACGTCCCAGCGGGCGACCTCGGCCGCCCGCTCCATCCAGCCGCGCCAGTCGAGATCCCGCGTGCCGGCCAGCTCCATCGACCGGAATCGCTGAACGAAATCCTGGGCGACCTGCTGGCGGCGCAGGTTCGGCCCGTCGAGCAGGCGGGTGAGCGCCGCGAGCACCTGCCGCGGGTTGAGCGGCTTGACGAGGTAGTCCTTCACGTCGGCGCCGAGCGCCTCGCGCAGTGTGGCGGGATCCTCGGACTTGGTCACCATCACGACTGCGACACCGGGCTGGATTTCGCGCAGCTCGCGATACGCCTCGAGCCCGCGCTTGCCGGGCATTTGCTCGTCGAGCAGTACCGCGTCGACGGGATGGCGCGCGAGCATCGCGATCGCGTCATCCGCGTTGGTCGCGGCGAGCACGTCGTAACCGTTGTCGCGCAGAAACAGGCGGTGGGACTCGAGCAGTTCCGCCTCGTCGTCCACCCAGAGGACGGAGCGCCGTGGGTTCGGCATATCTGCAAAGTAACGCGCGAGGCGTCCCCCTGCCGCCCGGCGCGGATCAGGCGAGATTGGCAGGATGGTGCCCGACCGGATGTCCGTCCCCGACCCGCCGCGCTTCGCGTTTCCGGCGCTGGCCGCCCGCGCCGCCGGCGGCGCAATCGGCGGGGCACGGGAGTCGGCGATGGCCGTGCTCCTGATCTGCCGCCTCGCCCGAGACGCGCAGCGCGAACCGTCGCTGGAGCTCGGCCTGCGCGCCGAACGGGCGCAACACGCCCGCCAGTGGCTGGGGACCCTCGCACTCCCCCTGCCCGTCCGTGCGGCGGCCGGCCGTTGCGCCGAGGCCACCGCGATCGCCGACCCATCGGCGCTGGCAACGGCCCTGCAGCAGTTGGCCGACGTGACCGGGGACACCTTGGGGGACGATGCCGTCGCCGAAATCCGCCGACTGGTGACGAACATCACCGTTTAGGGGCGCGTCGGGGAAATCGTTGCTTGCCGAGGGCGCGACGATACCCGTATCGTAGAGTCGATGTCTCGTCATTCCGACCCGACGGCCGTCGCGATGCTGATGCATCGCGTCGACGCCGCCACTGATGGTGCGCGTGCCCCCGACACGATTCCGACCGGCTTCCCGACGGTCGATCGTCGGTTGGGGGGCGGGCTGCGACTCGGCGATCTGACGGTCCTCGGTGGCGACGTCGGGGCCGGCAAGTCGGCGATGGCGCTGGCGTTTGCGCTCCGCGCCGTGGGCGCGGGACAACCGGCGTTGGTCGTCTCGGGCGAGCTGTCGCCAGAGCGCCAGTTGGAGCGGGCACTCGCGATCGAAGGGCGCGTGAAGGTCGATGACCTGCGGCGCGGTGACCTGGACGATCTGGCGCGCGCGACGGTCGGCGCGGCGGCGATGCGGCTGCGGGAGGCCTCTCCCGATTTCCGCGCGATGCCCGCCGACGGGATCGTCGGCGTCGTGTCTCTGATTCGTCAGGACGGGCGGGGCAAGCTGGTCATTGTCGACTCGCTGGAGTCGCTGACGACCGGGCTGGGGCCCCGCGACGAAGAACTCGCGGCGGCGGTGCGCGCGCTCAAGGGCGTGGCCCTCGAGATTGGCGCGGCGATCGTGCTGGTCGCCGGGCTGCCGCGCTTCACCCCCGAGCGCCGCAGCACCCGACCGACGCTGGATGATTTCGGCGCGATGGGCGCCACCAAGCAGCACGCGGACGTGGCGTTGGCCGTGTACCGCGAAGAGATGTACGACCCCGGCTACGGCGTGGACGGGGCGACGGAATTGTTGGTCCTCAAGAATCGCAGCGGCGCCACGGGCTACGTGGATCTCTACTTCTACAAGCCGTGGATGCGATTCGAAGACATGCTCGATCCCGACCGGTGACTGCGATGCTTGGAACGCGCTGGAGCTACGGACTCCCTGCCCTGACGCTGTGGCTCGCCGGCTGTGCGAGCGGTGGCGTCCGTGACCCCAATGCCGCGATTGCCCGCCTCGAGGCGGCGCGCGCGAAGAACCCGAACGCCACCGCGGCGATCCGGTCGCTTGGGGTCGCGTACTACTCGGCCAAGCGCTACCCCGAAGCGCGGGCCGCACTCGACACGGCGCGCCTGCGCGACCCGCGCGACGGCGTGGCGGCGCTGTACGCCGGCCTCACCGCCGAGGCGCAGCAGGACCTCCGTGGTGCCAAGGACGCGTACACGGCGTATCTCGCCGCGGGGCGCACGCCAAAGGTTCGGACCCAGATCCGCCAGCGGCTGGCCTTCGTGAATCGGCAGGAGCTCACGCAGACGGCCAAGGCGAGCCTGGCCGCCGAGGCGACACTCGGCGCGACCGCGGGCGACGCCAAGACGGTCGCGGTCCCGCCGTTCCGGTTCAGCGGGAGCGACACCACGCTACTGCCGCTCGAGCGCGGGATGGCGGACCTGCTCATCACCGATCTCGCGACGGCCAAGGAACTCACCGTCGTCGAGCGCGACCGGATGCAGGCGATCGTGGACGAAATCGCGCTGACGCAGGGCAATCGCGTCGATGACGCCACGGCTGTGCGGGCCGGCAAGTTGCTGCGCGCGGGTCGCATCGTGCAGGGCGGCATCTCGCAGACGGCTCCTACCGCGTTGCAACTCAACGCCGCCGTTGTGGACGTCCCCACCGCGCAGGCCGTGGGATCGGCATCCGCCGACGAGCAGCTGGAGAAGCTGTTCGACGCCGAAAAAGTCCTCGCCATTCAAGTGCTGCAGTCTCTGGGCGTCACGCTCTCGGTCGCGCAACGCGAAGCGATCGAGAAGAAGCCGACCCGTTCGTTTGCGGCATTTCTCGCGTACAGCCGCGGATTGGTCGCGGAAGATCGTGGCGATTTCGATGCCGCGCTCCGCAGCTATCAGGACGCCATCCGGATCGACCCGGGCTTCCTCCGGGCCACCGCTCGCCAGTCACAGGCCTCGGCGGCGGTCAGCGGCGCACAGGTCTCGTCGAACAGCATCGAGCAGTCGCTCACCGGCACGAGCGAAGGCTCGGTCGCCAACGGCGCCAAGTCTGGCGAAGTCGTCAGCGGCGGCACCTCGATCGGCACGGTGAACTCGACGGCGAACAACCTGAACCCGACACAGAGCGGCAACCAGACGAACTCGCAGCAGCCGACCACCGGCGGGACGACCGGCACTGGCGGCATTGGTGGCACCACGACCAACCCGCCGCCCAACCAGACGCCGCCGCCGACCACACAGCCCCCGGCAACGCAGACGGGTCGCGTGGTCATCGTGGTGCCGCGCCCGTGAGCGCGCCGCGTATTGACGGGCGGTCACGCCCGACGATGGCTGCCCGCCGCGGCCGGTGGACGCTGGCCGTCGCCGCGTTGACGATAGCGGCCGTGCCGAGCGTGGCGATGGCGCAGCTGACGGAGCGCGTCGTGCGCATCGCGCCGACCCTCACGTCGTACAAGATGTCGTCTCCGGATTCGGCCGCGTCGCTGACGCAGACGGCGGTGCCGATCTTCATCGCGATTCCGATCGGCAGCAAGGCCTCGATCGATATCGGTACCGCGTTCGGCGCCAGTTCGGCGACGGTTGACGGTCGCGCCGCCTCGATCAACGGCCTCACCGACACGCAGATTCGCGGCTCCTACGCGCTGACCGACAACGTGGTGTTCACGCTCGGGCTCAACGCCCCCACCGGCAAGGCGACGATCAGCACCTCGCAGCTCGAGATTGCGGGCCTGCTCGGGACCGACCTGCTCGGCAACGCCGTGCCGGCCTACGGCTCCGGGCTGGCCATCACCGGTGGCATTGCCGTCGGTCGCCAGGTCGGCAGCTGGAACGTCTCGGGCGGAGCCAGCCTCCGGCAGGCGACGGGCTTCGAACCGTTCGATACGGGCTCGGTGCGCTTCGTGCCGGGCAGCGAGTACCGTGCGTCGCTCTCAGGCGATCGCGAAGTCGGTGCGGGCCGGCTGGCGATCGGCGTCACCGCGTCCACCTTCGCCGGCGAGAAGTTCGGCACCACGGCCACCGCGACCGGCAATCGGTATCTGGGACAGGCTGCGTGGATCGGGTCACTGGGCGACGGGCGCCCGGACCTCGTCCTGTCCGGCTGGCATCTGGCCTCGGGCACCGGTGAGTACGCGGGCACGACGATTTCATCGCAGCAGGTGACCAACCTGCAGGCGGCGGTGGGCTTCCACCTGGGCGAAAAGACGATCGAGCCGACGCTGGAGTTCCGGCGCTGGACCGCGGGCGAGAATCAGCGCGGCACGCTGTCGCTGCTCGGCGTCCGCACCCGGATCCCGGTTGGCGGGGTCACGCTGTTCCCGGGGGCCGCCTTCGGGTTCGGGTCGTTGAACCACGATCTCGGGGCCGGCGCGTTCGGTGGCTCGCTGACCGGCTTCCGCCTGACCCTCGGGATGGCGCGCACGTTCTAGCTTCGGCGGTGGGCTGATAGATTTCCGGCTATGGCTGGCCATAGCAAATGGAAGAACATCAAGCACGCCAAGGCGGCAACCGACGCGAAGCGCGGCGCCTTGTTCACGAAGCTCATCCGCGAAATCACCGTCGCCGCCAAGTCCGGCGGCGGTGACCCGGACAGCAATCCGCGCCTGCGCATCGCGATCGAAACCGCGCGCTCGCAGTCGATGCCCAAGGACAACATCGAGCGCGCCATCAAGAAGGGCACCGGCGAACTCGAAGGCGTCGATTACACCGAAGTGCTCTACGAGGCCTACGGCCCCGGGGGCTCGGCGCTGATGATCCAGGCGCTCACCGACAACCCCACGCGCACGGTCGCCGAGATCCGCGCCAAGCTGTCGCGGAACGGCGGCAATCTGGGGACGTCGAACTCGGTCGCGTTCCTGTTCGATCGCAAGGGCGTGGTGAGCATCGAGCGCTCGCGCGGCGAAGAAGACACCGTGATGGAGGCCGCGCTCGACGCCGGCGCGGACGATTTCGTCGCCGAGCCCGAGGGCTACACGGTGTACACCGAACCGTCGCAGTTGCACGCGGTGAAGCAAGCGCTCGACGCGAAGGGGCTCGTCGCGGCGGAGGCCGCGCTGGAGTGGGTGCCCAAGTCGCGGGTGTCGGTAAGCGGCGAGGCGGCCAAGCAGCTGGCCAAGTTGATCGACACGCTCGAGGACCTCGACGATGTCCAGAAGGTCGAGGGCAACTTCGAGATGGACGACGCGTCGTTCGAGGACGCCTGACGGGAATCGCACGTCCCGCAGCGCGCACCGTGCTCGGGATCGATCCGGGCTCGGCGGTGACCGGGTACGGCGTGGTGCGACAGGTGGGCGCCGCTCCGCTGGCCTTGGTGGAGTGCGGCGTGATTCGCACGCCGGCCGATGCGCCCCTCGCCGAACGCCTGCACGAGATCTACGAAGGCGTGCGGGAAGTGCTTGCGCGGCATCAGCCCGACACCGTGGCGGTCGAGGACGTGTTCTTCGGCCGGAACCCGCGCACGACGGCCGTGCTCGGGCACGCGCGCGGGGTGATTCTGCTCGCGGTGGCGCAGCAGGGCTGCCCGCTGGTGGAACTCGCGCCGGCACGGATCAAGAAGGCCGTGACGGGTGCCGGCGCCGCCACGAAGGAGCAGGTGCAGTATATGGTGGCGCAGTTGCTGCGCCTCAAGCGGCCGCCGGAGCCCGCCGATGCCTCGGACGGTGTGGCGGCCGCGTTGGCGGTCGCCCTGACGGGCCCTTTGCACAGGATCCCCGCGTGATCACGCAAGTGACTGGCACGGTTGTCGTGAAGGATCTCGACCGGGTGGAAGTGCTGACGCCCGGTGGGCTCGCGTACGAGATCTCCATTCCCCTGTCGGTCTTCGAGCGGCTCCCCGAGGCAGGCAAGCCGGCGACGCTGCACACGCATCTGGTGGTGCGCGAGGACGGCTGGGAGCTGTACGGCTTCTCGGCCCCGCACGAGCGCCAGGTCTTCCGTCGACTGCTCGCGGCGAAGGGTGTGGGGCCAGCGCTCGCGCTGGGCCTGATCTCCACCCTGACGGCTGACGGCGTCGTGCGGGCGATTCGGGACAAGGATGTGGCGACCCTGACCGGGGTCCCCCGCGTCGGCAAGAAGAAGGCGCAGCAATTGGTGCTCGATCTGGGCGACAAGCTCGACGATCTGGCCGCGCCGGGCACGCCACGGGCGATGGGCGGCGGCGCGACGACGGACGATGCACTGCGGGCCTTGGTGTCGCTGGGCTATTCGACGGCCGAAGCCGAGCGCGGCGTGCGCGCCGCATTGGACGGCGGCGCGACGGGCGGTGCGACGGAGCTGATTCGGGCCGCCTTGGCGGAGTTGAGTCGGCGTTAATCCCGCCGTGTGGGGGAGGCGAAGGTGGCCCGGGCGCAACAGTTTGTTACGCGGGGGGCGTGACTGTCACACGAGCGGCGCCGCTGGTGTCGCCGGTCACCGCCGCCATTCGGGTTGGTGTTCTCCGTCACGGCGGGGGCGCGATCCAAATCGTACTTTGCTGGTGTAGTGAAGTCCGTTCCTTCACGTCACAGGAGATTTCGATGGTACGCATTCACAAGGTGACGCTCGCGGCCGCGGCGATGGTGCTCGCGGCGTGTGGTGAGCAGACCGAGCAGACCCTTCCCTTCGATCCCGCCACGACCACCACGTCGTCCGGCAGCGTTGGCGCGGCCGGCGGTGTGGTAGCGCTGGCCTCCGGCGCGCAGGTCACCGTGCCGGCCGGCGCGATCACCGGCACGTCGAACCTGACGTTGGCCAACGCCAACACGCCCACGCTGCCCGCCGGTACGGGCACGCTGCTCGGCACGCGCAGCTTCAGTCTGACCGGCACCGGCGGCACGCTGGTGAACCCGGTGGACTTCGAGATGCTGGTGCCGGATGTGGCGACCAACCCGAACGGCTGGCTCGCCGACTTCGTGGTCGGCAGCGGCGCCACCGCCGAAATCGAAGCGGACGTCAGCGTCGACCTGAGCAACGGCAAGATGGTCGGCAAGATCTCACAGTTCGGCGTGATCACGCCGGTGATTCCGCCGGCCGAAGACATCGTTGCGGTCGACGTGCTGCCGGCAGGCGCCGAGCTCGTCGCTGACGCGATTGCCCCGAACGACCTCTTCACTGGCGCCGTGCGGACGATCTCGCAGAACTGCCGCCGCGGTGGCGGTGCGCCGCCGTGCGTCGGCTTCTCGGCGCGCGCCTCGGGCACGCTGCTCGCCCAGGTAGGCTCGGCGCGGCTCACGCGTCCGGCCATTTCGGGGTCGATCTCGCTGACCGGCGACCCGCGGGTGGCCAACGGCGCGCTGGCCGCCGGCTCGCTGACGCTGCGCGGCGTCGTGCGCGTGCGGCAGGGCGGCACCTCGGCGGGTGGCCTCGCGGCCCGGATTCCGATCCGCGTGACGCTCAACTCGACCGCGAACTCGCGCGTCGTGCAGAACCCCACGACGAATGCGCTCACGCTCAGCGGCTTTACCGTGTCGGCATCGCCCGCGTTCTCGGGAGCGCCGACGTCCTTCACGATCGTGCCCACCAGCGCATCGACCGGCGTGTTTGAGTATCGCGGCACGGTGAGCGTGGGCAACGGCGTCGGGACGGTTGCGGTCCGCTTCCCTTTCAACATCGGCTACTGAGTGCCATCCCATATGTCTTCCACGCTTCGTAACGCCGCTGCGATCGCGATCGCGGCGATCCCCGCGGCACTCGGCGCCCAGCTGAGTCCGGTGCCGGCGGGCAACGCGGTGGCCGGTGCCTACATCAGCCAGGCCAAGGGCTATGAGGCCCTCTGGATGAACCCGGCGAACCTCGCGGTTCGGAACGGCCCGAAGATCACGCTCGGGCTCGGCAACGTCGGCGTCTCGTCGAGCGCGCTCGGGCTCGACATCAACCAGCTGTCCGACCTGGCGCGCAGCTTCGGTGACGACGGGAACGGCTTCGATGCGGCCGCCAAGGCCGACATCCTCGCCAACATTCCGTCGACGGGCACCAACATTCGCGGACAGGTGCTCGTGCCGGCCGCGAGCCTCCAGATCGGCCGCTTGGCGATTGGCGCCGCGATCGGTTCGGTGTTCGACTACAACTTCGGTCGCGACCTCGTCGATCTGGCCCTCAACGGCTACGACCAGAACCGCGTCGACTACCGCGTCGGCAACACGAACGGCCGGCAGGCGACGTATCTCGATCTCGCCGCGGGCCTGGGCCACAAGATCGGGCCGCTGCAGCTCGGTGTCACCGGCCACTACATCGTGCCGCGTGCGCTCGAGCAGTGGCGCATCTTCGAGCCGCAGTACGACCTCGTCAACCGCACCTTCCGGATGGACGGGTATTCCACCGGGACTACCGGCGGCAGCGGCTGGTCGGTCGACGTGGGCGGCACGCTCAACCTCGGACTCATCACGGTGAGCGCCGTGCTGCAGAACGCGGCCGGCAAGTTCACCTGGGATGAAGCGAACCTCGGCTACCGCGGCTTCTCGGTGACCGACAGCAACATCGAGAACATCGACGGCGTGCTGCAGGACGTCTTCAAGGCGACGGCGACGCCGCTGACGGCGACCTCGCCGCTCGGCGCGACGCAGACCGTGCAGGGCCTCTACAGCCGCGCGTTCCTGCCCAAGGTCTTCCGGGCGGGTGGCCACCTCAAGCTGCCGATTCTCGGCACGCGCGTCTCGGGGCAGTACAACGAGACGATCGAGGAAGGCTTCATCGGCGGCAACTGGCAGAAGTACATCTCGGTCGGTGCGTCGCAGAAGATCCTGTTCTTCACCCCGTCGGTCGGCTATGCCCAGAGCACCGAGCCCAACGAAGGGAACCTCTTCACCGCCGGCCTCGGCCTTGGCCCGATCAACGTGTCGGTCGCCAAGCTGACGGAAGGACTCGCGGCGGGCACGAGTGGCCGCAAGGAGCGCGAGGGCGTGATGGTCTCGTTCGGGCTGACCCTGGGCTTCTGAGCCTCGGACGACTGCTGGAGGACGATGGGGGGCGCTTCGGCGCCCCCCATCGTCGTTCTGGGCCCCCGACGGGCGGCCTCCCCTATATTTCGGCCGTGTCCCGCGCCGAAATCACGACCCCCGACGCCCTCGTCGACGAATCCGTCGTCGAGCTCTCGCTGCGCCCGCAGCGGTTGGCGGAGTTCATTGGCCAAGCCAAGGTCAAGGATTCGTTGCGCATCGCCATCGATGCCGCGACCGGTCGCAAGGAGCCACTGGACCACACCCTGTTCTTCGGGCCGCCCGGCCTGGGCAAGACCACGCTGGCCGAGCTGATGGCGCGGGAGCTGGGGGTGAACATCCGCACGACGTCCGGGCCGGCGTTGGAGAAGCCGGGCGACCTGGTCGGTACGCTCACCAACCTGCGCCGCGGCGACATCCTGTTCATCGACGAAATCCACCGGCTGCGGCCGGTGATCGAGGAATTCCTCTATCCCGCGATGGAGGATTTCAAGATCGATATTCGACTGTCGGAAGGCCCACGGGCGCAGACGATCACGATGCCGGTCGAGCGATTCACGCTGGTCGGGGCCACGACGAGGCTCGGGATGCTCACCGCGCCGATGCGGGCGCGATTCGGCATCGTGCAGCGGCTCAACTACTACCCGGTCGAAGATCTCGCGATGGTCGTTCGCCGCACCGCCGACCTGCTCGGGGTCGCGATGGACGAGGAAGGCGGCTTCGAGATCGCGCGTCGTGCCCGCGGCACACCGCGCGTGGCGAACCGCCTGTTGCGTCGCGTGCGCGACTTCGCGCAGGTGAAGGCCGACGGCCGCGTGAGCCGACAGGTCGCCGATGATGCGTTGGCGTTGCTGGACGTCGATGCCTTCGGGCTCGACGATATGGACGCGCGGATTCTGCGCGTGATGATCGAGAAGTTCGACGGTGGGCCGGTTGGCGTGGCCTCGCTGGGCGCGGCGATCGGCGAAGAGGCCGACACGATCGAGGAAGTGTACGAGCCGTACCTGGTGCAGCACGGGTTCCTGCAGCGGACCGCGCGCGGGCGCATTGCCACGGCGCAGGCGTATCGGCACTTCGGCTACGAAGTCCCGCGCAGCGCGTCGAGCCAGGGAGAACTGCTCTAAGCGTTCCACGGCGTCGTCGGCGGGAGGCCGACGACGCCGCGCGACGCGTAGCGAGTCCCGATGCTTCGAACGTCCGACTACGACTTCGCGCTTTCCGAGGCCCTGATTGCCCAAACGGCGGTCGAGCCGCGCGATGCCGCGCGGCTGATGCACGTCGATCGCGCCACCGGCACGATCACGCACCGCACGTTCCGGGATCTTGACCAGTTGCTGTCCCCCGGCGACACGCTGGTGGTCAACACCACGACGGTGCTCAAGGCGCGACTGCTCGGCACGCGCGACTCGGGCGCACCGGCGGAAGTGCTGCTGCTCCGCCCGCTGGGGGACGGCACCTGGGAGGCGATGGTCCAACCCGGCGCCAAGCTCAAGCCGGGCCGACACGTGCACCTGGCCGACCGCGTGTCGGTGGAGATCGTCGCGGTATTGCCCGACAGCGGCACCCGCCGCGTGCGCCTGCACGCCCCGATGTCCGACACCGAGATGATCGAGACGTACGGACACGTGCCCTTGCCGCCCTACATCGACCGCGCCGATACGCCGGCAGACGCCGCACGGTACCAGACCGTGTATCGCGACCCACAGGCCGCCGGCTCGGTGGCGGCACCGACGGCCGGCCTGCATTTCACGCCGGCCTTGCTCGAGCGCATCGCGGCCAAGGGTGTCCAGCGCACCGACATTCTGCTGCACGTGGGCGCGGGTACGTTCAGGCCGGTGTCCGTCGATGATCCCTCGGCGCACGTGATGCACGAGGAGTGGTATCAGGTCTCGCCGGCGGCGGCGACGCGGCTCAACGCCGTCCGGGCTGCCGGTGGTCGCGTGTGCGCCGTGGGCACGACGAGCGTTCGCACGCTTTCCACCTGCTACCGCGATGGCCGCTACCACGCGGGCGAAGGCGGGACGTCGATCTTTCTGCATCCCCCGATGTCGGTACCGGCGATCGATATGCTCGTCACCAATTTCCACTTGCCCAAGAGCACGCTGGTGATGCTCGTCGCGGCGGTGGCGGGGTACGAACTCACGATGCACGCGTACCGGACGGCTGTGGCCGAAGGGTACCGGTTCTATTCCTACGGGGACGCGATGGTGATCACGTGACGCCGTTCCGCTTCACGATCGAGGCCGAGACCGGCGCTGCGCGGGCCGCGACGTTCACCACGCCGCACGGCCCCATGCAGACGCCGGCATTCGCGCCGGTGGGCACGCTGGCAAGCGTCAAGTCACTCGAGCCGGAAGATCTGACGGCGATGGGGACGCAGTTGGTGCTGGCGAATGCGTACCACCTGCACCTGCGGCCCGGCGATGCGTTGATTCGCGAACTCGGTGGACTGCACCGCTTCTGCGGCTGGCAGGGCCCGATGCTCACCGACTCCGGTGGCTTTCAGGTGTTTTCGCTCGACGGATTGCGCACCGTCGACGATGACGGCGTGACGTTCCAGAGTCACTTAAACGGCGCCAAGATCCGTTTCACGCCGGAAGTCGTGATGCAGATCGAGCGCAACATCGGCGCCGACATCTTGATGCAGTTCGATCACGTCGTGCCCGGACAGACTGAGCACCCGCTGGCGCGCGAGGCCAGCGAGCGAAGCATCCGCTGGCTGGCGCGGGCGCGTGACGCGTTCGCTGCACTCGAGCGCGAGGGCACGTATCCGGCGCAGACGTTGTTTCCGATCGTGCAGGGCGGCATTCACGCCGACCTGCGCCGCGACGCGGTGCGCGCGATCGCCGAAACCGGCTCGTGGGATGGCTGGGCCATTGGCGGGCTCTCGGTCGGAGAGTCGAAGCCCGATATGCACGCGATGCTCGAGGCCTGCGACGCGGTGATTCCGCGCGACCGGCCCCGCTACCTGATGGGGGTCGGGTTCCCGGAGGATCTCGTCGAAGGCATCACCCGCGGGGTGGACTGGTTCGACTGCGTAGCACCGACGCGGATGGGCCGGACGGGTGCGCTGTTCACCCACGATGGGCGGCTCAACATCAAGCGGGCGGAGTTCCGGGCGGACGAGCGCCCGCTCGACCCTGATTGCGACTGCCGCGCCTGCCGGCAGTACAGCCGCGCGTATCTGCGGCACCTGTTCATCAGCGAGGAAATGACGGGACTCCGCCTCCTGTCCCTGCACAACGTACATTTCCTTGTCCGGCTGGCCCGACAGGCGCGTACCGCGCTGCTGGCCGGCACCTTTCCCTCGTGGCGCGACGACTTCCTGCGCCGCTATCTCGCTCCAGCCGCCGGCTGATCCCGATGCCTCTCCAGACTCCGTTCGCGTTGCTCGCCCTCCAGCAGGGCGGTCTTCAGCAGATGTTGCCGTTTCTGTTTCAGATCGCGGCCTTCTTCGCGATCTTCTACTTCATCGTGCTCCGTCCGCAGCAGAAGGAGCGCAAGAAGCATCAGGACCGCTTGCTCGCACTCAAGCGCGGTGACGAAGTGATCACCGCCGGCGGTCTGATCGGGGAAGTCGCGACGATCACGCAGACGCTCAAGGATGGCCAGCCGACCTCGTCGCTCGAGGATCGGGTGACGATCAAGTCGGGCGAGTCGAAGGTCGTGGTGCAGCGCGGTCGCATTGCCGTGGTGCTTGGCGACGGCGGCTCGGCGCTCCCCAACGCCTGAGCCGTCCGTGAGCGTCCTGACGATTCGCGTCCTTGGCGACCCGGTGCTGCGGGACGACACCGTCCCGATCACCGGGATGACGTCGGAACTGCGCACGCTGGTCGACGATATGTTCGACACGATGCACGCGGCGCAGGGCATTGGCCTCGCCGCCCCGCAGGTGGGACGACGCGAACGCTTGGCAGTGATCGAAATCGAGGGACAGCGCGTGGTGCTCGTGAATCCCGAAATCGTGCACACGAGCGGCAAGTCGAAGCGCGAAGAAGGCTGCTTGAGCATTCCGGACGTGTTCGCGCACGTCGAGCGACCGGGCCTCGTGCGGGTGCGGGCGCTCGACGTGGATTTCAAGCCTTTCGAGATCGAGGCGGGCGATTTGATGGGTACCTGCCTGCAGCACGAGATCGACCACCTGCACGGCAAGATGTTCCTCGACCGCCTGTCGTTGCTCAAGCGTCGGCGCGCGTTGGCGGAGTGGGACGAGATCAAGGCGGAGTACCCCGACTTCCGGCGCGTGCTCTCGCCAGGGGATCTCCAGGCGCATCCGTCGCGCGAGGACGAGTCACTGTAGGCGATGCGCATCGTCTTTTGGGGGACCCCCGAGTTTGCCGTCCCGTCGTTGAGCGCGCTGCTCGGCGAGGGGGCCGACGTGGTGGGTGTGGTGACGCAGCCCGATCGCCCCGTGGGGCGGCATCGGGTCCTGACGCCGCCCCCGGTGAAGGTGCGAGCGCTGGAAGACGGGATTCCCGTGCTGCAACCAGAGAAGCCGCGCGGCGAGGCGTTCTACGCGGAGCTCGCGGCACTCGCGCCCGACCTGCACGTGGTCGTTGCGTACGGCAACCTGCTGCCCGCCGCCGTGATCGATGGACCACGTCACGGCACGATCAACGTGCACGCGTCGCTGCTGCCGCGCTGGCGTGGCGCGGCGCCGATCGAAGCGGCCATTCTCGCTGGCGACACCGAGACCGGCGTGTCGATTCAGCAAATGGTCCTCGCCCTCGACGCGGGTGATGTGCTGCTGGAGCTCCGGACGCCGCTGCTCGCCGACGAAACCGGCGGCGAACTGACGAACCGGCTCTCGGAGCTCGGGGCGTCGGCGTTGCTCGAAGTCCTGCCGCTGATCGAGATGGGCGCCGTGTCACGGACGCCGCAGGACGACACGCACGTGACCTACGCGGGCAAAGTCACGCGAGAGGCCGCGCGCCTGCGCTGGGCGGACGACGCCGCATCGGTCGCCCGCGCGATCCGCGCGTACGATCCGCGCCCCGGCGCCTGGTCGGTGCTCCGTGGAGACGATGTGAAGCTCTACGGCGCCCGCGTCGAGCAAGACGCCAACGGCGACCCCGGGCTCGTGCTCGAGATTGCCGAGCACGGCCTCCTGGTAGCCTGCGGCACGGGCGCCGTGCGCATCGGCTACGCGCATCCGGCCGGCAAGCGGCGCGTCGCGGCGCTCGACTGGCATCAGGGCCGCGGCGTGCAGGTCGGCGACGCGTTCGTCTGAGTGGGCCCACGCGCCGCGTGATGCGCCCGACTCTTCACGCCGTAACCGACGACGCGATTCTGGCGCGGCCGCGGTTCGTCGAGGTCGCGCGCGACGTGATGCGCTGCGGCGGCCCCCGCCTCGCGCTGCATCTGCGAACCACCGCTCCCGACGTCCGCCGCCTGTGGCAGCTCGCGTCGGCGCTGGCCGAGGTGCAGCACGAGACGGGCGCGTGGGTAGTCATCAATGGCCGCGCCGATCTCGCCATCGCGGTCGGCGCGCGCGGCGTGCAGCTCGGCCGCCGCGCGCCGCTGGTCGCCGACATCGTGCGCGTGCGTGCAACGCTCGCCGCGCGCGGTGTGCCGGCCGCCGCGGCACTCGGGATCGGCGCCAGCGTACACGCGGCCGAGGAGGGCGACGCAGCCGCCCGTGCGGGAGCGGACTGGCTGATGGCGGGACACATCTTCGTGACAGGCAGCCACCCGGCCGAGGCGGCCCGCGGGGTGGCGTTCCTCGAGCGCGTGGTCGCCGCGGCGACCTGTCCGGTCATCGCCATCGGCGGAATCACACCGCGCACCGTGGGCGTGGTCCGTCGCGCCGGCGCGTCCGGGGTGGCCGCGATCCGCGGCCTCTGGGAGCAGCCCGATGCTCCAGCGGCGGTCGCCGAGTATCTTTCGGCGTATGACGACGCCGATCGCGACATCGATCCGACTCACGGTCAACGGTGACCGTCGCGACGTCACGCCCGGCTTGACCGTGGGTGGCTTGCTCCGCGAGCTGCAGCTCGACCCGCGACTGGTGGTCGTGGAGCGCAACCGCGAGATCCTGCGTGACCGGGCAGCGCACGACACGATCGCGCTCGCCGACGGCGATGTGCTCGAACTCGTGCATTTCGTCGGAGGTGGCTGATGACGATGACCGCCGCTGCCTCGCTGGATACGCCATTCGTGATCGCCGACCGCACCTTCCGGTCGCGCCTGCTCGTGGGCACGGGCAAGTACCGCACGAACCAGCAGATGGTCGAAGCCATCGCCGCCTCGGGTGCCGATGTGGTCACCGTTGCCGTGCGACGGGTCGATCTGGATCGCTCGAAGGAAGAGGGCATTCTCCATCACCTGGATCCGCAGCAGTACTTCCTGCTCGCGAACACGGCCGGGTGCTACACGGTCGAGGACACGCTGCGCTACAGCCGTCTGGCGCGCGCGGCGGGCTTCAACGAGTGGATCAAGCTGGAAGTCATTGGCGACAAGGAGACCCTGCTCCCCGATACGGCCGGTCTCATCGAGGCCACGCGCATCCTGAGCGCCGAAGGCTTCAAGGTGATGGCGTACACCAACGACGATCTCATCACCGCCTTGCGACTCGAGGACGCGGGTGCGGTCGCGGTGATGCCGTTGGCGGCACCGATCGGCTCGGGACTCGGCCTCCTCAACCCGTACGCGATTCGCACGATCAAGCATCGCTTGTCCGTGCCAGTACTCGTGGACGCGGGGCTCGGCGCGGCAAGCGATGCGGCATTGGCGATGGAGCAGGGCGTCGACGGCGTGTTGCTCAACACGCCGATCGCCGAAGCGGAGGATCCGGTGCGGATGGCAGTCGCGATGCGTCGCGGCGTGGAAGCGGGGCGCCTGTCGTTCCTCGCGGGTCGGATGCCGCGTCGTGAGGTCGCCGTGCCGTCGTCGCCGCTCCGCGGGATGCTCGCACCGTGACCGGCCGTCGCTCGCCCGGCGGCTCGACCGCGTCGATCACCGACTCGCGGCGCATTGGCGCCGAGATCTGCGCCGATCTGCGCAACGGGGAATTGCTCGACGCGTCGTTCGAGCGGCACAGCGCCTCGCTCGACGCGCGCGACCGTCGCTGGACGCTCGAACTGGTGGCGGGAATGCTCCGGCGCCGCGGCTGGCTCGACGCGGTCCTGACCGGTTGCGTGACCGGCGGACTGGCTCGGCTGGACCCGGACTTGATCGACCTGCTTCGCTTGGGCGCGCACCAGCTGCTCGGGATGGACCGAGTGCCTGCGTATGCCGCGATTGCACAGACCGTGGAGCTGGCGAAGCAGCGGCACGGACGCGGGGCCGCTGGGCTCGTGAACGCGGTGCTGCGCCGACTCGACCGCGAGCGCACCACCATTGCCCCCGCCGTGCCCGGCGATCCGGTCGATGCGCTGGCGCAGACGTATTCGCATCCGCGTTGGCTCGTCGCGCGCTGGATTGCGCGCTGGGGCGCCGAGGAGACCGAGCGACTGCTCGCGGCGAACAACACCGTCGCCCCGCTGGTGGTGCGCCCGTATGGCGTCGTCGCCGAGCAGCTCGAGGCGATGCTCGAGGCCAGCGACGTGCCGGTGGAACACGTGCCGCTGGTGCGGGACTCGCTGCAACTCGGCACCGGCGTCTCCCTCACCGAGCTCGGCGCGTTCCGCCAGGGTCGGCTGTTCGTCCAGGATCCGGCGGCGACCTTGGTGGTGCACTACGCCGACATTCCGGCCGGCGCGCGCGTGCTGGATCTCTGCGCCGCCCCGGGCGGCAAGTCGCTCGAGCTGTCGCGGATCGCGTCGGTCGTGCACGCGGCCGATCGCAGCGCGAGCCGCGCCGAGCGGATCCGCGACAATGTGCGTCGCGTCGAGGCGACGAACATCGAAGTGCACGTCGCCGACGCGCGCGAGCCCGCGCTCCGCGAGATGGACGTCGTGCTCGTCGATGCGCCGTGCACTGGCACCGGCACCTTCCGTCGGCATCCGGATGCCCGGTGGCGCCTGCGGATCAGCGATCTCGCCGTGATGGGGGCGGCCCAGCGCAGCATTCTGGCGGCCGCCGCCGATGCCGTGGCGCCGGGCGGTCTGCTGATCTACTCCACGTGCTCGCTCGAACCCGAAGAGAACGACGCACAGATCGAGCGCCTGCTGGCCGAGCGCAGCGACTTCGTGCTGGAGCCGCCGTCGGTTGGCGCGGTACCGGCGACCGTGCTCGATGCCGGCCGGCTGCGGGTGCTCCCGCAACGACACGGGCACGACGGCGCCTTCGCCGCGCGGCTGCGGCGCGTCCGGTAGGGCGGCGAGGTGCAGCGCCTGCTGGCCGGACTCCGGGCGCTCGCGCCGTATGTGTTGGTCACGCTCGCGGGCTTCGGTCTCGCGTACTCGGTGCTGTTCGTGCTGCTGCCATCGGGGGCGGCTGCGGCATCGCCCCGGGTGCCGGATCTGGTCGGCTTGTCGCTCGACAGCGCACGCACGCGGCTGGAGCAGTTGGGCTACGCGGTGCGCGCCAACCCACCGATTCCGCATCCGACGATCGCCGAAGGCTTGGTGATCGCGCAATCGCCGTCGCCGGGGAGCGAAGACCCCACGGGCAGCGCGGTCACGCTCACCATCAGCGCGGGAAATCGTCGGACCACGGTGCCGGGGCTGATTGGTCTCCCGCGCGACGAGGCGGAGCGGCTCCTGACCCAAGCGGGCTTGGCGGCGGGCGACATCGAAGAACGCCCGAGTGCCTTGGCGCGCGGCACGATTCTGGACACACGCCCGGTCCCTGGGGCGGTGATCGGGGTGCCCGGCACGGTCACGCTGATCGTCAGCGGTGGCCCCGCCGAGGTCATCGTCCCCGACGTGCTTGGCCAGGACTACGCCGCGGCGCGCACGCAGTTGGAGCAGCTCGGCCTCACCGCCGACTCGGCCGGCGCGGAACCGTCGTCGAGCGTGCCGCCAGGCTCCGTGATCAGCCAAGCGCCCGATGCCGGCACCAAAATTCCCAGCGGCGCCAAGGTCCGTTTGATCGTCGCCACTCCCTGAGCCCACGCGTTATGCCTGCCCCGACTGTTCGCATTGCCCCGAGCCTGCTCAGCGCCGACTTCGCGCGATTGAAGGATGACATCGCGATGATCGAAGCCGGCGGCGCCGACTGGCTGCACGTCGACGTGATGGACGGCGTCTTCGTACCGAACCTCACGTTTGGCGCCAAGGTGATCGAGACGTGCCGGGGGCTCACCCGCCTGCCCCTCGATGTCCATCTGATGGTCGTCGAGCCCGAGAAGTACTTCGACAGCTTCGTGAAGGCCGGCGCCGATATGCTCACGATTCACGTCGAAGCCGCGCCACACCTGCACCGCCAGATCGGTCGCATCAAGGAGCTCGGCGCGAAGGCCGGCGCCACGCTCAACCCGTCGACACCGGTGAGCGCGCTGGACGAAGTGGCGGCGGATCTCGACCTGTTGCTGGTGATGAGCGTGAACCCGGGCTTCGGCGGCCAGAAGTTCATCGAGGCCAGCACGGCAAAGATCGCCAAGGCACGCGCACTGCTCGATGGCGCGAAGAGCGCTGCGCTGCTCGAAGTCGACGGAGGCATCACGCGCGACACGATCACGCGTTGCTGGCGTGCGGGAGCGGACACGTTCGTCGCCGGCAACGCCGTCTTCGCGGCGAAGGACCCGGTGGCCGAGATCGCCGCACTGCGTGCGCGCTGCGCCGAGGTGGCGTGATGAAGCGCCAACTGGGCGTCGTTGCGGCACTGGTCGGGGGGCTCGGGCTCGTGCTGGTGCTCGCGACGCAAATGGTGGGCAAGCCGCCAGCCGAGGTGAAGGAGGGTGGTCGCGCCCCGGACTTTTCGGCGACGACACTCGACCAGACACCGCAGGCGCGCTCGATGGCCAACTACCGCGGCCAGGTGGTGCTGGTGAACGTGTGGGCCACGTGGTGCGGGCCCTGTCGCGTCGAAATGCCCTCGATGCAGCGCCTGCACGAGAAGCTGGGTCCCAAGGGGCTCAAGGTCGTGGCGGTGGCCGTGGACGATGTCGGCAACGAGCAGCGCGTTCGCGACTTCGTCGCGCGACTCGGGCTGGGCTTCGACATCCTGCACGATCCCTCGGGCCGGATCGAACAGGACTGGCAGGCCTTCGGCATCCCGTCGAGCTACGTGATCGACAAGAAGGGCGTGATTCGTCGATTCGAGCGCGGGGCCATCGAATGGGACACCCCCGAGGTCGTCGCCTTCGTCGAAGGCTTGCTCACTGAACGCGGCGGCGACTGAGTGCGCGTCCTCGGGATCGAGACGAGCTGCGACGAGACCTCGGCCGCCGTCATCGACGGCGACGGCACCTCCCCCGCGCAGATCCGATCACTCGTGATTCTGTCGCAGGATGTGCACGGCGTCTTCGGCGGCGTCGTGCCGGAGATCGCATCACGCGAGCATCTGCGCGCGGTGGTGCCGGTGACCGACGCGGCCTTGGCACAGGCCGGGGTGACGCTGTCGGAGATCGACGCGATCGCCGTGACCGCCGGCCCGGGCTTGGTGGGCGCGCTGCTGGTCGGCGTGAGCTACGCCAAGGCCCTCGCGCTCCGGCTGCAGGTGCCGCTGATCGGCGTGCACCATATGGAGGGCCACCTCTTTGCGACCGCGCTCGAGTCTCCGGACGCGGTGCCCCCGTTCACCGCGCTGTTGGTGAGTGGCGGGCACACGCTGCTGGTCGATGTCCCCGCGTGGGGAGAGTATCAGATCCTCGGCAGCACCCGCGACGATGCCGCCGGCGAGGCGTTCGACAAGGCCGCCAAGTTGCTGGACCTGGGCTACCCTGGTGGTCCGGCCATCGAGCGCTTGGCCCGCGAGGTGTCGCCCGAGGCGGGCGTGAAGTTCCCGCGTCCGATGCTGCACGGCGGGCAGCGACGTGGTGACGCCGACTGGTACGATGTGTCGTTCAGCGGCCTCAAGACGGCCGTGCGGCTCGCGGTCACTGCCGCGCGCGAGGCTGGCACGCTGGAGTCGACGAAGCCCGCCATCGCGCGTGGGTTTCAGGATGCCGTCGTCGACACGCTGGCCGCCAAGACCGCGAGGGCCGTACGGGACTACGCGCGTCCCCGCGTGGTGCTGGGTGGCGGCGTGGCGGGGAATCGGGCGCTGGTCGAGGCCGTGCGTGTCGCCTGCGGCCGCCAGGTACAGGTGTTCGCCCCGGCATCGCGCTTGGCCACCGATAACGCGGCAATGATCGCCGCCGCCGGTGCGTGGCGCCTCTCGCGCGGCGAGCGGAGCGGCGTAGACTTGATGGCATTCGCCGGGGGAGGGCTTCCCGGCACGTCCTGAGCGGCGGAGGCGCCGTGGTCAGCAGCAAGGCAGCAACCGTCGACGCGTATCTGCGCGAGCTCCCAGACGATCGACGCGCCGTGGTCGCGGCGGTCCGCGCGGTCGTCAACAAGCACCTCCCCAAGGGCTACGTCGAAGCGATGCGCTGGGGGATGATCACGTGGGAAGTCCCGCTCAGCGTCGTGCCGGATACCTACAACGGGCAACCGCTGGCCTACGCGGCGCTCGCCGCGCAGAAGAACAGCTATTCGCTTTACTTGATGGGGCCGTACGCGTTCCCCGACGTACTGACGGCGTTGCAGGATGGATTCGCCGCCGCCGAGAAGCGCCTCGATATGGGTAAATCCTGCGTGCGCTTCAAGTCGCTCGAGGCCTTGCCGCTCCCGGTGATCGGCAAGGCCATTGCGAGTATCCCGCTCAAGACCTTCGTCGCCGCTACTGCGCGAGTCGCACCGGCGAAGGCTTCCGCGGCAACTTCTCGGCGCGCTGCGCCGTCTGCCACACGAAGCTCGCGACGACGGCCGAGTTGAACTTCATATCATCCGGCTGGACCTGCTCGTACACGTCCTGATTGCTGTGGTGCGTGCGCGTGTCGTACTGCAGGGGATCCTGAATGAACTGAAAGCCGGGCAGGCCCAGCGCGTCGAAGGCGAGGTGATCGGTGCCACCGGTGTTGCGGGCCGTGATCGTGGTCATTCCCATCGCCTTGAAGGGGCCCATCCACGCGTCGAAGATCGCCCGCACGCCCTCGTTGCCCTGCAGGTAGACGCCGCGAATCTTGCCGCTGCCGTTGTCGACGTTGTAGTACGCCGAAAACTTCGCCGCGGCAGGCTTGTCAGCGGCGTTAGCGCTGTCGCGGAAGGTCTGCCGCGCGAAGCTGCGCGAGCCGATCAGGCCCTGCTCTTCCGACGCCCACAGTGCGATCCGGATCGTCCGCTTCGGCTTGAGCCCCAGCGTCTTGATGATGCGCACCGCTTCCATCATCGTCGCCGAACCGGCCGCGTTGTCCGTGGCACCCGTGCCCGCGTGCCACGAATCGAAGTGGCCACCGAGCATCACGATTTCGTCCTTGAGTTTCGGATCCGTGCCCGGAATCTCGGCGAAGATGTTGAAGTTGTCCGCGTCGACCGGCGTGAAGCGATTCCGCATATCGAGTTCGATCGTGACCGGCAGTTGCTTGGCCACGAGGCGGGCGAGTCGACCGTAGTGTTCGATCGCGACGTGCACGGTGGGTGGCACCGGCGGCGAGTTCTCGCCGCGCGGGAAGCCGTTGTCGGTGAACACCGTGCCTTCCTGTCCGCGCGCGGGCAACAGCACGCCGGCCACGCGCTCGCTGGCGAGGAACGCGTAACGCTCGGCGATGAATTGCGGTGAGATGCGCGCCACCGGCGGCCGCGGCGCGGTGGGCGCGGGGCCTGCCGCGGCGGGGCGTGGCGGCTCGGCACCAGCGAGCACGGCGAGCGCCGAGTCGCTCAGTCGAGCGGGGTTGGTGAGGTCCGCGACCGGTGTGGCGCGCGCGGCACCGAGCAGGACGAACTTGCCGGCGAGCGCGCCGCGGTACTTCGCGAAGTCCGGCGCTGAATCAATGAGGACGTGCACGACTTCGCCCTGCACTGGTCCGTTCGTTCCGGGCGACCACGCACGCGGGTAGGCGATGATCGGGAACGGGGTCGGCGCCACGGCACGCATCGAGAACTGCGTGTTCTCCCAGCCGCGACCGAAGCCGGTCACTGGCTCGAAGCGCACGTTCACGAGGCCCCACGACTTGAGCTGTGCGGCGGCCCACTCGGCGGCCCGACGGTAGTTGGGGGAATTGGCCAGCCGCGGTCCGTGGACATCGGTGAGCCAGCTCATCGTCTCCATCACCTGGGGCCGGTCCAAGGCCTCGGCCTTGATGCGTTCGATGGTCGCGACATCAACGGGCTCCTGCTGCGCGCCGGCAAACGACGGGAGCGACAGCAACAGCAGGGCGCCAGCGGCGCGGATTTCTCGGGGCAAGGAGAACACGGGGGTCTCTGGGGTTGAAGACGAAGCCGGGAAACAACGCGCGGCAGGGCCAACGCGCTGGCGCGCGCGAGGCGGTGGTCAGAGTCGATCCACGCGCTGAATGAGCTGGCGGAAGAAGACCACGCACCGCGCGTAACCCGCCACCGACACCCGTTCGTCGGTGCCGTGGAATCGCAGATTGTCCCCGTCACCGAACGGGACCGGGCTGAAGCGAAAGACCTGGGTGGCCCCCGCTTCGCTCCACTGCCGTGAGTCGGTACCGCCGACGACCAGATACGGAGCGACCACCGGTGGCGTGTCCCCGAGCGTCTCGCGAATGGCCGTCGCGAGCACGCCGAACGCCGGTCCTTCGGGGTCCGACACCGTCGACGGCGGCGAGGCAAAGGAACCGGCCGCACGCACTTGCACGAGCGAGTCGGCAATCACCGCGCGAACGCGGGCGATCACCGTGGCCTCGGTCTCGCCGGGCAGAATACGGAAGTTCACGACCGCGCGTGCCTTGGGCGGGAGCACGTTCTCCTTCTCGCCAGCGCCGATGATCGTCGGTGCGGTCGTCGTCCGCAGCATCGCGGCCGAACTCGGAATGCGGAGCAGCGCTCGGCGGACGAGCGGCTCCGTCAGCCACAAGTTGGCGATGCCGATCCGCTCACCGAAGGTCATCGACGGGGCGATCGCGCGGAGCATCGCCTCGGGCACGCCGGTCACCCGTGCGGGAAACGGATTCGCCTCCAGCGCAGCCACCGCGCGCGAGACGCGGCCGATGTGCGAGATCCCGGACGGCGTGGACGAGTGCCCACCTTCACCCTCAGACACCAACTCCAGCGACAGGAATCCCTTCTCGGCGATCCCGACCAGCGCCACAGGCTCGTCGATGCCCGACAACTGACCCTGCGTCACGGCACCGCCTTCGTCGAGCACCAGCGCCGGCATCGGCCATCCCTTGGCCTTGTACCAGGCCACGATCGCTCCGGCACCACGCCCACCCACTTCCTCATCGTGGCCAAAGGCCAAGACGATCGTGCGTTGCGGCGTGTACCCACTGCCGAGCAGGCTCTCGATGCCCTCGAGCACGCCGAGGACGGTGGATTTGTCGTCCATCGCCCCACGTCCCCAAATGAAACCGTCGGCGATCTCGCCGCCGAACGGCGGATGGGACCAGCGGGACTCGGTGCCCGCAATGACCGGGACGACGTCGAGATGCCCCATCAGCACGATGGGCGCTTTGGTGGTATCGAGACCGCGCCAGACGTAGGCCAGCGACAGTCCGCCGACGACCTCACGCGTCAACGTGGCGTGGGTCCGGGGATACTGCGCGGCGAGATACGCGTGGAGCGCGCGGAACGCCGCCGTGTCGATCACCCCGCTTTCGGTGGAGATCGTCGCAATCCGCAGCGCACCTGCCAGTCGCTGCGCAATGGCCGACTCATCGACCGTGAGCCGTACCCGCTCGACTGGCGCGTCGTCGCGCGTGAGCCGACTTGCCCGGACAGCCATCGCGCCAAGCAGTACCAGCAGAAGACCGAACGCGGACAAGAGGAATCGACGCATACGACGGGGGTTCGGGATATTGCGAATCGGGTGTCGGGCGTAGGTTGGTGGGTATGCAGACGTTTCGGAAGCAGGTCCTGATCGCCGCGTGGCTTGGGAGTTCCGCCGTCGGTTGCCGATCTGGCGAGACCTCGGGGACTGCGGTCGCTCCCATTGGCCCCGTGAGCCCGGTCGCGCATCCCGCCCCGGAAGGGGCGCTGACACCGTTCCTCGCACACGGCGACGATGACCGGGTGCTGCTGTCGTGGAGCCGCCGACTCGGCGGCGACTCGGCGGCGATCGAGCTGGCGGTGATGCGCGCTGGCGCCTGGGGCCCCGTTCGCCAGGTGACCGCCAGCGATCGGCTCTTCATCAACTGGGCCGACTACGCGTCGGTGTTGCCGCTCGGCGGCGACAGCGTGGCCGCCCACTGGCTCGCGACCGAAGGCGCCGGGAAGTACAGCTACGGTGTGCGCATCGCCACGTCGCCCGACGCTGGCGCGCGCTGGGGCACCCCCACGACGCCCCACACCGATGGACTGGAAGCCGAGCACGGATTCGTCACGCTGTGGCGTGAGGCGGACGGCGTGGGCGCCGCGTGGCTCGACGGTCGCAAGTCGGCAATGAAGGACAGCGTGCCCGAAATGACGGTGCGCACTGCGGTGCTCGTGCGCGACGGGCTTGCCCGTGAAGCGCAACTGGACGCGCGGACCTGCGACTGTTGCCAGACGGCAGCCGCGCACGCCCGGTCGGGGATGGTGGTCATCTATCGCGACCGGACCGCCGACGAACTCCGCGACATTTCGGTGGTGCGCCAGACGGCGTCGGGGTGGAGTGCGCCGACGCCGGTCTCCGTCGACCGATGGATGACCCGCGCGTGTCCCGTGAATGGCCCGTCGTTGGCGGCCCGCGGTGACACGGTGGCAGCCGCGTGGTTCACCGCGGCGTCCGACACGGCAAAGGCCCTCGTTGCACTGAGTCCGGACGCCGGTGCCCACTTCGGGCCGCCGGTGCGGATCGACGACGGGTCGCCGATCGGTCGCGTGCAGTTGCTGATCGAGCCGTCGGGCGATGCCATTGTCTCGTGGCTCGAGCGGCTCAGCACCGACTCCGCCGAGGTTCGCGTGCGGCGCGTGACGAGCGACGGCAGAATGTCGGCGGCGACGACCATTACCCGCGTGGCGGCCAGCCGTGGCTCAGGCTTTGCGCGGATGATCCGCGATGGAGATCGACTGCTGTTCGCGTGGACCGTGGCCGGTGCGCCGTCCCGCATCGCGATGGCTCAGGCCCTCGCGCGACCTGTCACCGTGGACTGAGGCCGACTCGTGACGCCGAATGTGCGCAATCTTGTGCGGGACTTCGCCGCAGTGACCGAGCATTGGTCGCCGCACGTGGTCGCCGACCTCAACGGCCAGCAGGTCAAGGTAGTGAAGTTCCAAGGGGCCTTCGTCTGGCACCACCACGAGTCTGAGGACGAACTCTTCCTGGTGCATCGTGGACGGTTCCGAATGGAGTTCCGGGACCGCACGGTCGAGCTCTCGGCCGGCGACTTTCTGGTCGTCCCGCGCGGTGTGGAGCACCGGCCTGTCGCCGACGAGGAAGTCGAAGTGATTCTCTTCGAGCCCGCGTCGACGCTGAACACGGGGAATACGCGCAACGACCGTACGGTCGACAGCCCCAAGCGCCTCGCGTGACCGACGCCCTGCTTCCGGTGCAGACGCCGGTGCCTGTCGTGGCAATCGATCGGCTCGACCGCAACATCGCGCGCGCAGCGTCCTACGCGACGGCGCACGGCATCGCCCTGCGACCACACGTGAAGACGCACAAGTCGATCGTGGTCGCCGAGCAGCAACTTCGTGCGGGCGCTGTAGGCCTCACCGTGGCCACGCCGCGAGAGCTCGAGGTGATGTCCGGCGTGTGCGACAATTTGCTCTGGGCGCACCCGCCGGTCGGTCCGACCAAGGTGGCGCGCGCGGCACGGGTCGCAAGGGATGCCACCCTGACGGTGGCCATTGACGATGCGGCGCAGGTGGACGCGCTGGGCGCCGCCGCCGCAGCGGAGGGCGTCACGATCGGCGTCTATGTGGAACTCGACGTCGGGATGCACCGGGTCGGTGTGGCATCGACGGCGCGAGCGATCGCGTTGGCCCAGCAGGCGGCGGCGCACCCCGCGCTGCGGTTTGATGGGCTCACCTGCTACCCGGGGCACATCCGCGAATCGACGGCGTCGCAGGACGAATCGCTCGCCGCACTGCAGGCCATGCTGGCCGAGGCAGTGCACGAGATGACGCGCGCAGGAGTGGCGCCGCCGGTCGTCAGCGCCGGCTCGACACCCACAATGTGGCGAACGCACGACGTGCCGGCGATCACCGAGATGCGTCCGGGCACGTCGGTCTACAACGACCGTACCACGGCGGCGATCGGTGCCTGTGCGTGGGACGATTGCGCCCTCACCGTCCTCGCGACGGTGATCTCGACGTCCGTGCCGGGACAGGCCGTGGTCGACGCGGGGACAAAGGCGCTCGGCCGCGAGCCGGTGCGTGGTGCCGCGGGCGAGGGCTGGGCCGCGCTTCGCGATCACCCGGATGTGGTGGTGTCGCGAATGTCCGAAGAGCACGGCATCCTCGATCTGTCGAACACCGACTGGCGCCCACGTGTGGGAGACCAGGTGCACCTCGTGCCCAACCACGTGTGCATCGTGGTGCACCTGTTCGACGCCGTCCTCGCCAGTCGCGATGGCGTACTGGGCAACGGCTGGCCAGTCAGCGCGCGGGGTCGATAGCGCCGCGCGTCGGCCGAGGCGTGCTACCGGCCGCCTTTGACCACGACGCCGCCCTTCATCACGAACGACACCTTCTCGAGCCGACGCACGTCATCGAGCGGGTTGCCTTCGACCGCCACGAGATCGGCCCACTTGCCACGCGCCACCGACCCTGCATCGGCCTCGATCCCGATCAGCGTCGCCGCATTGATCGTCGCCGATTGAATGGCCTGCATCGGCGTCGCGCCGAGAATCTCGACCATATAGCGGAACTCTTCCGCGTTGCGCCCGTGGATGTCGCTGGTGGCGTCGGTGCCGAAGGCGAACTTCACGCCGGCCTGAAACGCCGCGCGCAGTCGGACGCGCCGTTCCCCCGCGATGGCCCGGGCCTTCTGCACCGCGTACGCGGGGTACCCCTTCTTCTCGGCGTCGCGGACGATCTCTTCGAGAATGATCAGGGTCGGCACCAGGAAGGTGCCCTTCTGCTTCATCAGCGCGGCCTGCGCGTCGCTGACGAGCGATCCGTGATCGATGCTCGCCACGCCGGCGTTCACGGCCGCGGTGAGTCCGTCGCCGCCGTGTGCGTGCGCCATCACGCGGCGCCCGAGGCGTCGCGCCTCGGCAACCGCCTCCACCAGCTCGGCATCGGAGAACTGCGATGCGGTGGCCGCGTCGCCCTGTGAGAGAATGCCTCCCGTGGCGACGATCTTGATGTGATCGGCACCATACTTCGCGTGACGCCGAACCGACGTGCGCACCGCATCGACGCCGTCGACGATCTCGCCGGTGCCGGGCAGCGACACGTTCGGGCTGTAGCCGTTCACATCGGCGTGACCACCGGTGATGCCGAGCGCCGGCCCTGACGCGTACACGCGCGGACCGGGAATGATGCCCTTGGCAATCGCCTGCTTGGCGGCGACGTCGGCGTAGTCGGCCGCGCCGGCTTCCCGCACGATCGTGAAGCCGGCCTCGAGCGTCTTCTTGGCGTTGACGGTGGCGTAGATGCCGGAATGCGCGGCGGTCTCGGTGATGGCCGCCAGGTCACCGCCATCGCTGTCGATGCTGGTGAGGTGCGTGTGGGTATCAATCAGTCCGGGCAGCAGCGTGAGCCCACCCAAGTCGATGACTTTGGCCCCACGCGGCACGGTCACGCGGGCCGCCGGGCCGACCTCGACGATGCGGTCGCCACGGATCAGTACCGCGGGCGACTCGATCACGTTGCCGTCGCCCACGATGAGCCGCGCGGCGCGAACGACGGTGACGGCGGGGTCCTGGGCCACAAGCGGCATCGCCGCGCAGCAGAGCATCAGCACAGCACGCATTACGTCTCCAGCGGGAAGGAAGGACCAGCGACTATCGCTTGCGGGCGAGCATCGTGCCGCGGCACGTGGCCGCACCGCAGGCGCAGGGGAAGCGCTTCTTGGCTGCCGGCGTGTGGCGCGTCTTGAGCACCATCTGGTAGTCATAGGTCAGCTCCTCCCCGCGGCGGACGTCGCGGACGGTTTCGATCCAGAGGCGTTGATCCTCGACCACCACGTCACAGTTCGGATCGCAGGAATGGTTGAGCCAGCGGGCTTCGTTGCCGTCCACGCCGGCATCCACGATGATGTCGTCGTCGATCGCGAACAGGAAGGTGTGCGGCCCAGCGGTATCGTCGTCGGGGTAGAGCGCTTCGGCTTCGGCGGGGGTCCGGCGACGGCCGGCGTACTCGATCAGCCGCGTGCCCGCGGGAATCGCCCGACGCGCGAAGGCCCCACGCCCGTGGATCGGCGAATCGCGCATGTCGAACGGCAGGGTCGTCGGCACCATTGCCCTGCATTCTACGTTGTTACGCCATGAGCATCTACGACCATTCCATCAAGACCATCGACGGCCGCCAGACCACCCTCGGCGAGTGGCGCGGCCGCACCCTCCTGATCGTCAACGTCGCCAGCAAGTGCGGCTTCACCCCGCAGTACACCGGGCTCGAAGCCCTGTGGCGCTCGTATCGCGACCGCGGCCTGACGATCATCGGCTTCCCCTGCGACCAGTTCGGCAATCAGGAGCCCGGCTCCGAGGCCGAGATCGCGGCGTTCTGCTCGACATCGTACAACGTCACCTTCCCGATGATGGCGAAGATCGAAGTGAACGGTGAGGGCACGCATCCGGTGTACCAGACGCTCAAGCAGGCCGCGCCAGGCCTGCTCGGCACCGAAGCGGTGAAGTGGAACTTCACCAAGTTTCTCGTCGGGCCGGACGGCCGGGTCGAGAAGCGCTACGCCCCGAACGACAGCCCCGAAGACATCGGCCGAGAGCTGGCGACACGATTTGCGTCGTCCGCTGGTTGACAGCGCGCGGCGGCGGAGTGACGGTACAGCGTCTTCCGCCCCGCGATATGCCACCGCTCCGCCTTACCTCGATTCCTGTCGCACTGGCGCTCGTGCTGCTCGGCACGGGCGCCCTCGCGTTGCCCTCCACCGGTGCCGCGCAGCCCGCGACGTTCGCGTCGGAGGCCATTCCGCGGCGCGAGTACGGCGAGCGACGGCGTGCCGTCACACAAGCGCTCGACAGTGGGGTGGTGCTCGTCGCCGGTGCCCGGGATCCGGTGGTGCACTGGCCGCCTTTCTATCAGTTGCCGGCGTTCCGGTACCTCACCGGCTATCTGCTCCCGGACGCCACGCTGGTGTTGGTCAAGCAACGGGCGCAGACACGCGGCGTGCTGTTCGTGCCGGCGACCAATCTCCGCACCGCGCTCTACGACGGCCGCGTCACCGATCCCGTCGCGCTATCCGCGCAGACCGGGCTGGATGTTCGCTACACCACGCAGCTCCCGCGGCTGCTCGACTCGCTCGCCACGTCGGGACTCCCATGGTATCCCGTCACTGACGCGCAGGCCAACGAGTTCACGGCGCGCGACTCGCTGACGTTTCTGCGCGCGCTCGTCCGCCGGTACGCCGCCGCCCATCCCGCGCTGACGGTCCGTGACGGCACGCCGCTCGTCGACTACCTGCGCGCGAAGAAATCCGCCGCCGAAGAGCAGGTGCTGCGCCGAGCCGTGGCCATCAGCGACTCGGGCCACGTCGCGGCGATGCGTGCAATTCGGCCCGGCCTGACCGAGTACCAGGTCCAGGCCGAGATGGAGTACGCGTTCCGTCGCCTTGGCGGGGATCGGCCCGGATACGCCAGCATCGTGGGTACCGGCAGCAACAGCACGCTCCTGCACTACGACGCCGGGGATCGCGTGCTCAAGGCGGGCGAAGTCATTCTGATGGACGTGGCGGTGCAGTACGACGGCTATTCCGCTGATGTCACGCGCACCGTGCCGGTCACGGGCCGCTACACCGCCGAGCAGCGCGCCGTGTACGAGATCGTTCTCGCCGCGCAGAAGGCCTTCGAGCGTCAGATTCGCCCGGGCACGCCGTCCGCACTGCCCAATGATTCGTCGCGCCGCGTCTTGATCGCGGGAATGGAGCGTCTGGGCTTGATCGAGTCTGCGACGGCGACCTTCGACGCGCCTGACGGCCTGTGCCCGGCGCGTGCGTGGATTCGCAAGGACGGAGAGCCCTGCCCGCAGTGGTACCTGTACAGCTACCACGGCTACAGCCACGGCATCGGGCTCGACGTGCACGATCCGGCGCAGTTCGCCGATCACCCCTCGCGCACGTACGAGCTCGGCGATGTGTTCACGATCGAGCCCGGCCTGTACGTGCGGCGGGACGCGCTCAAGGGCCTGCCCGACACGCCGCGCAATCGACAGTTCATCGCCGCCGTGCAACGCGCCGTGGCCAAGTACGCCGACACCGGCGTGCGCATCGAAGACGACTACCGCGTGACGCCATCGGGCATCGAGCGGCTGTCGCAGGCCCCGCGCGAGATCCCGGAGATCGAAGCCCTGATGCGGCGCGTGCAACCCTGACCGCGGCGCGGAACCGTCGGGCTCAACGCAGGAGTCGACTCACGCCCACGAACGCGGCATTGCCGAAGCGGCGGTATCTGGTGCCGCCGTCGGTGCCCGGCGTGGGCGTGACGTGTTCGAACACGAAGTGGTTGAGCCCGACGCGCAGTCTGACGTCGCGCCGCAGGTCGTACGCGACGAAGAACTCGCTCGCGAGCGTGCCGCGATCCCGCGTGCCGACGAGGAAGAGGTTGCGAGCCGTGGGCGTGCTGGACACCGTCTGATCCGGAGGGCCGCTCAGGAGCCGTAGCCGGCTGATCTGCGACGTCCCGAAG
>JANRJP010000092.1:0-20682 GCA_033763905.1 Gemmatimonadaceae bacterium
GTCGCCGGTCTGACTGTTGCCGTCAAGCCACACCTAGGGGTCAATTCTGCCACAGGATCCGTTACTTGGGGCCCGAATTGACGCGCTGGGGCCACAGTCGGTCACGGGCACTGCTCTTGCTCTCTCCTTTGGACCGCAGTACAGGGCGCCGCCCTTCAACGCAGAAAAGTCGTATCGCCCCTCGGCGATTTCCCACTTTTGGGTAGTTTCGTTCGCTATGAGTTCGTCCGTCGTCCCCACCCTGCCCCCAGAGCTTCCGCCCGCCTCGGATCGACCCGCGGGCGGCGTTGCCCCCGACCCGGACGAACTCCCGGTCACGTACCGGATCAACCGGATCCGGGCGACGGCCCTGCGCTTTCGCTGGTGGGTCGTCGGCCTGACCGTGGCCGGCCTGGCCGCCGGGCTCTTTGCGGCGCGGTCGGTACGGCCGGTCTTCGATGCCCGCGCCACGCTCCTGTTGGCAGACGACCGGCCGACGGCCACGATGAGCGGCCCGATTCGCGAAGCGGTGATGCTCGAAGCGGACGGCTGGATGGATGTCCTGCGCAGCAATCGCGTCGTGGACAGCGCCGTCGTCAAGACGCGCCTGCACATCCGGACCGGCAAGCCCGGCGACGATTCCTTGATGACCGCCGCAGCCACGGCCACGACCTACATCGCTGGCGCCTACGTGCTGGAAGTCGGCAAGGACGGCGCCTCGTATGTCCTGCGCGGCGGTGACGAGAAGACCGAAATCGAGCGCGGGACCCTCCCGGACTCGGTGGGCCGCAAGGTCGGTCTCCTCTGGTGGGTGCCGAAGCTCGGGGGCGAACGTGAAGTGCCGTTCTTCGTCGCCCGGGTGCGCGACGCGTCGCAGGAGCTGCGCGACCGCCTGCGCACCTACACGCGCGAACAGGCGCAGTTCATCACCGTGGAGCTGAGCGGTACCGACCCGTCGCGCCTCGCCGACCTGCTCAACGTGTGGCTCGACGAGTTCATCACGGTCGCGGGCGAACTCAAGCGCAAGCGGACCACGGACTACGTCACGACGCTCGAATCGCAGTTGGAGCAGGCGCAGACGCGGCTGCGCACGGCCGAGAGCTCGCTCGAAACGATGCGCGCCTCGGCGCTGACCTCGCCGCTTTCGGCTGGTCCGATCGCGGGTGGCATCGAGGCGACGCGCGATCCGCTGATGCGGGAGTACCTCGCAAACCGTCTCGCGCTCGAAGAGGTCCGCCGCGACCGTGATGCGCTGGCGCAGTTACTGCGCGAGCCGGGCGGGGTGTCGATCGAAGCGCTCTCGGCGCTACCGGCGATTCTCGAGAACAACGCGGCCCTGCGCGCGGCGCTCGCCGAACTCAGTGCGAATGAGGCCAAGCTGCGCACCGCGCGGCAGTTCTACGGTGAAGAACACGCGTCGGTGCGCGACCTCGTGCTCGCCATCGACGGCCTCAAGCGGCAGACCCTGCCGCAGCTGGCGCGTGCGGCGCTCGATCAGATCGGCTTCCGGGAGCAAGCGCTCGAGAAGTCGGTGGGCTCGTTCTCGTCCGAGTTGCGCCGGGTGCCCGAGCGCTCGATCGAGGAGGCACGCCGCCGTCGTGAAGTGGCGGTGGCCGAAGAGCTCTACACGAGCGTGCTGCAGCGATACAACGAAGCGCGGCTCGGCGCCGCGGTGCTGTCGGCCGACCTGTCGATCTTTGATCGTGCCCGCGCCCCGCGGTCACCGACCTCCAACCCGCGGCGCACGGTGGCAGCGGGCGGGCTCATGGCAGGGCTCGCGCTGGCGGCCCTGCTCGTCGTGCTGATGGACTTCACCGACCGACGCCTTCGTTTCCCGGAGCAGGTGACCCACGAGCTCAAGCTCGACATCGCGGGCTTCGTCCCGCGGATGCCGGAGGGGAGCACCCCTGACGCGCTGGCGGCGGCTCAAGCGGTGGAGGCGTTCCGGAGCCTGCGTCTGCGCCTGCAGACCGACGCGACACCTGGGGTGCCGTTGCGTCTCGTGGTCTCGAGCGCCGGCATTGGCGACGGCAAGTCGCTGGTCGCGCAAAACCTCGCGATTTCGCTGGCGGAATCCGGACTCCGCACCCTGCTCGTCGACGGAGACGTGCGCCGCGGCCTGCAACACCTCACGTTCGGTGCCCCGCAGTCGCCCGGCCTGGCCGAGTTGCTCGGCGGGACCGCTGCCCTCGCCGACGTGCTCGTGAAGACCGAGATCCCGAACCTCACGCTGTTGCCGTCGGGTGCGCGCAGTCGCCGGGTGCCGGAACTGCTCGAGCGCGGCCGCCTCGCGGCGCTGTTTGATCACGTCGGTGATTTCGATGTGGTGCTGATCGACTCGGCCCCGCTGGGGGCCGGCATCGATGCCTTCGCGCTCGGCGTGGCGGCGGGGTCGATGCTGCTCGTGCTCCGCGTGAACCACACCGATACCAAGGTCGCGGCCGCGAAGCTTGAGATGCTCGACCGGATGCCGGTGCAGGTGCTCGGCGCGGTGCTGAACGATGTTACGCCGTCGACCGGTTTCGAGCAGTACTCGTACTACTCGGAGTACTTGTTGCCGGATGAGGCGTCGGCCACGGTGAAGACCACGCGCCCGCCGACGATTGCACAGTCGCCCTCGACGGCGCTGACGACCGCCCGCGACGCCTGATTCGCGCGCCCCGCACGCGGGGCGCGCGTCGTGATCAGGACGGCAGCGGGCCGGCCTTGCCGGCGCGGAACATCGCGAGCGACTGGGCCGCACGGCGCAGCAGGTCGTCAACCGGCAAGGCGGCTTGCCGGTAGTTGTCGATCTGCGAGATGCCGACCGCCAAGGGCGCGGTGCGCTGACTCGTGGCCGGCGTCTCCTGCAAGGCCTGCTGCAGGCGGCCGAGGGCGGCCTCCATCCCGTTGACGCCATCGGCGGTGGCGACGATCGCGAACTGATTGGCCCCGACGCGACCAATGAGGTCCGAACCGCGGCTGATTCGGCGGAGTGCCTCGGCCAGCTCGCGGATCACGGCCTCGTCCACCGTCGCGCCTTCGTCCTGCGCTGGCGAGACGACGATGCAGGCAACAGCGGCGGAGCGGCGGTAGGCGTCGGCCGCTACTTCCCGCGCGCGATGCGCCAATCCACGCAACGAGTAGAACCCGGTCTCTTCATCGAGCAGCGCGGCTTCGCGCAGGCGGTCGCTCTCCATCTTGGAGCGCACGAACACCTCCAACTGCGCCACGAAGGACTCGGGATCCGCCGCAGGGGTGATCACCGTCCAGGCGCCGGCGCGCAACAATTCGACGCGATGCCCCGGGACATCCACTCCCGACGTCGTCACGAGAATCGGCAGCGACGCCGAGACGCCACTCGTCGCCCGCAGCTGCTCGAGGAAGGACAGAATCGTCATATCCGCGAGGTGCGCACCCACCAGAATCGCATCGGGGCGAATGGCGCGGAGCAGCCCCAAGCCCTGCTTCCCCGTGTAGGCCCGCGTCACCGCGTAGCCACGTGGCCCGATCACGCTCTCGAACGACCGGAGCGTCCACTCCTGGCTGTCGACGGCAAGAATGATGGGCGGTCGCATTGGCGTGCTGTCGCTGGAAGAACCGGTCACGTCCGGAGAGCCTCGTAGATACGGGAACGCAACACTCCTCTTGCACGAATCGTGCTCACTTCCGTAACGGTTCCGTACAGCCTTCGTGTGCCGAGATTCGGTCAGTATGTACTCGACAGTACGACCAAGCGTGTTGCGCGGAACCCGCATAGCGCAGAAACGCTACGACAATTGTCGTGTAATGATACAGACCGGCGGCGAGATTGACCAGATGCAGTCAGAACTTCCGATTGCCATCTGTTGCACGCTGGAGTCGCCGGTTGTGGGGGGCGCCCCACAACTTGGCGGGTCGCGCCATCCGCAAGGCTCCGCCGAAAACTGGTAAGTCATTGTGAAATTATGACTTAGCACGAAAGTGACAGCGCCGCCGCCCTTAGCACGGTCAATGCCTAAGGGAGTGGCATCCTCTTCGGCGTGCGCTGCATATGACCTCTGTTACGCTCCCAGAATTTTCCCGGCCGTCCCGCGGTCCCTCGACCCTCGATCTGATCGAGACGGGCGAGGCCTGGTCGATCGAGCCGCGTGAGCGAGGCGAGTTCCTGTCGCGCGCCCTGAATGTCGTGGTCGCGTCGGTCGCGATCATCATTCTGATCCCGGTGTTCATCGCGGTGGCGCTGGCGGTCCGCCTGACGTCGCGCGGTCCGATCCTTTACACCCAGCCGCGGGTCGGCCTCGATCGCCGCTGGCGGCGCGACAACCCGGCGAACTCCCGCCGCGAAACGGATCTGGGCGGCCGCGTCTTCCGCATTTTCAAGTTCCGCACGATGCGCGTCGATGCCGAGACCGGTTCGGGCGCGGTGTGGGCCTCGAAGCGCGACGCTCGCGTCACGCCGATCGGCGAGTTCCTGCGCAAGAGCCGTCTGGACGAGATTCCGCAGCTCTTCAATGTGCTGAAGGGCGATATGAACATCGTGGGCCCGCGCCCCGAGCGCCCCTCGATCTTCCTGCGCCTGAGCGACCAGATCACCGCCTACCCCGTGCGCCAGCGTGCACGCCCCGGCATCACCGGCTGGGCGCAGATCAATCAGGCGTACGACACCTGCGTCGATGACGTCAAGCGGAAGGTCGCCTACGATCTCGAGTACCTGCAGCGCCAGAGCTTGCTCGAGGACATCAAGATCATGGCGCTGACGATTCCCGTGATGCTGAATCGGAAGCTGGGCTGGTAAGTCGCCGTCGCGGCGATGCAGGGCCGAAGGGCGGGCGATCAGCCCGCCCTTCGCGTTGGTTCCCAGACCGCGTCTTGCTGGCCGCTGAGCGCGCGCCACCACGCAGCAACACCGGCCACGTTGGACGCCACGATGAAGGCGATCGAGGAGATGAGCTTCGGGGCGCGCCGCTCCTTCGGCCACTGCCACCCCAGCCATCCGAGGCCGAGCACCGCGACCGCGGCCGCCGCGAGCACCAACGCGGCCAGCGAACGGGTTGCCGCAACCGCCAAGCCGGCCGCGGCGACGAGCGACGCCGGATAGACCAGCCAGCGCGCCAACTTGTGGCTCGCGAGCATCCACGCGAACCACCCGTAGCGGAGCGGGTTGAGGAGCGCCCGCTGATACCAGAGTGTGCGCAGCCCACGCGCCATCGTTCGCACCTTGCGCCGGTATTCCTGCTGCAACGCCCCGGTGCGCGGGACGCCACACACCGCGCTCTCCACCGAGACCGCCCGATATCCGGCGGCCCGTGCGAGCAAGGGGCTGCCGAAGTCACGGCTCAGGTGTTCGGGAAAGGCCGACGGGTACAAGTCGCGGCGAATGCCGTAGAAGCACCCGCTCGCTCCAATGATGCCGTCGACCGCGGTCTCGAGGCCGCGCACCCACATTTCGTATCCGACGTAGCCGGCTTCGCCACCAGACTGCTCCTGCTGGACCGCGGCGATACTGACGTCTCGGCCTGAGGCGACGCCGACGGTCGGATCCTGGAACGCGGCGACCAGCGGCTTGAGCGCGTGCGCGGGAATCACCGTGGTGGCGTCGGTGTTGACCACCAAGGTGCCACGCAGCTTCGGGTATGCCGCGTTCTCGGCCGCACTCTTGCCGCCGCGCGCGGGCAAGCGCAGCAGTTCGACGCCGCGGTCCGCGTACGAACGCACGATCTCGTCGGTGCGATCGGTCGAGGCATCGCTGAGGACGAGGATGTGTCGACGATCCGCCGGATAGTCGAGGGCCAGCAGTCGATCGATCGCCGCCGCGATCCCCCGCTCTTCGTTGTAGCACGGGACCGTGATCGTGATCTCCGGCCACGCCGACACATCGTGCGGCGTGGGGACGCGACGGGCGCCCTTGAGCAGTCGGATCGCGGCGAGGGAGATCGGGTAGCCGACATAGGCATACCCGCCAACAACGAGCGGCAGCGCAACGGCGCCAGCCGCGATCGGATCGACCGACACGATGTTCAGGGTTTCGGGGCAGGCCGCCGCGGGAGCGGCGGCCACTTACGGACGCCCACCTCGGCGAAAGCCTCGGTCAGGGCGTCGGGTCGCGGCTCGCCGAAGAACGAGCCAAGGACGCGACCGAGTAGCGCCGCAACGGCGGTGGCGGTCGCGTGCGCCTGATGCAGAGGCACGACGGCCAGCGCGAAGCCGAGTCCGCCGTGCCGCGCGAAATACGCGTAGAGCGGCCAGCGCATCACCGCTGCTGACAGCGGGAACAGCGCCGCGGCGCCCCACCACACCGGAACGATGGGCACGCCCGCCAGGGCAACGAGCGCGCAGAGCATCCCCAGGAGCACGAGAATGCTCGCCCGCTTCTCGATGCGCACGGGGAACTCGATGTGCGGGAGACCGCCGTCCCGCGCCACCCGATAGAGCGGCACAACGAACTGGCGCAGGTCATCGAGCACCAACGAGCCCAGCGACGACGGGCGCAGGTGAGTCACCTGCAGCTCGGCGCGCAACACGATGCGATGTCCGTGCGCCCGCAGCCGATGCCCGAGCTCGACACTCTCGACTTCGGCATCGGTGAAGCGCCACTCGTCGAAGCCGCCGACCGCGGCGAACGCATCACGACGGACGGCGCCGCAGGCTGCCCAGAAAATGTCGACGTCTCCCGCGAGGGTTTCGTGGAGCTCGTGCGACAGAATGTTGCGATACCGCGTGATGAAGCCGGCGCCCGCCGGGCCATCCGCGTAGGAGCCGAACACGGCACTGATGCCCCGCTCGCGTCCCAGCGTGGAGACGAGCTCGGTGAGCACTGGGCCGGTCACGAGCACGTCCGCGTCGACGAAGACCAGCACCTCGCCATCGGTGACGTCGACCCCGCGATTCCGGGCATACGCCGGCCCCCGCTCCCGACCGCGGATGCGAACCAGCTTGTCTGCCACCTCGGCCGCGACGACGCTGGTGTCGTCTCCGCTGGCGTCGTCGACGATGACGAGTTCGCCACCGAGTGCGTGCGTCGCCGTGCGCAGGACGGGCAGCGTCCTCGAGAGCATCGACGCTGCGTTGGCGGCCGGGACGATCACCGAACAGGTCGGCGCCGCGACGTCCGTTCCAGCGCGGGACGACCGGTCTGCCGCGACGAACCAGAAGGCGTCCGCGGCCGACGCTGCAACGACCTCGCGCCGCCGCGCCGCCACCTCAGCCGGGGTGGACGCCTGCAACACATGGAGATCCGGGTGCGCGCCACGCAACGCGACGAGTTCCGCCTCGGTACCGCGGACGATCGCCACACGCTCGACCACGCCCGCCGCTAGCGGATCCGTGTCCGGGACGGCGGTGCCGGCCAGCTCCGCCGCCGCGCCAATCAGCACGACGGTAACGCGCGGCAGCGCGCTGCGGTCCTGCGCGACGGCCGCTGGGGCCGGCGCCGCCGCCGGACGCGGGGCAGAGGTGACAGGAACCGACGAGGTCATATCACGACGCGTTACGCAAGGAGCGTGCGAGCAAGATCACGCGGGCACGGCGACCCGCTCGCCCTGCGTGGCCCATCCTGCGGCGGTGTACCACGCGGTGGCGCTCGAGATCAGCGCCGCCTGATGCGTCAACCCGGTAAAAATGTGGTTCGCATCCGGCAGATACTCGACCTGCAACCGGTCGCCGAACGGCACCGACGAGAACGCATCGCGGTACTGCTCGCGGTAGTTGAAATCGGCGCTGGCCGAGAACGCGAACCACATCCGGATGCCGCGCGCAACGAAATCCTGCAGGTCGGTCTCGATCTGGTCGCGTGGCGGGATGACGCGGATGTAGCGCGGCACTTCGGCCTTCACTTCTTCGCTGTCGATCACCATCGCCGGCCCGCTCGTGCGCTTGTAGCCCGGGAGCCGCACCTTGATCGAATGCGCCCACGCAGCGGGATCCACCAGCTTGGGCGCGACGCGCTTGATGTAGTACTTGGGCGTGCGGTAGGCCCAAGCGTCGAGCATCGCGAGCCCAACGACGCGCGGCTCGGAGCGGGCGACGAGGTGCGCCATATCGGCGCCGGAGCAGAGGCCGAGGAGAACGAACTGCCGCGCCCCACGGGTCTCGGTGAGGTAGTCCATCGCCTCGCGCGTCTCGAGCACGGCGGCCTCTTCGAACGACAGCGAATCCTTGCGCGAGTCGCTGTCACCGATGCCGCTGTAGTCGAGGCGCAGCACCGTGGCGCCCGCGGCGGCCAACGCGCGGGCCGCGTGCACGTGGAAGCGGCACGCCCCGACGCGATGCAGAATGCCCGGATTCAGCATGATCACCGCCGGTGCGCCCGCCGTCGGGGTGGGCGCGTCGGTGAGGATACCGGCCAGCGTGGCCGTCTTCCCGAGTCGTACCGCCTTCTCCTTCATTGGCACTCCGTGGTCAGGTCCTGCACGATGGTCTGAATCAGCGCGACCGGAATGAGCGCGGATCCGTTGTCATCCACCTCGCCCCAATTGCCGGGGCTCGGCACGATCCGCGTCGTCAACGCGGCACCCGTACGCATCAGCGCCTGGCCGAGCGCCGAGAACTCGGGGAGATCGGCCGACACCACCATCACCACACGGGCGCGAGTGCTCGGCGGCGCGGTGACGACATCGATGTGCTGCACCTGCTGTCGGAACAACGGCGTCAGCGGGAATCCCATCACGCCCACCGTCTCGTTCGCGGTCGGGACGTGGCCCGCCGGCACCTCATCGGCCGCCGTGAGCAGATCGGCGACGTAGCGCGAGCCGTTCACGATCGGATCCCACAACACCACGTGCGTGACATCCTCGCGCGTTGCGGCGACGTCGAGTGCCGTCGTGGCGCCGAGCCGCAGACCGACGAGCGCCACCTGCTCCACATCGGCCATTGCCTTGAGTTCCTCGATCGCAGCGCCGATGTCTTCGCGCCAATGCGCCAGCGACACGGCGTCGGAGGCGCCGGCGGAATCGCCGGTGGCCGAGTAGTCGAAGCGGAAGACGTGAAAGCCGGCGCGCGTCAGCAGCGACGCCAACTGCCGAAAGGCGCGGTGCGACCGCATGTACTCCTGACCGAACGGGTAGCAGCACACGACGCCGGTCCTCTTGGCGACGCGGGCGCGCGGCGGATGATAGACGCCGTACAGCGAACGCTCGGCCGTGCCGAAAAACTGCGGATTCATTCCGGACTCATCCCTTGCGGCCGAAGGCCTTCATCAGTTTCGTCGCGACGCTGGCACGCTCGGCTGGCTCCTTCTCGGCCGCCGGCACCGACGACGTCGCCGCCTTCGCGCCGGTGCCGAGTTGCCGATCGCACTCCGCCGCGATCTGCTCCAACGTCTGCAACACCATCATCGCATTGTTGATCTTCACGCCGACCCGCTTGTCGAGCCGCGTGATCACGCGCACCGCGAGCAGCGAATGCCCGCCGATGTCGAAGAAATTGTCGTGCGCGCCCACCTTGTCGACACCCAGCACTTCCCGCCAGGTCTCGGCGACCGTGCGTTCCATTTCGGTCCGCGGCGCGACGTAGTCGTCGGCCGCCCCGAACGGATCGGGCAGTGCGCCGCGGTCGATCGCGCCGTCCGACGTGACCGGCATCGCGTCGAGCGCGACGAAGGTGCCGGGGACGAGACTGTCCGGCACGCGACTCTTCACGAAGCGCCGGAGCTCCGACACCGTCGCGCGGTGCGCCGCATCTTCCACGTAGTACGCCACCAATCGCACGCTTCCGGCGCGATCCGCACGAGCGAGCGCGACCGCCTGCGCCACCGCGGGATGCTCCACGAGAATCGCCTCGATCTCGGCGAGCGGCAGGATCGGCTTCGCGATCGACGGTGCCGTGGCTTTCGGCGCGCCGGCGCGCATCGTGGCGACTTGCGTGACCGCCGGGAACGGGGTCACCAGCACGTGCGGTGCCGGCGCCGACTCCACAATGCGGAGGAAAGCCTCGACGCCTTCGGCCGGCGTCAGCGCCTCCTCGTAGCCGGCAGGCGCGTTGCCCCCGCGCGGCGTCGGCGGCTCGAACCGCGTGTCATCGCGGCGCGTCCCGGCGCGGCGCGAGGCACCGCCCAGCTGCGCCCCATCCTGCACCCGCGCCATCAGGAACTCGGTCGCTTCGACCAGCACGCGTCCATCGGGAGCGGCGACGGTGATGTCGAAGGCCACGATCTCGCGCGCGTCAAACTCCGACTCGCGGAGCCGGACGTGACTGACCACCGTCGCCGGCAAGGCGCCGTGGATGCGCACGCACGCGTACGACATCGGCACGTAGAAGTCCCGCGTCGGATCGATGCCCGGAATCAGCCCCGCGGCGCCTGCCGTCGCCATATCCAGCACCGCCGGATGCATCGGCCAGGTCGCGAGATCGTCGTGGAAGGCCGGCGGGAGCTCCAACTGCATCAGGGCTTCGCGCGCGCCATAGGACACGCGACGGATGTTCTTCCAGCGGGGCCCGAAGGCCAATTGCGGATGTTCCCAATCGGCCGCGTAGTCCACCACCCGCGCGGCGCAGCGCGCCTCGGTGGCGGCGACATCGAGCGGAATCGGCGGCGGGACGTTCACGTAGCCCGCCGCGCCGGTGACGTGCTCCTCCCAGCCCCCATCCGCGAGACGGCCCGCAATCGTGAACGATTCATCGCCGCCGCGGCGGAGTGCCAAGCGCAGTTCACGCGGCACGCCGTTCTCGACCACGAACGGTGCGAGGAAGGCGACGTCCCGCAATTCGATCGGCCGTTCATCCGGCCGCGCCGCCACTGCCGCGCGCACGAGTTCCAGATAGCCGGTACCGGGCAGCAGCGAGGTGCCGTCCTTCACCCGGTGCTCGTCGAGCACCCAGTGCGTGCTGGTGCTGAGGAGGGCCGAGAACAGCGTCTCACCACCGACCTCACCGAGTCGCGTCGACAGCGCGGGATGCCCCGTGGCTGATGACCCGCCGGCATCGCCGCGCGCGAGCGCGGCGGCCATCCCGACGTCCCGCCACGCCGTCCACCCGATGGCGACGGCGGCTTCACCGGTGCGCCGGCTGCGCGCTTCACAGAAAGCGTCGAGGAAGGCGTTGGCCGCCGCGTAGTCGGCCTGACCCGGCAGCGCCGCGACGGCAGACACCGACGAGCAGCAGACGAAGAAGTCGAGCGGCGCGTCGCCGATGGCGTGTTCGAGCGCCAGCGTCCCCTGCACCTTCGGCGCAAGCACCGCGGCCGCGCCAGCACTGGTCTTCATTGCCAGCAGGCCGTCGTCGAGCGTACCCGCGGCGTGCACGATCCCGTGCACCGCGCCGTGCGCCGCCCGCGCCCGCTCGATCACATCGCGCACCGCGGTCGCGTCGGCGACGTCCGCGGTCGCGAGCATCACCGTGCCGCCTGCCGCCTCGATCGCGCGCACCGCGGCAATGCGGCGCGACGTCGCGTCATCAGCGGCGTGGCTCGCGACCCAGGCGTCCCACTGCGCGCGGGCGGGGAGCCCGCTGCGCCCGACGAGGACCAGCGTTCCCTGCGTCTCCCGCGCGAGGCCTTCGGCGAGTGCCAACCCGATGCCGCCGAGACCGCCGGTCACGACGTAGACGCCGCCGCGCCGCAGTCGAACGGGATGCTGCGCATCCCGCGTCAGCGGCGCCGCGTGCCACGTCCGCGTGAATCGATCGTTGCCGCGGATGGCGACCGCCGATTCCGTGACCGGTGCGGCCAGCTCGCGCAACAGCAGGTTGAGCACCCGCGTCTCAGCCTGCGCATCCGCCGGCCACGCGACATCGATCCCGCGCGACGATACCACCGGGAGTTCACTCGCAAGCGATGCGGCCGGCGGGAACGCCGTCGCACGCACCGGATCCAGCGCGGACTCGCCCGCCACGGCCCAGGCACCTGCCGTGAGCACGTCGAGCGTCAGCGGCTCCGACACGTCATCCTTGGCGAGGGCGTGTGAGACGGCAAAGACCGATCCGAACGCTCGCGCCATCCGCTCGTCGGCGTCGACGGTCAGATCGACCGGCGCCAGCCCGAACGTGTGCACGATCCGGGTGGGAACGATGCCAGACGCGCGCAGCGCGCCAAGCAGCGATTCGACGTCGTCGGTCGCCGCGGGGCGCAGGTGCCAGGAGTCCCCGGCCCCACCGAAGCGATCGCTCGACCGCACGGTGACCACGTGATTCCCTGCCGCCCGCAGGCGCTCGGCCAGCCGATCACCAAGCGTCCCCGCATCGGCGAAGACCACCGACGTCCCGGACGGGGTGCGTGCATCGAGCGACGCCGCTCGCGACCACGCCGACAACTCACCGAACTGCTGCACGTCGGTGCGACGCGCCGCCGGGGCAGACGCCGGCGTGACTGCGGCCGGACGATCAAACCAGTAGTAGGCCCGATCCCAGGGATACGTCGGGAGCGACAGCTTCGTCCGCGGCGTGCCGCCGTGGAGGGCCTGCCAATCCAGCGCCGCGCCGTTCGCCCACAGGCGACCTGCCACCGTGAGGGCAAACGCGACGTCGTTGGTGGGATCGTCGGGGTGCCGCATCGACTGCAGCACCGGTTGCGACTTGGTGCGATCGGGATGCTGGCCGGCCAGCGTCGCCAGCGTACGGCCGGGGCCGACCTCGAGCAGTACGCGACTCGCATCGCTGAAGAGCTCGCGGACGCCGTCGGAGAATCGCACGGTCCCCCGGAGGTGGCGCACCCAGTACTCGGGGCTCATCGCCTCGGCGGGCGTGATCCACGTGCCGCTCAGGTTCGACACGAACGGCTTGGTCGGCGCCGAGAAGCGAATCGTCTTCAGGAACGCGAGGAACTCGTCGAGGATCGGGTCGAGCATCGACGAATGGGCCGCCACTTCGATGTGCACTCGACGGGCGTCGATTTCGTCTGCGGCGAGCGTGCGCTCGAGCGCGTCGATCGCCGCGACCGGTCCCGAGGCCACGCAGAGCTCGGGCCCGTTGATCGCCGCGATGCTCAGCTCGCTACCCAGATGCGCCGAGAGCGCCTCGGCTGACATCGGCACGGAGAGCATCCCGCCCTTGGGCAAGGTCTCGAAGAGCTTGCCGCGCACGTGCACGAGCCGGAGGCCGGACTCGAGCGAGAACACCCCCGCGAAATACGCCGCGGTGTACTCGCCCATCGAGTGGCCGATCATCACCGAGGGTTCCACGCCCCACGACTTGAGCAGCGTGGCCAGCGCGACCTGCGTGGTGAACAAGGCCGGCAGCGCAAAGGCCGGCCGCTCGAGCAATGCGTCGGTCTCGGGCGAGCGCCCACCCTGCGGGAAGAGGAGCCCGACCAGATCGCGGCCGAGATGCGGATTGATGATGCGCGCGCATTCGTCGACGATGTTCCGATACACGGGCTCGTCGCGATACAGATCCGCACCCATCGTGGCGTACTGCGCGCCACCGCCGGCGAACAGGAAGGCGACCTCGCGTGCCGTCTGCGGCGCCGTCGCGGCGGCCGAGACCTTCGCGTCGAAGGCTTCCAGGGCCTGTGCGGCCGACGCGGTATCCCCAGCGACGACGGCCCGGCGTTCAGCGAACGCCTCGCGTCCGACCTGCAGGGTCCACGCGACGTCGGCGAGAGACTGCGTCGGGTTGGCGCGCAGGTGATCAGCGAGATTGACCAGCGCGCGATCGGCCGCGTCCGCGGTGCGCGCCGACACCGGCAGCAACTGGAGACGGCGCGAGGCGGGCGGCGCGGGCGCGCGAACCGGGGCCTCCTGCAGCACGATATGCGCGTTGGTACCGCCGACGCCGAGCGAGCTGATGCCGGCGCGGCGCGGCGTGCCTCGCGTCGTCCACGGGGTGTGCGCCGCGTTGACGAAGAACGGGCTCGAGGCGAAGTCGATCATCGGGTTCGGCGCCGTGTAGTGCAGGCTCGCGGGCAACTCCCCCGCCTGCATCGACAGCGTCGTCTTGATCAGACCGGCCACGCCGGCGGCCGTGTCGAGGTGACCGATGTTCGACTTGAGCGAGCCGATCGGAATCGTCTGCACGCCGGTCGCGCCGACCGAGCGATACGCCTGAGTCAGCGCGGTGACTTCGATCGGGTCACCCACCGGCGTGCCGGTGCCGTGCATCTCGACGTAGCCGATCGAGTCGGCCGGCACATCGGCGATCGACAGCGCTTCCGCCACGCAGGCGGCCTGCCCGTCCACCGACGGCGCCAGATAGCCGACCTTCGACGAGCCGTCGTTGTTGACGGCGGAACCGAGGATGATCGCCTGGATCGGATCACCGGCGTCGAGGGCGTCCTGCAGGCGGCGCAGGACCACCACACCAGCGCCCGAACCGAAGATCGTCCCCTTCGACTGCGCATCGAACGCGCGGCAGTGGCCGTCGGGCGACAGGATCTCGTTCTCCTTGAAGACGTAGCCGACGCCCTGCGGCAATTCGATCGTGACGCCGCCCGCCAGCGCGAGATCGCACTCGCCCGACAGCAGGCTCTGCGACGCCAAGTGAATGGCGACCAGCGACGTCGAGCAGGCGGTCTGCACGTTGACGCTGGGTCCGCGCAGGTTGAGGCAGTACGACACGCGCGTGGCGAGGAAGTCCTTGTCGTTGCCGGTGTGGCGGACGAGGAAGAATCCGACCGAGTCCATCAACTGCTGATTCGGCGCCAGATGGTACGTGAAGTACGAGTGCATCCCCGCGCCGGCAAAGACGCCGATCGCGCCCTCGAAACGCGACGGCACGATCGCCGCGCGCTCCAAGGCCTCCCAGCTCACCTCGAGGAAGAGGCGATGCTGCGGATCCATAATGGCGGCGTCCTTCGGGCTGAAACCCCAGAAGCCCGCGTCCCACCAGCCGACTTCGTCGAGCACCGGGGCGGCCTTCACGTAGTTCGGGTCCTGCAGCTCAGCCGCGCTCACGCCGGCGGCCCGCAGCTCGTCATCGGTCAGGACGCGAACCGACTCGACGCCATTGCGCAGGTTCTGCCAGAATTGTTCGAGCGTCCGGGCGCCGGGGAATCGTCCCCCCATCCCGACGATCGCGATTTCGTTGCCGGTGAAGCTCGGCGAAGAAGAGTCAGCCATTGAATCAGATCCCGATAATGCGGGAGGAAGTCGCCGGAAAGGCACTGAACGGCGTCGGCATCGGTCGGCCGGCGCTGTCCGCCAGTACGAGGTCGCCGAGCGAAGTCGCCGGATCGTGCGCCAGCGCGACAAGGTAATCGGCCACCTGCGAAACGAAGGCCGTCGCCCCGCTGTCACTCATGCGCCGGCGGTCATACGTCAGCCGGAGCTGGAGCCGCGCCTCGGCGTACGCATAAAGCGTGATCGGCACGCCCGTGCGCTCCATCAGGACGCACCAGCGATCGACCCACTTGCCGCCACGCAGGCGCATCTCGGCCCCAATCGAATGGGTGTCGAAAATAAGGAGCGCTTCGTAGGCCGGCCGACCGGCGGGCAGGCCGCACCAGCGCTTGATGTCGGCGAGCGGGGCGTGCTCGTGCGGCGTGGCCTCACGGTACTCGGCGCGCAGCTCCTGCAGCCACGCCCCGGCCGACATCCCGCGCGGTAGCCGCGCCCGCACGGGCAACACCGTGAGGAAGCAGCCCACGACGGCATCGGCGTCGGGAATCGTCCCGCGACGTCGACCGCGCGCCATTCCAAACACGACTTCCCGGGCGCGGGGCCCCCCCAGGGTCAGGGCGAAGGCGCCCGACACCAGCGTGCTCATCGGCACACCGATCCGGGTGGCCATCGCACGAATGGCATCGGAGTCCGCTGCCGTCAGGCGCAACTCGCAGTCGCCCCAGCCTTCCTCCCCCGTCATCGCCTGCAACGGAGCCACGGGCGTCGGCAACTCCACGCCGCTCAAGGCACGCTTCCAGTAGGTCTCGTCAGCCGCCGACCCTTCGCGCGCGTCGAGCCACGCCACGAACTCGCGGAACTGCGGCGCACCGGGCAGCAACGTGTGATCGCCGTGTCCATTGGCGTCGTACACGGCGAAGACCTCGCTCAGCACGCGCCCGAACGAGCGGCCATCGACAATCACGTGCGGGAAGCTCCACACGAGCCGATGATCGGTTGGGCCGAACCGGTACAGGGTCAGGCGAAGCAACGGATGCTGATCGAGCTCGAAGCCGATCAGTCGATCGTCGGCCAAGGCCAACGCGAACTCGGCCTCCCGCTGCTCCGGTGCCAGGTCCGAGAGATCGAAGACATCGAGCGGCACCTCCACCGCATCGGCGACAACCAGCGTCGGGCCACCGGCGCCGTCCCAGCGGAGTGCACCGCGCAACGATTCGTGCCGCGCAATGACCCGCGCCCACGCCGACTCGAGCCGCGGGACATCGATCGCCTCGGGGAGCACGCACACGATCTGCTCGATGTCCACCCCCTCCTCGGCGCCGCCGAGTCGGTGGTAGAGCATCGCCCGCTGAGTCGCGGTCAGTGGATGCGAGCGCATACGCGGCGTGTGCCCCGGCGTCAGTTCGGGTTCGCGCGCGTCGTCCGGCGGCGCAGCGCCTCGCGGCGTGCATCAGCGCGGGCCGAGCCGGGCTTGGCCGCGTCCGTCGTGCCGTCACCGGCCAGATGCTGCGCCAGCGAACCGACCGTCGGGAAGCGGAAGAGGTCGGTGATGGTGATGTCGCGCTGCAGGGCGGCCTTGAGCTTGGCGTGCACCTGCACCGCGAGCAGCGAGTGCCCGCCGAGATCGAAGAAGTTGTCCTTCGTGCCCACGCGCTCGACGCGCAGCACCTCGGCCCAGATGCTCGAGATCGTGGCTTCGAGCGACGACGTGGGCGCGACGTACGCGACGGCGGACGGCGCCTGCATCGCCTCGGGCGCCGGCAAGGCCTTGCGGTCCACCTTCTTGTTCGGTGTGCGCGGCAGATCGGGGAGCACCACCAACTGCGCCGGCACCATCCAGTCGGGCAACTCGCCGCGAATGCGTTCACGCACGGCGTTCACGTCGATCGTCGCACCATCGCGGGCCACGAGGTAGCCGACCAGCCGCTTGTCGCCGGGCACGTCTTCGCGCGCGATCACGACCGCTTCCCGCACGGCCGCGTCGCTCCCGAGGCGGGCCTCGATCTCGCCCAGCTCGATGCGATGGCCGCGAATCTTCACCTGATGGTCGAGCCGGCCGAGGAACTCGAGCGTGCCGTCGTCGCGCCACATCGCGAGGTCGCCGGTACGGTAGACGCGCGTGCGCGGCACACCGGGGGCCTCGAACCACACGAAGCGCTCGGCACTCAACTCGGGTCGCGCGTGATACCCGCGCACGACACCCGCCCCACCGATCATCAGCTCGCCCGGGATGCCGGGCGGCACCGGCTGTCCGTTCGCGTCGGCAATGAAGATCGTGGTGTTCGCGATCGGCGTGCCGATCGACACCGGACCCTCGTCCACTTCGACGACGCGCTGCGTCGTGGACCAGATCGCCGTTTCGGTGGGGCCGTACATATTGTGCACTTCGCCGGCGACGAGCTGCCGCAGCTCGCGCGCGAGCGCCGGCGGGAACGCTTCGCCGCCGATCATCACCTTGCGCAGTCGCTGCACGGCCTGACGGCCTTCGGGCGTCGCGAGCAGCATCGCCGCCATCGACGGCGTGCACTGCAGGTGCGTGACCGCGTGCCGCTGCACGAGCGCCGGCAGTGAGCGGTCGTCGGTCGGCCGCACGTCGGCGGGGACGCCGGTCATCTGGCGCAGCTTGTTCAGGTGGTACAGGTGCGCCAGCGCCAACTCGGAATCGATGCCGAAGTCGATCAGGCACGCGATCTCGTCCACGTCGGCGCCCTTGACGCGATCCACCATCCCGGCCGCGCGCTCCGGCGTCCCGAAGATCCCGCTCGTCTCGTAGTAGCGCTCGAACGAGTACGCGAGCAGGGCCTCCATCTCGTCGGGCGCGAGCGCGTTGAGATCGAGGTCCGAGGTCGTACCGTCCGATCGCTTCTTGAGCGCGGGGAAGGTATCGGCGTACTGCTTGACGAGACCGACCGACGTGCGAAGGTACGAGGTCAGCGGACCGCGCACCGTGTCCTTCACGCGGTCTTCGTCTTCGCCGACGAAGGTGTGCAGCATCAACGAGACGTGGCCGCGCCCCGGGTGCCCCGCGGCTCGCCAGGCCTCGCGGTAGATCGCGATCTTCCCCTGGAGCTCCTCGAGACTCTGCCCGAGCAGGTGCGTGAGGAGGTTGAGCCCCGCCTGCCCCGCCAGCCGGTACGACTCCGGGTTGCCGGCCGTCGTGTACCACACGGGCAGCTTCGGCTGAATCGGCCGCGGGAGGGTGCGCAGCTCGACGGTCTCGCCGTTGGGTGCCTGAAACGGCAGCGACTCACCGCGCCACAGGCGCTGGATCGTGTCGATGTCCTTCAGGAACTGATCCTTCCCGCGGTTGTAGCCTTCGGGACGCAGCACGAAGTCGTTCGGCTGCCACCCGGTGGCGAACGACACGCCCACTCGGCCGCCCGAGAGGTTGTCGACCAGCGACCATTCTTCGGTGATGCGCAACGGGTGATGCAGCGGCAGCACGCACGACCCGGCGCGAATCTGTACGCGCTCGGTAATTGCCGCGATCGCCGCCCCCGTCACCGACGGATTCGGATACAAGCCGCCGAACGCGTGGAAGTGACGCTCTGGCGTCCAGACCGCCGAGAAGCCGTTGCGATCGGCGAAGCGGGCGCCTTCGAGCAGCAGGCGGTACTTGTCGCGCGCGTTTTCGTTCTCGTCCGCCGAGAAATAGAAGATCGAAAACTCGATACCGCGGTTGGCGTGCTGCGGTCCGCTGGCCGCGCCGTGCGCACCCGCCTGCGCCCCGGCGTGCGAGTCGTCGGCGAGCACCACGCTGAAGCCCCGCGCGAGCGTCCAGCAGAGTTCGAGCACCGAGATGTCGAAGGACAAGCTGGTCACGGCCAGCCAGGTGCCCGGGACGCTGTCGCCGATGCGCGCGTCCATCCCCGCGAAGAAGTTCACCACGTTGCGGTGCTCGACATCGACCCCCTTGGGCAAACCGGTCGAGCCCGAGGTGTAGATGCGATACGCGAGGTGCTCCGGCCGCGCCGAGCCCGACACGTTCGCGTCGTCGGCCTCGGTGGTGGCGCCGCGCTGCGACTCCATCGCGATCACGCGTCCGGTATACCCACTGAACTGCGCCGCGAGGGAGGAGGTGGACACCAGCACCGCCGCGCCGCTGTCCTGCAGCATGTACTGAATGCGCTCCGCCGGATACGAAGGATCGAGCGGGACGTAGGCGCCGCCGGCCTTGTGAATGGCGAGCACGGCGACGACGAGCTCGGTCGTCCGCGGGAGGCAGAGCCCCACCGGCTGATCGGGACCGATGCCCGCCTGCTGCAGCACGCGCGCCAGGCGGTTCGCGCGACGGTTGAGTTCGCGATACGTGAGCGCGCCGTCGATCGCGTGAAGCGCGATCGAGTCGGGCGCACGCTGCACGCGCGCTTCGATCTGGTGATGAATGCAGGCCGGCGCCACGTCGACGCTCGTGGCATTCCAGTCGTGCAGCACGCGCGTGATCGCCGCCGAATCCATCACCGGCATCTGCGCGAGATCACTCGTCGGCGTTGCGCGCAGTCCGTCGAGGAAGGCGCGGAAGCCGTTCCCCAACCGCTCGAGTTCGGCGGCGCTGTACCGCGACCCCGACGCACGCACCAGCACCGCCTGCTCCGACGTCGACACCACGAAGGTGAGCTCGGCAATCGGGGTGTGGCTTGCGCGCGCGAGGACATCGACGCGCTCGATCCCGACGGGGAGCGACAGCGCGCCCTGCTTGCGGAGGGCCGGATACCGCAGCGGCACCGAGCGAGCGAAGGTCAGGTGGCGCCGCTCGTCCTCGATGCCAGCGGCGATTGTGTCGACAATCACGTCCGCCGTCGACAAGTCGCTGACGTCGACGCGGAGCGGCACGCGGTCGGTGAACCACTGCTCGGCGGCCGCGACGCACTCGACGATCGTCTCGTCACGCCACGCGACGTCGAATCGCCGATGGCCAGAGAGCCGAACTAGGTACGCGGCGACGGCAGCGGCGACCTGATCACCCAAGGCACGCCCCGGCCGCGACCAGCCGGCCGTCTCGAGATTCGTCGGGAGCGAGACGCGGTGCGTACGCGTGCCGGTGTTCCGCGCGGTGGCGCCGGCCGCGGCCAGGACCAGCGGCTCGACCGCGGAGAGGCGATTCACCCACCACGCCTCGTGCCGCAGCACGCGGCGGTTGATCGCATCGACTCGGCGCAGCGCGGCATCGGGCGCATCCGGCAACACGATGCCGACCCCGACCCCGTGCTGCGCGGCGGCGCTCGCGGCGTCGAGCGACAGGCCATCAATAGTATGGAAGCCCGATACCCGCACATCCTGCGTCGCGGTGGCGATCGTCCAGCCATCCGGCGTAATGGCGCGCACCGTGCCCGGCACCGCGCCCGCAGAGTCGCCGAGCACGGTCAGCTCAAGGACGACCACCAGACCGGCGGTCGTGAAGATCTTGGGGACACCCACCGGGTTGGCGTAGGTGCCGTGATCGAGCGCACGCACCAGCGCGTCGAGCTCCGCGGCGGGCTTGCGCCACTGCAAGAGCGCGCGGCCGGCCGGCCGGTCCGAGGCCAAGTGGCGCGTCGCCGGATCGATCGGCTCGATCCGCTCGACGGCGTGTCCGGTCTCGAGATCGACGATCAGCTCGGCGAACGTCTCGGCGCCAATCTCGAAGCAGCGGGCATTGAGGGAGACGACGTGCTCGTCCGGTGCGATCGGGAAGATGCGCTGCTTGAGAATCGCGCCCGCATCGGCCTGGTTCGTCATCCGATGCCAGGACACCCCGTGCTCGCGCTGACCGTCGAGA
>JANRJP010000117.1:0-12637 GCA_033763905.1 Gemmatimonadaceae bacterium
ACCGATACCGGCCCGAGCGGCGTCGGCAGCTTCAGAATCGACACGATGAGCCGTGTCATCACGCCGCTGCCGACGAACGCGACGATCGGATTCGTCCCGAAGATAACGAACGCGCGCGTCCATCCCGTGCTCCCGAGCACGTCGGTGACATACGCCGTCGTCGCGAGCGTCAGTGCCGCCAGACCGGCGGTGAGCAGCACGTAGCTCGACGTCCACAGCTGTTTGTTCACCGGGAATGACCAGCCCCACATCGAGCCGAGCGCAGCGGCGAGCGCCCCGACGACGAACATTCCCAACAAGCGTTCGGTCAGCGGACGAGACGACGCCAACCAACGCCCGCACAGCACCCCGGTCAGCACCGTGCCCGCCGCTGGAATCGTCGCCAGGATGCCTTCGGGGTCGTAGGTCTTGGTGCCCGCGTAGATGTGGGCGTCGCCGAGCACGAGGCGGTCGACCCAGGCCGCCAAGGTCGACGCAGGCGTGTCCAGCACCGTCGCGCCAATCGTCGCGAGGCCCGGGACCGGCAGCAGAGTCATCGCCCACCAGTAGCCGAAGAGCAGCACCACCAGCGCCGTCACGAGTTGGCGCAGCGACGCGCCCACGGCCAGCATCGCGCCGAGCAGGTAGGCCAGTCCGATGCGCTGCAGCACGCCCAGCACGCGCAGGTGCTCCACCCGGTACACGACGCGATCCCAGAACGTCGGGGCGGGCACGCCGTCGATCGCGCCCCACCAGAAGAACGGGAAGGCGTTGAGTGCCAAGCCGATGGCGAAGATCAGCAGCCCTCGCCGGACGATTTGCCGGCGCAGTGGGCCCAGCGCCTCCCCCCGCTCGGCGCGCGTGCCGAGCGAGAGGTGGGTCGTGACGCCGACGATGAAGAGGAAAAACGGAAAGATCAGGTCGGTCGGCGTCCACCCGTGCCACGCGGCGTGCGCCAAGGGGGGATACATCGCCCCCCAGTTGCCCGGATTGTTCACGAGCAGCATCCCCGCGACGGTCGCGCCGCGGAAGACGTCCAGCGATAGCAGGCGTGTCTTAGCCACGCCGTAAGCTATCGCCGGACGGCTCAGCCCTGCCCAGCCAGCCGGATCGCGACCTTGCCGAAGAGGAACAGCAGGCCCATCACCGTGCCCATCGCAATGAGCAAGGGGCCCGTGAACAGGGCGCGGAACAACTTGTGGTCGTACTTGAGGTGCATATAGAACATCACCACGATCGCGAACTTCACCGCGCTCAGAATCAGGAGCATCGGGATGAAGATCTTGGACGCGACCAGGGACGGGATGTAGTACGCCCAGACTTCCCAGATCGTGATCGCCGTGAGGATCCCGCCGATCTTGACGTACTCCATCGGCGTCGGGTGATGGCCGTGGGCGTCGTGCCCGTGGGCCGCGTGCGCAGCGTCGGTATGTGCCATCGCGGGCTCCTTACGGAATCAGGTAGATGAGCGTGAAGATCGCGATCCACACGACGTCCACGAAGTGCCAGTACAGCGCCGACAGGTCGACGATCAGCGCGTCTTCCGGCTGCAGGCCGCGCTTCATATCCATCGCGAGGAGCGTGCAGAGCCACAGCACACCCACCGTCACGTGCGCGCCGTGGAAGCCGGTGAGCGTGAAGAACGACGACCCGAAGAGGTTGGTCTTGATCGTCAGCCCTTCGTGCACGAACGACGTGAACTCGTAGGCCTGGAAGCCGAGGAACGTCACGCCGAAGAGGATCGTGACGAGGAGCCAGAGCTTCGACGAACCGAAGATCTTCTCGAGGGTCGTCGTCTTGGGCGCGTGACGGTTCACCACCGCGCTGTGGGCCAGCACCATCGCCAACGACGACATCAGCAGCACGAAGGTCGACGCCGACGTGACCGGGATGTTGAGGATGGCGTTGAACGTCTCGCCCGAGTTCGGGTCGGTCCACTTCTCGTGGGGGTACGGCCCGACGACGCTCTTCCCCTTGTAGATCAGGTAGGTGGAGATGAGCGAGATGAACAGCATGCACTCCGAGCCGATGAAGGCCCAGATCGCGATCTTACGGTTATCGAGCCCCAGCGACGTGTGATGCGGCTGGTGTTCGACGTGGGTCACGCCGCCTGCACCGTGGGCGTGTCCGTGGCCGGCATCGGCCGTGATCGTGGCAGTAGACACGTGGGTTACTCCAGCGGGGTGAGCAGCCAGTTATAGAGCGTCGCGACCATCGCGCCGGCAAAGCCGATCGTCGCGAGGATGCCGACCATCGCCATCCCCTCGATGTGGAGGAAGATCAGCGACGAGAGCATCAGGCACATGAAGAGCGCGACGAAGAACGGCTTCGCGGTGCTGAGCGGCATCGGAATGCCCAGCTCCTGCGACGTGGGGATGCGCTCGCCGTCCTGCGTCTGGACCATCGCGTCGCGCCCCTTCTCGTCCCACATCGGATAGCGCGACGTCACCTGCGGCAGCCGCGCGAAGTTGTAGTCGGGCGGCGGCGAGGGGATCGACCATTCCAGCGTCGGCGCGCCCCAGGGGTTGTGGCCGGCGGTCATCGGCTGGCGATACGACTTCCACATGTTGTAGAAGAAGATCAGCATCCCGACCGCCTGCAGCGCGGCACCGGCCGACGACATCAGGTTGAAGATTTCCCAGCCCTGCCCGGCGTCGTAGGTGTAGATGCGGCGCGGCATCCCGAGCAGCCCGCTGAAGTGCATCGGGAAGAACGTCAGGTTCATCGCGATGAAGAACACCCAGAAGTGCCACTTGCCGAGCGTCTCGCTCAGGAAGCGCCCGGTCATCTTCGGGAAGTAGTGGTACACGCCGGCGAAGATGCCGAACACCGCACCACCGAAGAGCACGTAGTGGAAGTGCGCCACCACGAAGTACGAGTCGGTCTGCTGGAGGTCGGCCGCAGCGCTCGAGTGCATGATGCCCGAGATGCCGCCCATCGTGAACAGCGCCACGAGCCCGATGCCGAAGAGCATCGACGTCGTGAAGCGGATCTGACCGCCCCACATCGTGCTGACCCAGTTCAGGATCTTCACGCCGGTGGGAATCGCGATCAGCATCGTCGTGAGCGAGAAGATGCTGTCGGCGATCGGCCCCATCCCGACCGAGAACATATGGTGCGCCCACACGCCGAAGCCGAGGAAGCCGATCAGGATGCCCGAATACACCATCACCGGGTAGCCGAAGAGCGGCTTGCGGCTGTAGGTCGGGAGGACTTCCGACACCAGCCCGAAGGCCGGCAGGATCAGGATGTAGACCTCGGGATGCCCGAAGATCCAGAACAGATGCTGCCAGAGCAGCGGGTCGGCGCCGGCGGCAATCGTGTAGAAGTTCGTGCCGAAGAAGCGGTCGAACAGCAGGAACACCAGCGCCACCGTGATCACCGGGAAGGCCAGAATCACGAGGAACTGCACGACGAACGACATCCACGTGAAGATCGGCATGCGCATCAGGTGCATCCCCGGCGCGCGCATGTTGATGATCGTCGTGATGAAGTTGAACGCCGCCGCCAGCGACGACACACCGAGGATCTGGAGCCCGATCACCCAGAAGTCGATGTTGAGCGTCGGCGAGTAGGCGTTCGTCGTCAGCGGCGCGTAGCCGAACCAGCCACCGTTCGGCGCCAGCGACAGGAAGATCGGCGCGGTGATGAACACGCCGCCCAGCGCATAGACCCAGTACGAGAACGCGTTGAGTCGCGGGAAGGCGACGTCACGCGCGCCGATCTGCAGCGGAATCAGATAATTGAAGAACGCGGCCGACAACGGCATGATGACGAGGAACACCATCGTCGTGCCGTGCATCGTGAAGAGCTGGTTGTACATATCGGCGCTGACCAGCCCCATATTCGGCTTGGCCAGCTGCCAGCGGATCACCAGCGCTTCGGTGCCGCCGACGATGAAGAAGAACAGCGCGGTGAACAGGTACAGCGTGCCGATCCGCTTGTGATCGACCGTGCTGATCCAGCTCCAGATTCCGGTCGGCTCCGCCGGCCGCACCTGAGGTCCCGCCGTGGCGCCCGCCTCTACGCGGCCGGGCATCGCAATCGTTGCCATAGTGAGATCGTCCTCGGGTTACTTGAGCGCCTGCAGGTACGCCACGATGTCGGCGATCTGCTGATCGGTGAGCCCGCCCGCCGTCACCTTGGACTTCGTGACCGGGTCGTACTGATCGAGACCCAGCGTCGGCATGATCGACCCGGGCTTCATCGCGCGTGCGTTCTTGATCCACAGCGCCAGATGGCGCGTGTCGTTCTTGTAGAGCCCTGCCGCCAGCGTGTGGCGCGAGCCGACGTGCGTGAGGTCCGGCCCGATGTTGCCCACCGACATCGGATTGCCACGCACCGCGTGGCAGCCGATGCACGAGCTCATCGAATACAACTGCTTGCCGCGCTCCACGTCACCCGCCGGCGCCGACCACTCGAGACCGGCCGGCACCGGGGTCTTCGGAATCACGAAGTCCGGCAGCGGCTTGTTCCAGGCGAAGTAGGGCTCCGTGCTCACCGCCGGCGCCGGCGCCGTGGCGTCTGCCGGCGTGGCGCCCTGCGAGGCCAAGACGATCGGCGTGCCGTTCGGCGTCGTCGCGGCGCCCACCGTCGGTGCCGGCGTCGGCGCCGCCGACACCGCGGCAGCCGCAGGCGCGGCGCTGTCGGCCGCCGGCTGATGCAACAGCGCCACCGAGGCCTGATGCTGCGCCCAACGCTCGAAGTCGCCCTTCTCGACGACGAACACGCGGAACTTCATGTTCGCGTGGCTGTCGCCGCAGTACTCGGCGCACATCCCGTTCACCGCCGCTTCGTCGTAGGTCGAATCGGGCGTGAACCACAGGTAGTTCGTGCGGTTCGAAATCAGGTCGCGCTTGCCGCCGAGCCGCGGAATCCAGAACGAATGGAGCACGTCCTTCGTCTGCAGCGCGAAGTTCACCGTGCGGCCCTTCGGCAGATACAGCTCGTTCGCCGTCGTGAGGCCGGGATACTGCGGGTAGCGGAACTCCCACCACCACTGATGCCCGATCACTTCCACCTGCAGCGCGTCAGCTCGCACCGTCGCCTGCGTCTGGAAGACCGTCTTCACCGTGGGGATCGCGATGAACACCAGAATCACCGCAGGAATCACCGTCCAGGTGATCTCGAGCGCCGTGTTCCCGTGCACCTGCTTCGGCGTCGGGCCGCCCTCGCGATGGCGATAGCGGATGATCGTGTAGATCAGCAGCCCTTCGACGATCACGAAGACCACCGTGCCCCAGAAGAGCAGACGATCCCAGAGGAAGTCCACCGCCGCGTTGAACTCCGTGCGGTGTTCGAAGGTGGTGTTCGGATAGTCCGTGACGTTGGCATCGCTTCCGCCACACGCCGCGAGCAACAGCGCGACTCCGGCGAGAAGGACGGATGCCGGCATCCGACGCAAACGGGTAAACACAGTCATTGGCAGCGACAGAAGTGCTGGCGGTAGCGCAGGGTAGCCCTACCGGAACGAACGAGGCCGGAACCTACCCGGTTGGGCAGGATAGCCACAAGGTTCCCGTAAAGTCGGTGGTGGACCACCACTTTGCCATATACCACTGCGTCCGATTTGCTCGGACCGCGCGGTACTAGTGCTTCTTTTCGTCCACCGAGTGCTTCGTGATCGTCTGCGCCACCGCGATCTCCAACGCCACCTTCACCTGCGCGGTGTACTCCCGCATCGACCGGATGCGCGCGTCCTCGCTCGAACCACGACCCATCGCCAAGAGCATTGCCGTCAGCTGATCGGCGATCATCCCGAACTGCATCTTGAGCTTGGTCGTCAGCGGCGTCAGCAAGCGCTTGATCGCCTGCTGGAAGACGGTCGTCGGCTGCTTCGCCTTCACGGCCATCCCCATCTTCTCGACGTGCGAGTGGATGGTGGCCATCGTGTGGAGCGCCTCTTCGAGCACGGCCATCTTGGCCATGCCGGCGCCGTCGAGTTTGGGTCCTGGTCCGGCCATACGAGCAACCTAACCGTTGGGACGGGGGCGCAATGGGCTCACCACCAGCCGCTTACTGCCGGCTGAGCGGCTCCCGCGCGTACACCACGGTCACCGAGCCGCGCGCCGCCTCCAGCGTCCACGCGCGGCCACCGAACGCCGCGCGCGCCTTCGCCGAACCCAGCAGGCGCAGCGAATCCCGAGGCGGCACGACCATCCAGCCCGCCGAGGTCTCGAGCAAGGGCCACGCCACACCCAGCGACCGCGCCTCGCGCATTGATACCGGACGCCGCAGCACCAGCACCCCTTCCTTGGCGTTGAAGGTCGGCCGGTACGGGGCCAGCACATCCAGCCCGAGTCGCGCATCCACGGCGCTCCCAGTGGGCTCGAACTGCACCGGCGTGCGCGTCAGCACGAGCCCACCGATCGCCGCGCGACGCGCCACGCCCGCAATCGGACGGCTCGTCGGCTCGGGGAATGCCTCGACGCCGGCGCGCGACCGCCACGCGGTGTCGAGCACCAGCCCGCGCGCCCGCGCGTCGATCCGCGCGGTCAGTGACACATCGCCCACCCGCAGCACCACGGCACCCAAGCCCTCGCCCTCGGTGGCCACCAGCGCCACCGTCGTCGAATCCCCAATCGTGCTGCTCGGCGGCGCATTCAGCAGCGACTCGGCACGCTTCCGCTCGCCCGCGCTCAGCGGCGACGACTGCAGGCCCACCAGCGCGCGATACTCCCCCGCGCGGGCGTAGGCGGGCGCCAAGGCCCGCGCGAGGACGGCGGCATCGCCGCCGAAGTAGCGCGCTTCCTCGAGCAACACCGTGCCCGGCTTGATTGCGCCGCGGGCCAGCAACCAGCGGCCCAGCGTCGCGCGCGTCACCGGGTCGCGCGGCGCGCGCGACGACGCGGCAAACAGCAACGAATCCGCACGCGAAATCTGCCCCGACCACACCAAGGGATCGACGCGGCCAAACCCCAGCGCCGGGGATTGCGCCGCGCTGATGACCGGGCGCGCACAGAGCGCGACCGCCAGCAGAGCTACCGGCAACCGAACCATCATCACAACCGCTCGCGCGTCAGCGTCCGAACAACTTGCCGAGCAACCCGCCACCGCTCGCCGGTGGCTCGGGTGCCGCCGCTGCACGAAACGCGTCCGCGAACTCCGGCGCCGTCACGTAGCGGGCGTCTGCGTCACGATGGCAGGCCTTGAGTAGCACGGCGTCGAGCGCCGGCGGGAACTGCAACGACGCGCGCAGCTCGCTCAACTTGATCGGATCGTTGCGCAAGCGGGCGATCATCAACTCCTGCTGCGTGCGGCCTTGGAAGGGCAGCTTGCCGGTCAGCAGTTCGTACGCAATCAGTCCGAGCGCGTAGATGTCGGTACGCGGATCCAGCGGCTTGCCGCGCAGCTGTTCGGGACTCATGAACTCGGGCGTGCCGAGGATGATGCCCGTCGCCGTGAGCTTCTCGAGCTCCGCGCCCGCCTTGCGCTCCTTGGCCAGGCCGAAGTCCATCACCACCGCGTACTCGGTGCCGTCGGGCTTCTTCGCGATCATCACGTTCTCGGGCTTGAGATCGCGATGCACGATCTTCTGCTCGTGGGCAATGTGCAGCCCGGCCGCGATCTCGCTCACGAACGTCACCACCTGCGCCAACGGCAACTGCCCCGCCCGGTGCCGCTTGTCGGCCAGGATCTCGCCTTCGACGTACGGCATCACGACGTAGACGAGACCGTCCTCGGTCTCGCCCAGCCGCATGATGTGGCAGACGTTCGGATGCGCCAGCCGAATCGCGAGTCCCGCTTCGCGGCGCAGGCGCGCCATTGCGTTCTGGTCCTTGGCCAACGACGGCGAGAGCACCTTGATTGCGACCGGCGTGCTGCTGCCGATGTCGGTCGCGCGATACACGTACGACATCCCGCCTTCGCCGACTTTCTTTTCGACCTTGTAGCGGCCTTCGAGCACGGTGTCGGCCAAGGCCGCCGGATTCGGCGCGTTCCCCGGCAACTTGGGACTCGCCGGTCGCACCGCCGTCTGCACGGGGGTCGGCGACGCGGTGCTCACCGGCGCCGGCGGCGCGGGAGCGGCTGGCGCCGTCGGGGCGATGTGACCGGCGATGATCAGTCGGCTGCCGTCCTTGGTGCAGAAGCGCGCGTCATCGGGATACGTGGTGCCGCAAGCGGGACAACGAGTGGCCATCGGTCGTCAGGATCTCACGCGGTTGCGGCCATCGGCTTTGGCCCGGTAGAGCGCCTCGTCGGCGCGCGCCATCAAATCTTCAACGGTCTCGATCCGCGGACCGGGGAACGACGCAATGCCGATGCTCGTCGTGATCTCGATCGCCGTTCCCGCCGACGTCACGAACGGCTGCGTCTCGATCTTCTCCCGCACACGCTCGGCGAACGTCGCCGCACCCACCGACGCGGTCTCGGGCAACAGAATGACGAACTCTTCCCCGCCGTAGCGTGCGACCATATCGACCGCGCGCACCGCCGAGGTCAGCAGTTCCGCCACCTGACAGAGCACTTCGTCGCCGGCCAGATGGCCGTGTTCGTCGTTGATCGTCTTGAAGTGGTCCAAGTCGATCATCAGCACGGTCACCGAGGACTCGTAGCGGCGCGCGCGCTCCACTTCGGTCTGGACGCGTTCGACGAGCACGCGACGGTTGACCAACCCGGTCAACGGGTCGGTGCGGGCGAGCTCTTCTAGGCGCGCGTTGTCGGCCTTCGTCGACTCGATCACCTGCGCGCGTTGAATCGCCGAGACCGCCGCCTTGATGACGGTGTCGGCAAACTCCACGTCGGCGCGGTTGAGCGTCGGCTCGTCGATCGTGCGCCGCAGAAAAAACACGCCGGCACGGTTCTCGTCGATCGAGAACGGCAGGGCAATCACCGAGCGGATGCGCACGTCGATGCCGTCGCGCTTCCAGCGCGCGCGCTCCTCGACGTACAGCGGATCGTTCGCGAGGTCTTCGACCAGCACCGGCATCCCGCTCACCAGCGCGCGACGAATCTCGGGGTACTTGGAGAGCAGAATGCGATGGTTCGCCACCGCGGGATGCTCGTAGGCCGTGGCCACCGTGCCGTACTGATCGCCGGCCCGCGCCAGCACCACCGAGCAGTGCGACGTATTGAGCGCCCGCGCCACGCGCCGCGCGAGGATGTGGTAGATCTCTTCGCTCGACAACCCGCCGGTGACTTCGTGCAGAATGTCGACCATCGCGCGGCGGTTCTGCGCCTCTTCGCGCGCGCGCACGAGTTCTTCCTCGCGCCGCGCCAACTGCACCCGCGCGCCGTCCAGTTCGGCGCGAGCGCGCAACTGCGCCTGCACTCGGGCCAGCAGTTCACGCACGCGGAACGGCTTTTTGATGTAGTCCGCGGCGCCCAAGCCCAGCGTCCGCACCGTGGCGTCTTCCTGCGGCAGCGACGAGACCATCAGCACCGGCAGATCCGACCAGCGATCGTCGCCCTTGAGCTGTTCGAGCAGCTCGAAGCCGTCGCGCACAGGCATCAGAATGTCGAGCAGCACCAGATCGGGGAGCTGGCGCTCGAGTTCACGCAGAAACTCCGGCGCATCACCAGCCGTGGCGACCTCGTACCCCTGCTCGCGCAGCAGCATCGAGATCGTCTGTCGCATGGCCGGGTCGTCGTCGACCACGAGTATCCGCGATTGGCTCATCTGGCTGTGAAGGTCGGACGAAACGCCCCGCCCCCCGCCGCACGGACGGAGGGTATGCGGAATATGGACGACGACCCCCCCGCCGAGGAAACCGGCGAGGGGGTCGGACTGGGGGTCAAGTCGTCTCGGATGTCCTGCGGCCCGGGGTCAGGCCGGTCCGGATTCGGTCCCGCTGGGTGCCGGATCGGCGTCGCCGCCGGCCTCCGCCGTCTCCTTGTCCTCGGACACCACCCGCGCCACCGCCGTGACCTGATCGTCGCCGGTGAGCTTGATGCACTTCACGCCCTGGGTGTTGCGGCCCGACTGCCGGATTTCGTTCACCGACGACCGGATCGCCGTCCCCGACTTGGTGATGATCATCACTTCGTCGTCCTGCTGGACTTCGAGCACCGCCACCACCGAGCCCGTCGCGCGGCTGACATCCTGCGTGATGATGCCCTTGCCGCCGCGGGTCTGCACCCGGTAGTCCTCGACCGGCGTCCGCTTGCCGTAGCCCTGCTCGGCCACCACCAGCAGCGTCGCCGAACGCTTGACGACGACCATGCCGACGACGGCATCGTCCTTCGACAGATCGATGCCCTTCACGCCGGTGGTGTCGCGGCCCATTTCGCGCACATCGGTCTCGCGGAAGCGAATCGCCTGACCGTCCTTCGTGGCCAGGATGATGTCGTTGTTGCCGGACGTGATCTGCACGTCCATCAGCTCGTCGCCCTGCTCGATCTTGATCGCCTTCACGCCAGCGGCGCGGACGTTCGAGTATTCGGACAGGCGCGTCTTCTTGACCGTCCCTTCCCGCGTGCAGAAGAACAGGAACTCGCTCTCCGGGAAGTCCTTCACCGGCAGAATCGCCGAGATGATGGTGTCGGGCGTGACGTTGATCAGGTTCACAATCGGCTTGCCCTTGGCCGCCTTCGCCGCCTGGGGGATCTCGTGCACCTTGAGCCAGAACATCCGGCCGTCTTCGCAGAACACCAGCAGGTAGCTGTGGGTGCTCGCAATGAAGAAGTGCTCGATGAAGTCGTCGTCCTTCACATCGACGCCCGACGAGCCCGTGCCCCCGCGGCGCTGCTTGCGGTAGGTCGCGACCGGGGTGCGCTTGATGTAGCCCGAGTGCGAGACGGTGACAACCATCTCTTCGTCGGCGATTAGGTCTTCGATCGTCATCTCGCCGTCGTCGGCGAGGATCTCGGTGCGGCGCTCGTCGCCGTACTTGGTGACGACCACGTCGAGTTCCTCGAGCAGCAGCGCCATCCGCTTCGGCTTGCTCGCGAGCAGTTCTTCGAGACCCGCGATCGTGGCGCGGACTTCGGCGAGCTCTTCTTCGAGCTTTTCGCGCTCCAGGCCGGTGAGCTTGGCCAGGCGCATATTCAGAATGGCCTCGGCCTGCTTCTCGGACAGCTTGAAGCGCGCCTGCAGCTGCGTGCTCGCGGTCTCGGTGTCGGCCGACTCGCGAATGAGCTTGATCACCGCGTCGATGTTGTCGACGGCGATCTTGAGGCCTTCGAGGATGTGCTCGCGATCCTTCGCCTTCTGCAACTGGAACTGCGAGCGGCGAACGATGACTTCGTGCCGGTGCTCGACGTAGGGCACCAGCACTTCCTTGATGTTGAGCTCCTTCGGCACGAGCCGGCGCGTCTGCGCGTCGGGCACGAGCGCGAGCATAATGACGCCGAACGTCGTCTGGAGCTGCGTGTGCTTGTAGAGCTGGTTGAGCACCACGCGCGGAATGGCGTCGCGCTTGCACTCGATGACGATGCGCAGGCCGTCCTTGTCGGACTCGTTGCGCAGGTCGGAAATGCCTTCGAGCGTCTTCTCGCGCACCAGCGCCGCGATGTGCTCGATCACCTTGGCCGGGTTGACCTGATACGGCACTTCGGTGACGACGATCTGCGACTTGTTCGACGACTCCTTCTCTTCGATCACCGCCTTCGCGCGCATCACCACGCGCCCGCGGCCGGTCCGGAGGTAGTCGTAGATGCCCTGACGGCCGTGAATGAACGCGCCCGTCGGGAAGTCGGGACCCTTGATGAAGCTCGCGAGCTCGTCGACGCTGATGTCGGGGTTGGCGACGAGCGCCTTGATCGCGTTGTGGACCTCGATCAGGTTGTGCGGCGGAATGTTCGTCGCCATCCCGACCGCGATGCCCTGCGAGCCGTTCACCAGCAGGTTCGGGAAGGCCGCCGGCAACACCGTGGGCTCTTCCAGGCGGTCGTCGTAGTTCGGCGCGAAATCGACGGTGTTCTGTTCGATGTCGGCGAGCAACTCCATCGCGATCGCGGTGAGCTTCGCTTCGGTGTAGCGGTAGGCCGCCGCCGGATCGCCTTCGATCGAGCCGTAGTTGCCCTGGCCATCCACCAGCGGATGCCGCAGCGAGAAGTCCTGCACCATACGCACCAAGGCGTCGTACACCGACGAGTCGCCGTGCGGGTGGTACTTACCGAGCACGTCACCGACGACCGTGGCCGACTTCTTGTACGCGCGCCCCGGCACTAGGCCGAGTTCGTTCATCGCGTAGAGCACGCGACGATGCACCGGCTTCAAGCCGTCACGCACGTCGGGAAGCGCGCGCGACACGATCACGCTCATCGAGTAGTTGATGAAGGAATCCTTCATCTCGTCGTCGATCAGACGCGGCAGAATGCGTTCGCGGTTGTTCGGAGCGGTCATCGAAAAGGCTCGAGAATCGGGTCGTGGAACGACTCGGGGACAATCCTGCTAATTTAGTTGAACAGGCGGCGCGAATCAATCCCGAAGGTGTCGCCCAAGTCATTGATTTACAACAACTTGCGACAGCTCCTCCGGCTCCATCCCCCTGCGGCGATTGCCGCGGCGCTCCTGACGGCGTTCGGCGCGGTGCCCCTCGCGGGCCAGCCCCGGCCCGCCAACGCGCCGCCCCTGCATACGCGCGCCGAATTGGTCGCCGAAGACGCGCACGTCGTGCCCGGTCGTCCATTCAGCGTGGGCGTGCGGCTCCGGATGGATCCGAAGTGGCACACATACTGGAAGCAGGCCGGCGACGCCGGCGGGCCGACCAACATC
>JANRJP010000120.1:0-14804 GCA_033763905.1 Gemmatimonadaceae bacterium
CTTCACGTGGCACGCCGACGATTCGCCGCCGGTGAATCCGATCGGCGATCTCTTCAAGTCGCAGGTCTGGGCGCTGGCGCGGCATCTGGGCATCCCCGACGCGATCATCGCCAAGCCGGCGAGCGCTGACCTCGTGCAGGGGCAGACCGACGAAGGCGACTTCGGCATTTCGTACGCGAAGGCCGACGTGCTGCTGCACTGGATGCTGCACGGCTTCGACGATGCGGCGCTCGAGGCGCGCGGGTTTCCGCCCGACGAGATCGCGCTGGTCCGGCGTCGCCTCGACAGCACGCACTGGAAGCGCAAGTTGCCGACGGCGGCGATGCTGTCGGCGACCGCCATCGGGGAGTCGTATCTGCGCCCTGTGGACTACTAGTCGCCAATGGCGTGGGACGAACTGGCGCTCTACGGACGCCTCGGGCTGTCGCACATTACCGACCTTGGCGGGTACGATCACATCGTCTTCGTCGCGGCGCTGACCGTGGCCTACGGCGCCGCGCAGTGGCGGCGGCTGCTCGTGCTCGTCACGGCATTCACCGTGGGGCATTCGGTGACGTTGGCGTTGGCGACGTGGCAGCTCGTCCGCGTGTCGTCGGCGGTCGTCGAGACGGCGATTCCGGTGACCATCGTGGCGACTGCCGTGGCGACGATCGGGTCGCTGGCCGGCCGTGCGGAACCGGTCGGCGGTGGCCCGCGCCCGGCGATGGCGTGGCGCTACGCGATGGCCGGTGGGTTCGGCTTGATTCACGGGTTGGGCTTCTCTGGGTATCTGCGGAGCCTGCTCGGGTCGGAGGTGCCGGTGGCGGCGCCGTTGCTGGCGTTCAACGTCGGCCTGGAGCTCGGGCAGTTGGCGATTGTGGCCGTGGTGCTGGGTGCGGGGACGGCAGTCACGCGATGGACGCGGATGCCGGAGCGGGACTGGGTGTTGGTGATGTCGGGAGCGGCGGCGGGGATCGCCACCGTGATGACTTTCGAACGCGCCTTCGGGGCGTGAGAGGAGCAGCAATGCAGCGGACGATGATGTGGGTCGGCGCCGTCGCGATGGCCGGCGCGGGACTTCTGTCGAGCGACCTCGGCGCGCAGCAGTGGCTCAACGCCGCGCCGAATCCGAAGACCAACCAGTCGAGCTTCCGACCGATCGACGAATGGCCCGACCCGAATGACGGTCGCCTCGCGTCCGGCGCGCCAGGCCCCAAGTACTGGCAGCAGCGCGTCGACTACGTGATTCGCGCCACGCTCGACACGGTGAAGCATCAGATCACCGGGTCGGAGCGCGTGACGTATCACAACAACTCGCCCGACAAGCTGACCTTCCTCTGGTTCCAATTGGACCAGAACATCGAATCCGCCGACAGTCGCGCGAACCTCGTGAAGCCGGCATTGCCGAAGCAGGTGTCGCCGGCCGCACGTCGGTTCCTGCTCGCCGACAGCGAAGACGGCGGCTACACCATCAGCGGCGTGCGTGTCGTCGTGCGCGGCGCGAACGGCAAGACCACGGTGCAGCCGGCGCAGACCATTATGAACGGCACCGTGATGCGGGTGAATCTCCCCGACACCCTGCGCACCGGACAGACGGCCCAGGTGGAAATCGACTGGTCGTTCGTGGTCCCCGAAGGCGGCAACAACGGCCGCGGCGCGAAGGAGAAAGTGAAGGACGGCTGGCTGTACGAAGTCGCGCAGTGGTTCCCGCGCGCGTCGGTGTACGATGACGTGTCGGGTTGGCAGACCGACCAGTTCCTGGGCCAGGGCGAGTTCTATCTCAACTTCGGCAACTACGACGTGTCGGTCACCGTGCCGCGCAATCACATCGTCGACGGCACCGGCGTGTTGCAGAACCCCGCCGAGGTGCTCACGGCGGAACAGCGCGCGCGCCTCGCGCGGGCGATGACCGCCGACGCGCCGGTGTTCATCGTGGCGGCCGATGAAGTGATGGACCCCAAGACGCGTCCCGCCGGCACCGGCCCGCTGACCTGGCGCTTCAAGGCCGAGAACGTGCGCGACTTCGCGTGGGTCTCGAGCAAGACCTATGTGTGGGATGCGATGGGCTACAAGTACCCCGGCGAGACGCGGACGATTGCGCTGCATTCGTTGTATCCGCGCGATGCGATGCCGCTGTGGGACAAGGTGTCGACGAAGGCGATCGCACAGACGATGACCACCTACGGCCGGATGGCGTTCAAGTATCCGTACCCGAAGGCGGTGAACGTGCACGGCCCGGTCTTCGGAATGGAGTACCCGATGATCGCCTTCTGCGGCGCGCGCCCCAACAACGGGCAGTTCAACGACGCGCTCGAGCGTGCGCTGATCTCGGTCACCATTCACGAGGTCGGGCACAACTGGTTCCCGATGATCGTCGCCAGTGACGAGCGGAAGTGGACCTGGATGGACGAGGGCATCAACTCCTTCCTGCAGTACTACGCCGAACTCGACTGGTCGCCGACGTATCCGACGCGCCGCGGTCCGGCGAAGAACATCGTCGGCTATATGCGCAACCCGGTGCAGGCCCCGCTGATGACGGAGTCGGACATCATTCCGGCGTCGTTTGGCGACAACGGGTATTCCAAGCCGGCGGCCGGCCTGGTGATGCTGCGCGAGCAGGTGCTGGGTCCGGAGCGGTTTGACCAGGCCTTCCGCGATTATTCGCAGCGCTGGGCCTTCAAGCATCCGCAGCCGTTCGACTTCTTCCGGTCGATCGACGACGGCGCCGGCGAGCTGCTCAACTGGTTCTGGCGCGGCTGGTTCTACACGACGTACGCCAACGATCAGGCGATCGCCAACGTCGAGCGGCAGGCGGCCGACTCGCTCGTGGGCAATACGTCGAAGGGCGCCAACTACTACCGCGTGACGATCGAGAACAGGGGCGGACTCGTGATGCCCTTGCATCTCGAAGTCACCTACGACGACGGCACGAGCGAAGTCCGCAAGTTGCCGGTGGACATCTGGCGCAAGAACGAGAAGGCGTTCACCTACGGCTTCTTCTCGAACAAGACGGTCACCAGTGTGACCGCAGACCCGCAGGAAGTGTTTGCGGATGTCGATCGGGCGAACAACACCTGGGGCACGAAGCCCGCGGCGAAGGTCGTTCCGTGATTCCCGCGGTCGTGGCGGTGGCGGTGGCTTTCGCCGGCGGAGGCGCCGGCGGAGCCAGCGGCGTCGCCGCCACGACCGTCGCCCACGACACGCGGGTGAGTTCGACGCGGATCGTGGTGGAAGGCCGCACCGTGCTCGTGCGGGTGCGGATGTTTCGTGATGATCTCGACAGTGCGCTGGTACGTCACACGGCACGCCCTACCGCGCGCGCGATGCGATCCGTCGGTGGGGACAGCCTGCTGACCGCGTATCTCGCACCGCGCATCATCGTGCGCGCCAATGGCAGCATCCTCACCGGCCGCCTGACGGATTCGGGCGGCGAGGACGATCCCAGTGGGGAGGCCGTGTGGTGGGTGCTGCTCGAGTACAGCGCCCCCAAGCCCGTCTCGTCGCTGGCGGTTCGGCAAGCGGTGCTCACCGAAGTGTTTCCGCGCCAGCAGAATCTCGTCACCGCCTTCCGCAGCGCAGACGGCGCTCGGGCGTCGCTCTACTTCACCGCAGGGAGCGACGCCGAGCAGGCCGTGCAGTTCAGCCGGTAATCACGTGGTCGCAAGCGCGGCGTGCTCGCCGCGGCGCGCCAGGGTGTCCGCCATCCCGAAGGCACCGAAGATCCCGGCCGTCACCTGTGCGAGCATCGCATTGTACGGCCCGAGTGCCCCGCCCATCCCCATATTGTCGACGATCGTGCGGAAGGGTCGCGTGCCCGGTGCCTGCTCGATCAGCGTCACGATCGCCTGCGCGACTTGGTTCGGGTCTTGCGCCGGATTCGACGCCATCGCCGCTTCGAATCCCTTGAGGAACTGCCGCGCGGCTTCGGGCATCCCGCCAAGGGTCGCCTCGCGAGCGCTGTCACTCGGCGTCAGGAGGTTTGAGACGAACGCCGTCGGGTATCCGCCCGGCTCGACGATCGCGACGTCAATCCCGAAGCCGGACAGCTCCAGCGAATAGTTCTCGGCCAACGCCTCCATTGCCCACTTGCTCGCATTGTACGGGCCGTAGAACGGCACCGCGATGCGGCCGAGCAGACTCGACACGAACAGCAGCAGACCCTGGCCGCGCGCGCGCAGATGCGGCGTGGCGGCGCGCGTCACCCGATGTGCGCCGGTGACGTTGACGTCGAACAGGCGCTGCAAGTCGGCCGAGGTGAAGGCCTCCTGCACGCCCAGCACACCGACGCCGGCGTTGTTGATGACGACGTCCAATGCGCCCGCGCGGGCGATCACACTCGCCACCGCCGCGTCGACGCTCGCATCGCTGGTGACGTCCATTTCCAGCACCTCGACACCCGACGCGCGGAGCTCGGCCGCCACCCCCGCGTTGCGCCCTCCGATGTCACGAAGCGTACCGAACACCTTGTGCCCCTTGTCGCGAAGGGCCTTCGCCGTGAGGAGGCCGAACCCGCCTCCCGCTCCCGTCAGCAGTACCGTTGCCATTGCGCTCTCCCATTCTTGGTTGACTTGCCAGACCTGAGGCGCAATAATGGGTGGTAGCCCAAAACCCGAAAGTAAGCACTTTATTGTGCTGTACTTACCAAGAGGTAACCAATGGTGATGCGACCCCCGCCGACCTGCAGCGTCGAGACGCAAACCGTACGTGACGTGCTCGAGAGCATCGCCGACAAGTGGACGTTCGTCGTCCTCGACGCCTTGGACGACGGCACGATGCGATTCTCGGAACTTCAACGCGCCGTTGGTGGCGTGAGCCAGAAGGTCCTGACCCAGACCCTGCGCGAGATGGAGCGGAACGGCTTCGTGGTGCGCACCGTGTATCCCGAAGTGCCACCGCGCGTCGAGTACGCCCTGAGCCCGATGGGGTTGGCGCTCAATGAGGCGATTTGCGCCCTGTGGCGGTGGACCGGCGAGAACTACCCGGACGTGGTGAAGGCGCGCGCGGCCTTCGACGCGCGTACGCAGGCTGCGGCGTCGCAGGCGGCCGCGTCGTAGGACGCGCAAGAATCGGGTGGATGCAGTGACCGGCCGCGCGTAGCGTCACGCCTATGAGCGACGCCTCACCCGACTACGCGCGCATCGAGCGCGCCCTGACCTGGCTCGACGCCAACGCCGAGCGCCAGCCATCGCTGGATGACGCGGCGGCGGTGGCCGGACTCTCGCCCACACATTTTCAGCGACGCTTCACCGCGCTCGTCGGCATCAGCCCGAAGCGCTACGTGCAAGCCGTGACCGCCGATCGCGCGCGCACACTGCTGGCGCAGTCGACACCGGTGCTTTCGACAGCGTTGGATGTTGGCCTGTCGGGCCCGAGCCGACTGCACGATCTGCTCGTCGCCACTGACGGCGCGACGCCCGGCGACATCGCGCGCGGCGGGGAAGGACTCGAAATTCGTCACGCGTTTCACGCGACGCCCTTCGGCGAGGCGCTCGTGGCGGTGTCGCCGCGGGGCGTCTGTGCGCTGACGTTTTCGCCGACCAGTGACCGGGCGGCGCGACTCGAGCGACTGCGCCGAGACTGGCCGCGCGCGATGCATCGCGAAGACCCGCAGGCGGGTCGCGAGGTCGTTGCGCACATCGCGCAGCTCGCCCATCAGGCCGATGCCGCGCCGGATCTCGCGGACTCGCCGCTGACGTTGGTGGTGCGGGGGACCAACCTGCAGGTGAAGGTCTGGGACGCCTTGCGCCGCATTCCGGCGGGGACGCTGGCCACCTACGAGGACATCGCGCGTGCCGTCGGCGCCCCGACCGCGGTCCGCGCGGTGGCCGGCGCGATCGGGCGCAATCCGATTCACCTGCTCATCCCCTGCCACCGCGTGGTCCGCAAAACCGGCCACTTGGGCGGCTACGCCGGCGGCCTGCCGCGCAAGCGGGCGATGCTCGCCTGCGAGCTTTCTGCGCCGGACGCTGCGGTCTCCCACGCGATCGCGGGCTGACTCGGATATTCTTCCCAGATGTCCGACGCTCTTCGCCCAGACAGCACCCTCGTTCACGCCGGCGCCGAGCACGACGCCGAGACAGGCGCGGTGTCGCCACCGATCCACTTCGCGACCACGTTCGCGCGCGATGCCAGTTACGCGTTGCCTGGCCCGTACCTGTACGGCCGCTACGCTAACCCCACGCGTGACCGTCTCGAAGCCGCGCTGACCGCGCTCGAGTCGGGCGCCGACGCGGCGGCCTTTGCGAGCGGTCTCGCGGCCGCCACCTGCGCATTGCAGGCGACGCTGGCCCCGGGCGCCCATCTGGTGGTGACCGACGGGGTGTACGGGGGCATTCGGTCGCTGCTGGCCGCGCTCTTCGTGCCGTGGGGGGTGCGCGTCACCTATGTCAACCAGTCGGACCTCGCGGCCGTCGAGGCCGCGCTTGCCGCGGCGCCTACCGCACTGGTGTGGCTCGAAAGTCCGAGCAATCCGCTCTGGCAGCTGGCCGATATCGCCGCCGTGTCGGCCCTCGCGGCGCGCTACGGCGCGCGGACGTTGGTCGACAACACCGTCGCCACACCGCTCGGCCAGTCGCCACTGGCCTTGGGCGCCGACGTCGTGCTGCACTCCACGACCAAGTATCTCTCCGGGCATTCGGACGTCACCGGCGGCGCGTTGGTGACGCGCGCCACGGGCCCGTGGTGGGACAAAGTCCGCGAGCTGCAGAAGCTTGCGGGCGCCGTGCCCTCGCCGTTCGACTGCTGGTTGTTGCTCCGCGGGATCCGCACGCTCGGCGTGCGGCTCGAGCGGCAATCGGCGAGTGCGCTGGCCATCGCGCAATGGCTCGAGGCGCAGCCATCGATTCGGCGAGTGCATTACCCCGGACTGCCTTCGCATCCGCAACACGCGCTCGCAGCGCGACAGATGCGCCTGACCAGCGGGATGTTCTCGGCCGAGGTGTCTGGCGACGCGGCGGCGGCGATCGCCCTCACGACGCGCCTGCGGTTGTTTGCCAGGGCCACGTCGCTCGGTGGCGTCGAGTCGATGGTGGAACACCGCAAGTCGGTCGAGCCACCCGAGACCCCGACGCCGGAATCGCTGTTGCGATTCAGCGTCGGGCTCGAGGACGTGCGGGACCTGCTGGACGACCTGCGATCCGCGCTGGCCGTCTAGGAACTACGCCGCGAAGGCCAAGGACACCGCCCGCTTCGCGCCGCGCTTGAGCGCGCGATGCACCGCGCGCGCATAGCGAATGAAATTCGCGCCGGCCCAGGGGAAGCGGTGGAAGAACTCGATCGGGGGCAGATCGCCCTTGAGCCGATTGCAACGGCTGCAGGCGGTGACGAGGTTGCCGGCGTGATTGGCGCCGCCGAGCGAGAGCGGGTGCACGTGATCGAGCGTGGCCGTTTCGAGCGAGAGGGGCACCGCGCAGTACACGCAGCGCTGATCGCAGTCGCGGATCGCGGCGCGCTTGTGGGCGCGCTTGGCGTGGAGCGACAGGGTGCGACGACCACTCGGATGCTCGTGGCGTCCCCGTGACGAGCGGGGATGCCGTTCCCGGTGCGACCGCGAATCGCGACGCGACTCGCTGCGCGTGCTGCGCCCTCGTGCCATCAGGCCTCGCGTGAAAGCCGACGCCCCCGCACCGGGCAGGGAAGCCGGTCGGGGGCGTCGAGTGGGGAGCGGGGGCGCGCCGACAGCGGGACCGCCGAATGGCGTCCGCAGGGGCAGAAGGGTCGCTGGCGTGCGAATCCGATCAATGCGCCTCCACGTGCGGGCAGGCAAGCCCGCGTTATCGGCACATTGGGAACAGGATCTCAAACGCGCAAGAGGGAATTTCGAAGCCGTTGCGCGTTCGAGACTTGGGGCGGCAGTCGGCGGAGCCGCGTGCTGGCGCTACTGCTACCGCTAGCGCTTCTTGGCGGCGGGCTTGGCCTTGCTGCTCTTGGCACCGGCGCTCTTGGCGGGGGCCGCCTTGGCGGGCTTGGCGGCGCTCCGGGCCGGCGCCTTGGCCGTCGCGGCCATCCGGTCGGCGGGGCTCACTTCGCGCACCGTGCTTTCGGGCGTCTGCCTCGCGGGGTCCTGCCGAAGCGCCGAGCCGATGCGAACGGCCATTGCGTCGAGCATATGGCGGTTCGGCATATCAGAACCCGGGAAGGGCAGCGGCACGTCGAAGCCGTCGCCCTTCTTTCGCGGAATCAGATGGATGTGGTAGTGGAACACGTTCTGGCCCGCGGCGGGCCCGCTGTTGACGATGATGTTCATATCGTCGGCGCCGGCGAGCTTCTGCACGACGGGAATGAGTCGGGTGGTCACCTGGAAGAGGTGCCAGCCCACCGCGCGCGGAATGTCGTTGAGCGTTTCGTAGTGATCGCGCGGAATGACCAGCACGTGGCCGGGGTTCACCGGCTGAATGTCCATAAAGGCCAGCGCGACGTCGTCTTCGTAGCAAATGGAGACCTCGGCGGAACCCTGGACGAGGTCACAGAAGATGCAGTTGGCCTTCGAATGCTGCGGCTGACGGCGAGCGGGCATTGGCGGAGTCGAGAGCAGAACGAGCGCGGCGCAATGCCGCAGAGTGTGACGACAAAGTTGCACTCGCCCGACGAGGGGGGAAAGGCACACGCCCCCCGGAAGCCGCGAGGGGTTTCCGGAGGGCGGGTGGGACTACCCGGCTGGGTTTAGCAGCCGGTGGAGACGTTGAACTGGGGGGTGATGAGGGAGAAGCCGGAGACGCCGGGGGTCCACGAAAGCAGGTTTGAAATCGCAGGTCCCGTGAAGCGTACCTGCAGCACGCCTGCCCCGGTCTGCACGTTGCGAATGAGTCCGCCGGCTGGCCCCGCGATGACTCCGCTGGAGCCGGAGCAAGCGTGCAGTGTCACGCCATCGGGAATCGTGAGCGTGCCCGAAATGTTCAGGAAACCACCGCTCGCGAGCGTTCCGATGCGCCGCAACGGCCCTCCGACGGTAGCAGTGGCACCCGCATTCACCGTCAGATTGCCAATCACAAAACGAGCGTCGGCTGGAACAGTCTGGTTTTGTGCGGTGCCGCCGACGACCAGTGTGGTGATCGTGGTCGGCCCCAGCACATTCGCGAGACCGGTGGCGTTATCGAGCTGCAAGACGGCAAGCACCAGCGTCGTATTCGCTGTGGTGCTGGCCACGCCCCGGACCGTAAACGCGTGCGCGCCATTCTGATTCACCGTGATCGCGGCCGACGGCGACGTCACGGTGAAGTCGGTCTGAGTAAGCACCGGATTGTCCATCCGCACCGTACGACTCCCATTGCCGGCGATCTCCAAGGCGTTGATCGCGACATTGGTAGCAGCCACGTTGACGTGCACGAACTGCAGCGTCGCGTCGTTGCGTGTGAGGACGTACTTGTGCGAGCCGCTCGCCACGGCGTTGGCAGTCTGCACGCTCAAGTTGCCGCCCAAGGAGATGACGCCGTCGCTGAGTGTGGACGACGCGCCGGCATCGCTGGCAAAGGTGACGTTGCCGGTGACTCGCAGCGAGTCGGCAGCGCCGAACATGAAGAGCCGCCCGCCGTTGCTCACGTTCATATTGCCGCCCACAGTCAGCACGCGGCCGCCGAGCGAGAGAATGGGAATCGTGGCGCCTGCCGCGCCGACATTGAGATCAGCGCTAAGTGCCGTGTTCCCCGCCAGCGTGGTTTGCGACAGCACATTCACCGTTCGGTACGGCAAACCGGCGCGCAGTGTAATGGTGTCCGGGCTGAACGCCGGGGCGACCGGTCCTAACCAGAGCACCGACGGGGCGAATCCGCTCGTCGGACTGACGTTGCCGGTACCCGACGGGTGCTGCACCTGCACATAGAGGTCATTGAACGCGCTACCCGCCGCCGCAACCAGTGGACCGCGTACCGAGACACCGTAGCTCGAGTTGTACGATGCGACGGTGGTCGCGCTGGAAACGCGCATCGTGTCGGTCACGACGTTGGTCTGCCCTTGGAAGAAAATGCCGCGCGTGCCGGTGACTTCGAGATTGCGAAACGTCGCGTTGCCGTTGATGTTCGCGGCAGGCGCGCCACTGCCGGTAAAGAGCACTTTGTGCGTGCCTCCCGCCGTCGGGGCCAAGTTGTTACTCGTAAAGGTCGTCCCGCGGACGATCATCACGCCCGCACTGGGTGTCACCGCCGTGCCGCCATCGTAGAAGTGATTGAGCGCATCAATGGTGTCGGCCATCTGCGTCATCACGACGGTGCCGCCCGTGCCGAGGTCAAACGTTCCGCCGACGGTCAACTTCCGTGCCGCCAGTGTCAGAGCACCTCCACTCACCGAGAACGCGCCGGTTACCGACGTATTGCCGAGGAGTGACGTTCCGGCATACAGCTCGATGTTCTGATACGGCAACGCCGGGTTGATCTGCGCCCCGGTGCCATAGAATCGCACGACGCCGGGCGTAAACGTCGCGGCGGCCGCGACGCCGGCTGTGCCTTGTGGCGCACCCAGGTTCAAATACATCGCACTCAACGTGCCGCCGGACATGCGCAATCCGGCGCTCGTCCCCAAGGCCACACCATACGCGGTGTTGTACGACGTCAGCGTACCCCCGGTGATGATCAGCGAGTCGCCGACCGTATTCGTCTGTCCTTGGAAGAAGACGGTGAGGCCGCTCGTGCCGTCGACTCGCAGTCGCGCGAATGCCGCATTGGAGTTGATGTTGAACTGCCGAGCGCCCGCCGCAAAGCCGGTGTCACTGAAGATGACTGTGTTCGTCCCGCTCGGCGCGAAGTTGGTGAACGAGTTGTTGCCGCTACGGACGATGATGGTGCCGTTGCTGACCGTGCCCGCGGTGCCGCCGTCCCAAGTGACGCCGAAGCTGGCGCTCCCGTTGCCGGCCACAATCGAGTCGGCCGGGTTGGTCATCGACGCGCTGCCGTTGTCGGTCAAGTCGAAGCCGCCCGGGGCCACGATCTTCCGCCCATTCAACGTCAGGACGTTCCCCGCGCCATAGACCGCTACGAAGTTCGACACTTCCAGGTTGGACGACATCGTGTACGACGTCAGGAAATACACGCCCTGCAATTGGATGTTCGGCGCGACCCGCAAGACGGTACCGGGTCCGGTGCCGGTACTCGAAATGCGCAACTGGGCCGGAGAGAACGTGCCATTCACCTGCGCCAGCGTGGATGTGCCTTCCAAGTTGAAGTTGGTGCCGCTGATCACCGTACCCACCGCCGTCACGAAGGCGTTCCTCGCCACCCAGTACGAGTTGGTGGTGCCCGAGATGGTGGCACCCGAGAGCGGCAACACGAGCGAATCCGTCGCGACCATCGTGACGCAGCAATCGCCGGACTGCACGGCGGCCGTCACGTTCCGATTCTCGATCCGAGGAATCTGCCGTACTTGGTTGCCAGAGTAGATGTTCTGCGTGGCCGTCCCAGCGAAGATCAGCTTGAACGTGGTGCCAGACGCGGCGAAGCCGTTCAGGTTCACGTCGCCGCGCGCCGTCAGCTGCCCGCCGGACGCCGTGGTCCCCGGCGCCGCGATATCGAAATAGCCCCCGACGGTCAGCGTGTCCCCGTTGGCAATCACGAATCGCGCGCCGGTGGCGGTGCGCATCGCACCCGCAATGCTGACCGTGCGGCCCCCAATCGTGACGATCGTCGAGGCGTTCTGCGCGTAGAGCTCGCCGTTGATCGTCATATTGCCGAGCAACGTGTTCGACGCAAAGAAGCGCAGGTTGTTGTAGCTCAGCGCCGCACGGACCGGCGCATCGGGGCTGGCAAAGTCGGTGAACGTCGGCGCCCAGCCGCCGAGCACGTTGGACGTGCCGGTGGGGTTGGCCAAAGTCACGCCGTAGCCGCCGACCGTGCTGCCGACCACCGTTTGGAGATCGCCGTCCACGCGCCAGAAGTACGACGTGCACGTACTCACGTTCACCGGGGTACTCACGCGGAACGTGCCGCGCACCCGCAGGTTGCCGCTGCAGACGCTGGCGCCACCGGCGTTGGCAACCTCGAGGTTCTGCACGATGTTGGTCGGCCGCGACGACGCGTCGAACCCGTTGAGGCTCTGCGCGCCTGCCGCCGAGCGATTCAATACCAGCCGGTGGCTCCCGCTCGACCCGAACCGCTGGCCGCTGATGTCGCCACCCACCAGCAGCACGCCCGCGGTCAGACGCGTTTCAAGGTCGGCACTGTTGTTGGCGATCAGGTCCCCGGCCACCACCACCGAGTCGGTGGCATCGGTCATCGTGAACACGCCGCTGTTCACGATCGACAGGTTGCCGAGCCGCACCGCGCGCGGCGTGGCAATGTCCACTGCCGCGTTGACGCCGTCGACCAACAACGTGCCGGTCATCCGCACCGAATCGGCAATCACCGTGTTCTGGAACACTTCCACGTTGGCGTACGCCAGCCCAGCCTTGATCGTCGGCGCCACCGCGGTGAAGTCGACAAAGCTCGGCGAGAACGCGCCGTTCACGCCAGCGGTCCCCGATCCGTCCGCGAGCACGAGCCCATAGGGCGTCACCGAACTGCCAGCCACCGTAGCCAGCGGCCCGTCGATTCTGAACGTGTAGGACGTGCACGTGGTGATTGGCGCGGCCACTTCCACCGTGAATGAGCCAGTCACACGGAGCTGCGGCGAGCACACGCTCACACCGCCCGTGCTGATGACGCGTACGTGGCGCAGGCCCGTGCCCGGCCGCGCGTTGCCATCGAAGTTGGACAGACTGCTGGGCACGGCCCCGGCGAAGATCGTCGTGTGCGTGCCGCTCGCGGCAAACGCGGCGCCATCGCTGATGCTCCCGCGCACGATCAACGTACCAGCGGTCATCGCGCCGACGTGCGAGGCGGCCGTGCTTGCATAGACGAGCGTGCCGGCGACATCGAGCGTGTCGGCCGTGCTGTCCATCTGCACCAAGCCGCCGTTGCGGACGTCGAGCGCCGAGGACGGCGCGGTCAACACGAGCTTGCGCCCCGCCAGATCCAGCACCGTGGAAGTGCCGGTCACGTTGAGCGAGTTGATGCGCACCGAGTCGGCCAGACGCACCGTTCCGCCGCCCGTGGCGACGATGTTGCCCAGCAGCGGACCGCGCATCCGCGCGTTGCCGGTCAGCGCCACTTCACCGTTGGTCGACAGCGCCCCGCCCTCGGCGCTCAAGACACCACCTTCAACCGTGAGCCGACGGAAGTTGAGATTGAGCACACCGCCGGGCCGCAGCACGAGATCGCGCACGCGGAACGTATCGACGACCGTGATCGCCGGCTGATTCGCCGCCGCGCCAATCACGACGCTGTCCGTTGCGGTGGGGACCCCCGCGGGGTTCCAGTTGTTCGGCTGCGACCACAACGTCGGCTGCCCCGTGAAGCCGCCAACCCAGGTGCGGAGATAGCTCGGCGGCGCCGGCCCAACCGCTGGAGTGATCGTGACCGTGGCCGTGCCCGCCGCGCCCGCCGCGACCGCGACGACGCGCACTGTGCCGGTGTCGCGCGTGATCGCACGACCCAGCGAGTCGATGGTGAGCTTGCGCGTGTCCGTCGACGCCCAGCGCACGACCGGACTCGCTTGCACCGCACCCGCGGCGTCGGTCACCGTGGCCTGGAAGACCAACGTGTCATCCACCGCCAGCGTCCATACCGCCGGCGTCACGGTGACCACCGCCACGCCGAACGAGACCGTGACGGGCACGGTGCCGGCCAGCGGCAGCAGTTGCAGGCTGATGGCCGGGTTCACGCCTTCGACGATCGTCACCGTCCGCGTGCCGCGATGCGTTTCCGTGCGCCCGTCGAACGCGCGCACGGTGAGCAAGCGGCCGCCACCCGCAGGAATCGTGACCGAGCCGGTCGCGGCCTGGTTCACGATCGGCAGGTTGAAGACCAGCGTCTGCGGAATGTCCGGCGCCGTGACTTCGATGACGAGGTTCGTTGCCGTTTGCGCGTCGAACGCCGCATAGACGGACAAGCGCCCGGAGCCCGGCGGAATCGACGAATCGTCAGGCGACATCCCGTCGCGGCAGCCGGCCACGACGATCACCAACGCTGCTGCCGCCGCCACCAGACGGCGCCACGAGTTACGCATCACGGAGCGATCCTCACCGAAGCAGACGCACCGCGATTCCGCAGCGCGACAGAGTCAAGCACGGTCGGCGTTGCGCCGACGAACACCCGAAGCGTGGACACCCGCCAGACACCCGTCGCGGCACCGGCCGCGAAGGTCAGCGGGCAACGGAACATCCCGGCGGTGCGCGTCCCATTGGCCGGCACCAGCGACGAACAGCCCACCGGCGCGCCCGTCCCGCCCGGAGGCGTCGAAGACACCTGCACGCTGTCGATCCCCACCGGATGCCGCAGGACCACGTCGGCATTCGACGTCCCGCTCGCGACAAGCAGGGTGTCGGTCACCGCAAGGGTCTCGAGAATGACCCCCGGCGTAATGCTGATCGTGGTGCTCGCCGCCGAACCAAACGCGGTCGCGGTGACGGTCACGCTTCCAGTGTCGAGCGCGGTCACGACACCGGCCGCCGACACCGCCGCTGCGGGCGGCCGACTCAACGCGTAGGTCACCGGCACGGCCACCACGGCGTTCAGGGCATCCCTGACCTCGGGCGTCAGCTGCACCGTCCCGCCCGCCGCCACCGACGCCGCGCTCGCCGTGAGCGACACGGAGAGTCGGCCGACCACGGCCGTCACTGGCACGTCACCCAGCAGGGGCAACAGCGTGAGCGTGAGCCCGGTATTGGTGCCCGCCGCCACCGTTACAGTGCGCGAGCCGCGGTACGTCGCGACGCCACTCGCGTCGAACGCTTCGGCCGTCACGACTCGGCCGGTGCCCACGGGCAGCGTCAGCGTGCCGCGCGCCGTGTCGTTGACGATCGG
>JANRJP010000143.1:0-7685 GCA_033763905.1 Gemmatimonadaceae bacterium
GCCAGACGGAATACCGAGTCGATGTAGTTGAGCGCGTCGCGGTTCCCCTGATCACCGATGGCGTGAATGCCGACCTGAAAGCCGGCGGCCATCGCAGCACCGACCAGCGAACGATCGAAGCCGTAGGTCTCGCCAGCCACGCCGCGAACGCCCGGGCGGTCGCTGTAGTCGTCGAGCAGCGCCGCCCCGCGCGAGCCTAGCGCGCCGTCGTAGTAGGCCTTCACCGCGCGTACCGCGAGCATTTCGTCCGGCGCCCCAGTGGCGGTGCGCGGACCGCGCTCGACCCAGGTCCGCATCAGCACGGGGTCGCGTGCCGAGAGCATCGCGTACACGCGAATCGGCAGCTTCTGGGCCGTGGCGAGCCGTTCGAGTGCGGCAGTGACCTCGGCGGACGTTCCCGCTTCGTGAACCGATGTGTAGCCAAGCGCGGCCATCCGGCGTAAGGCGCGCACGATCTGCGAGTCCTGTTGTGCGGGGGTCGGGGGCGGCACGGCCGCATCCAGAATGGCCACCGCACGGTTGAGCAGGAGTCCCGTTGCAGCGCCCGTGCGATCGCGCTGGATCTCGCCGCCGCTCGGGTTCGGAGTCTCGGCGGTGATCTTCGCGGCCGCGAGCGCGGCGTCATTCACCCACGTGGCGAATCCGTGGAGCCCACGCAGCACGACGGGGTGATTCGGCACCGCGGCGGAGAGCTTCTGTCGGGTCGGGTAGCGATCCGCCCACGCGCCGTCGTCCCACCCTTGGCCAAGAATCCAGGTGCCCGCGGGGACGGCGGCCGCACGCTCGACGACCTTCTGGATGGCGGTGGCTTCGTCGGGGACGCCGGTGAGATCGAGGCGATCCAGCGAAGCGCCCCACTCGGCGACGTGGGTGTGCGCATCGACGAGCCCGGGAACGACCGTCGCTCCGGCGAGATCCCGGCGATCCGTGCCCTCGCCGGCGAGCGAGAGCGCGACGGAGTCCGAGCCGACGTAGACGATGTACCCGTCGCGAATGGCAATCGCGCTGGCGTCGGGGCGCCAGCCGCTGCGCGCGTCGAAGGGGGCGTCGGCCGCCGGCGTCCCGTCGGTCGCGGGCTCGGCCCAACTCAACGTGTAGACGCGGGCGTTGTAGAGCACGACATCCGCGGGCTTTGGTGCGCACGCGGTGAGGAGCAGCGCGAGCGCGGCGCGGACGGTCCAAAGTGTTCGCATCGCGGGAATTTACCTCGCACGATGCGCGTCGGCTGTGCGCCTGGATTCGGCCGTTCGGCGTGTTCGTCGCAATTGGCGGGTGTAGCGCGTTCGGTGCGATTGGCGGGTGTGGCGCGTTCGGAGGCGGCTGGGGGCACTCCGCTCGCTAGTCCTCGGGGCCGCAGGGCGGCCCCTGCGGGATCGCTCGCTTGAGTGCCCCCCGCCGCCGCCTCGTCGGGCGGTGCGGCGCCGTCCGGGGCCAGCGGGGGGCTTCGCGGCGATCGCGCTCCTGTCCGTCAAGGCGAAGCGACCGTTGCTCGTGAGCGAGCGACCCGCAGGGCCCGCGCAGCGGGCCCGAGGACAAGCGAGCGATGAGCAATGGTCGCGGAGCCGCTCGCACGACACGGAACTGCTCGCACGACACGGAGCCGCTCGCACGACACGGAGCCGCTCGCGCCCGACGAACCGCTCGCGCGAGACAACCGCCCGCGCGAATGACGTGCCTACGCCGGCGCCGAACTGCTTCGGGACAGCTTGCGGAACAGCCAGATCGCGAGGCTGATCGGAAGCACCACGTAGAGGACAAACTTGAACAACCACACCACCGCCAGTCCCAGCGCGATCAGCAACAGCACGGGGATGCCCATAATGGCGGCGCCCAACAGCGGGCGCAGAGCGAACAGGCGGAGCAGGGACGCAATCATCGGAGTTGGGGGTGGAGACGAGTGGTCGTACGACCCACTCGTCCCCAAGTTTCGCCCCCGCGCCCGATCCCTGCGGTCGACCTTACGGCGTGCCGAGGAACTTTGCCGGCTTCGTGACGTAGCGCTTCATCAATGCATCCTCGCGCGAGTCGCCGGTCTGCAGCACGCCCCGAATGAACACCTGCTCGGCCAAGGTCGAGAACTCGAACGGATCGCCGTCCCAAACCACGACATCGCCGTCACGACCGACCTGTAGCGAACCGACACGGTCTGCGACACCGAGCACTTCGGCAGGCACCAGCGTGATCGCGCGTAGCGCGTCGTCCCACGACATCCCGTAGGCGACGGCGTTGCCGGCTTCCTGCCGGATGTTCTGGATGTTGTACGCATCGGCGCCTGCCGGCCCGTTGTTGACCAGCACCACCCGCACCCCGGCCTTTCGAAGCAGGGCGGCGTTGTCCTGCCGCGCGTTCAACGCGTCGAACGACTGCGGAATGTTGTTCATCGCGCCGACCATCACCGGCACACCGGCCAGCGCGATGGCGTCGGCCACCATCCAGCCCTCGTCCGCTTCGTTCAGAACGAGCCGCAGCTTGAACTCATTCGCGATCCCGAGCGCCAAGCGAATGTCGCTCGCCCGAGAGACCGACACGATCAACGGCATCGTCCCCGCCAGCACCGGCTGCAGCGCCTCGAGTTCACGGCGCGGCAACGCGAAGCTCCGCGTGTTGCCTGCTTCGTACTGAAGGCGCCGTGTGCCATAGGCCCGCGCGTCGCTCAGGACTTCGCGCAGCTTCGCCAGCATCTCGCCGCGACTCTGCGTGTTGGCCGCACCCGGGTTGAGCGACGCGAGCATCGCGACGCTGCCCTTGACGAGCATCTCCGCCACGGTGCCACCGGTCAGGTGGAGGACAGCGGCTTGCCCGCCGATGTAGCCGCTGGCGGCCGTGAGTCCGATCGTGGTCACGCCGGCTTGCACGTTCTTGCGGAAGAACGTGTTCGCGGGATTGACGCCCTCCCACGCCTTGAACGACGCGCTCACGCCATCACTGCCGCGCGCGCGAGAATCGTTGTAACCGCCCGAGAACTGTGGGCCGCCCGCTTCGGCCAGGCCGATCGTCGAGCCGGCAACGAGCAAGCCCGGCGTGACCCACTTGCCGGTGGCATCGACGCGCGTGGCGCCCGCGGGAATCGCGAGGCCCGCGCCCACGGCGGCAATCCGCCCGTTGGTGATGATGACGGTGCCGTTCGTGATCTTGGGACCGCTCACCGGATACACGGTGCCGCCGGTGATGGCGATGGTCTGCGCGGGCAGCGCGCTGCCGAGGCTCGCGACGAGCGCGCCGAGGGCCAATGTGGTGCGACGCATCAGTGCGACCCTCCCGTGATGTAGCCGAGTTCGAAGTCCGTCTTCCACCGTTTGGCGGGATCCTGCCGGTCGTACATCAATGCCCCGTCGATCCATACTCGCTCGGCGCGCGTGTACACACTGAACGGATGACCTGACCACAGCACGACGTCCGCATTCTTGCCGACTTCGAGCGACCCGATGCGATCCTCGAGGCCCAATGCCCACGCGGCGTGTATGGTGATCCACTTGATCGCCTCGGCGTCGGACACGGTGATGCCAAGCGCCTTGGCGGCGGCGATCGACTTAGCCGCTTCCTGGTTCATTCGCTGCTCGTAGGACGGGTCGTCGGAGTGGACGATCGCACGACCGCCGGCCGCGTGGACGATGCCGACATTGCCGCGCACCCCGTCGAGAGATTCCATCTTGAAGCCGCCCCAGTCCGACCAGATGCTGGCGCTGATACCTTCGGCCGCGAGCACGTCGGCGATCTTGTAGGCCTCCACGCCGTGATGGAACGAGCGAATCGAGTAGCCGAACTCCTTGGCGATGTCGATCATCTGCTGCATCTCATCCGCTTGGTAGCAGTGATTATGGATGAGGATGTTGCCGCGCAGCACTTCGGCGAGGGTCTCGTTGTTCAAGTCGCGCGCGGGCGGATCGCCTTGCCGCGTTTCGAGCCACTTGTCCCACTGCCGGCGATACCGCTCGGCGCCAATCCACGCGTTGCGGTAGCCCGCCACGTTCGCCATCCGCGTCGCCGGTCCCCGATTCGCGTAGACGCGCTTCGGATTCTCGCCGCAGGCCATCTTGAGGCCGTACTTCGCGCCGGGGAACTTCATCCCCTGCACGCTCGTGCTCGGCACGGGCTTGAGCACGGTGCTGCGCCCGCCAATGAGGTTCGCGGATCCGGGGAGGATCTGCATCGCCGTGATGCCACCAGCGAGGACGCGCGGAAACTGCGGGTCCTGCGGCCACACGGAATGCTCGGCCCACACGTGCGCGGTCACCGGGGCGGTCGCCTCGTTGCCGTCGGAGTGTGCCGCCGTGCCGGGGGCCGGATACACGCCGAGGTGCGAGTGGGTGTCGATCAGGCCGGGCGTGACCCAGCGCCCTTCGGCGTCGATCACCACGGCATCCGCGGTAGCCGTCACCGTCTGGCCGACGGCGGCGATCTTGCCGTCACGCAACAGAATGGCCCCGTTGCGAATGACCGGGCCTGCGGCGGTGAGGATGTTGGCGTTGCGAATCACCGTCGGCTTGGCCGGCCACGCCTTGTACGTGCTGGGAAAGGGATCCGCGTTCGGCAAACTGAGTGCGCCGAGTCCGGGCGGCGTGGTCCGCTTGGCGGTGTCGGCCGCCGGACGCGCTTGAGCGTGGAGCGGCGGCACTGCCACGAGCGTCACGACAGTCGTGAGCGCGGTGGCCACCGCAGTGGCGAGTGAACGAGCGACGGGCATTGCAACTCCGCGAGTGCAGGGATGACGAGCAGCTACTCCCCGAGCGCGGCGCGTACGACGCGCAAATCGTCGGAGCAGATGCCATCGACGCCCCACGCAGCCAGGGTGCGAATGACGTCCGGATCGTTTGCGGTCCACGCAATCACCCGGCCGCCAGCAGCGTGCACCACGTCCACCAACGGTGCGTCGATCAACTCCCAATACTGCCACAGATCTCGCGCGCCTGCAGCGGCCATCGCCGCGACGGGATCAATCAGGTAACTAGCCTGCAGAATTCCTGTCGGTGTACCGGGGAGTGCACCCACCACGCGCGACGGGATCCGATGATCAAACGCGTGCACCGCGACCCGCTCGGCGAATGGCGCAATGACCTGTGCCACGAGCGCTTCGATCCCGACGCCTTTGACCTCCACATAGATCGTCGCGGCGGCCGCCAACTCCTCGAGGACATCTTGCAGCGTCGGGATGCCAGAGCCGTCCGGAAACCGATAGGTCGACAGCTCGGCGGCGGTCATCGTGCGGATGTGCCGTCCGGCCCCCTCGGCGGGGGTCACCAAGCCGCCGAGCATCAGGTCGTGGTGGACCACGATGACCCCGTCCGCGGTGGCGTGGACGTCCAGTTCGATCCCCTCCGCCCCCCGTTCGACGGCGCGGACAAAGGCGGGCAGGGTGTTCTCGCGGAGTTCGAGCTTGGCGCCCCGGTGGGCAATCAGCTCCGGCCGAGCGGGAAACAGGGGCACTGGACTGGCGGTTGAGGGGGAGGCGGGCAGGTTTCGGCGGGGGCCGGCGCCTGCCGGACTCCCGATTTGGGGGGTGGGACAGCCCCCTGCGGGTGGGGTCTTAACGTCTGGCCGGCGGCGCCGTCAACCTTGTCGAACGTGACGAACGCGGGCATTCCGGGCGGAGACGCCCTCGACGCCGACCTACTGGCGCGCTGGCAACAGGGCGACGAGCGGGCCGCGTCGAGCCTGGTGGAACGGCACGCTCCGTCGCTGGCGCGGTTCATTGCCAGTCTCGGGGTGCGCGACGAGGTGGAAGAGCTGGTGCAGGACACCTTCGTTCGCGCGTTCGGAGCGATCGACGGCTTTCGGGCCGAGAGTTCGCTCAAGACGTGGTTGTTTACCATCGCGCGGCGGCTGGTGCTCGATCGGCGACGATCGGCCCGGCGACGACGGGATGACGTGGAGATCGACGAAGCGCACGCGGTATCCGAGGACACACCGCTCGACGGACTGGTGGCGGACGAAACCCGGGCACGGCTGGCCAAGGCGGTCGAGACGCTCACCCCAACGCAGCGCGAAGTGTTCAAACTGCGGGTTGGCGAAGGGTTGCAGTACAAAGAGATTGCGGAAATCGTGGGCAGCACGGAAGGCGCGGCCCGAGTGCACTATCACAATGCGATGCGTGCGGTAAAGGAGATGCTCAATGCATAGCGACCCCAACGGCGAGATTCGGGACTTGCTCCCGGAGTTCGTCCACGACCGGCTCTCGCCGGCCGAGGCGGCGCGTGTGCGTGAGCAACTCGCGCAGTCCGACGAACTGCGGGCCGAGGCCGAGTTGGTCCGAGCCCTCGGTCAGGCGGTAGCCACGCCGCGGGTGGATATCGGCCGCATCAGTGCGGGCGTGATTGCGCAGACGATTCGCCCTGCGGCAGGGACGGTGCCGATTGCCGCGCGCCGTCAAAACACGCGTCGCTGGCTCCGCGCGGCGGCGTTGCTGCTGATGGTCGGCAGCGCCTCGGCGGTTATCGTGCAGCGGGCCTTCGGGCCTGGTGGCGCTGTCGAGGTGTCGCCGGACTCGGCGAGTGCGGTCGCGTCGGCCGAACTCGCACTGACGACCGATGTGAGCGATTTGGGCGACGCCGACTTGGCGGCCCTGGAGCAGGCGGTGGCGTCGCTCGAAGCGGCGCCGTCGAGCGATGCGGAGCACACGAGCACCGACTGGACCGTATCGACGGACGGAGGGACGCGCTGATGAAGACCAATCACACGATGCGACTGCTGGCCGTGGCGGCGCTGGCCTTGCCGTTGGTGCTCACACCGTCGGTCGTCGCGCAGCCGGCCCGCGGTGGCGGCGCGCCGCCGGTCGAGCGGCCGGCGCGTCCGGATCTTGGTGCAGGGCGCGACGGCAACAGCGGCCGCGGCGGTGATCGCGAGCGTCCGATGGATCGCGATCGGATCGCAGATCGCATCGGCGATCGTGAGGGCCGTCCTGGGATGCCGCAGGATCCCGCACAGCGCCGGATGATCGAGCAGCGCTTGCGGGAGCGCTTTGGGGAGGTCGTGCGCCGGCAGTTGGCACTCGACGACAATCAGTTCCGCCGCCTGCGCGAAACCAACCGGGAGTTCGAAGGGCAGCGGCGCTCCTTGGCCGAGCGCGAGCGCGGGGCCCGGATGAGCATCCGCTCGGAGTTGGATCGCGGCGACGCGGCGGACGACGCCAAGGTTTCGGCGCAGATGCAGGAACTGCTCAAGGTGCAGCGCGAACGACTGTCGCTGGCGGAACAGGAAGACGCGAAGTTGAGCGAGTTCCTGTCACCGGCGCAGCGCGCGAAGTACTTCGGGCTTCAGGATCAGTTGCGTCGGCGCGTCGAAGAAATGCGTCGCCGCGCGATGATGGGCGACGCGCTGCCGCCGGAATAGCGCTCAGCGCCGCAACAACGCGCGCATCGTCTCTTCCACCGCCTCGAGGCAGAGCGACAGTCGATCCACGGTGTGGTCGCCCATATGGCCGACGCGCACCGTGGTGTCTTTGAGGGCTCCATAGCCACTGCCGATCGTGAAGCCTCGGGCGTGGACGCCCTTCACGACCTCGGCGGGCTGCAGCTCGGGCGGCAGCACCACGGCCGTCACGGTGGGCGATCGCGACCCGGCGGGCGCCGCGATTGCGAGCGCGACCCCGAGACGGTCCGAGGCGGCGTCGACCCACCGCCAGGTCAATTCGGCCATCGCCGCGTGTCGCGCAATCCGCGCCGGCATTCCCTCGCGAACGATCGCCGCCA
>JANRJP010000017.1:0-7795 GCA_033763905.1 Gemmatimonadaceae bacterium
ATCGGGACGGCGGGATTCGAACCCGCGACCCCCTGAACCCCATTCAGGTGCGCTACCGGGCTGCGCTACGTCCCGTACCGTCAGCCAATGACGCGCTAACGGGACAGACCGATGAATCTAGTCCACCCGCACCCCGCAAACCACCCCTACCGCTCCCGACGCAGGGCAAACGGCGACCCCTGCACCGTCCGACCGAGCAACAGGTAAGGCGCCGTGGTCGCCACGTGCAGGACCGACCGCTGCCCCTGCGTCTCTTCCAGCACCCGCCAGGCGGCCACCTGCTGCCCACCGAACTCCACCGTGTCCACGCCCTGCCGCGTGTAGACCGCTGGGCTCAGAGACGCCCGCCCCGACGAATACACCGACACGCGAATCGTCTCGAAACGGTCGAAGCGCATCGCCGACACCACCGCCTGCAAGGCGTTGTCGTCGATCGCGTCCTTGGGCACCGTGGTATCCGAGAGCACCGGCTTGGGCGCCGACGGCGTCAGGGCCTCACCCACCACGCGGCCATCCGTATAGCGCAGTTGAATGCGCATCGGCCGCCCGCCCATCGAGCCCGACTGCTGCAACGACCGCATCTCGCCCGTCGCACCAAAGCGCACCACGGTTTCCTGCTGCATCATCGGCGGCAACGACGACGTCTCGGTGTAGCGCCAGCCGTCACCGTCGCGGGCCAGCTCGCCGCGCATTCCGCCGCGCGGCTGACCGCCGATGAGAATGGTGAACGAATCGGTCCGCGCGACCAACCGCGACGGATCCAAGGGACCGGCCACAGGCGCCGGCGCCTGTGGGCCACGCGCGCAAGCGGTCAGCAGGACCGCGGCGGCACAACCAATCAGAGAGATGTTCATCGCGAACGTCTACGGTTCGTCACCGCACGCGGTTTCAGCACCAGACCAATGCCCAGCCGGGCCGAAACCCGGACGGCAACCCTTCTCGTAAGCCGCGTGTCGGAGCAGTGCTCTCTCCCTCCAGAACGATGCGCGCTTTCTTGAATCTTCGACGCCTCGGCGTCGTGCTCTGTGCGTTGGCGGCCACCGCGGCCCCCTCCTTCGCGCAGGCCCCGGACACATTGGTCGGTCGCGTCTTCGGTGACTCCGCTCGCAGCACCCCGATCGCGGGTGCCACCGTGCTCGTCACCCGATCCAGTGACCGTGCGTTGCAACAAGCGGTGACCGATGCCGAGGGGCGCTGGCAGATCGTCTTCGCCGACGGTTCGGGCGACTACCTCGTGTACATCAGTGCCACCGGATACGCCCCGGGTCGGCGACGGGTGCAACGCGCCGCCGCGGAGCGGCGATTCGTCGTGGACTTGGTGCTCAAGGCCACGGTGCCACAGCAGCTCGCCGCCGTGAAGGTCCGCGCCCAAGCCCCACCGCCGGTGCCACGCGAAGTTCGGCTCGGCAGCGAAGAAACCGGCGCCAGCGAACGCTGGAACGAAGGCGTCACCGCCACCGTGGCCCCGAACGCGCGCGGCGACCTCGCCGCCACCGCCACCACGGTACCCGGCTTCACGCAGGGCGCCGGCGGCGTCTCGTTGCTCGGCGCGGCTGGCGCGCTCACGACGCTCAACGGCGCCGCGATTCCCGGCGTCCGGCTACCCCGCGCCGCCAACCTCGACGCCCGTTTCACCGGCACCACCTTCGACGCCACGCGCGGCGGATTCTCGGGCAGCAACTACGACGTTCGCTTGGGGCCCGGAAACCGCAATTTCCAGCAAAGGAGCGGCTTCCTCACGCTCGACGCGCCGGCGTTCACGGTCACCGATGCCACCGGTCGCGCCCTTGGGCTCCCAAGCGCCGGCGGCCGCTTCAGCGCTGGCGCTGACGGCGAACTGATTCGCAAGACCGCCACCTACAACGTCGCGCTCGACCTCTCGCGATCCGCAGCATCGCCCGCGTCGCTACTCACGGCCGATGCCGCCACGCTCGCGCGCGTCGGCTTGCGCGCCGATTCCGCGGCCGCGCTTCGCGCCGCGGCGACCACAGCGGGACTGCCGTTGGGCGCAGCCGGCGCGCAGCGCGTGCGCGAGAACCTGACCTGGCTCGCGCGACTCGACGACACGCGGGACAGCGCCAAGACCTTCGCGGTGAGCTCACTCGTGTCCCTCGATCGGCAGCGCGGCGTGGGGCTCACGCCCTCCGCCGCGCCGAGTGCGACGGGTGAGCAACTCGACGCCGCGGCGTCGCTGCAGCTGCTGTCGCAACGCTACTTCGGCCGCGATCGTCGCGTGTTCAATGAACTGCGCGCCAGCGGAACCGTCGTGCGGCAGACGGGAGAGCCCACGCTCCTCCTGCCAGCCGCCGCGGTCACGATCGGCAGTGGCAGCGTCGATCCCACCAGCTTGGCCAGTCTGACGCTTGGCGGCGACCCGACGGCGCAACGTGATCTCTCACGGAGCACGCTCGAAGTCGCGGACGAACTCGCGTGGTACCCCACGTTCTCGACACGCCACCTGATCCGCGGATCGCTCTGGGCCCGCAGCGATCGGATGCGCGATGCCGGCCTCGTCAATCCGTACGGCACGGTGCAGTACAACAGCATTGCCGACCTCGCGAACAACGTGCCGGCCGCGTTCACGCGAACGCTCGCGCAGCCGGTGCGGGATGGCGCGGTGGTCAATGCGGCCGCGGCCGTGTCGTATCGCTGGAATCCCAAGCCCGGGTTCCAGATGATTTCGGGCGCGCGACTCGAGTACAACGATGTGCTGGGCGGCCCCGTGGCGAATCCAGCGCTCTCGGCTGTTATCGACGTCGACAACACCATCACGCCGACGCGCTGGCACCTGAGTCCGCGTCTCGGCTTCACGTGGCGGCCCGGCGGGGGCCCGGTGCGCACCGGGCAGTTCAACACCAACGCCGGCACGTTCCTCAGGCCGCGCACCTTCCAGCTGCGTGGCGGCATCGGCGAGTTCCGGGACATTCTGCGACCGGAGCTGGCCGCCGGACTGCAGGGAGCGAACGGCCTGCTCGATGGCGCCCGCGGCCTCCGGTGTGTCGGTAGCATCGTCCCGGTGCCTGACTGGGATGTCTGGGCCAACAACGCATCTGCCATTCCTCGGCAGTGTGTCGGTGGCACAGTCAATCCACTCGGCGCGAGCGGGGCTGCCGTGCAGTTCATCGATCCCTCGTACGACGTCGCACGCAGCTGGCGTGCGAGTCTGGGGTGGACGCAGGATCTCCGGCCGTTCATTCTGCGCGTCGACGGCCTTGCCGCGCTCAATCTCAATCAGCAGTCGACGATCGACGCAAACTTCACCGGCACGCCATTCACGACCATCGCCGATGAAGGGCGCCCGCTGTACGTGCGCCCGACGTCGATCGACGCCGCCAGCGGCGCGGTGTCGATCATCGACAGCCGGCGCACGACCGCATACGGCGTTGCCCGCGGTATTCGCAGCGATGGCCGCTCCGAAGGCGCGCAACTGACCGCGGCCTTGCAGCTCGACCCCTTCGCGCTCGAGTCCAACGTCTTCGCCAGCCTCAGTTACACGCTGCAGGGTATTCGCCAGCGATTCCGGGGCTTCGACGGCGCAGGCGTGGGTGACCCCTTCGCGTGGGAATGGGCCCGCGGCACCGACGACGCCCGCCACACGATTCTGGCCCAGCTCGGCACACCGATTCGCCGAGGCAATCGCACCTACGGCACCTTCACGATCTTCGCGCGTCTGCAGTCCGGCCTGCCCTACACGCCGATCGTGCAGGGCGACGTGGATGGCGACGGTACGCCCGGCGACCGCGCCTTCGTATTCAATCCGTCCACGGACACCGACGCGACGCGTGCGGCGGGAATGCGCGCACTGCTCAGCGACAGCCCGCGCGGTGTCACCGCGTGCTTGGAACGGTCGCTCGGCCAAATGGCGGGCCGCAACAGCTGCGAGTCCCCCTGGGCGGTCAGCACCAACGCGCGGCTCGATATCGACGCGGCAAGTCGGCTGTTCGGACGTCGCACGACGATGTCGGTCAACCTCGCGAACCCGCTGGCGCTGTTCGACCAGCTGCTGCACGGCGAGTCCGGGCTCCGCGGCTGGGGCGGTCCGTCGCTGCCCGATCCGGTGCTGCTGGTGCCGCGCGGGTTTGACGCCGGCACGAATCGCTTCCGCTACAGCGTGAACCCGCGCTTCGGCGACACGCGACCGGGCCGCACGCTGCTACGCAACCCGTTCCAGCTCACGGTGGACTTCTCGTTCAACCTCACGCGCAATCCAAGCGTGCAGGAGCTCGAACGCAACATCGAGCCCGTCGCCCGCGGGGCCTTCGTGCGCCCGTCGGCCGACACCATCCTGCGCCGCTACGAGGAACGCGTCTCGAGCATTCACCAGACGCTGCTCGACAACGCCGACACGCTGTTTCTGACGCGCGACCAAATCGAAGCGTCGATGCAGGCCGACACCGCCTTCCGCAAGGCGGCGCGCGAGATCTACCGCCCGCTAGCCGAGTATCTGTCGGCGTTGCCGCAGCGCTTTGCCGGCGCCGAGGCGCTGGCCAAGGTGAAGGAAACCGAGAAGCGCTACGAGGAGCTCTTCTGGCAGCAGCGCGATCTCGTGAAGACCCGTCTCACGCCGTTGCAACTGTCCGCCTTGCCGCGCTGGGTCCAGCAGTATCTCGCGACACGACTGGACCCGGACTGGGAACGCTGGCCGCGCTACATCTTCCGAGAGGGGAGCGTCAGTATCAGCATCAACAACTGACGCCCCGCAGCACCATCAGTTGACGACGGGGTCCGCCGGCGCCCTCACGCCGTCGGACCCTTCGCTCGCGATGGCGTTCGCCCATCCCGCCAATTCCACGACCGCGTCGACCAACTGGCGCGGCACAAAGGGCTCTGCCGGAATGACGCGATCGACCAGCAGGTGGTCCTCGTAAATGATGGCGCGGCTGCCCTGACGCGAGCGGTTGAGATCGTTGACCGTGGCGAGGGTCTCTTCGGTGAGCGGCAAGGCGCCCACCACACTGTAGATCAGGACCGAGAATGGCTCGTCATTTGCCGTGACGAACACGGTGCGATCGCCGACGTCGATCGCCAGATCGACTCCCTCGACCTCGCGCGTCGCCCCCAGCTCGGCGCCACGCAAGGTGTCGACGACCATTTCCCGCAGGTCATCGTGGTCATCAGGCCGAAAGCCCGGCGACATCCACTCTTCCTCGGGCAGAATGCCCGTGAGGGGCAGCGTGAGCTCCTCGCCATCCTTGGCGAAGGCGTGGTAGCGCACCTGCGGCGGGCTGTGCTTGAACGCGCCTGCCAGCGTCTGCACCGCCGCCCGCGCCGCCAGACGCGCCGCCGCCGGACCGGCGAAGTCGGCGAACCAGTTCGGCGATCCTCCCTTCACCACCTTCGCGGCTGGCGCGTCATCCGCGTGCGTCGGCGGCTTCCAGCCCAGCGCTGCAATGCTCGCCCGCTCCGCTGTGCTCAAGCGCTCGTCGTCTTCGAGGAAGTGGTCGCTGACGACCTCGCCGCGAATCCGTCCCGGCCCCTGCACCGCGAACTGCACGAAGCGGTTCGCGTCGGTGCAGGCCAGCACCAGAAACTGGTCGCGCTTCATCTGCTGCAGCCCCGCGATGATCAGCGGTTCCACCAGCGCCCAGCCTGGAGTGATCGGCTTCGGCTTGGCCGACGGCTGTGGCGCGGTCCGCCGCGTGGACTTCGCAGCGGCCTTGCCCGCGGGCTTCCGCGTCGACGCGGGCTTCGCCTTCGCCTTGGCCTTCGCCTGCGACTTCGTCGTGGTCTTCCGGACGGCGGGCTTCTTCTTCGCAGGCATCTCGGCTCCTGGTGTGGGATGCGTCAATTTGTACCGAGGCAAGATAGCGCCGCAGTCAGGGCGCGGCTGACGCGATGCTGGGGTAGTTTTCGTTTCGTGACGCTCCCTCAGTCGCCGACCCGCATTCTGCTGATCCAGATCGTCAAACTCGGCGATGTGCTGCTGTCGAGCGCCCTGCTGGATGACCTGCATCGGGCCTATCCGTCGGCGACGATCGACGTGCTCACCGGCCCGGCGGCGGCGCCCTTGCTGGCCCATCATCCGCTCGTCACACGAGTGCTGGAGTACGCGGAGTCGCGCGCGCCCTCGCTGGCGTGGGGCGTTCGCCAGCGCCGCTACGATCTCATCGTCGACGTCCAGTCGAGCGCGGCCTCGGCCCCGCTGCTCTTCTGGTCGCGCGCGCGCACCCGGGTAGGCTGGGGGATTCGCGCGCCGTGGGTGTGGGCGTACACGCACACGTTGCCGCGCGGCGGGCGGCATCCGGAGTTCGTTATTCGCGAGCGCCGCCGCCTGCTCGAAACCGTCGGCATCCCGGTGGGCAGTTCGCGCCCGCGGCTCTTTTTGACCGCCGCCGAGCGCGAGCGTGCCGAGCACGACTGGCGGGCCCTAGGGCTGCCCAACGGTCGCCCGATGGTCGGCATTACGCTGTCGGGGTCGGTCCCGATGAAAGACTGGCCGATCGAGCGCTGGGCCGAGCTCTGCGATGGCATTGCGGGGATGGGCGCTCAGCCGGCGGTGTTGTTGTCCACCGCCGACGCCACCAAGGCGGCCGCGCTGGCGTCACGCACGAACGCGGCGGTGCTGGTGCCGCCGCGCGATTTGCGCGCGTATCTGGCGATGCTCCCGTCGCTGCAGGTGTATGTGTCACCGGACACCGGCCCCGCGCACTTCGCAATGGCCCTGGGCGTGCCCACCGTCACGCTCTACACGCCGGGCAACGCCGTGCTGTGGAATCCCGGCGATGAAGACACGATCGCGATCGAAGCGCCCTCGGTGCCGCCCTGCCCCGAGTGCACCGTGCAGCCGCTGGCGGCGCGTGAGAAGCTCGCGCATCACTGTATGCCGCGCATCACAGTGGCGTCGGTGCTGGACGCGGTTCGGGCGCAGCTAGCGCGACCGCCGCGGGCCGGCAGCTCTTCGCCACCGCTCCGCCTCGCGTGACGAGCGAATGACGCCCGGCGTTCCTGACCGCGTCGCAATCGTGCTGATGAGCGCACTCGGCGACGTGACCTTTGGTCTACCGCTGGCGACCGCCATCCGCCGAGCGCGCCCGGACGTGCACCTCACGTGGATCGTGCAGCGCGGGCCCGACGAGTTGCTCGCGGGACATCCGGCCGTCAACGAGCTCGTGCACTTCGACCGCAAGGGCGGCATCGCGGCGTATGTGGACATTCGTCGTCGGCTCGCGACGCGGCCCTTTGATGTGGTGCTGGACCTGCAAACGGCACTCAAGGCGGGGCTCGTGACCGCCCTCACCCGCGCGCCGATCAAGTGGGGCATCGATCGCACGCGCGCGCGGGACGCGAACACCTGGTTCACGACGCATCAGCTGCCACCGGCACCTCGCCGGCATATGGTCGATCAGTTTCTCGAGTTCGCCGCCGTGCTCGGCGTGAACCCCGAGCCGCTGACGTACGGACTTCGCCCCGGTGATGCCGCGCGAGTCTACGCATCTGGAACGGTGCCTGGCGCCGATCCGTATGTGGCGCTCGTGCTGGCGTCGAGCGCCGCACACAAGAACTGGTTTCCCGACCGCTGGGCCGAGGTGGCCGAGCATCTCGTGCGCGAGCATCGCCTGCGTGTGGTGCTCGTGGGCGGCACCTCCGAGGCGGAACGCAGCGCCGCATCGGCGATCACCGCCCGCGTCGGCGCGTCCGCGATCAACGCGCTGGGCTCTGGCGTTGGGAATGCGCTGGGCTTGCTTGAGCGCGCGGCGCTGGTGATTGCGCCAGACACCGGACCGCTGCATATGGCAGTCGCGCTGGGTCGGCCGGTGATTGGGCTCTACGGCAGCACGAACCCGAAGTGGGTGGG
>JANRJP010000061.1:0-50589 GCA_033763905.1 Gemmatimonadaceae bacterium
CGCCACGTGAGCGCGCCGTCGCGCCCGCTGGCGGTGCCGCTGCTGAATCGCCCATCGGCCGCGATACGCGCCCGCAGCGTCCCGCGTGAGGTCCACGCCAACACCGAGTCGCCCGGCACGTGGGTGATCGTCTCCATCGACGTCGCGCCTTCGGTGGGCGCTCGGCCGCGCTCGCGGCAGGACGGATCGCCGTCGACCAGCACACTGCGCGTGACGACGCGGTATCGGCCCGACACACCGCGGGCGACCAAGTCCGGCCGCGACACCGCGAGGTCGCCGCCCGTCGAGTCGGCCGTCGGCCGCCACACGCGACCGTCGGCCAGCCGCACGCGCGCGACGATCGGCAGCGGTAACGCGTACGGCAGGCCGGACGCGTCGTCGTGGAGATACACGTCGGTCGCGGTGATCAAGTCGACGATGCCCGCGTAGCGTCGACCATCGAACAGGTCGACCTCGGCGCGTTGACCAGGGGGCAGGGCGGCTGCCGTGCTCGTCGGTGGCAAGTCGGTCCGTTGCTCACGCGGCGACTCGGTCGGCGTCACTGGCGTCACTGGCGCCACCGGCGCCACCGACGCCGCCGCGCGCGGCGCGGACGCCACGATCGCGCCTGGTCGCTTGCTGCCGTCGCCCAGCAGCGACGCCGCGCCAAGGATGAACCCGATCGTCGCGAGGACAATCGTCACGAACAGTCCTACATCGCGTGGCGTGGGGCCGCGAAGCGGCATCGTGTAGGTGCGCGCCGGCGGCAGCGGGCGGGCCGCGGAGCCAACGGGGGCGGCGCGCCCGACAGCACCGCGTGCCGTCGCTCGCGGCGGCGACGGCGCCAGAACCGCCCGGCGCTGCAACTCGTCGCGCGCGCGTTCTCGAGCCTGTCGTGCCTCCTCGGCTTGCGCGCGGTCCAGCGCCGTCGCATCGACCAGACCCAGCGCCGTGCCCCACGCGGCCACCCCCCAGTGTGCGGCGGGGCGCTCCACGAACGCGTCCGCCGCAAAGGCGCGCGCGACCTGCGCCACGCGCGCCACGTCATCACCGGCGTCCTGCGCAGCGAGGCGATCGGCCACGCCCCACTCGTGCAGCCGCCACAGTAGCGTCACGTGCGCACGCGAGTCGCCGCCGCCGAAGTCCAGCAGCCGATTGATGAATAGATCGCGTCGATCCGCCGGCCAGCTGGCCGGATCGTTTACGAGGCGATGCAGCCCGTCACGGACCGCATCCGCAGTGGCGAGCGCAGTCATCGCGTCGCGCGCCACGACGCACTCACCGATAGCGCTCCTTGAGGATCGCCAGGTGATGGATCGCGTGCCCGGCAATGATCCACGCGAGCGCACGCGCCGACACTCCGTTGCCGCTCGCGCGGCCGAGCTTGTCCCACACGTCGTCCGGCAGGTTGCGCACCAGCTGCATCGTCGACGAGCGCACGCCGGTGAACTCGGCGGCGAGTGACAACAGGGTGCGCGAATCGGCCTTCGCCGACGCGACGAAGTCGTCCTGCTCGAAGCCGGGCAACTCGGTCGTGTCGCCGCGCGCGATGCGCAGGAGCCGATAGCTCATCACGCGTTCGGTGTCGATGATGTGCAGCAGCGTATCGGCAATGCTCCACTTGCCCTCGGCGTACCGGTAGCTGCGTCGGGCCTCGGACACACCGGTGATGTAGGCCGACAGTTCGCCGGTGCCGTGTTCGAGGGTGACCAGCAGGTTGCCCTCGGGCACCTTGGCGATGTACCCGGCATAAAACGGCGCGAACTCGTGCGCGGCAGGACGACGGCTCAGCATAGACGACTCGTGGACGGGGTCAGTATCCGCGCGCGTCGAGGAACGCCTTCCACAGCGGGGCCTCGAACACGCCGCCAATCACCAGATGTTCCACCACGGCCAGCACCAGCACCGCCGTCAGCAGCGCGAGGCCGTTGCGCAGGTAGCCGAGCTTCGTGCGGCTCGCCTGCCAGGCGAAGAGCGCTGCAACGATCGACAGCACGATGATCGTCGCGCCCAGCAGGGGCGAGTTCTCGGACGGGCCGAAGAACCGCTCGAGGAACCGCAGGTGCATCGGGAGGAACTCGGCACCCGCGCGCTCCACGCCGAAGAAGATGTTCAGCTTGGCACTCTGCTGCACGACCCAGAAGAGCAGATACGCCCAGACCGACATTCGATTCGCGTGTCCGATCGTGAGCACGACCAGCACGCCGAGCAGCAGTACGCCGATCACATCGTTGGCGATCGTGGCCCGAATGGCGTCGAGGGCCATCGGCCACGAGCCCTGCGCGTAGGGCAGGGCGCGTGTCGCCGCATCGGCCGGGCCGGCGGGCAGTCCCGCGTACAGCAGCGTGGCGGGCCAGGCCCAGAGCAGCGCTGCCCCCAACCACGCCCGGAGCGCGCCCTTGGGCGTGGCCGAGTCGCGGGTGCTGACGACCAGCCACACGCCGACAGCGCCCAGCGCCGTCGCGGCAGCGACGCCGAAGAGCCGCGTGATGGGATCGCGTTGGATGAGGAAGATCAGCCCGGTCGCCAGCCACCAGTACGCGAGCACCAACGCCACGTCGCGTGCAACGATCCACAGGCCGTTGGCCGCCAGATCCGTTCGTACAACCGGCGTCGGCGCGGCCTCAACCGCATCCATCGGGCGCAACGAAAGGGAGTCTGGTGTCGGGGTCATCCGGTGCTCACCATTGTCTTGACCGCGCCAGTTACCACGCGCGCGTCGGCGTTCGGTAAGAGAAGGTACCGCGCCCGCATCGCCTCCGCGACCGCCTTGGCCATCCGTTCGCCTCGCGGCGAGGTATCCACGAACAGCGACGCGATGCCCGACGCCCCGAAGGCCGCGGCGGACTGCATCGCGTCCTGCTCGGCGCGCGGGCGACCGGGCTGGCCGTCGCGCCCGATGTTCGCCCGCGCATCGGTCAGGAACACACAGAGGACCTGATTGCCTTCGCGCTTCGCCTGTTGCGCGAGGCCCAATGCCGTATCGATGCCGCTGGCCAACGGCGTGCCGCCGCCGCCCGGCAGGCCGGTCAGCGCGCGGCGTGCACGCGCGAGCGCACGGGTGGCAGGCAGCAACACGTCGGCCTTCGTGCCACGGAAGGCAATGAGCGCCACCTTGTCGCGTCGCGCGTAGCTCTCGGCGAGCAACTGCTCGATCGCGCCCTTTGCCTCGTTCATCCGGTTGAGGGCACTCGAGCCCGACGCGTCGACGGCAAAAATCACCGTCGTGCCCGCCTTCTCGACGAAGCGCCGAATCTTGAAGTCGTCGCGTTGGACTTCGATGCGCGCGGCGCGTTCTCCCGGTGGCGGCTCGGCCACGCCACGCAGGCGCCGACGCACGCGCTGCCACGGCGCGGCCGTGCGGAGCGTGTCGAGCACGTGCAGGCGCTTGCCGCCCCGCGGCTCGCCACTGCGTGAGCCGATCTGTCGCCCGCGCGTCGCGCCCTTTTGATCGGCGCCGCTACGCCCCTGTTCGCGGCTGCCGCGCATCGGTCCCTGCGCCAGCAGCGCGAGCAGATCGGGCGGAATCGCCGCCGTTGCGGCTTCGACGAGACGATCTTCGAGCTCACGCTCGTTGCCTTCGTCGGGTGGCGGTTCGTCGACGTCGTCGGGCGGCGTGTCCGGGGTGTCGGGTGGCGGCGGTGGTTCTTCCGGTGGCGACTCCTCCGGCGGCGGCGCGGGCATCCGCGTGGCCCGCGGGCCCAGCACCAACTGCACCGCGATGCGCAGGTCATCGTCGGTGGTCACATCGCGCAGCCCCAGCGCTGCCGACGCGCGCGCCACGCGCAGCGCGAGCATCGGCGCGCGGAGCGCGTCCACGCCCAAGGCCGCAGCGGTCGCGACGATCGCACGGATCGCGTCGGGCGGCGTCTCCACCCGATCGAAGCGCGCGCGGGCCTCGCGCAGGGTCTCGGCGTCGGGCCAGAGATGCGCCTCGGCGTCCCAGCGCGACGGAACCACGACCGCGAACGCTAGTCGCTCGGTGAGGGCAGGGGACACGCCGCCGTCGTCGTCTTCGGCGTGATCGTCGAAGGCGACGACGCCGGTGCGCGCGTCGAACTGCTCGACGACACCATCGCGCGCGAGGTCGAGGCGCCCCGAATCGAGGACGGCGCAGAGTCGTGACACCACACCGCGCGACAGGCGCTCCGCACCGGGAATCACGACGAGTCCCCCGCTGGCGTCGGCGAGCAACCCGCGCTCGGCGACCGGCTTCCCTCGCGACAGCGTCGCGGCCAAGTCGAGTCCGCCGAGCAAGCGGTCGTCGGTGACCGAGGGCGGCAACCGCCGCACCGGTTGTTCGGTCCCGAGCATCGCGCGGAGCGCCGCCGTCCAGCGCAGGCCTTCTTCGCCACTCGCCCGCACGAGCGCCCCGCCCAAGGCGTGCGGCGCGACGGCCAGCAGCGATGCGGCCGAGGCCACCAGCTCAGCCGCCGCCGCGGCCGCAGCCGCCGGATCGAACTCGGCGTCTGCGTCGGTCGTCATTTACGCCGTCGCGGGCGCGCCGAAGACTTCGTCGATCACGCGTGCGACGCGCGCCGACGACCCGGTGTCATCGAGCACGTTCTTGCGGAGCCGATGGCGCAAGGCCATCGGGGCCACGTGCTTCAACTGCGCGTCGGTGACGTGCTTCTTGCCCTCGAGCGCGGTGATCGCGCGGGCCGCACGCAACAGCGTGAGTTCCCCGCGAAGGCCATCGGTGCCGAGCGTGAGGCAGAGCTGCGACGCGCGCTCGAGAATGGCGCGCGGCACGTCGACATCGGGCAGGTGCTTGCGTGCCTTTTCGATCTTGCGTCGCAGCTTGTCGTCTTCCGCGCTCCACTGCGCGGTGAACCCCGCTGGATCACGGTCGAAGGCGTCGCGACGCATCACCACGTCAACGCGGGTCGGCACATCGAGCGGCGTCCGCACCTCGACCGAGAGCCCGAACCGGTCGAGCAGCTGCGGGCGCAGTTCGCCTTCTTCCGGATTGCCCGATCCCACCAAGACGAAGCGCGCCGGGTGCCGCACCGAGACGCCTTCGCGCTCGACGACGTTCTCACCGGTTTGGGCGACGTCGAGCAGCAAGTCCACCAAGTGGTCTTCGAGCAGGTTGACTTCGTCCACGTACAGGAACCCGCGGTGCGCTCGCGCGAGCAAGCCGGGCTCGAAGGCCTTTTCGCCCTTCGCGAGTGCGCGCTCGAGGTCCAACGAGCCCACCACGCGATCTTCGGTGGCGCCGAGCGGTAGATCCACCACCGGCACCGGTGCGTGATCGGTCGGCACCTTGTGCTTGCCATCGAGGTGCGCTGCGCAGCCCTGCACGTCGCAACCGGCCGTCCGTGCGGCGGGGTCGCACCCGTAGCGACAGCCCTTGACCACCTTCATTTCGGGCAGCAACGCCGGCATCGCACGGACGGCCGTGGACTTGCCCGTCCCACGATCGCCGAAGACCATCACGCCGCCGATCGCGGGATCCACCGCCGCGATGCTCAGCGCGAGCTTCATTTCTTCTTGGCCCACAATGGCCGAGAACGGATAGACGTATCGCATCGTGGCGGGACGCTAGCGGAGCCGGGCGTCGCAGGCAACGCCCCGCGCGGGCGCGGTTGACATCGCTACCCGACGCCGGGTAACGTCGCGCAGACCACTGCGCGCCCGTGGCATTCACGTCACCGACGCGTCTTGGACCGCCGTACCACCTCCTGCCAACCGATCTCCGCGTGAGTCTTCCCGATGCGCTCCGCGCCGACACCCCGGCGAGCCCCACGCTCGCCGATGCGCCCCTGAGCTGGCGCGACCGGTTCCTCGGCTGGCGCGATGCCCTGTACGCGCATCCGGTGTTTCAGAAGTGGGCGGCCGAACTGCCGATCCTCCGGACGATCACGCGCATTCGGTCCCGTGCGGTGTTCGACTTGGTGTCGGGCTTCGTCTACTCGCAGACGCTCTCGGCGTGTTTCGAGCTGGGGCTCTTCAAGATGCTGGCGGAGGGCCCGCAGGATCTCGCGACGCTCGCCCGCCGCACCGGGATGCCGGCCGACGGGCTCGAGCGACTGCTCAAGGCGGCGATGAGTCTCGACCTGGTGCAGTCGCGCAGTCGCGGGCGCTACGGTTTGGGCAAGCTCGCGGGGCCGCTGGTGCACGATACGGCCTTGGCGCATATGGTCGCGCATCATCGGCACTTCTATGCCGATCTGGCCAACCCGCTCGCGATGTTGCGCAAGCAGGCCGGCGACACGGTGCTGGCCAAGTTCTGGTCCTACGCCGAGGCGGCGCGCCCGCAGGATATCGATGCCGGCAACGCTGCCGAGTACTCGGGCATTATGGCCGAGACGATTCCGCCGCTCGCGGCCGATGTGCTCGACCACTATGACTTGGGTCGGCACCGCCGCTTGATGGACGTCGGTGGCGGCGAGGGCGTGTTTCTGGCGGCGGCTGCGCAGCGGCATTCAGCGCTCGAAGTCCAACTGTTTGATTTGCCGCCGGTCGTCGCGCGGGCGGCCAAGCGCTTCGAGGCGTTGGGGCTGGCGTCTCGCGCGACGATGGTCGGCGGCAACTTCCACGATGATCCGCTGCCGACGGGCGCCGATGTGATCTCGCTCGTGCGCGTCTTGCTGGACCACAGCGACACGAAGGCTCGGATGATCCTGCGCCGTGTCCGAGAGGCGCTGCCGCCGGGCGGGGTGTTGCTCGTGGCCGAGCCGGTCGGGGGCCGACCGCAGACGGCGCCGCTAGCCGACGCGTACTTCGGCTTCTATTTGTGGGCGATGGGGAGCGGCCGCGCCCGGTCCGAGACCGAACACCGGGCAATGCTCGCCGAGGCCGGCTTTTCGACCGTCCGCCGCGTCCCGACCCGGACGCCATTCTGGACCGACCTGCTGGTAGCGACGGTCGAGGGCTGAACGGGGGCCAGCGCCCCCTGGGGTATCCCGGCGTAGGCAATTCCCCGATAGGGAGTGTCAGGAACAGTTGACACTCTAGACCGTCACGATAAGTTGACACCTGCATTCGGATTGGTGCGCTGGACCACTCACGCCTCACCCGGAACTCGGTTCGACGTGGACACCCTCGCGGTCGTATTCGAGCAGCCCGAAGTCCTCACGCTGAAGCGCCTGGCTCTTGTCGAGCCCGGTCCCGCCGATGTGGTCGTCGCCGTGGAGTTCACCGGCATTTCCACGGGGACCGAACGGCTGCTCTACACCGGCAAAATGCCCCCGTTTCCGGGCCTCGGTTATCCGCTCGTGCCGGGCTACGAGACGGTCGGTCGTGTCGTCGAGGCCGGTGCGGAATCGGGGCACGTGGTCGGCGAGACCGTGTATGTGACCGGGGCGCGATGCTATCAGGATGCGCGCGGCCTGTTTGGCGGGGCGGCGCAGCGACTGATCGTGCCGGGTGCCAAGGCGTGGAAGGTGCCCGCCAATCTCGGCGAGCAGGGCGCGCTGTTCGCGCTCGCCGCCACCGCGTACCACGCCATTGTCGCGAGTGATCGCGGGTTCCTCCCCGACCTCATCATCGGCCACGGCGCCCTCGGCCGGCTGATCGCCCGCATCACGATGGCGCTCGATCCCGAGGCGCGGCCCACGGTGTGGGAGACCAACCCGATTCGCCGGCAGGGCAGCTATCCGTACCTCGTCATCGACCCCTCGGAGGAGACGCGCAAGGATTACCGCTGCATTCACGAGGTCGCCGGGGCCAACGGCATCGTCGACCAGCTCGTGATGCGGCTGGCGCCCAAGGGTGAAATCGTGCTCGCCGGTTTCTATCACGAACCGGTCGCTTTCAACTTCCCGTTTGCGTTCATCAAGGAAGCCCGACTCCGCATCGCCGCCGAGTGGACCGACGCCGATCTCCAGGCGACGATCGACCTCGTGCGCGACGGGCGGCTCTCGCTCGATGGTCTCGTGACGCACCGCGTGGCGGCAGCTGACGCCCCGGCCGGCTACGCGACCGCGTTCACTGATCCCGGCTGTGTGAAGATGGTCCTCGATTGGAGATCCACCGAATGAACAACGACGCGCTCGTGCAGCTCCGCTCGAACCTCTCGGCCGAAGCGGCCGCCGAACCGGCGCCGGTGCACACCGGCCCCGTCACCAAGGAAACGCAGATCATCGCGATCTACGGCAAGGGTGGCATCGGCAAGAGTTTCACGCTCGCCAATCTGTCGTATATGATGGCGCAGCAGGGCAAGAAGGTCCTGCTGATCGGCTGCGATCCGAAGTCCGACACGACCTCGCTGCTCTTCGGCGGCAAGGCGTGCCCGACGATCATCGACACCTCGTCGAAGAAGAAGCTCGCCGGCGAGACCATCCGCATCGAAGACGTCTGCTTCAAGCGCGATGGTGTCTTTGCGATGGAGCTTGGCGGCCCCGAAGTCGGTCGTGGCTGCGGCGGCCGCGGCATCATTCACGGCTTCGAAACCCTCGAGAAGCTCGGCTTCCACGAGTGGGGCTTCGACTTCGTGCTGCTCGACTTCCTCGGCGACGTGGTGTGCGGTGGCTTCGGTCTGCCGATCGCGCGCGATATGTGTCAGAAGGTCATCGTCGTGGGCTCGAACGACCTCCAGTCGCTGTACGTCGCGAACAACGTCTGCAACGCGGTTGAGTACTTCCGGAAGCTCGGCGGCAACGTCGGCGTCGCCGGGATGGTCGTGAACAAGGATGACGGCACCGGTGAGGCCTCGCGGTTCGCCGAAGCCGCGGGCATTCCCGTGCTGGCCAAGGTGCCGGCGCACGAAGACATCCGCCGCAAGTCGGCGAACTACGAGATCATCGGCTTCCCCGGCGGCCAGTGGGGTCCGCTCTTCGAAGAGCTCGCCACGAACGTGGCCGAGGCGCCGCCGGTCCGCCCGAAGCCGATGTCGATGGACGCGCTGCTCAATCTCTTCAGCGCCGACACGGTGGGCCGCGATGTGAAGCTCGAGCCGGCGACGATGAAGGATATGTGCGGCAAGGACGAGATCGTCCGCGAGTCGCTCGAAGTCGTCTACGACGAGGTCTGAGCGCGATGACGCCGAACGAAGCCGCAGGTCCGGTGGGCGAAGTCGTGTACGACGGCGCCGGTGCGGCGCCGATGGCGAACGACGGCGATCAGCCGGGCGGTCTGGGCTGCGCCCCCTCGGGGCGCGCGCTCCCGGTGGTCGACAGCGCGCAGATCAACGTCGCCGCCACGCAGGGAGATGGCGTCGGGTGCCACGCCGGCCGCGACGAGATGATGGCGGCGGCCAAGGCCGCCGGAAAGTCCGAAGTCCTCGAGCGCTACGAGGCCGATTATCCGCGCGGTCCGCACGATCAGCCGCAGTCGATGTGCCCGGCCTTCGGCTCGCTCCGCGTCGGGCTGCGGATGCGCCGCACGGGCACGATCCTGTCGGGCTCGGCCTGCTGCGTGTACGGGCTCACCTTCACGAGCCATTTCTACGGCGCACGCCGCACGGTCGGCTACGTGCCGTTCAACTCCGAGACGCTCGTCACCGGTCAGCTCTTCGAGGACATCCGCGACGCGGTGTTCAAGATGGCCGACCCCGATCGCTACGACGCGATCGTGATCACGAATCTCTGCGTGCCCACGGCCTCGGGCGTGCCGCTGCAGATTCTGCCCAAGGAAATCAACGGCGTCCGCATCATCGGCATCGACGTGCCCGGCTTCGGTGTGCCGACGCACGCGGAAGCCAAGGACGTGCTCGCCGGCGCGATGCTCAAGTACGCCCGCACCGAAGCGGAGCAGGGCCCGGTCGCTCGGCCGCGCACGGCCAAGGCGGCGAAGCCCACGGTGACGCTCGTCGGCGAGATGTTCCCGGCCGACCCGGTCGGCATCGGGATGATGCTCGATATGCTCGACCTCGCGGCGGGACCGGTGGTGCCGACGCGCGAGTGGCGCGAGCTCTACGCGGCGCTCGACTGCGTCGGCGTGGCGGCGATTCATCCGTTCTACACGGCATCGTTCCGCGAATTCGAGTTCGCGGGTCGGCCGATTGTCGGCTCGGCCCCGGTGGGCTACGAAGGGACGGCCGCCTGGCTCGAGAGCATCGGCACGATGGCCAACGTGCCCGCCGAGAAGGTGCAGGCGGCGCAGCAGAAGTTGCTGCCGGCGATCAAGGGCGCGTTGTCGAAGATGCCGATCAAGGGACGCATCACGATGTCGGGCTACGAGGGCTCGGAGCTGCTCGTCGCGCGACTGTTGGTCGAGAGCGGAGCCGACGTGCGCTACGTGGGCACCGCCTGTCCGCGCACGCCGTACTCCGAGGCCGATCGCGAATGGTTGGCGTCGAAGGGCGTGCACGTGACGTATCGCGCCTCGCTCGAGCAGGACCTCGCGGCGATGCACGAGTTCAAGCCGGATCTGGCCATCGGCACGACGCCGGTGGTGCAGAAGGCCAAGGAACTCACGATTCCGGCGTTGTACTTCACGAACCTCATCTCGGCGCGTCCGCTGATGGGGCCGGCCGGTGCAGGGTCGTTGGCGCAGGTGGTGAATGCGGCGATGGGCAACAAGCGCCGCTTCGACGAAATGAAGGCGTTCTTCGGCGAGGTCGGCCACGGCGTCAACGCGGGCGTTTGGGAAGACACGCCCGAAGACAAGCCGGAATTCCGTGAGCACTACAAGCGGCACATCGCCAAGATGGCGAAGAAGCGTGCCGCCGAGGCGATGATCTGATGACGCTGATCCTCGATCTCGATCGCGCCGGTGGCTACTGGGGGGCGGTGTACGCCTTCACCGCGATCAAGGGGATGCAGGTGGTGATCGACGGCCCGGTGGGCTGCGAAAACCTGCCGGTGACGTCGGTGCTGCATTACACCGATGCGCTGCCGCCGCACGAATTGCCGATTGTGGTCACGGGGCTCGGTGAAGAAGAACTCGGACAGACCGGCACCGAAGGCGCGATGCGTCGGGCGCACAAGACGCTCGACCCCGAGTTGCCGGCGGTGGTGGTGACCGGCTCGATCGCCGAGATGATCGGTGGCGGCGTGACGCCCGAAGGCACCAACATCCAGCGCTTCCTGCCGCGCACGATCGACGAAGATCAGTGGCAGGCGGCGAATCGTGCGATCTACTGGCTGTGGACCGAGTACGGCCTCAAGAAGGGCGTGCGTCCCGAGCCGAAGCCGCGCGAGCCCGGCGCCAAGCCGCGCGTGAATCTGATCGGCCCGATGTACGGCTACTTCAACACCTGGTCGGATCTCGCGGAGATCCGGCGCTTGGTGGAAGGCATCGGCGCCGAGATCAATATGGTGTTCCCCTTGGGGAGCCACCTGCAGGATGTGCCGCGGCTGGTGGACGCCGATGTGAACATCTGCATGTACCGCGAGTTCGGACGGATGCTGTGCGAGGATCTGGGCGTGCCGTATCTGCAGGCGCCGATCGGGCTGCACAGCACGACCAAGTTCCTGCGCAAGCTCGGTGAGCTGCTGGGCCTGGACCCCGAACCGTTCATCGAGCGCGAGAAGCACACGACGATCAAGCCGCTGTGGGATCTGTGGCGGTCGGTGACGCAGGATTTCTTCGGCACGGCGTCGTTCGCGATCGTGGCGAACGAGACCTACGCGCGTGGGGTCCGCCATTTCCTCGAGGAGGAGATGGGGATGCCGTGCACGTTCTCGTTTGCGCGTCGTCCGGGGGTGAAGCCCGACAACGACGCGGTGCGGGCCGCAATCAAGGAGAAGCCCCCACTGATCCTGTTCGGCTCGTACAACGAGCGGATGTATCTGGCGGAGCTGGGCGGGCGGTCGATGTACATCCCCGCGTCGTTCCCCGGCGCGATCGTGCGTCGCCACACCGGGACGCCGTTTATGGGCTACGCCGGGGCGACCTACATCATCCAAGAAGTCTGCAATCAGCTGTTTGACGCGCTGTTTTTCATCCTGCCGCTGGGCACCGAGCTCGACAAGATCGACGCGACGCCGAGCCGGCTGCACGAGGAAATGCCCTGGTCGGACGAGGCCAAGGCGGCCTTGGACGAGCTGTGTGAGACGTACCCGGTACTGATCCGCATTTCGGTGGCGAAGCGGCTCCGGGACGCGGCCGAGAAGGACGCGCGGGAACTCGGGGATCCGGTGGTGACCCGGGATCACGTGCTGGCGAGCCGCCGGGCGGTGTCGGGGGCCAATGCCTGATCGAAACTCGGGATTCGGGGGCGGCGTTCAGCTGATTGCGCGAGGCCCTCTGGCGGAATCCCTCAGAAGTGGCAGAATAGAGTGTTGTGAGCTAGCACACGTGTTTGCAGTGAAGCCCTGTACGCGTCATCGCGCGATGCGCGAGCGCTGAGAGTTGCGGCACCCGGGCGTCGTGCACACCTGCACGCGCTCCCCACACCCGCGGGGGCCAACGCGGGGATTCACTAGGAGACATTATGTCGGATAACAAGAACGGCGGTATGGGTGAAGAGGAGGCGCGGATGTTCCACGGCTACTTCATCGTCGGGACGGCGGTCTACGTCGGCACGGCGATCGTGGCGCACCTCCTTGCGTGGTCCTGGCGTCCCTGGTTCTGAGCTGACGGTCCACCCACACCAACGAGGTATTCATGTACAGAATCTGGATCGGGCTTGAGCCGCGGATGATTATGTCCCTGCTGGGGACGGCGCTGTCGGCCATGTGTCTCGTGATCCACCTGTTCGCGTTCGATGTGCTCGGGTATCCGAAGAACGCGAAGATGAAGTGGAATCCCCCCGCTTCCGCCCAGGGGCGATAGGAGGCCACCGTGCATCGCTTGTGGATGGCCTTCGACCCGCGCCGGGTGCTCGTCGCGATGACTGGGTTTCTGGGCGTTCTTGCCCTGCTGATCCATTTCATCTTGCTGAGCAGCACGCGGTACTCGTGGATCGAGAACGGTACGCTCTCGCCTGACCAGCTGGCTCCGGCCGGTGCGTCGGCGCCGGCGGCCGAGATGGCTCCGCTGCCCCCCGGGCAGTAAGCCGCAGCTGTAAGCCGTAGCGTAAGTTTCACGCCCGACGGGCGTCGGTGACCCAAACGGGTGCCGCACGCCGACGTCCGGCGGTCGTGATCGCAGAATCGCAGCAGTGAACCATCGGCGCAGATGCGCCACCCCCATCGGAGTGCCTCATGGCCTTGATGAGTTTTGAACGGAAGTACCGGGTTCGCGGCGGGACGCTGATCGGCGGAGATCTCTTCGATTTCTGGTTCGGTCCGTTCTACGTCGGCTTTTTTGGCGTCACCACCATCATCTGCGCGACCTTGGGGACGCTGCTGTTGGTGTGGGGCGCGGCGATCGGCCCGACCTGGAACCTCTGGCAGATCAACATTGCCCCCCCGGATCTCAAGTACGGGCTCGGGCTCGCCCCGCTACGCGAGGGCGGACTCTGGCAGCTCGTCACGATGTGCGCGCTCGGCGCCTTCGGCAGCTGGGTGCTGCGGCAGGCCGAGATCTCGCGCAAGCTCGGGATGGGAATGCACGTGCCGTGGGCGTACAGTGCCGCCGTGCTCGCGTATGCGACGCTGGTGGTGATCCGACCGGTGATGCTCGGGGCTTGGGGCCACGGCTTCCCGTACGGGATCTTCTCGCATCTGGATTGGGTGTCGAACGTGGGGTACCAGTACCTCCACTTCCACTACAATCCCGCGCACATGATCGCGATCACGTTCTTCTTCACGAACTGCCTCGCGCTCGCGATGCACGGTTCGCTGATCCTCTCGGTGACGAATCCCAAGAAGGGTGAGCCGGTGAAGACGTCGGAACACGAAAACGTGTTCTTCCGCGACTTGGTGGGCTACTCGATCGGGGCGCTCGGTATCCACCGCCTCGGGACCTTCCTCGCGATGAGCGCCGGCATCTGGTCGGCAATCTGCATCGTGATCAGCGGCCCCTTCTGGTCCAAGCCGTGGCCGGAGTGGTGGAACTGGTGGCTCAACCTCCCCATCTGGGGCAAGTGAGGACGACCTGATGCTGGAATACCAGAACCTCTTCACTCGCGTCCAGGTCCGGACTCAGCCCGAACCCGGCCTGCCGATCGAAGATTCGCTCTCGGGGATGAACCGCTTCGGCAAGGGCGGATTCGGCATCCTCGGGTACATCGCCGGCAAGTTCGGCGACGCGCAGATCGGCCCGGTCTACCTGGGCACCCTTGGCGTCCTCTCGGCGATGTGCTTCTTCATCGCCTTCGAGATCGTCGGCCTCAATATGTGGGCGTCGGTCGGGTGGGACCCGGTCGAGTTCGTCCGCCGCTTGCCCTGGCTCGCGCTCGAGCCGCCGCCACCGCAGTACGGCCTCAAGATTCCGCCCCTCAATCAGGGCGGCTGGTATCTGATGGCCGGCTTCTTCCTCACGATGAGCATTCTGCTCTGGTGGGGCCGCACCTACCGCCGCGCCCGCGCCCTCGGCATGGGGACGCACCTGCCGTGGGCCTTCGCCTCGGCGATCTTCCTCTACTCGACGTTCTACTTCCAGCCGCTGATCGTCGGCTCGTGGAGCGAAATGGTCCCGATGGGGATCTTCCCGCACCTCGACTGGACGTCGGCCTTCTCGATCCGGTACGGGAACCTCTACTACAACCCGTTCCACGCGCTCTCGATCGTCTTCCTGTACGGCAGCGCGATTCTCTTCGCGATGCACGGCGCGACGATCCTGGCCGTCGCCCGCCTGGGCGGTGAGCGCGAAATCGAGCAGATCACCGACCGCGGCACCGCGGCGGAGCGCGCCGCGCTCTTCTGGCGCTGGTGTATGGGCTGGAACGCCACGATGGAGTCGATTCACCGCTGGGCCTGGTGGTTCGCGGTGCTCACGACCTTCACCGGCGGCATCGGCATCCTGCTCACGGGCACGGTCGTCGACAACTGGTACCTGTGGGGCGTGAAGCACGGGCTCGTCGCGCCGTACCCGGCGCAGAACGTGCTCACCGACGAACAGAAGCTGCAGCTCCGCGGTCGCTATCAGGGCACCTCGCCCGACAGCTTCCCGATGTACAACGTGCCGGTCACGCCGTCGGCTGCTCCCACCGGGGCGGACGCCACGGTGCCGATGGTACCGGCGGACAGTGCGGCGGCTCCGGCCGCCGCACCGGCGGCCACGCCGCCGGCAACGACGACTCCCCCCGCCGGAGGGGCCCGCTGATGCCGCTGTCCCGTTTCGTTCTCCGTGGCGCCGCCCTCGCGGTCGTCGCCACCACCCTCGCCGGCTGCGACTTCTTCGGAACCGAGAAGCGCGTCACCGTGCAGAAGGGCTACCGTGGCACCGGGATGGAGCACACCGTGAAGGAGGCCACCGTGATGGCCGACTTCAAGGCGACGAACATCCCCGAGCCGGTGCCGGCCGCTGGGCCGATGCCGCCGGGCCCGCTCCCGTGGAAGAACGTGCAGGTCCTCAATGACATCTCGGTCGCCGAGTTCAATCGGACGATGATCGCGATGTCCACCTGGGTGGCCGGCACGGGCAACTGCGCGTACTGCCACAACGTCGTCAACTTCGCGAGCGACACCGCCAATAACGGCCAGCCGCTCTACACGAAGCTCGTCGCGCGCCGGATGCTCCAGATGACCCGGCACATCAACGGCCAGTACGCGAGCCACGTCGCCAACACCGGCGTGACCTGCTACACCTGCCACCGCGGCAAGCCGGTGCCGAATGGCCTCTGGTTCTTCGAAGACGCCAATCAGTACCAGCGGCACTACCTCGATCGCGATGGCGCTCGCGTCATCTCGACCGCGATGGCGCCGGGCAACGACAACCGCTCCAGCGTACGGCAGACGGAGTGGACGTATGCGCTGATGATCTCGATGTCGAATTCGCTCGGGGTCAACTGCACCTACTGCCACAACACGCGGCAGTTCGCCTCCTGGACCGAAGCCCCGCCGCAGCGCGTGAAGGCCTACGCCGGCATCGGGATGCTGCGCGACGTGAACAACAACTTCCTCGCGCCGCTCCAGCCGGTGTATCCCAAGATCCGCCTTGGCCAGATGGGCGATGCCCCGAAGGCCCAGTGCCTGACCTGCCACCAGGGCGTCTACAAGCCGCTCTACGGGGCAAAGATGGCGAAGGACTACCCGGCCCTCTGGGGACGTCCGGACTGGAACGGCACGCCCTTCCCGGGCGCGTACCAGCAGGCCGCGACCGATTCGACGCAGAGCGTGGCGGCCAATCCGGCTCCGGCCGCGACCGGCGGTCAGGACTGAGGATGCAACCCTCGCGCGCCGCCTAGATGGCGCGCGGCGGAACAGACAGGGCGAAGGGCGCGTATCGCATCGGCGGTACGCGCCCTTCGCACATCCGGGGAACGACACGCGTCGGGAATTCCTTTACATTCCAAATTCCTCTCTGCACTCGCGCCCGAGCACCTGCGTATGAGCACCCGTCGCCTTCCTGTCTATATCCTCGCCGACGTGTCCGGCTCGATGTCCGGCACGCCGATCGAGTCGGTCAAGAGCGGTATCCGCCAACTGCATCGCGATCTGATGAGCGATCCGCAGGCGATCGAAAGCGCCTACCTGTCGGTCATCACGTTCAGCGACAGCGCGCAGCAGATGGTGCCCCTCACCGAAGTGGCGGGCTTCAATCCGCCGGATCTGCGCGCCAGCGGGCAGACCAACTTCGGCGATGGCCTGCGGGTGCTGCTCGACTGCTTCGATCGCGAAGTGGTCAAGACGACGCCCGATCAGAAGGGCGATTGGCGGCCGCTCGTTTTCGTGCTGTCCGACGGCGCACCGACCGATGTCGACTGGCCGACCTACGCGCAGCAGCTCCGCGACCGCCGGCCGGCGAACATCATCGCCGTCGCCTGCGGCGATCAGGCCGACGTCACCGTGCTCAAGCAGATCACCGAGGCGGTGATCCAGATGCAGGATATGTCGCCCGACGCGTTCAAGGCGTTCTTCAAGTTCGTCTCGGCGTCGGTGAAGCAGACCTCGGCCAAGGTCGGCTCGGTCGCCGACGGGCAGGGCATCACGCTGCCGCCGCCTCCGCCGGGTATCACGATCGTTCCCTGATCGGCGCTGCGCGTGCTGACTGCCCGCACCACCGACGGCACCTCGATCCAGTTCGAAGACTCGGCGCTCGGTTCGGGCGCCGAGAAGACCGTGTTCTGGTCGCGCGACCGCAAGCACGTGGTCGGGTTCTTCTACGGGAAGCTCAACGACCGCCGCGAACGCGCGGCGCGCTTGTCGCGCATCCTGACCAAGTACAACCCGACGACCGGCGCCAACGGCGCGTACTGGCAGCCGTATTTCTGCTGGCCGAACGCGGTGATCGATGGCGATGCCGGCATTCCGGCGCGATTCGCACAAGCGCATTCGCTCGTGTGGCCACCGCTGGCCGTGGTAGCTCCCGCCTACCGCCCGGCCTTCTTCTTCACCGATCGCTTCGGCAACCGGCAGGAGAAGGAAGTAAAGTGGTTTACTGGAAAGAAGGCGCGAAAGTTCGTGCCCGATGCCGAGTTCGGTACGCTCCTGACGCGCCTGCAGGTCTGCACGCGCCTCGCGCGCGCCGTGCGGCGGATGCACTTCGCCGGGCTTGCGCACTCCGACCTCTCGAACAAGAACGTCTTGATCGATCCCCGGAGCGGCGACGCCTGCGTGATCGACATCGACTCGCTCGTGGTGCCGGGCGTGGCGCCGCCGACGGTCCTTGGGACGCCGGGATACATCGCCCCGGAAGTCCTGGGCGGCGGAGCGCAGCCGTCGATCGACACCGACAAGCACGCGCTGGCGGTGCTCATTTACCAGATCCTGCTCAACCGGCATCCGCTGCAGGGGCGCAAGGTGCACAGCACCCGCTCGGCGGAAGAAGACGAACAGCTGGCAATGGGTCGGCGCGCGTTGTTCGTCGAGCATCCGAGCGACCGCACCAACCCCTCGGTCGATCCCATTCGCGTGCCGTTTGCCCGATTGGGCCCCTACCTGCAGCCCGTGTTCCTCAAGGCCTTCGTGGCGGGATTGCACGCGCCGTCGCAGCGTCCCGACGCGGCCGAATGGGAGAGTGCGCTGTATCGCACGCTCAACCTGCTGCACCCTACGCCCGATAGCCGCGACTGGATGGTCGTGGTGCCGGGCGAGCCGCTCACCGACCCGCACACCGGTGCCCGGCACGGCAAGCCGATTCCGTTCGCGCGCTATTTCGTGCCGAGTGAACCTGCGCCCAAGGACGAGCGGCAGTCATTGACGCTCTTTCACCATCTGCGGCTGCACGCCTGGCACACGCACAGCACCGTGCGGCCAGACGAGAACGCCGATCGCGAACCGCGCGGCTACTGCGCCCAGCACAACGGCGCGTACTGGTTGGTGAACATCAGCGACGATGCGTGGACGGATCTCGGAGCGAACCGCCGCATCGGTCGCAACGAAGCGGTGGAGCTCACCTCGGGTCGGCGCATTCTGATGGGTGAGAGCGACGGCGCACGAATCCTCGAGATTCACTACGCGGCGCCCTGAAGGCGGCGGGGCGCAACGGGTCGCGCCGCCGCGGGCGCGTGCAGAACTCGCCTGCAGCTCTCGCGTGCAGCTCTGGCGTGCAGCTCTCGCGTGCAGCTCTCGCGTTCAGCTCTCGCGTTCAGCGTCTCGCGCACGCTGCAGCTTGACGAACTCGGCCACGGCGCGGCCAATGGACCCCGCGCCGAACTTACCCTCCAGAAACCGCACGCCACTCTTCTTTGCGCGCTTCTTGATCTCGTCGGTCTTGGCGTGCGGCGCAAAGGCCACGTCACTGACGACGAGCACGCCCTCGGGAAACGCGTCGGGGGCTCGGGTGCGCAGCGACTTGTTGAAGTAGATCGTCACCGTCGCTCCCAGCGCCTCGAGCGCGGCGGCTTGCTCGGCGCGAACCCCTTCGCGCTCCTGATTGGTGAACAGCAGGATGCGCTCGCCACGAAGCGGAAAGGGGTCTTCGGGTTCGGGCTCCGCCGGTGCCTCGGGCACGGGCGCTGGGGCGGGGACTGCGGTCGGCGCGTCCTCGGCTGTCGGCTCGGGCGCCAGCAGTCGGTCGATCGCCGTTTGCGCGCGCGACGCCTTGGCACGCACGTCCGCGAGTTCGCGCCGCGCTGCCGCCAGCTGACCTTCGAGCTCGCGAATGCGCGCCTCGGCGTTGCGGAGTGATTCCTCCACCAAGGCGGCGGCGCGCGCGTCGCGTGTTTCCGCCGCCTGCTGCGCCGCCGTCGCGGCTTCACGAACCAAGGTCTGCTCGCGCGTGTCGGCCTCCCGGAGGGCCGCATCAAGCGCGTTGACCATATCCTCGGCCGACAGCAACAAGGTCCACGCGACCGGGCCGGTGGACCAATGCTCGTCGATCGCCGCAATGACGGCCGGCCACGTGGTCAGCCCGCGCGACTTGCACATCCGGTCGAAGGCTTGCTGCAGCTTCTCGGCGGCGGGGGCGCGACGGCGCTCGGGCGGCACGGCGAGATCCATACCGGCACTGGCAATCAGTGCCACCAGCGGCAGCGGCGTCGCGCTGTCGCGTCCAAGCCATTTGCGCACCGCCTCGGCCCACTGGGGGGCCGACACCGGCGCGGCGTCGAGCTGGCGCTGCAGCAGTGCGTCGCCCACCAGACGACTGGCGATATCGGCGGCCTTCTCGAACTGGTCGTAAATCGCCGTGTACTCCGGCTCGCAACACGCGCAGCCATCCGGCGCCGCGCGAAGCGCCGGGAGCCAGTCGCGGGCCTCGACGAACAGCGGGCCGATCCCCGCGCCGTACACCGCGTCGAGTTCGGCGCTCAGGGCGTCGTCGGGAAGGGGCAGGGCGCTTGCGATGTCCGCCGCGACCCGCGCCGCCGTCGTGGCGAGCGCTGGCACGAGAAAGGTGTCGCGGTACGGCGCGTGCGCGTCGGCCGAGCGTTGCGCCACGGCTTAGGACGCTGCTCCGCCGCCGCTCGTCGGTCCGGGGGCGGGCACGTCGACCGACGAGCGTTCGCCGGAAATGCGCTCGAGCGCCGCGCTGGTGCGCATCGCCATCGTGGCCCGACGCACCTGTTCAACGACCGCGTACTCGTCATCGAAGATGCGCAGCAGCTCGAAGAAGTACGTAATCGCGAGCGGTCCGACGAGCACGCCGAGCAGGCCGAAGTACCGCAGCCCGGCAAAGGCACCCACCAGCGTCGTCAGCAGGTGAATGTCGGAGAGCCGTTGGAACACGAGCGGCCGGATCAGGTTGTCGATGTTCGACACCAGCACGCCGCCCCAGAGCCCGAGGAAGATCGCGTGGCCGGTGTCGCCTTCCACCAGCAGCACGAGCGTGGCCGGCAGCCAGACCAACGCGCCGCCGAGCAGCGGCAGAATGCTCGCAAACGCCGCGACCACGGCCCAGAACACCGGGCTGGGAATGCCCGCAATCCAAAAGCCGATGCCCACGAGCGTGCCTTGGACGACTGCGGTGAGAATCGTGCCGTAGAACGTGGCCTTGGTGACCGAGGCGAACTTGTCGCGCAGTCGCTCGGCGGCATCGTCCGAGAAGGGCAGGTAGTCCTTGACGCTCCGCCAGGCCTGCCCGCTGTCGATCAGGACATAGTACAGGCCGATCAGCGCGATGACGATGTTGATGAACGATCGTGCCGCGAGCCCGAAGAGGTCGAACGCTTGGCCTGAAAGCCACGACACGATGTTGCGCGAGGCCTTCGAGAGCTCGGCACCGAGGTCGATTGTGCCAACCTTGATTGTCCGGATGCGGCTCAGGAAATCGGCCTGCTGGAACCCGCGAATCGCCGCCGGCGCCTGATCGACGACCAGTCCGAGCACGATCAGCGACGGCACCAGCACGAAGAGCACGATCAGCAGAATCACCAGCAGCGCGGCGCGGTCGGAGCGCAGACGCGCCGAGAACCAGTCGTGCATCGGCTTGCCGAGCACGTACAGCACCAAGGCGCCGAGCAGACCCACCAGATACGGCGACAGCGCAATGATGATGCCGATGCCGAGCAACAGGATGACCACGCCCGCCTGTGTGCGGGGGTGGAAGAGCGAGGTCGTCGGCGTGGGATGCGTCATCGGCTCTCGGAAACTAGCGCGGGCAGGTCGGGGCCGGACAGGGGCGCGTCACTCGTAGCGCAGCGCTTCGATCGGATCGAGCCGCGCCGCGCGTTGCGCGGGAATCATCCCGAACACGATGCCGATGGCCACCGACACGATCGTCGCGATGATCGCGGCGGTCCACGGCGGCTCGGCCGTCACGTTGAGGCTCCAGCCAGCCACGCGCCCCACGAGCAGGCCGACAACGATGCCGACCGAGCCGCCCAGCAGCGTGAGCGTTGCCGCTTCCACCAGGAATTGCTGGCGAATGTCGCGACGGGTGGCGCCCAAGGCTTTCCGCACGCCGATCTCCTTCGTGCGATCGGTGACGGAGACCATCATAATAGCCATCACGCCGATGCCGCCGACAAGCAGCGCGACGCTGGACAGGGCGATCATCACGACGAAGAACACGCTGGTGAGCGAGTTGAACGTGTCGAGGATCTGATCCTGTGTGATGAGATCGAAGCTGTTGCGGTCGGCCGGCTTGAGCTTGCGCATTTCCCGCAGCGCCACGGTCACGGCCGCCTGCGCCTCGGCCACGGTGACGCCGGCGCGCGGCTTGACCGGAATCCACAGCGCGTTGGTGCGGTCGTAGGTGAAGCCGCGATCGAGGAACTTGAACGGAATGATCGCCCCCGATTCCTGTCCGGGCGGGGCGAAGATGTTGGCCGGCTCCTGCCAAATGCCGATCACGACGGCCGGTCGTCCGCCCACGCGGAGTGTCTTGCCCAAGGCGTTCTCTTGGCCGAACACGCGACGGGCCTGATTCTCCTGCAGCACCACGACGGCGGACCCGGATCGCAGCTCCGAGGTGGTGAACCATCGGCCGGCGATCAGTTCGCCGCCTTGAATTTCGGTGTAGCGATCGTCGGCGCCGAAGATCGCCATCCCCTGAGTCCGCACGCCCTCGTGCTCCAAGCGCGCGAACGCCTGCCCCCACAAACTGGCGTACTGCACTTCGGGCAGCGCCGCGATGCGCTTGGCTTCGGCGTCGGTCAGTTCCGGCCGAATGCGGACTTCGACGGGCAGGTTGTTCGGGTCGACCGGCGTCGTCGAGAACCAGCGCAGGACGTAGAACGTGCTGGGGCCCGCGACTTCGATCGTCTTCACGATCTGATCGCGGACGCCCTGCACGATCGTCGCCATCGTCATCACCGTCGAGACGCCGATCACGACGCCCAGAATCGTGAGTGCCGAGCGCAGCTTGCTCGCGCGCAGATTGTCGAGCGCGATCTGCACGTTGTGGCCGAGGCGTTCCAGATCGAAGCCCACTATTCGGCTCGGAGGGCCGTGATGGGGTCGAGACGCGCCGCGCGGGCCGCCGGATACACGCCGAAGGCCATCCCGGTGACACCGCCGAGCACGACGGCGGCCGTCACCGCCCACCACGAGATCGACGCGGGCAAGGGAGACACCGCGGCCAGTAACCACGCGAAGCCGCTCCCGATGCCCACGCCGATGACGGCGCCCACGCTGGTGAGCACTACGGTCTCGGCCAGGAACTGCTTGCGAATGTCGGCGCGCGTCGCACCCACGCTTTTGCGCAGACCGATTTCGCGCGTGCGCTCGTTCACCGCCATCAGCATGATGTTCATAATCACGATGCCGCCGACGACGATCCCGATCGCGACGACCGCGGGAATCACCGAAAAGAGCACCTTCGTCAGGCTCTTCCAGAACGCCACGAGGGCGTCGGCCTTGTCCACCGAGAAGTCGTCGGCCTCACCTGGACGCAGCCGACGTGCGACCCGCATCGCTTCCTGTGCGCGCGCCATCGCGTCATCGATGTTGGCCCCCTCGGCTACTTTCACCGAGATCGTCGTCGTCAGTCGACGACCGAAGATCATCTCAAAGCGCGTAATCGGGAGCAGGACGAAGCCATCGAACGACTGCCCGAGGACGCGACCCTTGCTCGCCACGGTGCCGATGACCGTGATGCGCTCGCCCGCCACCCGAATGTCCTTGCCGATCGGATCAAGCCCGTCGAAGAGCTTCGTGGCGATGTCGGCGCCGATCACGCCGACGGCACGACGCTCCAGCACATCGAGGTCGGACAATCCGCGGCCGCCGTTGATCCGGTAGTCCTGCACGATCTGGTACGGCGCCGTGACGCCGAAGATCAGTACCGACCCCAGGGTGCGGTCACGCCACTGCAGATCGGCTTGGGGGGTCGGCACGCCCGACTGTGCTGCTACGGCCTCGACGTCGGGCAACGCCGCGCGCACGGCGTCCGCTTCTTCCGTCGTGATGCGGGGCCGGCGCTGGATCTTCCGTGCTTCGTCGTCGTTGTAGGGCAGCAGCGAGATCGGGCTGCGCCGCACCTGAAACGAGTTCGTGCCGATCACCGCCCCGGCGACGTTGTCCTTCACGTAGGCGTTCATCCCGCGGATGATCGCTACGACGGCGACCAGAAACGCGACCGAGACGATGATGCCGAGGAGCGTGAAGAACGAGCGCAGCTTGTTCGCGACGAGCTGCGCCAGCGCGAGGGAGATGACGTCCGACCAGCGCATCTCCCAAAGCTAGCGACTACTCGTAGCGAAGTGCTTCGACGGGGTCGAGTTTGGCGGCCTTGCTCGCCGGGAGCATCCCGAAGAGAATGCCGGTCACCGCGCTACCGAGCAGGGCAGCGACCACGGCGACACCGGGAACCGCGGCGGGCACTGGCGTCGCAGACCTCACGATTGCCGCAATGCCCCAGCCGAGCACCAGCCCGATCGACGCCCCCAGCGAGGTGAGCGTGGCGGCCTCCACCAGGAACTGCCACAGGATCACCGCACGCGTGGCGCCGAGGGCCTTTCGGACCCCGATTTCACGCGTCCGCTCGGTCACCGAGATCATCATGATCGCCACCACGCCGACGCCACCGACGAGCAGGCCGACGGCCGACAGCGCCAGGCCGACGAGGAAGATCGCGCCGAAGAGCTTGTCGAAGGTCTCGAGCATCCGGTCGTTCGTGACCAGCGCGAAGTTGTTGGGTTGCGCCGGCCGCAGGCCGCGCATTCCGCGCAGGGTGGCGGTGACGTTGTCCATCACGTCGCCCTGCACGGCCCCGTCCCTCGGCTTGACCATCAAAATCGCGCCTCGCGACCACATCCCGAGCGACCGCTTGGCCGTCAGGTAGGGCACGATCGCACGCGGCTTGTCCGGACCACGGCCGTCCAGCGACTTGAGGAAGCCGCCGGTGGTGTGGTAGACGCCGATCACGGTGAAGGGCTTGCCGTTCACTTCGATCGACTTGCCGATGGGGTCGGAGTCGCCGAACAGCTTGGCCTTGAGGGTGTCGTTGACGATGACGACGTTGGCGCCCTGCGCGCTCTCCGTGCTGGAGAAGTTGCGCCCCGGGCTGATGTCGCCCTTGTCGATCTCCATCCACGTCGACGACATCGCATCGTAGCCGATGCCGGTGAGGTCGCGGTCCTTGTACTTGAAGTTCGCGCTCCCGCCCCAGATCTGCGTCACCGACGACACATCCGACAGCCGGCGAATGGCATCGGCCTCGTCGGCGGTGAGGGCCGGATTGCGGCGATCGGGGCAGGTCTCGTCGGTGCCGTCGCAGCCGCCCAAGCGGATGTCGCGGCGACGCACCTGGAAGGTGGTCGCGCCGAAGTTGTCGACGTCGGCCTGGAAGCTCTGCTTGATGCCATTGGTCGCGGCGGCCATTACCACGACGACCAGCACGCCGATGGCGATGCCCGAGATCGTGAGGGCGGCGCGCACCTTGTTGCCGCGAATCGCTTCAATTGCGATGCGCACGCCCTCCGAGACGAGGAACAACCGGTCGGTGAGACGCATCGGTTACTCCTGCCGCAGGGCGGCGATGGGATCGAGCCGCGCGGCGCGGCTCGCAGGGTAGATGCCCGCCACGATGCCCACGCCGGCGCCGAGCAACAGCGCGGCGAAGATCGCCCACGGGGCGACGGCGGCGGGGAGCGGCGAGAGCGCCGCGATGATCTTGGCGAGTCCGATCCCGAGGCCGATGCCGATAGCGGCGCCGACGACGGACAGCGTCGCCGACTCCACGAGGAACTGGCTCATAATGTCTCGGCGACGCGCGCCCAGCGCCTTGCGCACGCCGATTTCGCGCGTGCGCTCGGCAACGGCGACGAGCATGATGTTCATAATGACCATTGCACCGACGACGAGACCGATGGCCGGCAACGCCGTGCCGAAGACGATCAGCTTGGACTTGATGCCGTCGAAGAACGACAGCGCTTCGTCCTGCGTCTCGAAGTGGAAGTTGTCGGGCACGGTCGGCTTGAGCCGGCGGAAGCCGCGCATCGTTTCACGCACGGACTCCATCGCCTCGTCCATCTCGTCGCGGGTGAGCGTCTGCACCACCAGCCCGTCGATGTCGCCGCGCGGGTTCGTGAGTCGCGAGATCGGCGAGGTGTACGGCGCGAGCGCCATTCGGTCGAGCGAGAAGCCGAAGACCGTGCCCTGCTTCTGGAGCAGGCCGATCACCGTGTAGGGAATCCCGCCGATGCGCAGCTCGCGGCCGATCGGGTCGAGGCCCTTGAAGAAGTGCTCCGCGACCTCGGTGCCGATCACGACGACCGGCTGCCCGAGCTCGGTCTCCTGCTCGGTGAACACGCGGCCCGACTGCAGATCGTACTTCTTGATCCGGAAGTAGTCGGGTTCCGTGCCGTAGGCCTGCACCTGGCGCGGACGCGCGGTCGCCGCCGACGCGTAGATGAAGTCCGAGTTCTCGACGGCCGAGCGCGCGCCGGGGGGCAGGGCCGAGCGCACGACCGAGATATCCAGGTCGTGCAGGCGCGGATTCCGCTCCCACGCCCGCCACTGGGCTTCGGAGACATCGCCGAAGGAGTTGAACGGACGCCGACGGAACGTGAAGGTGTTCACGCCGATCAGCTTCGCGGCAAAGTCTTCCTCGACGTACTTCGACATCCCCTCGACGATCGAGACGACGGCAATCAGGAACATCACGCCGATCATCACCCCGAGCAGCGTGAAGAAGCTCTTGAGCTTCTGCACGCGGATCGTGGCCAGCGCCAGGCGGATCGCTTCGGAGAATGGCATCGGTCAGTGTCCAGCGCCGCTCGCCGCGAGGCGGGCCGCGAACTGATCCTTCTTTTCGTCGCTCGCGACCACGCCGTCGCGCAGAATGATCACGCGACGGGCGTGCGCCGCGATGTCGGGTTCGTGCGTCACCATAATGACCGTCTGGCCCTGGGTCGCGAGCTGCTCGAAGACCTTCATGATCTCTTCGGACGTCTGCGAGTCGAGGTTGCCGGTGGGTTCGTCGGCCAGAAGAATCGACGGGTCGTTGACCAGCGCACGTGCAATCGCGACGCGCTGGCGCTGACCGCCCGACAATTCGTTCGGCTTGTGGTGCATCCGGTGGTCGAGCTGCACCCGCTTGAGGGCGTCTTCGGCCTTGCGGCGCCGTTCGGCGGCCGGCACGCCGGCGTAGACGAGCGGCAATTCGACATTGGCGAGCGCCGACGCGCGGGGGAGCAGGTTGAACGTCTGAAAGACGAAGCCGATCTCTTTGTTGCGCACGCGCGCGAGCGCGTCGTCGGTCATCGTCGAGACCATCTGTCCGTTCAGCCAGTACTCGCCTTCGTTCGGGGTATCGAGGCAGCCGATCAGGTTCATCAGCGTCGACTTGCCCGAGCCTGACGGGCCCATGATCGCCACGTACTCGTTCCGGCGGACGGCGATGTCCACCCCCCGGAGGGCGCGCACGATTTCGCCGCCCATATCGTACGAGCGCTTGATCCCGCGGGTCACGATGACCCAGTCCTTCGTCGGAGCGGCGCCGGCGCTCGCCAGCACCGCCTGCCGCTCGGCGGTGACGCCGAGCCCGGCTTCGCTCACCTGGCTCACGACTTGCTCCCGGCAACCTTCTTCGGCGCTTCCTGTTCCTTCACCATCGCACCGTCCTTGAGCTCGCGAATCGCCTGGTAGCTACCGGCGACGATCTTCTCACCCTTCTTGAGGCCCGAGATCACTTCGAAGTACTTCTCGCCGGCAATGCCGACCTTTACCGGGCGGAAGCTGACCTTGTTGTCCGTCCCGACGATGAACACGCCTTCGACGTCCTTCTTGCCGACTTCCTTGGCCGCGCCGGGCTTGGCCAGGCCCACGGCCGAGTCGCCACGCTGCAGCTCTTCGTTCTCGCGAACGGTGAGCGCAATGATCGGAATCGACAGCACCTGCTGACGGCGCGCGGTGATGACCTTGGCCGTCGCCGAGAAGTCCGGACGGGTCTCCTTCGGCGCGTTGAGCAGCTGGATCGTGACTTCGTAGTCGATCGCCTGATCGGCGGCGTTGGTGGTCGTCGCGCCCTTCACCGACGAGTTCGAGATCTCGGTGACCTTGCCGACGAACGTCGTGTCGGGGAACGCGTCGATCTGGACCTGCGCCGAGTCACCGAGGTTGATGCGCGCGACGTCGGTCTCGTCGACCTTGACCTTCGTCTCGAGCACGGCCATGTCCGAGATCGTCAGCAGCGTGCCGAGGTCCTTGTTGAACGTGCCGGGCACCGCCGTCTCGCCGAGTTCGACATTCAGCCGCGTGACCTTGCCGGTCATCGGCGCGTAGACCGTCGTGCGGGCGAGCTGCCAGCGGGCGTCCTTCAGGGCCGCCGCGGCCTGATCGACCTGATGGACCTGCGCTTCCAGAATGGCCTTGTTCACTTCCATCTGCGTGCGGAGGTTCTCGAGCGCATCCTCCGAGATGAGCGCCGGGTTCTGCTTGCGGATCTCGGCCTGCCGCGTGAACTGACGCTCGGCGTTGATGAGATTCGCGCGCGCCTGCGCCTGCTGCGCCTTGGCCGCGGCGAGCGAGGCTTCCGCCCGCGCCACCGCGCCTTCGAACTGCGCCGGGTCGAGCTGTACGAGCAGCTGGCCCTGGCGGACGTAGTCGCCCTCCTTCACCGGCAGGCGCACGATCTTGCCCGACACTTCGGTCGACAGGTCAACCTTGGTGCGCGGCTGGATCTGTCCGCTCGCGGTGACCGACGCGATCAGGTCGCGGTTCTCCACCGCGTCGACTCGCACTTCCACCGGCTTCGGCCCGCCCTTCGCCGCCACCGAGACGCCGATCAGACCAACGGCCAGCACGGCGACGCCAGCAAGGGACCACTTCATTCGCTTCGACATTGGCATCCTCAGAGGTTAACGCAGCGGGCCGGTGACGGCCTCGAGCTGGACGAAATCGCGATGGAACGTGTACACGGACGTGATGTAGTCATTCGACGCGCGCTCGAGATCGGCGCGCACCTGCACGAGATCGACCAGATTCGCGAGCCCGAGCCGGAAGCGGTCTTCGGCGAGCGTCAGCGCCTCGCGCGCCGCCTGCACGTTGGCGCGGTTGATCTCGACCGCCTTGAAGTCGGCCTGCAGGATCGTGTACTGCGACACGACCGTGGTCTGCACCGCGAGCTCACCGGCGCGGAGCGCGTACTCGGCATCCTTGCGATTGGTCGCGGCGACCTGCACCTGCTGTTCGCGCTGGAAGCCGTTGAAGATCGGCAGCGAGAACTGCGCCCCGATGCCGTAGGGCTGACGGGTCAGCCCGATCGGGAAGCTGCCGACGTCGGTGTTGGGCTGGCCGGCCGGGAATGCGCCCTGACGCTGCGTGGTCTGGCCCGCGACGCTGGCGCTCAGCGTGAGGGACGGCAGATACGTCGCCTGACGCGCCCGGTATTCCTGGCTGGCGGCGGTCACCCGAGCCCGACGGGCCTGCAGGTCCGGGCTGCTCCGCATCGCCTTCTCGAGCAGCGACGCGAGATCGCCGGCGGGGAGGGCGATCGGCAGATCGGACGCCAGCTGGACGTTCGCCTGCTGGGCGACGCCCATCTGTTGGAAGAGCCGGAAGAGTTCGACGTCGGCCTGGCTCTTCGCCTGCAGCAACGAGACCTCGGCCTGTCCGACGCTGACTTGGCTGCGGCGCGTGTCCAACTCGGTCGCGAGGCCGGCCTTGGCCCGCGCCTGCGCGAGTTCGAGTTGCGTCTTCGCCGACGCGAGCAGGGAATCCTGCAGGCCCACCCGGGCCCGCGCCTGCAGCGCGTTCATAAACTGTACCGTCACGTCGCGCCGGACGGACAGGAGGTTGAGTTCCACATCCTGATCGGCGGCGTTGAGTTGCGCCGACACCGCCCGAAGGCCGAAGCCCAGGCCGGGGGAAATGGTCATCGACGCGCTGAGCGACCCCGAGGACGACAGCTGGTCGGCGGCAGAACCGAAGAGCTGACCGGCGATGACCTGCTGGCGGCCCTCACGGAAGTCGACGCCGAAGCTGCTGTTGACCGACGGGATCAGCGCGCCGTAGGCCGATCGCCGCTGCGCCGCCGAGCGGACGCGGGCGTTCTGGATTTGCAGATAGGCCGGATTGTTGCGCTTGGCGATGGCCAGCGCTTCATCCAGCGTCAGCGTGGCCGGAGCGCCACCGGAGGCTTGGGCGAGCGCCGTTGCCGGCAACCATCCAGCGACGGCAACAGCGGACAAGCCAAGAACACGACGAAGAGTCACGGAAGTTGGGATACGGGTCTGCCGCCCGTACGCACGCCCGCCCTTCCGTGTTTCAGCTTCCTGCCGGAGGCTCCTCGCGCACGTACCGGAGGTTGGCTCCCGGCACCCGCACCTGCAGCAGTCGACCGTTGGCGTCGAGCCACAGTTCCCGCGGCTGTCCGCCCGGGTCGGTCGGCGTGACCGAAAACCGTCGCGCCGCGATCCGCTTGCCGCCCACGGCGACGGTATCGGCACCGACGGGCGCGACCGCGACGGGCACCGTCAGATTGCGCCGCGGCACCAGCATCGTCCGCACCGGATTGCCATTCCGGAACAGGAACCAGAGGTGGTGGGCGACATCATCGTCCACGAGCGCGGCGAGCCCGCCGCCGGCCGAAAACTCGGCCGACGACTCGCCGGCATCGGTCCGCTGCCGGCTGACCGCCCGGGCGCCCGTCACCTGCAGGGTCCAGCGCGCGGAGACCGCGCGGCCGTCACCCCGCCATTCCATCGTGTAGCTCAGCGGGGTACCGCCAGCGGTGGCGGTCAGCACCGGGAGGAAGCGCTGGGTGTCGCGCTGGATCGTGGCCTGCGCCGAGATCAGCCCGCCGCCCCCCGCGTCTCCGGAGGTCCGAATCGAGAAGTCCTCGCGTCCGATCCGGGCGTCCCCCCGAAAAATGGTGAAGCTGCCCTCATCGAGGACGCGCACCTGCGCCACGAGCGGCGAAGGGCTGAGTGCAGCAACCACCAGCAGTCCCAGGCACGCCAGAAGGCGAGCGCCGGCGAGGTGTCGGGGGGATCGGTCGGTAGGCATCGGGTTATGATACCCGCGAATGAACGGAACGGTATCACGCGCCGGAGGCGCCCGTGACGGGCGGTGGACCGCGGCCGCCCTGCTGAGCGCGCTGGCGATCGCCTGGTGGCTTCGTGCCCCCGGGCTGGTCCCGGCGACGGTCGGGGTGTTGGCGGCGGGCGCGGCGGCCCTGTTGGCCGCGCGGGTCACCGTTGCCCGCACCCGGATCGGGGTGGCAACGGTCGCGCTCGGCGTCGCCGCCGCCTCGATGTTGGCCGGCGAGCGTACCCGGGCCGTCACGCGGGCCAACCCAACCGCCGTCCGGGCCGCCCGCGACACGGCGGCCATCGCACTGCTCAACGACGCGATGCGCCTGTGGGAACGGCGGCTGGTGTTCGCGTCGCGGGCGGCGCTCGACGCTCCGCTCAACACCCGCGACGCGTTCCGCGCGCTGGACTTGCTGCCGGACGACGTGCCCGAGGCCGGTGTCGTCTTGTTCCGCGACGGCCGCCCGGTGGCGTGGCGCGGGACGATCCGCGTCCCGCTGGTCGGCGCGCGCGACAGTGCCGGGACCATCGTCACGCCGTTCTATGTCGCGGTGTACGCGGCCGCCGAGCGCGGGAACGATCGGGCCATTGCGACGATGCTCGTGCACGCCGAAACGCCCGCCAATCGCTTTGCCCGGGCGCTGGACGAACAAGTGGCGCAGCGGGCCGGCATTCGCGGGTTCGTGGTTGGCGCGCCGTCGGACGCGCCGGGGGCGCCGCTGTTTTCGCTCCGTGGTGTGCCGGTGCTGGCGGCCGTGCCGATCGCGCTATCGGAAGGGGCGCTCGAGCTGCGCACGGCGGAGGGGGCGCGCCGCGTGGTCGGCGTCTTCCTGGCATTCGCGATTCTCGCCGTGATGGTGGCCAGTTGGCACCCCGCCGTGCCGCTACCGCGCCGCCTGCTGGCGTTGGCCGCGGCGGTGGCGGCGGTGGTCGTCGCACCGCTGAGTACCTATTCCAATGTCACGCGGTGGTTCGATCCGGCCGTGTACTTCGTGCGGTTGGGCGGACCCTTCACGGCATCGCTCGCCGCCTTCGTGGTCAGCGGCGCGGCGATTCTCGTGTCGATGTACTCGCTCCGGCACGCCGCGTTGCGCTTCCGATCCCGCGGGGTGGCCATCGCCGGCGTGTTGGTCTTGGCGGGCACCGGGCCCTACGTATTGCGCGACCTCGCCCGCGGCATCGTCGTGCCCGAGACGGGGTCCACGATGTCGTTGTGGATCGGGTGGCAATTGGCGGTGTTCTTCGCGGCCCTGGTGCTGTTGCTGATGGCGGGGTTCGCCGGGCGTCGCGCCATCGGTCGCGCCCGCGGTTTTCCGGTGTGGGCGGCGCCCGCGTGTGCACTGATCGCGGCGATGATTGCGCCAGTGTTCTGGCGCGCGCCGGCGGGATGGCCCGATCCGTACGTGTTGCTGTGGATCGCCGCGGTCGGCTTGCTGGCGCTCGCGCGGCCCAGCCGCTTGTCATTGCTGGCGGCGGCGCTGGTGGCGGCCAGCGGGTCGATGACGCTGGTGTGGGGCGCCACGGCGCGGGCACGGGTTGGGCTCGCCACCGCCGATGTCTCGGCGCTGCGCGCGACCGATCCCGACGCGGCCGCGTTGCTCGCGCGGTTGGCCTCGTCGCTGGCGAGCGATCCGCCATTGCCTGGACGCGAGGCGCTGCTGACGCGCTATGCCGAGGCCGATCTCGTCGCGGCGGGCTATCCCTTGCATCTCGCGCAGTGGCAGCCGTCGTCGCAGGACCCGGTGGCCAGCGTGACCGTCGCCCCGTTCGCCGATCCCGAGGATGCGCTCGTCGCGCTGGTCGATGAAGCTCGCGCGACGGGGCGGCCGGTGGCGATTCTTGCCGACACGCCGCCGTTCTATGCGCTGGCCGCCGCCGTCCCGCACGCCGACGGGCGGGTCACGACTGCCGTGGTCGGCCCGCGCACGCGGCTGCTCGCGGACGAATCGTGGGCGTCGCTGCTCGGCCTCACGCGCGGCGCGGGCGCGGAGCCGCCCTTCGAAGTCCTGCTCGCCGATGGTAGCGGCGGCCTGCCCGGCGATTCCCCCAAGTGGACGCGTCGAGGCAACGAGATCTTTGGCGATTGGGTCATTGAGGGACGGGACATTCCGCTCCGTGTGCACGCCACGGTCGACCTGCGATCGCTGGATGCCGCGTGGCAGCGGGGCATTCTGCTGTTGCTACTGGACGTTGCGGTCGCGATGGGGCTCTGGCTGTTGCACGCGTTGGCACACGGGGCCGTCGTGCGCTGGTGGCGATTGCGCGTGCGCCGCGTGAGGCGCAGCTATCGCGCGCGGCTGACCTTGGCGCTGTTCGGTTTTTCGCTCGTACCCGTCGTGGCCTTCGCCGTGTGGTCGCTCCGCCGTCTGGGCGTCGAGGAGCGGCGCATTCGCGAACTCGTCGTGCAGGAATTGCTGCGCAACGCGTTGGCGCCGGGCATCGATGCCACGCTCGAAGCCAGAGCGCAGCGTGCCGATGCGCCGCTCCTGGTGTATCGCGATGGAGAACTGTTCGCGGCAAGCGAACCCTTCTTCTCGGCATTGGCGCCGACGGGTCGCTATTTGCCGCCTGCCGTGCAGTTGGACTTGGAAGCCGATGCGGCCCTGACGGCCACGGCAATGCAGCGCGTCGGGATGGGACGCGCGGTCGTCGGGTACCGCGGCGTCTCGCCATTGCCTGCCGATGGCGGATTGACGGTGGTGGGGTCACCGGCGCGCGCCGATGACGCAGGCCGAGATCGGCAGCGCGAAGACCTGGCGGTGCTCTTGGTGGTCGCCGCGGTGGTCGCGGCCCTTGGCGCGTGGTGGCTGAGCGGCGTCGCGGCCAAGGTGCTCTCGGCGCCGATCGGCCAACTGCGCGACGCCATCGATCAGGTCGCGCAGGGGGAGCGCGTCGCGCTGCCTCCGACGGCGGCGCCTGCCGAGTTCGCGTCGGTATTCAGCGCGTTCACACGAATGGCGGACGACCTCGCGGAGAGCCGCTCGGCGCTGGAGGAAGCACAGCGTCGGACAGCCGCCGTGCTGCGTCAGGTCGCCTCGGGCGTGGTCGCGGTGACGCCCGAAGGCGCGGTGACGCTCGCCAATCCCGCGGCCGAAGAACTGCTCGGGATGCCGCTGCCCGCAGGGACGCCGCTGTCGATGTTCGCGAATCGAGCCTTGGCGGATCGGCTCCGTCGCTACCTCGACGCGCCCACCGACTCGGCGCCGTTCGAGATGGCGGTGGGCAATCGGCAGTGGCGCGTGTCGCTGGCGGCGCTCCGCCGCGGTGGTGCGGTGATCACCTTCGATGATGTCACCGACCTGGCGCGGGCGCAGCGGGTGCTCGCCTGGGGCGAGATGGCGCGACAGGTGGCTCACGAAATCAAGAATCCGCTGACGCCGATCCGACTCGGCGTCCAGCATCTGCAGCGCGCGCACGCCGACGGCCGCGCCGAGTTCCCGCGCATCTTGTCGGAGAACGTCGGCCGGATCCTCGAGGAGATCGATCGCCTGGACGAGATCGCACGTACGTTCAGTCGCTACGGCACGCCGGTGCCGGCCAAGTCCGCTTCTGATGTGGTGGATGCCGCGTTGATCACGCGCGATGTCATTTCCCTGGAAACGCTGGGGGCGTCGGAGGTGCACTGGCGTGCCGAGGGTTGCGATCGGCCGGCGTGGGTCCGCGCCACGGACGCCGAGTTGCGCGAGGTGCTGCTCAACCTGCTCGAGAACGCGCGGCACGCGGGCGCGAGGCACGTCGTGGCGCGGCTGGAGCGGAGCAGCCGCGACGTGCTGCTTCGGGTGCGTGACGACGGCTCGGGAATGACCGATGACGTGCTGGCCAGGGTCTTCGAGCCGCACTTCAGTACCACGACGAGCGGCAGCGGTCTGGGCCTCGCGATCAGCCGCCGGATGGTGGAAGGCTGGGGCGGGCGGATCACCATCGAGAGCACGCCGGGAGCCGGAACGACGGTGACGGTTGCGCTGGCCGAGGCGATGCCGGTCGGCGAGATTTCGGTGTGAGCAGTCGCCCAACCCCTTCCGGCGGTTTTCCCGCAATCCTCCTGCGCCTGCCGTTTCATCTGCAGGGGTGGACGCTCCCTCCCGACTGGCGCTGGGGCGAGGAGGGGCTGACCGCCGACGCCCGGCACTACCAGCAGATCCAGGATGCGCTCGGACGTTCGCTTTCGCTGGTGAGCGTGGCCGACGCCGCGCATCACGCGTGGCTGGATGCCGAGGCCCGCACGCTCGCACAGTTCGACCATCCGTCGATCCCGACCACGTATCACTACTGGACGATGAGCCCCGATTCGCCGCGCGGGCCGGGGTATCTGCGCCGATGGATCGCCGGCGAAACGGTCGGGCAGCGCCTGCGTCGCGTCGGGTCGGAGGGCGTGGGACACGCGCTCCGGATTCTGCGTGCGGCGGGCTCGGCGCTCGCCTACATGCACGATATGCGCATCGCGCACGGCGCGGTGTCGCTCGAGAACACCTGGGTGAGTCCCACGGGCCGGATGTGGCTCATTGGCTGGCAGTGGTGCGTGCCACGCGAGCGGATTCCCGACGGAATGCGTCCCGACAGTACGCTGTCGGTGGATGCGCCAGAGTGGGAAGACCGCTGGGAGCCCACGCCGGCGAGCGATCAGTGGCAGTTGGCGGCCGCGACTTGGGCGCTGCTGGTCGGTGAGTTGCCGCCGCGGCACAGCGCGCCGCCGCTTCGCTTGTTGGTGCCCGAAGCGCCCGCCGGACTCGCGGAAGCGATTGATCGCGGCCTGCAGGCCGACCCGGGGGATCGCCACGCCTCGATCGCGGCGATGATCCGCGTGGTGGATCGCGTGACGGGCGCGCGGTCGCTGCTCATCACCGGGGCCGGTGATGCCGGTGACGAACTCGGACCCGGTCCGGGGGCGAGCGACGAGACCCGCGTGCGCTGGGCCACCGGCGACGACTACGAGGTCATCGCTCCGCTCGGGCGCGGTTCCTTCGGCTCCGTGTGGCGGGTGCGCGATCTCTCGCTGGGTCGCGAAGTCGCCCTCAAGGTGTTGCACCCCGAGGTGGCGCGCGAGGAGCGCGTGGTCACGCGCTTCCGGCGCGAGGCGCAACTCACCGCGCAGTTGTCCCATCCGGCGATCGTGCCAATCTACGATTGGGATTCGCGCGGCGCGGTGTCCTACTACACGATGGAACTCGCCGAGGGCGGCTCGCTCGCGCAGTTGGTGGCGCAGAAGGGGCCGCGCCCGTTGATCGAAGTGGCCCCGCAGGTCCACGCCATTCTCGATGCGCTGGCTGCCGCGCACGGCATCGGCATCATCCACCGGGATCTCAAGCCCGAGAACATCCTGATCGATCGCTGGTTCCGTTGGCGCATCACCGACTTCGGTATCGCCAACGTGACGGGCGACGACGTGGCGGGGGATTCGGGGACGCCGGCCTTCGCCGCGCCCGAGCAGATGCTCGGTGAAGCGCAGGGGCCGGCGGCGGACCTCTTTGCCGTCGGCGCGATTGCGTACTTCGCCGTCGCCGGCGCATCGCCGTTTCCGGGTCGGGACCCGCAGGCGATCCTCGCGCGGCAGTTGGCCGGCCAACTGGACTTGACCGACTTTCACCCCGCCATCGCGGCGTGGTTGCGCATTGCGCTGGCCCCGCAGGCCGAGGATCGCTTCGCCGACGCGGTCACGATGCGGGCGGCGTGGCTCGACGCCGCCGAGGCGGCGCTCGAGTCGGATCGGGAGGGCGACTCGTGGTGGAGCCGTCTCGTTCGCGGGTTGGGGGCGCGGTGACGGCAACCCCGTCGCTCGATCGCGCGACGCTCGAGACGTACTGGCGTGCGGTCTTCGAGCAGAACTCGCTGGCCATCATCTTTGGGGAAGGCGAACGCATCGTCACGGTCAACGACGCGTTTCTGCACCTGATCGGCTGGACCCGCGCGGACTTCGAGGCGCGGCCCGTCGTGTGGAGCGAGCTGACGACCCTCGAATCGCAGGCAGCGAGCTACGCTGCGTACGATGAGATGATGCGAACCGGGCAGTGGTCGCCGTACGAGCAGGAGTATCGCCGGATGGACGGCACGCTCGTGCCCGTGCTGATCGGTGGGGCGATGTACGATCGGGAGTCGCTCCGCTGGGTCGCGTCGATTTTCGACATCTCGAAACAGCGGGCGGCCGAGCAGGCCTTGGCGCGGAGTCAGGAGCGGCTCGCCCTCGCGGTGCGCGGCTCGACGGACGGGGTCTTCGACTGGGACCTGACCTCCGACGAGGTCTTTCTGTCGCCGCGCGGCTCGGCAATGATGGGCGTGGGTGTTGAGGGATTCAGTGGCGCGTCCGATCGGCTGGTCGCGCAGATCCATCCCGACGACTACGCAGGTTTGCGGGCGCGTATCGTCGAGCACTTCAAACAGGGGGTGCCGTTCGTCATCGAATTGCGGGTGCGGGACGGCGTCGGCGGATGGCGCTGGATCCAGTTCCGCGGTGAGGCCCGTCGTGGTTCCGATGGTCGAGCCGAGCGGATGGCGGGGACCGTCACCGACATCCACCGCGGCAAGGAAGTCGAAATCGCGCTCCGCGTCAGCGAAGAGCGCTACGCCCTGGCGGTGCGCGCGACATCGGACGGCATCTACGAGTTCGAAGAGGGGGCCACCGACGTCTGGATCTCGGCGCGCGCGGCGGAGCTCTTCGAGGTCCCCGAGGCGTCTGCCGGCGGCCGCGTGACGATGACGCGCATCGTTCAGGGCTTCGCCCCGGGAGATCTCGAACGACAGCGCGAGATCTTTTTCCGCCAGGTTGCGGCGGGCGAGCCCTATGACTTGCGCGTGCCGCGCACCAAGCGGAGCGGCGAGGTGCAGTGGATCCGTGTGCGCGGCTTCGCGGTCGAAGACGCGGTCACTCGGCGCCGCAAGTTCGTGGGCAACATCGCGGACATCACCGAGGACGTCGCCGCGCAGGAGCGGCTGCGCGAAAGCGAAGCACGCTTTCGACAAGCACAGAAGATGGACGCGCTCGGGACGATGGCCAGTGGCATTGCCCACGACTTCAACAACCTGCTGGCCGCCATTCTTGGCTATGTCGACGTGGGACTGGCCGCGCCGACGCAGAACGCCGAGCGCGCGCTCAAGGAGGTCGGCACCGCAGGGCGCCGCGCCCGCGATCTCGTGCGCCAGATGCTCAAGTTCTCTCGCCGAGGGGATGCGTCGCCGCCGCGGGTGCCGCTCGACGTGGCCTCGGCGGTCGATGATGTCCGCTCGATGGTGCGCGCGACGGCGGTGAGCAACCTGACGCTCGATATCACGATCGATCCCGAGGTTGGCGCCGTGCTGGGTGAGCCCGGCGGCTTGCAGCAGGTGCTGCTCAACCTGGCGACCAACGCCGAGCACGCGATGCGCAGCACGGGCGGCACGCTGCGGATCTCGGCCGAGCGCGTGCGACTCGAGGCGCCGACGGCAGTCGGGGCCTCGACGTTGCCGCCAGGCGCCTATGTGCGCTTGGTCGTCGCCGACACGGGAACCGGCATTCCCGCCGACCTGCTCGAACGCGTGATCGAGCCGTTCTTCACGACGAAGCCGCAGGGCGAAGGCACGGGACTTGGCCTCGCCGTGGTGCACGGCATCGTCGCGAGCTGGGGCGGCGCACTGACAATCACGTCCGTCCTGCGGGAAGGTACCACGGTCACCTTGTGGCTCCCTCGGGCGGAAGAGCGGGTGGCGCCGAGCGACTCCGGGGAACTGCGACACGCGATCATCGCGCCGCCCGGGATCGGCGCCGTGCTGGTTGTCGATGACGAACCAGCCGTGCTGGCGGTGACCGCCGAGCGGCTGCAGTTGCTCGGCTACACGGTGGAGCGCGCCGCGTCGGCAGACGAGGCGCTCACCCTGCTGGCGCGCGGCGGTGGGCGCTACGCGGCGCTGTTGACGGATCTGGCTATTCCGCACCGATCCGGCGAGTGGCTCGCCGGCACGGTGCGCGCGCAGTATCCCGAGTTACCCGTGCTGCTGATGACTGGCCAGCAGGATCGACTCTCCGAAGCCGATGTGATGGCGCTCGGTGCGCGCGCGGTGATGCTCAAGCCGATTGGCTTGGCGCAGCTGATGCAAGTGATGTCGTCGGTGCTGAAGCCGGCGACGCGTCAGTAGCAGGGGCGCCCGCGACGCAGCGTGCGCTGCACGTTGAGGTTGCGCGTGCCATACAGCCAGCGCACCGGGCGGGCGGTGAGCGGCGAGCTCTGCATCCGTCGGTCGACGACTTGATCCGGTGCCAGGGTCGCTTCGATCGTCAGATGTGTCAGCGCGCAGTGGTTCTGCGTGGTATCGGTGAGGCTGATGCTGCTCGCCGTGGTGCCATTCACGAAACCCGCCGCGACGTCCCAGCGGCTGACGCCCGACGCAAGGACTTCGGGAAGAAAGCGGCCGTCGGTGCCGATGCGCTCGGCGACCATCAGCGCGTTGGTGTCCGCCACCGAGCCGCGGTAATACGCGCTCAAGCGTAGCGCTTGCACCGTGGCATTCGCCGCCGAGACACCCACGAGCCGCGCGGGCCAGTGGAACAGCGAATCCAGCGTGTTCAGGAACGTGATCTCGACCGGGGTCGCGGGGTTCGACGGGCTCGGATCGGTGACGGCCGTGGCCAAGAGCAGTCGGTTGACGTCGCCGACGGCGGTGAAGAGGAACACCTGCCCACTGGTGATCTCGACGCGCCCGTCGCGCTTGCGCACCGACAGACAGTTCGCGCCGCAGGCGCCCAAGGCCGTGACGAAGTACGACGGCCCGGCGACCGTGTCGCGAGCGGGCACGCGGAGAATCGCGAGCGTGTCGTTGAACAAATTGACCGCGCCGAAGTCGGAACGAATCGGCATCAAGCTGCCCGCGTCCCGAATGTCCTGCTCCAGCGTGAGTGCCAGGTAGCGGGACCGGCGCATCGAATCGTCGCCGACCTGACTGCGCGCCTGGGTCCTGGCGGTATTGATGGCAAACGTCGTCGCGGCGCCAAGGATGATCAGCCCGAGCGTCATCGCGACGAGCAGTTCGACCAGCGTGAAGCCGCGAGCGCGACGGTGCGGCAGCGGATGCGGCATCACCACGGTGTCCGCGGCACCTGCGTTTCGAGCACGACCGTCTGCTCTTGCGGCGAGACGACCTTCACCTCGACGCTCAGGATGTCGGCCGAGATCGTCCGTACCGTGACCGTGCGTCGGAAGGTGCCGTCGCTCGCCGCGACGCCGGTCTCGTCGACGCGCGTCTCGCCTTCGCTCGCCAGCGTGGTCGATGACCGCGTCCGCAGGAACTCGAGATGCGAGCGCGCGATCTGCAGGGCGACGCTTCGCGTGCCCTCCGTCGAGGCGACGCGCAGCGACGCCGCGTTGGCCCCCGCCAGCGCGAGCACGCCGACCGATAGCAGCACCATCGCGATGATGACCGACACCAGCGAAAAGCCGTCGCGGCGCGCGGGACCCGAGCTCAGACGTCGTCGGGTCATTGCCAGGAGCCCTCGACCGCGCCCCAGATGCGGAAGGACCCAGCGCCGGTAATGCTGACAGCCGCCGCGCCGAGCCCCGAGGTTCCCGTGAAGTAGATCACGCCGCGCCGGCGGGCGGGAAACGTGACGCCGCGATGATCGAAGGTGATCGATGCCGAATCGAGCACGATGCCGCCGATGCCGGGAAACGCCGGCACGGCCGGCATTCCGGCGCGGCCGAAGCGGACGTTGGAGGCCAGCGATCGCGAACCGATCATCCCCGGCCCGGCGAGTGAGGAGTCGGTCGCGTCAAACGTGAGCGAGCCGTTCACGTCGGTGATCCAGGAGTAGGAGCGGCCGCCGGAGTCGAAACGCACCCGGATCAATCGGCCCGCCGCCAGCGCGCGACTGCGCAGCGACTCGAGGTCGCGGCGCAGTTGGGTGGCCTGCGCCTGCACGGCCTGCGGCTCGGTGCGACGGACCTGCGGGTACACCAGCGCGACCATCACGCCGATGATGACGAACACCGCCGCGATTTCGAAGAACGTGAAGCCACGTCGACGAGCCAGGGACATCCCGGTCAGTAGCCTTGTCGGACGGTCACCTGGCCGAGCGCCGTGACGTTCGGGGTGCGCGGCGGCAAGCTATCGATCATCCGGAATCGGGTGTCGAACACCCAGGGGCGCATCGGCGCGGTGTAGTACGAACTCCGCCACCACCACGTGGTGTACGCGCTCGGCCACAGGGACACCAGCGATCCGCGCATATTGAGCGCACGGCCGTTCCACTGTTCCAAGAAGCGCGGGAGGTTCTCGAGGCCGCCGCCGTAGTTGGTGTTGCTCCCCCGATCGAACGCGTCCGCGTTTGTCGTGACGTAGTTCGGCGAGGCATACGTCGGCGAGTGGCCGGCGGCGATTGCCGCGCGGATGAACACATCCTGCCCGACGCTCCGCGACGACAAGGACCACGTGGAGCGGCTGTCGAGCCACTCGTTCGACAGGAAGGTGATCGCGTCGCCCGCGAGCGCGGCCGGTCGCCATTCCGTCTGGCTGTTCTCGGCGCGGTCGCGGCGGTAGTTGAAGTCGCCGTGCACGTAGATCGGATGGCTAGACGCGATCGTCATCGCGTTCGGCAGGCGCGCCGCGTTGTGGATGCGGACCGCCGGCAACGTCATCGTGACTGGCTGCGCCCCCGGACCCAGGGGGCTCGGGATGGTCGGATTGATGGAGCTGGCACCGGTAAACGTGATGTACAGCGTGGCGGTCTGCCGCGACGTCACCAAGCGCGACCAACTGCGCAGCTCACCCATATCGATGTCGAGCACGCGAATGGTTCGCCCTTCGCGTGCGTCGAAGAACGTGCTGGTCGAGAAGATGTCCTCGCAGCGGGATTCGGAGGGCAGATCCTTGCCAGGCGTCCGGATCATCCAGGTCGGGTCGTCAATCCGGTCGCAGATCGAGCCCATCTGGTTCGCGGGGATCGTGAGGACCCAGTCCGCGGTCCACGCGTACTTCACCGCGCGGAGTTCGGGCGAGTCCGCCGCCGAGCGCGGGGCGATCAGATCGCGCGGAGTCGCGCCGCTGGGCAGCCCAAAGCTCAGGGAGTCCACCCCGTGCGCCACGGTTTGCACGCGACCCGCGACCCGCGTCTGCACGGTATCGCGGAACGCGCGATTGCCGGCGGGCATCGCACAGCAAGGCGCCGTCGTCACGCCGCGGTTGTCGATCGGCAAGGAGTCGAGGTCCAGCGGCAGCGGCGACGCGACCGCCGGCGTGCTGCGCGAGACGATCATTCGCCCGCAGGTCGGCTGGAGGACATCCTTGCGCTGGCGGATCAACCGCCCGCTCACCGACACCACGTCGAGGAAGTTCAGCCGGTCGCCGGGGCAGAGGTACAGGTTGCGGTTGGTGTGCACGCGCCCCAAGAAGGTGATCTGGAACGGCGGATTGATCTCGAGATCGGCATCGTAGAGGACGCCGAAGGAGAACGCGGGAATCAGGAACGATTCCGAGCGCACGACCATCGTGCCGCGATTGGCAGCGGCATCGGTCGCGACGAGTTCCACATCGTAGGTCCGCGGGGCGGCGACCATCCCGGTGAAGGGGCCGCTGCGGATCGTGTCGAACGCCGCCGTCGAGACGAGCCGCGTGGTCTTCTCGACCGTGACACCGGCGAGTGACGTGTTCGCGAAGTTCGGCGTCGCCAAGGAGTCCAACTGCAGCTGGGTCGGCGCACCCGATCGGCGCAGCAACGACACCGTCTGCTGGATCAGCTGGTCAGCGGCAGCGTCGGCGGCGTAGCTCACCCGCGCTGAGGTCTCGTCGACCGCCGCGGAGCGCACGCTCCCCACCGCGCTGGTGGCCGCCGCCGCGCTGAGCACGATCAGCAGCAGGAGCACGGCTAGGGTTGCCTCGAGGGCAAACCCCGCGCGACGGCGAGTCGAACGGCGAATTGTCGGCATCAGCGGCTCCGACGGGAGGGGAAGGCGGCCAGTGACCACGAGGATGACCCTGACACCCTGCAAATCTGACACCATTACAAGCGCTTTGCCGCGATGTGACGGGTTTCGCCACCTGCGTGACTCTTGGAGGGGCGGAGTGCAACAAAAGGAGCCGCTTCGGCGCGGTTTTCGTACCGACCAGCGGCGCCCGCGCCGCACCATTGCGCGATGCTCGCTTCTGTCGAAAGTGCTGCCGTGGTGGGGGTCGACGCCGTTCCGGTCACGGTCGAGGTCGATGTCTCGCCCGGACTGCCGCAATGGACGCTGGTCGGTCTCCCAGCCTCCGCCGTGCGGGAGTCACGGGAACGCGTCCTCGCCGCCTTGGTCAACAGCGGGGTCGATCTGCCTGCCCGTCGCGTCACCGTGAATCTGGCGCCCGCTGACCTGCGAAAAGACGGCACCGGGCTCGACCTGCCAATCGCCCTCGGGCTCTTGGTGGCGGGCGGGTGGCTCCCCGCAGCGTCCGTCGCGTCGCTGGTCGCCGTGGGCGAACTCGGCCTCGACGGCACGCTACGGCCAGTGCGTGGCGTCCTCGCCGTAGCGCGAGCGCATCGCAGCCGGACAGCCGGGTGGCTGGTCGTGCCGCCGGAGAACCACGCCGAGGCGGCGTTGGCGCTCCCCGATCGCCTGTCGGCGCCGACGCACCTGCGCGCGCTGCTCGACAGCCTGCGCCGCACGGGCCAACCCCCGGCCACCGTGCCACCCGAGCTGCCGGCGGCGGCGGCGATGCCGACGCCCGATCTCGCCGATGTCGTGGGCCAGGCGCGGGCGCGCCGTGCGCTCGAGATTGCCGCCGCCGGTGGACACCATGTGCTCCTCGCCGGCCCCCCGGGCGCGGGCAAAACGATGCTCGCCCGACGCCTGCCGGGGATCTTGCCGCCCCTCGACGATGCGGAGCGGCTCGAAGTGATTGCGGTGCATTCCGTGGCCGGGCTCAGCACCCCGGCGCGTCTGCGCAGCGCAGAACCCCCGTTTCGCGCGCCACATCACGCCACCTCGCTGGCCGGGCTGATTGGCGGCGGCGCCGGGCCGCGGCCGGGTGAACTCAGTCTGGCGCATCGCGGCGTGCTGTTCCTCGACGAACTGCTCGAGATTCCGCGACACATTCTCGACGCGCTCCGGCAGCCGCTCGAGGAAGGCGCCGTCACCATCGCACGGGCCGCGACGAGCGTGCGATTTCCCGCCCGCGTGCAGCTCGTCGCCGCTACCAATCCGTGTCCCTGCGGCCGCTTGGGCACTGAAGACCTGGCCTGCACCTGCCTGCCGAGTGCGGTGGCGCGGTATCGAAGCCGCCTGTCGGGTCCGCTCGCGGACCGGCTGGATCTGCACGTGTCGGTCGGTCGCGTGCCGATTCGCGCGCTGTCCACCCGGGAACGCGGCGAGCCCAGCGCGACGGTGCGGGAACGCGTGCTCGCGGCGCGCACCGTGCTTGCCGCACATCGGGCGCCGGCTGATCGCGCGGCGCTGGCGCCGCTGACCGCTGACGCGCTCGCCGCCCTCGAGCGCGCCGCGACGTCGATGCACCTGAGCGCCCGGGCCTTCACCCGCACGGCGCTCGTGGCGCGGACGATTGCCGCACTCGACGGCGACGCGGTCGTGTCGAAGGCGGCAGTGCTGGAGGCGCTGTCCTACCGGCCCTCGCAGTGGGGCGGGAACGGGGCAGGGGCCTCACCGGCCGTCGCCTGACGGACGAGGTTCGGTCGATCGCTGAACATCCCGTCCACGCCCGCCGCCGCGAGGCGCCGCATTTCGGCGGGCTCGTTCACCGTGTACGGGTGCACGACCAGGCAATGCGCGTGCGCCGCCCGGACCAACGCCGGCGTGACGTCCAGTCGCGAGGGGCCAATCCCACCGGCCGACTGGGCAATGCGCGCCAGCGCGCCGTCCACGTCGCCGGATGCTGCGAGTTCACCGCGCTCGAGCAACTGCACGCGCGGCAGTTCCGGCGCCAGCGTCGCCAGCCGACGGATGCTCGCGGCCGAGAACGACTGCAGCAACACGCGACGCGCCCGCACCGCGTCGGGCGTCCGCAGGCCCGCACGCGTCAGTTCGGCGACGAGCGAGTCCTCCATACCCGGCGCGCGATCGGGCGCCTTGGTTTCGATGTAGAATCGCGCGGCCGGATACCGCTGCAACACCGCGCGGAGTACCGGGGGCCGCTCGTCGGCGTACGCCGCGCGACGGCGGTCGGGGGCGCGCTCGTTGAACCAGCTACCGGCGTCGCACTGCTGCCAGTGCCGGAGCGGCTGTGTGGCGATCTCGCCGTCGCACCCGGCACCCCGCAGCGTGCGCGCCCCGGTCTCGTCGTGCAGGACCAGTAGCTGCGCGTCCGCCGTGAATTGCAGATCCTGCTCGATGTAGTCCGCGCCCGCCGCCACGGCCTGTCCGTAGGCGGCCATCGTGTGTTCGGGGGCTTCCCACGAGAAGCCGCGGTGCGCAATGACTAGGCCGCGCCACGGCGCCGCACCGGCACTTGGCGCAGGGGACGGGGCGCGGACGCACGCGGCGAGCACCAGGAGTAGCACAAGTCGTCGCATCGCGGAAATGTCGATGGCACGGACGCCCTCGGCTACTCCCGAGGATGTCACGAAACGCTCCCTCCGCTCGGGTCCGGTGCCTAGCTTGCGGCAATGCCAGCTGCGTCCGTCCCGGTCCTGTCCCCCGACGAGCAGGAAGCCGCGCTCCGCGCGTGGTTTCGCGCGCGCGGCCGCGTGCTGATCGGCTTCTCGGGCGGCGTGGACTCCGCCTACTTGGCGGTGATCGCGCGCCAAACCTTGGGGCGCGACCAGATGCTGGCGGTGCTGGGCCGCAGTGCCTCCGTCGCGGCGGGGCAGTGGGAGACCGCACGCGCGGTGGCAGCGGCCCACGATGTCCCGCTCCGCGAGGTCGACACCGACGAGCTTGCCAACGCGTCGTACGTCGAGAACCCGACGAATCGCTGCTACTTCTGCAAGCAGACGCTGTGGACGCATCTGGTGCCGATCGCGAACGCCCTCGGGTACGCGACCATCGTGGACGGCACCAACGCCGACGACCTTGCGGATCACCGCCCGGGGCGGCGCGCCGCCGATGAGCAGGGCGTCGAGACGCCGCTCGCCGCGCTGGGCTTCACGAAAGCGTTGATCCGTGAGCGGTCGCGGGTGCACGGCATCGAGACCTGGGATCGGCCGTCGTCGCCCTGCCTCGCGTCGCGCATTCCCTATGGCACGGCGGTTACGATCGAGCGCCTCGCGCAGGTGGAGCGGGCGGAGGCCGCGCTCCGGGCGCTCGGCGTGGCTGGCGATCTCCGCGTCCGACATCACGACGATCTGGCGCGCATCGAGCTGGCGCGCGAGCAGCTCGCCACGTGGTGCTCGCCCGACGGCCTACGAGCCCTCACGTCCGCGCTACGCGCGGTCGGCTACGCCGAAGTCGCGCTCGACCTGCAGGGATTCCGTTCGGGGTCGTTGAACGTGCTGGGTGGTGTGGTGGCCGCGTGACCGCTACGACGGACGGGGCACTGCGGGACGCGCTGGCGCACGCCGGCGTCCGCGGTACGGTGGAATGGCGCGGTGGTGTGGTACTCGTGCGCCTGCAGCGCGCCGAGGACGTCGCCCGGTGTGCGGCGGACGCGGTGCGCGAAGCACTGCTGGCCGCCGCTCGCGCCGATGGCGCGGTCACCTGTGCGGTGACGCTCAGTGGCGCGCCTGCCGTGGCCGAATGACCGGACGGTTGTTCGTGGCGGTGCCGTTGCCGCCGGTCGTCGCAGACGCCCTGCACGCGGCAACGGCCCCGTTGCGCGCCGCGGCGCCGTCGGCGCGGTGGATCGAGCCGGAGGCGCTGCATTGTACCGTCCGGTATCTGGGCCCCACCGATGCGTCCCGCGTCGCTGATGTGGTGGCGGCGATGACGGCGACCGTCGCGTCAGCGCGGCCGCTCGCTCTCGAGATTCGACAGTTCGGCGCGTTTCCCGCGTGGTCGCGCGCCCGCGTGGTGTGGATCGGGCTCACGCCGGATCCCAAGTTCGAACTGCTGCATCACGACCTCGAGACCGCGCTGATGGCTCGCGGCTGGGAGGTCGAGGGACGCATTTTTCGGCCTCATATCACGCTCGCTCGGGTCGAGACGCCGGACGTGGCGGCGCCCATTCGGACGGCGGCGCGGGGGCTTCGTGTCCGGGTGCCGATCACCGTCGACCATCTCGCCCTGATGCAGGCCGGCGGTGAATCGTCGGGGCGGCGGTACGCGTACGTGCATTCAGCTCACTTCGGAGGCGTGGCAGCGTGATTGGTTGTCTGGTGCGGACGGCGGTGCTCGGCGTTGTCCTCGGCGCGGTGGCCTGGATGGCGCGCGATCGCTGGTGGCCCCGCGTCTTCGGGTCGCCGGTTCGCCCCACCGCGGACCTGGGCGCGTGGACTCCGGTCGGCGATTCAGCGGCCGCCCGCGGACGTGCCGCCGCGACGCGCCTGACCAAGCGCGGTGGCCCAGCCTTCGTGACGCTGGACGGCGGCGAGGCCGCGGCGCTGGCGATTGCGCCGTTGCAGGCGCAACTCCCGAGCGGGATGCGCGATGTCGCGGTGCGCGTGCGCGCCGAGACCCTCGACGTGCGTGCGGTCGTGCGTCCAGCCGAGTTCGGCGGCCGTGAGGTGCTCGGCGCCGTCTACGGGATGTTGCCGGAGCGAGACACGGTACAGATCGCCGGGCTGCTCGAAGGCGACTCTCCGGGCTTCGCGCGGTTCCGGGTGCAGAGTGTCCGCTTCCACGACATCCGCCTGCCGGCACGCGCCGTCGCGCCCCTGCTGCGGCAGCTGACGCGCGGCGCCACGCGGCCCAGCGGCTTGCCCGACGACGCGGTGCCCGTGCCGCTGCCGCCGGGCGTGGGAGATCTCCGCGTGCGTGATGGCAATGTCACCTTGTACCGGGCTGTGCCGTGAGTCGGTCGATCTTGGTCATTGACGATGAACCGGGCATTCGCGCGGCGCTTGGCCAATTGCTCGAATACGAAGGGTACGCCGTGCGCATCGCGGCCGATGCCCGCGCGGGGCTGGCGGCCTACGAGGCGTCACGCGCCGATCTTGTGTTTCTGGATGTCAAGCTGCCGGGGATGGACGGCATCGCCGCGCTCGACGCGTTGCGCGCGAAGGATCCGACCGCCGTCGTCGTGATGATCAGCGGGCACGCCACCCTGCAGACGGCGGTCACGGCCACGCAGAAGGGGGCCTACGACGTCCTCGAGAAGCCGCTCGACACCGACCGCGTGCTCGTGCTGCTGCGCAATGCGCTCGAGAAGGTCGCCCTGGCCGAGGAAAACGCGGCGCTTCGCGGCGCGCAGGCCGGCCGCGGCACGATCGTCGGCGAGTCGTACGCCATTCGCGCCCTGCGTGAGCAGATCGCCAAGGTCGCCGCCACACCGGCGCGGGTCCTGATCACCGGCGAGAACGGTACCGGCAAGGAGCTCGTCGCGCGCGCCGTGCACCGCGACTCGCCTCGCGCGCGGGGGCCGTTCGTCGAAGTGAATTGCGCGGCGATTCCGGCCGAACTCATCGAGAGCGAACTTTTCGGCCACGTGAAGGGCTCGTTCACCGGCGCGATCGCCGACCGCGCCGGGAAGTTCGAGCAGGCCGATGGCGGAACGCTCTTTCTGGACGAGATCGGGGATATGGCCTCCGCGGCGCAGGCGAAGGTGCTGCGCGCGCTGCAGGAAGGGGAGATCACTCGGATCGGCGGTACGCAAAGCATTCGCGTGGACGTGCGCGTGCTGGCGGCGACGAACAAGCGGCTCGAGGACGAAATCGCCGAGGGGCGCTTCCGCGAAGACCTGTTCTATCGGCTCAACGTGGTGCCGCTGCACGTGCCGCCGCTCAGGGAGCGTCGCGATGACGTGCCGCGCCTCGTCGAGCACTTCGTGCGCGACTTGTCGACCCGCGACGGGATGGCCGCGCGGCGATTCGATGACGGGGCGTTGGACGCCCTGAGTCGGCTGGACTGGCCGGGCAACGTGCGCGAGCTGCGCAACACGGTCGAACGGCTGCTGATCTTCGCGACCGGTGCGTCGGTGACCGCGGCCGATGTGGAGCGGCTCACGGGGCGGCGTGTGGCCGACGGGAGCGGGATCGGCGCCCTGCTCGAGCTGCCGACGTTCGAGGCGTTCAAGGAAGAATCCGAGCGCGTGTACTTGCAGGCGAAGCTGCGCCAGTTCGATTGGAATGTGGCCGAGACGGCGCGCGCGCTCGATATGCCGCGCTCGAACCTGTACAAGAAGATCGAGAAACACGGCCTGGTGCGCGATGCGTGAGCGGGACGCGACGTGGCCGTCAACCTTCCTCGTCCGAGCTGACCGGTGAGCGACACCGACTTTGACGCGCAAATGCGCAAGATCGACAAGGCGCTGGAGTCCATCTCCGATGACGCCTTGTTGCCCGCCCCGAAGCGCGGGGCACCGGCCGCCCAACAGCAGGCGGTGTCGGCGCAGCGCGAGGCGGTGCGGACCTGGCCCGCGTTGCTCCGCTTGGGATTGGCGTCGGCGCTCGGGGTCGGCATTCTCTTCTGGCCCTACGCAGCCCGCTGTGGCGTGGGGCTGGCCGGCTATCTGGGCGCGGTCGCGGCCGTGATTGTGGGCGGGGCGTGGAGCGCGGTGTGGACGTGGCGCCATCGCACGGCCAGGGCGCACGTGCTGTCGCTGCTCCTGGTGCTCTGGGGGCTGGTGCTGGCCGCGCAGGACGTCCTGCCGCGGATCGGCTATGCCAAGCCGACGGCGGCGCACCCCGCCACGTGGGCCTGCGTGCCCTGAGCGTAGATTCCGTGCACGGCGCCGGCGCCGCGCACCGCCTTTCATCCGACCAATGACTCGATTCCTGAATTTCATCAACGGCGCGTGGGTTGCGCCGACGACCGATCGCTGGGCAACGAACACGAACCCGGCGGACCACCGCGACATCATCGGGGAGTTTCCGCTCTCGGGCGCCGCGGATGTCGACCGCGCGGTGGCCAGCGCGGCGCGCGGGTTTGCGCAATGGAAGGCGACCCCCGCGCCGCTGCGTGGCGACGTGCTGCGTCGGGTCGGTGATCTGCTCGCCGCGCGCAAGGAAGAGATCGCGAACCTGATGACGCGCGAGATGGGCAAGCCGCTCGCCGAGACGCGAGGCGATGTGCAGGAAGGCATCGACACCGCGTACTACGCCGCGACCGAAGGCCGTCGCCTGTTCGGGCACACCGTGCCGAGCGAACTCGCCAACAAGTGGGCGATGAGCTTCCGGCGGCCGATCGGCATCGCCGGGCTCGTGACGCCGTTCAATTTCCCGCTCGCGATTCCCACGTGGAAGGCGTTCCCCGCGCTGGTCTGCGGGAACGCGGTCATCCTCAAGCCTGCCGAGGACGTGCCGCACACGGCGCACGTGCTGGTCGAAGTCTTGCTGGAAGCGGGCCTGCCGCCCGAGGTGATCCAACTGGTGCACGGCGACGGCGAGGCGGGGCGGGCGATCGTCGAGCATCCGCTGGTGCCAGTGATCTCGTTCACCGGGTCGACCGAGACCGGCAGTCGCGTGGGTGAGACCTGCGGGCGGATGCACAAGCGACTGTCGCTCGAGATGGGCGGCAAGAATGCGCAGATCGTGCTCGACGACGCCAATCTGGACCTCGCGTTGGAGGGCGTGCTCTGGGGGGCCTTTGGCACCACGGGGCAGCGCTGCACCGCGACGAGCCGCCTGATTTTGCAGCGCGGCATCCACGACCGCTTCGTGACGATGCTCGCCGATCAGGCGAAGCGTCTGCGTTTGGGCGACGGCCGCGTGAGCGGCACCGATGTCGGGCCGCTCATCCACGAAGAGTCGCGCGCGAAGGTCGAGCGCTACGTCGGCATTGCGCGTGAGGAAGGCGCGACGATCGCGCTGGGCGGCGCGCGGGCGACGGCGGGGGATTTGGCCCACGGGACGTTCTTCGAACCGACCATTCTGGTGGGCGTGCAGCCCAAGCACCGCGTCGCGCGGGAAGAAATCTTCGGTCCGGTCCTGAGCGTGCTGCGGGTCGACTCGGCCGATGAGGCCTTCGCCCTCAACAACGACGTGGCTTACGGCCTCTCGTCGTCGGTCTACACGCGCGACGTGCAGTTGGCTTTCCGCGCGATGCAGGAGTTGGACAACGGGATTACCTACGTGAATGCGCCAACCATCGGCGCAGAAGCCCATCTCCCCTTCGGCGGCGTGAAACAGACCGGCAACGGGCATCGCGAAGGCGGATGGGAAGTGTACGAGTTCTACAGTGAGACCAAGGTCGGGTACGTCGACTACTCCGGGCGCCTCCAGCGCGCGCAGCTCGACACGTACACGTCCTGACACGCCGCGGCGGGCGGGGGCTCCCCCCGCCCGCCGCCCCCCCCTTGCCCGCTCGCCCCACGCCGGTGTTGATTACGGCGTGAGCCAAAGCATCGGCGCGACCCCCCCGGACCTTCTCCACGCCGAACGCGGCGGTCGTTCGACC
>JANRJP010000071.1:0-16383 GCA_033763905.1 Gemmatimonadaceae bacterium
GGTGCCCCGGTGGCGATCATCGGCTACCCGCTCGGCACCGAGACCCCGATGGAAGGCTCGGGTACGCGCATCACCGCGCGATCGACGCTCGGCGCCGGCACCGTGTCCAAGCTGCTGTCGAACATCGTGCAGATCGACGCATTTGCCGGCCAGGGCTCGTCGGGCAGCCCGGTCTTCGATGCGTCCGGTCGGGTGATCGGCGTCGTGTACGGCGGCGCCACGGAGGCGCAGGGCCGCATCGTGTACGCCGTGCCGCTGGCCCGACTGCTCGCCGAACTTCCGAAGTAAGGGCGCTACGCGGTCCGGCGGCGCGCCGCGAGCCAGCGCGCCACGGCCTGTTGCATCGCGGCGTCTCCGCTCCACGCGCTCAACGTCGGCGCGTCGCCGGGCATTCCCGCCGCGAGCCGCGGATGCGCGAACTGCACCAGCAGCACCGGACGCTGCATCTGCTTCGCCGCCTCCGCGGCCGCACCCACCGCCTTCAGCGCGGCGGCGCCGTGGCGTGGACCCGCCGCATCGGTATCGTCGCCGCCAAAGAGGGCCACCACCACCGTGCCCCGCCCGCCGGGAATGGGGCGCGGCACGTCTCGCGCGCTGATGCCGGCCGCGCGCAGTGCGTCGAACAGCGCGCTGCCGGCGGCGGGTTGATCGGCGTAGACGCCGTCACGCACCACCACGATGTCCATCGGCGCGCGCACCGCCACGTCGGTCCCGCGCGACAGCACCAGGGCGCGATCCGCGAGTGTGGCGCCCCACGCGATGTCGGCGGCCGCCGGCCGCAGGAAGTCGCTCGGCGGCGTGGCCCACTGCGCCCACTTCCGTCGGCGCCGCCGCGCGCGTTCCACGAGGTCGGGATCCAGCTTGCCGTCCGCGATCGCCGCGTCGAGCGCCTCCACCGTCGCGGTGAGGTCGCTCGCCCCGACGAGCAGATCCGCGCCGGCCGCCGCCGCCCGCACTGCCGCACGCGCTTCGCCGATCTCGCGACGCACCCGCGCGTTCTCGACCACCGTGCTCACCACCAGCCCTTCGAACTGCAGTTCCCCGCGCAGATACTCCTCAACGATCACGCGCGAGGCGTCGGCCGGATCGCCCGACGGATCGAGCGCGCGCACGCCCACGTGCCCCACGAGCAACGCCGCCACGCCCGCGGCGATCGCCGACGTGAACGGCACGAGATCGACCGACTGCAGTTGCGCCTCGCTTGCCGTCACTTCGGCCTCGCCCGCCTCGGGATGCTCGGTCACGCGGCCGATCCCCGGAAAATGCCGAGCACAGGCCAACACGCCCTCGGCCTGACACGCCAGCACCCAATCCGCCACCAGCCGGCTCACGCGCTCCGCGTCACGACCGAACGCCCGCGTACCGATCACCGGCGACCCGGGTGACAGATCGAGATCCGCGGTCGGCGCCAACAGCCAGTTCACACCGACCGTACGCACTTCGCGCGCAACCAATCGCGCCGCGCGACGCACGGCGTCTTCGTCGTCGAGCATCCCGAGCGCCGCCAGTGGCGGCAACCCCGTGGCGCCGCCGAAGGTCTGCCCGGCGCCGCGCGCCCCTTCCGCGCCGATCAGCAGCGGCACGCGCGACCGCCGACGCACCTCGCGCACCCAGGTGCGGACCGCATCGAGATCGCCCCCATCGAGGACGAAGCCACCGACGCCGACCTCGAGCGCACGCGCCACGAAATCGGCCGCGGGCGCGAATCCCTCGGTCGGGTGCCACGAGATGCGCGGCACCAGCAGTTCAGCGGTCGTTCTCACGATGCGATCGTCAGCCCGGGGTCCGCGAGCCAAGGATGCGCGGGCCGCGCGCGCCGGTGGCGCTCGGGACATTGGCGGGAGCGCCGCACAGATGGCGCCAGCCCATCAGCGCGAACGCCACCGCTTCCTTCGCCTCGCCGTCGTAGAACAGCTCGTCGAAGCGCACCACCCGCCGCGGCGCAAGCAGTGCCGCGAGGCGCTCGCGCAGCACCGGATGCCGCGCTCCACCGCCAGAAATCACCACGTCGCCGATCGGCTCGGGCAGAAAACGATCATACGCATCGGCCACCGACGCGGCGGTCAACTCCACCGCCGTGCGCACCGCATCCGCCGGCGTGGCATCGGGGATCTCCGCGTCCACGTCGGCGGCCAAGCCGCGAGCATACTCGAGCGAGAAGAGCTCGCGGCCCGTGCTCTTGGGCGGCTCGGCGCGGAAGTACGGTTCGCGCAGTCGCGCCGCCACGACGCCAGGCGCGACGCGCCCGCGCGCGGCGATGTGACCATCCACGTCGAACGACACCGAGGGGTCCGCGCGCCGGGCGAGCGCATCGATCAACACCACGCCCGGCCCCGTATCGAGCGCGCGAACGCCCTCGAACGCACCGCCCGGCGGGACGATCGTCACGTTGCCGATGCCGCCCAGGTTCTGCATCGCGCGCCACTGCGTGTCGTGGGCGTAGAGCAGCGCGTCGGCCAAGGACACGAGCGGGGCGCCCTGCCCACCCGCGGCGACGTCCCGCGAACGGAAATCCGACACCACGGTCAGCCCGAGTCGCTCGGCAATCACCGAGGGATCGCCGATCTGCCACGTGCTGTGGCCGGGCTCGTGCCAGATCGTCTGCCCGTGACTCGCGACGGCCCACACATCACCGCGCGCGACGCCGGATTCGGCGATCACGGCGGCCGCCGCATCCGCGAGCCATCCGCCGAGGTCAGCGTGCAGCCGGCAGTACTCCTGCGGCGTGGCCGCGTGCATCGCCCGTTGCAGGCGCTCGCGCGCCGCCTCGGGATACGGCGTGTTCCCGATCCCCAACACCTCGTGCGCAATGCGACCATCGGGCTGCGCGGCCAAGCGCACCACCGCGCTGCTCACACCATCGAGCGAGGTGCCGCTCATCAGCCCGACGACAATCGCGCCGCGCGCGGCCTCGTCGGCCGTGCGATGGCCCGTCGGCACCGGATCCGTACTCGCGCGAGGGATCACGACATCACCTCCGGCGGCTCCGCGTCCGGTACCGCCAGTCGCACGACACCGCCCGCTGCCGCGAGTCGCCGCTCGGCCTCCGCGCGCGAATCCCCCGTCAACCGCATCACGATCGCGAGCTTCACCGAGCCGCCGGCCTCGGCGAGCGCGGCGCGCGCGTCGTCACGCGTACCGCCGCACACTTCGAGCACGATGCGCTCGCTCCGATCGCGCAGCTTTTCGTTGGTCGCCATCAGGTCGACCATCAGGTTGCCCCAGGTCTTGCCGATGCGCACCATCGCGCCCGTCGTCAGGATGTTCAGCACCAGCTTGGTCGCGGTACCGGCCTTGAGCCGCGTCGATCCCGTGACCGCCTCAGGCCCGGTGAGCACCACGATCGGGAACTGCACGGCCGCGAGCATCTCCGGCGGCGGCGGTGAGCAGGCGACGAGTCCCGTCGTCGCGCCGAGCGCGCGCGCCCGCGCCAGCGCACCGCGCACGTACGGCGTCGTCCCGGAGGCCGCGATCCCCACGACCACGTCGCGGTCGCTCACGCGGTGAGCGTCCATGGCCGCGGCACCATCGTGCGGCCGGTCTTCGGCCCCCTCCTGGGCGCGCGTGAGCGCGGCTTCGCCGCCCGCAATGATGCCGACGACCATCTCGGGCGGCGTCCCGAAGGTCGGCGGGCACTCCGCGGCATCGAGCACGCCCAAGCGCCCCGAGGTGCCGGCGCCGCAGTAGAGCAGGCGTCCGCCAGCGCGGAACGCCTCTTCGATTTCCACCAGCAGGGCGGCGATCGCCGACGACTGCTCGCGCACCGCGCCGGGCACGAGGGCGTCCTCACCGCAGAGCAGCTCAACCAGGGCCTCCGGGAGGGCGAGGTCGATATCGGCGGTGCGGGGGTTCCGGCGTTCAGTATGCCGAGGGTCGAGCATCGGGTCGCGCAAGGGGACGGCACGGGTGATTCCGTGCGCAGGGCAAAGTAACTTCACTAGCTAATGGACGGACTGTCTGGCTTCGGGGCCCTGCGGGGCCGAGGAACGCGCTGGGCGCTGGTCGCGCTCGCGCTGGTGGTGGCGGCCTGCGGTCGCGGCACTGCGCCGGCAGGGCCCCCTGCCCCGGCTCGCGCGGTCGCGACCGGCAAGGATTCCGGGAATCGCGAGCTTCGCGAGTTCACCACCGCGGACTGGCGTTGGCGCGATGGCGCCACCGTGGCTCGCGGCCGTCGCGGGATGGTCACGAGCAACGAGCCGATTGCGTCGCGGGTTGGGCTCGACATCCTGCGCGCGGGCGGCAATGCGGTGGATGCGGCCGTGGCCGTCGGCTTTGCGCTCGCCGTGACGTATCCCGAGGCGGGGAACCTCGGGGGCGGCGGCTTTATGCTGATTCGTCTCGCCGACGGTCGCACGGCCGCCTTTGATTTCCGCGAAATGGCGCCCGCCGCCGCGACGCGCGAGATGTTCATCGGCACCGACGGCAAGCCAACCGATGGTTCCCGCGTGGGCCATCGCGCCAGCGGTGTACCCGGCAGTGTGGCCGGCCTCTGGGCCGCGCATCGCGCGCACGGCAAGCTGCCGTGGATCGAGGTCGTGGCCCCTGCCCTGGCGCTCGCCCGCGACGGATTCGTGGTGGATTCGTCACTGCACGCGGCGCTCAACGGGGCACGAGGCCTGATCTCGCGCTTCGCCGGGCGTGACGTCTTCTTCCCCGGTGGTCAGGCGCTTGCCGTCGGGACCGTCCTTCGGCAACCGGCGCTCGCGAATACGCTCGCCCGCATCGCCGAGAAGGGCGCCGACGGCTTCTACCGGGGGCCGACCGCCGAGGGCATCGCCGCCGAAATGCGGCGCGGCGGCGGCTTGATCACGACAACGGATCTCGCCGCGTATCGCGTCCGCGAGCGCGAAGTCCTGCGCGGTTCGTACCGCGGCCACACCATTCTGGCGATGCCGCCGGTCTCCTCCGGCGGCATCGCGGTGATCGAAGCGCTGAACATCCTCGAGACGTGGCCGACGCTGGCGCCCCCGGGCACTGCCGCGCAGGCGCATCAGCTCGGCTCGGCGCTTCAACTGGCGTTCATCGACCGCAACGCCAAGGTCGGCGACCCCGACGTCGTGCCGGTGCCGATTGCCGAGCTCACGAGCAAGAGCTACGCGCGGGCGCTGCGGTCGCGTCTCTCGGAAGAGCACGCCACGCCGACGCCGGTGGCGACGCCGACGCGCAAGGACAGTCCGGAGACCACGCATTACAACGTGGTTGATGGCGATGGCAACGCCGTGGTGACCACGACGACGATCAACGATCTGTTCGGTTCCGGCGTGTACGTCCCCGAGGTCGGCATCTTCCTCAACGACGAGATGGACGACTTCGCCGCGCGTCCCGGGGTGCCGAACGCGTACGGACTCGTGCAGGGTGAAGCCAACGCCATTGCCCCGGGCAAGCGGATGCTGTCGTCGATGACGCCCACGATGGTGCTGGGGCCCGATGGTGCGCCGCTGATGCTGGTCGGCGCCCGCGGTGGTGCGCTGATCATTTCGGCGGTGCTGCAGCTGATCGTGAACGTCGTGGATCACCGGATGCCGCTCAGTCAGGCGATCGCCGCACCGCGCTGGCATCACCAGGGTCTGCCCGACGTGCTGCGCTACGAAGCGGGCGGCGTACCGCCCACGGTGCTCGACGAACTGCGACGCATGGGCTGGACGGTCGAGCCCGGCGGCACGGGCCGCAGCACGGTGATCGTTCGTGACCCGTCCGGTGGGTGGATCGGCGCCGTCGATCCGCGGCGCGAAGGGCTCGCGATCGGGTGGTAGCCCCTCTCGCATCCGGCGCGGCGCGGCCGTCGGACCCGCCGCGTCCGCGCGGGTGGCGGACGCTCTGGCGACTGGTGCCGTATCTCGCGCGCTATCGTCGCAAGCTGTTCGTCGGACTGATTGCGGTCGCGGCGAGTGCCACGCTGGGTTCGGCCGGTCCGTGGTTCCTGCGGAGCGCGATCGACGCGATGCGCGCGGGCGCACCGGCGCGCGAGATCTGGTGGCTCGGCGCGGGAATGATCGGGGTCGCCGCCGGTGCCGGCGTCCTGCGCTTTGCGATGCGCGATCTGCTCAACGGCTTGAGCCGCGAAGTCGAGTACGACCTGCGCAATGACTGCTTTGCCGCGCTCACGCGACTCGATGCGGCGTGGTTCAGCCGGATGCGTACCGGCGACATTATGGCGCGCCTCACGAATGATCTCGGCGCCGTCCGGATGGCCGCCGGCCCCGCGATTATGTACTTCACGAACACCATCGTCGGCAGCATCGTCGTGTTGAGCGCGATGGTGCGGCTCGAGCCCTCGCTGACGCTCTATGCGGTGGCGCCGTTGGTGCTGCTCCCGCTGCTGATGGCGCGCATCGGCGGTGCCGTCCACGACCGCTCGGAGGCGGCGCAGGAGCACTTCTCGACGATGACCGCGATGGTGCAGGAGAACCTGAGCGGCACCCGCATCGTGCGCGCGTTTCGCCAGGAACGCGCCGAGGTCGCGCGCTTCGGCGCGCTGAGCGAGGAGTATGTGCGGCGCAACCTCGCCCTCGCGCGCTTGCAGGGTCTGCTCAACCCCTCGCTGGGCCTGCTCGCAGGGACCGGCGCGGTCATCGTGCTGTTGGTCGGCGGCGGTCGCGTGCTCGATGGGCGAATGACCGTCGGGACGTTCGTCGCGTATGGGTTGTTCCTCACGATGCTCACGTGGCCGCTGATTGCGCTGGGCTGGGTCACCAACCTGTTCCAGCGCGGCGCGGCGTCGATGGGACGGCTGCTCGACGTGCTCGACGCCGTACCGACCGTGACATCACCGGCGGCGCCGGCAACGCTGGGGCCGCGGACGCGCGGCGGTCGCCGCTTGGAATTTCGCAACGTGGGCGTGCGGCACCCGGCCGCCAACGCCGACGGACGCTGGCTGCTGCGCGGCGCGAGCTTCGTGATCGACGCCGGCCAGACGCTGGGCATCGTGGGCGCGACCGGCAGTGGCAAGAGCACCCTCCTGGACCTGATCCCCCGTCTCCGCGATCCCGACGAGGGCGAGATTTTGCTCGACGGCGTGCCGCTGCAGGCGCTGTCGCTCGACGCCCTGCGCCGCGAGTTGGGCTACGTGCCGCAGGAATCGCTGCTCTTCAGTGAAAGCATCCGGGCCAACCTCACCTACGGACTGGATGTCGTCGCCGAGGACGCCGATCTGGCGTCTCCAGCGGGTGCGCGGGCCTTCGAGCAGGCCGTACGGGCCGCCGAGACCGCGCAGCTCGACGAGGCCATTCGCGGCTTCGCGGATGGCTACGGTACGATGCTCGGCGAACGGGGCATCAACCTGTCGGGGGGCCAGAAGCAGCGGGCCGCCATTGCGCGGGCGCTGGCCCGCGATCCCGCGGTGGTGCTGCTCGACGACGCGCTGTCGGCGGTGGATACCCACACCGAGGCGGCGATTCTGGCGGCGCTGCGCGGCGCGCTGGCGCAGCGCACAGCGCTGATTGCATCGCACCGCGCGAGCGCCATCCGCGACGCCGACTGGATCATCGTCCTCGACGAAGGGCGCATTGTCGAGCAAGGGCGGCACGAGACCTTGTGGGAGGCGCGGGGACGGTACTGGACCCTGCTCGCCCGCCAGCTGATGGATGCCGACATCGAGGCAGTGGGTAACGCCTTGGCCTCGGCCGGAACTTCCGAGGCGGCTTCGCGTATTGCCACGTCGTGATTGCGTCTCTTGTGCTCGGCGCCGCGCTGCTCGTGCAGCAGCCGGCGGACACCACCGGCGTGTTGCGCGGCCGGATTCTCGATGCGGCCTCGGGCAACGGCGTGCCGCGGGCAACGATTGCCGTCGTTGGTGCCCTGACGGGGACCTTTAGCGACGCAGAGGGCCGGTTCGTCGTCCCGCGCGTGCCGGCCGGCCGCTGGGTCGTTCGCGGTCGGCTGCTGGGCTACAGCACCGACGAAACCACGGTGACCATTCGCCCCGGCGACACGGTCACGGTGACCTTCCGCATTCGGCGCGAAGCCGCGCAGTTGCAGGCGGTCCGTACCACCGCCGAAGCCCCGGAACGCGAGGCCTTCCTGCGCAAGCCGGATGCAGGCACGGTCACGGTGCGCGGCGACGTGCTCAAGCGGCTGCCGGTGATTGGTGAGCCCGACGTGTTGCGCGTGGTGCAGCTGCTGCCGGGCGTCGTGGCGCCCAACGACTTCACCGCCGGCTACAACGTGCGTGGCGGCGAGAGCGACCAGAATCTCGTGTTGCTCGACGGCTACCCGATCTACAACCCGTTTCACTTAGGCGGCCTCTTCGGCACGTTCATCGACGAAACCGTCGCCGATTTCGAGCTGACGCCCGGTGGCTTTCCGGCGCGCTACGGCACGAGGCTGTCGAGCGTGTTGAGCGTCGCCCCGAAGTCCGAGGAGCGCGGCGGCATTCACGGCGCGGCGTCGATGTCGGTCCTGGCGTCGTCGCTGTCCCTCGGCGGCACCACCAACCGCGGACGCACCTCCTGGAATGTGGCGGGCCGCCGCACCTACGCCGACAAGTTCGTGGCGGCGCTGAGCGACAACACGCTGCCCTACTACTTCACTGACGTGCAGGCGCACCTGCGGCACCGACTGCCGGGTCGCGCCACGCTCTCGTTCACCGGCTACTGGGGCGCGGATGTGCTCGACGCCTCGCTCGCGACCTTCGGCGACAGCACACAGGCGGGCGGGGGTCGGCTGCTGTTCGACTGGGGCAATGCGGTCGCGGGCGCGGCGTACGAGCAACCCTTCGGCGCCGTGGCCGGCACCGACAGCGCCAAGGCGATGCAGCGCGTGAGCTGGACACGGTTCGGTACCACGCTCGATGTCGGCTCGGGCTCGCTGTCGTTCAAGAATCGCGTGACCGAGACCCGCGCCTGGGGCGAGCTCACCGGCTGGCGCGGTCGACACGAAATGCTCGCGGGCTACGAATGGTCGGCCTATACCGTCGACTACAACGTGCGCGCGGCGCAGGCCGGCGGTGGCGACATCTTCGGGCTGCGGCAGCGCCCCAGTTCGATCGCCGGCTATGTGGATGACATCTTCCGCCCCTCGTCGCAACTCCTGATTCGCACCGGCCTTCGCGCGGAAACCGTCACTGGCACCGGCTGGTCCGGGCTGTCGCCACGCGCGTCGGTGAAGTGGCTCCCCAACGTGCGCACCGCGTTCACGCTGGCGGGCGGACTCGTGTCGCAGTGGATGGTCGCGCTCCGCAACGAGAATGCGCCGGTGCGCGTGTTCGACTTCTGGCTCGCCGCCGACGACTTCATTCCCGTGGCCCGGGCGCGGCAGGCCATGGCCGGCGTGGAGCGCTGGCTCGACGACGCCCGCTTCGTGCGGCTGGAGGGCTACTACAAGTACTACGATCGCCTGCCGGCATCGAATCTCTTCAACGATCCCGACCTGCGCGGCGACGAGTTCATCGTGACGACGGGGCGGTCGTGGGGCTTCGATCTCCTCGCGCGGCAGTTGGAGTCGCGCAAGCTGTCGGGCTGGATCGCCTACTCCTTTGCGATCAGTACGCGTGACGGCCCGCAGGGGCGGTTCTACCCGGTGCACGATCGCCGTCACAACCTGAACGTCGTCGGCTCGTACAAGCCCGGCGGCAAGTGGCAGTACGGCGTGCGACTCGGGCTCGGTACCGGTGTCCCCTTCACTGACATCGCAGGGCAGATCGTCCGCCGCACCTACAACCCGGTCACGAACACCTGGGAAAACGCCAGCGGCGGCCCCGACCGCGAGCCGCTCGGCGGGCCGCGCAATGCGGCGCGCTTCCCGCTGTTCCAGCGTCTCGACCTGAGCGCGACCCGCACCGGCACCAAGTGGGGCATCGCGTGGTCGCCGTTCATCTCGGTGATCAACGCGTACAACGCCCGCAACGTCTTCACCTACGTGTTCGACTACGCCGACAACCCGCCCACCCGCAGCGCGTTCTCGCAGTTTCCGCTGCTGCCCACCTTCGGAGTGAGTCTCTCGTGGTAACGCGACGCACGCTTCGCGGCGCGGTCACGCGCCTGCTCTCGGCCGCGTGCGCCCTGCTGCTGGCGGGTTGCGAGTTCGACGAGACGGTCATCTCGCAGACGGCGCCGACGCTGGTGATTCACGCGGTCCTCAATCCCGATCAGGCGCAGCAGGTCGTGTTGGTGGAAGAGACGCTGACCGGCCGCGTGCGGATTGATACGACGCTCACGTACGATCCGTCGGATCCGATCCGCTCGGGCGGCGGCATCCCGGTGAGTGGTGCCACCGTGACGATCTCGCGCACCGATGCCGCGGGGACCGTCGTCGGGTCTGCCACCGGCGTTGAAGACGTCGTCCTGGGAGCCAGCGGCGCACGCGGCACGGGGCTGTATCGCGTCTCGTCCACGATCTTCGTGCCCGGTGGGATCTACACCCTCCGCGTCACGGCCGCAGACGGCCGTGTGGTGACCGGCCGAACCCGGATTCCGGGGCCGATCACTCGCGAAGGCAGTACCGTCGTCGCCGATACTCTCGACCGCCTGCGCGACACCCTGCGGCTCGCGTGGACGCCGGTGCCCGGGGCGCGCACGAACACCATCCGCGTCGACACGCCGCGCGGCCCGTGGTTCCTCTTCAATGACTCGACGTCCTTTGCGCTGTCTGGGTCGCTCAAGAACTTCTTTGCCGAAGGACTCCCCAACGTCTTCGTGCCGGGACATCGGCAGTCGCTGTCGGTGGTGGCCGTCGACACCGCCTTCTTCGACTACTATCGCTCCGGCAACGATCCGTTCAGCGGCTCGGGCCTGATCAACAAGCTCGAGGGCGGCATCGGTCTCTTCGGCGCGGCGCTGCCACTCCTGACCCGCCTGGTGAGCGTCACGCAATCGCCGTCTTCGCCACTCGACGCCGAGTGGACCAGCGGCACGGACACGCTGACCCTTTGGCTCGAATCGCCGGGCCCGACGATTTCGTCGGTGAGCGGGCGCTTTCGCGGGCGAGGTCCTGCGGGCAGCGGCATTGCGACCGGCGCCCTAGGCACCCTGCGCGGCGACGATCTGCGCGTGGTGGTGCAACCGGAGTTCACGAGCGATACGCTCGGGGTGTTCGTTGGCCGGGTCTTCGCCGACTCCATCGTCGGCGCCTGGTCTCCTCCGCCAGTCGGGGCGCTGCCGCGCATCGCCGGCCCGCGCACCTACCGCCGCGGCGGCGCCCCTCGCGCCCCCTGACCACGCGGCTGGCCGTCGCGCTGGCAGGTCGGGCACACGCCATAGATCACCAAGCGGTGCGACTGCCGAGCGTACCCACGCGTCTCGGCAGCCAGCATCGTCATCCGCTCCAGCCGCTCGTCGCGGAACTCCACCACCGCGCCGCAGACGGTGCAGAGCAAATGCTCGTGGTGCGGCGTATCGCGCGCGGGCTCGAAGCGGCGAAATCCTTCGCCGAAATCGCGCTCCACCAGCAGGCCGCTCTTGAGCAGGATGTCGATCGTCCGGTACACCGTGGCGGTACCGACCTGATGCCCGCGCGCCCGCGTGCCCTCGGCGATTTCTTCGGCGCTCAAGTGATGCTCGGCGCCCAACGCGACGTCGGCGATCGCGAGCCGCTGTCCGGTGACCGGCAACCCGCGTTCGCGCAAATACTGCGAGAAGCGCGCGACTACTGGGCTGGTGTCCACGCGTCTGCGGCGATTGCCGCGCGGAACTCGTCCGCCGACAGCCGCTCCGGTTCGCCGGACTCGCCCGCCCGGTGCCGCACCCCACGCACCACGGCCTCCACCGTCACCAGCGGGGCGTCTGCCTCGGCAACGATATCGGTCTCCCACTTGCCGCGATCGGGGCCCTTCACCGTGTGGCGATAGCGCGCCGAGTGCACGATGTGCTTGTCGCTCCCCTCGGGCGCCTCCTCGGCGACCACTGCCACGCCAGTCTCGACGGTCCCCTGGCGAAGGGCAGGAAACAGATGCACTTCGACCACCCGCTCGGCCGGAATCTGGGCCGCGATCGCCCGCAGGAAACGCACTTGAGTCTCGGTCACCCCTGAAAGCTCCATACTCCGAGGGGCGGGTTCAAGGCGTTGCATTCCCCCGTGGCCCCGCTTCCGCCCAGCTACAGCAGGGACACGGGGTCGCGGTCCAGCACGACCCGAAGCTCACCAGCCGAAGGTACCGGGAAGGTCGACACCAGCGCGCGCCCCAGCTTCGACAGCGGCGCCGCCTGCTCGGACTTGATCACCACGTGCCAGCGCCAACGGGTTTGAATGCGCTCCACCGGACAGGGAGCCGGCCCCATCACCGTGAGCCCCGGCCAGCCGCGCGCGGCGATGGTCTCCCGGAGCCAATCCGCCGCCTGCTGCGCCAACTGCTGCGTGGACTCCTGCACGACGCCGCTCACGATGACGTTCGCGAGCCGTACGGTCGGCGGATACGCGGGGAAGCGCCGTCCCTCCAGCTCCTCGGCCACGAAGCGCGCATAGTCGTGCGTCACCGCGCATTGCACCGCGTGGTGCCCGGGCGCGCGAGTCTGAATCAACACCCGACCACCCTTGGGCCCGCGCCCGGCCCGCCCTGCCACCTGCGCCAGCAACTGAAAGCAGCGCTCCGACGCGCGAAAGTCCGGCAGGTTGATCCCGACATCGGCATCGATCACGCCCACCAGCGTCACATCGGGGAAGTCGAGCCCCTTCGCAATCATCTGCGTCCCGAAGAGAATGTCCACCTCGCGCCGTGCGACGCGATCGAGAATCTCGGCGTGCGCCCATTTGCCCGAGGTGGTATCGACATCCATTCGCGCCAGCCGCGCCGTCGGAAACCGCTCGGCGAGCAACTGCTCCAACTGCTGCGTGCCGATGCCGCGCCGCGCCAGCGTCGCCCCACCGCAGCGCGCGCACGCGCGCCGCGGCGGCTCGACGTGCTGGCAGTAGTGGCACACCAGGCGATCGGGGCCGCGATGGTCAGTGAGCGAGATCGCGCAGTTCGGGCAGGTCGCCACGTCACCACAGGATGGGCACTGCACGAAGGCCGAATACCCTCGGCGGTTGAGCAGCAGAATCGCCTGATCACCAGCGTCGAGCGTCCGCTCCAAGGCCGCCTCGAGCTCGACACTCACCACACGCCGCAGCGGATCGGCGGAGATCGGTTGCTTGGTCAGGTCCACGACGTCGACGTGCGGCAGGCGGCCCGCGCCGGCACGCTCCGGCAGCGCAAGCAGCCGATAGCGCCGGTCCTGCGCGTTGCGCCAGGTCTCGAGCGACGGCGTGGCGCTGCCCAGCACGCACACCGCACCGGCCAGCCGCGCGCGCACAATCGCCACATCGCGCGCGTGGTAGCGCGGCGTCTCGTGCTGCTTGTAGGTCTGCTCGTGCTCTTCGTCCACGACGATCGCGCCGAGCCGCTGCACCGGCGCAAAGACGGCCGAGCGCGGGCCCACGGCAATCCGCCGCTCGCCCGCGGCCAGCGCCCGCCACGCGTCGTGGCGCTCACCGTCGCTGAGCCCCGAATGCAGCACCGCCACGCTGTCACCGAACACGCTGCGAAACCGATCGACCGTCTGCGGGGTGAGGGCAATCTCCGGCACCAGTACGATCGCGCCTTGTCCGCGCTGCTCAACCACTTCGCGCAAGAACTCCAGGTACACCAGCGTCTTGCCGCTGCCGGTAATGCCGTGCAGCAGCACCGTGTCGCCCGCCGGTGTGCCGCGCAGCGCGTCGATCGCGCGACGCTGGTCGTCCGTTGGCGCGTGCTGCGCCCGCACCACGCGTCGGCCAGCAAACGGGTCGCGCATTCGCGTCTCGCGCTCCCAGCGGGCCAGTCCCTTCTTCACGAGCGCCTGCAACGCGGCGTCCGTGGTGCCCAACCGCTCCCGCAGCACTGGCCCACTGCCCTTGCCGCCCATCGACTCGAGCAGTTCGTAGACCTCGCGCTGCTTGGGAGCCCGCGCAAACGCGCGCTCGCGTTCGAGCAGCGTCGGCAGCTCGGTCGTCAGCACCAGCATCCGCTCGGTCTTCGGCGCGCGATCCGGCTTGGCCGACGAGGTCATCGCCGCCGGGAGCATCGCGCGGTACACGAGCCCGAGCGGCGTCGCGTAGTACTCGGAAATCCAGCGCCCCAACTGCAGCAGTGCGGGATCGAGCGCGGGTGCGGCATCAGGCGCCGCGAGCACGAGCTTGGGCGCGACCGGCGGCGCCTTGGCGGCCTCGCCAGTCACGATGCCAAGCACCTTCTTGCCCGGCAGCGGCACCACGACGCGCGAGCCCGCCTGCACGCGCGCCGAGAGGTCGTCGGGCACCGCGTAGGTGTAGCTGCGGAACAGTGGCGCGGGCAGCGCCACGTCCACCAGCCGCGCGGCCGGCGTGCTGTCGTCGATCATTGCGCGATCGCCGACCGGCGCCAGACTACCGACGGCTCAGTCCGAGCCCCGGACCGCTGGGCAGCGTCACCACACCGCCGGTGATCGTCGCGCCCACGAAGGGGTCCTGCGCGAGCAGCGCGGCACCGTCGAGGTCCACGTAGTCGAGCAGCGGCGCCAAGTGTGCGGCGGCGGTGATGGCCACCGACGATTCGATCATACAGCCCGCCATCACCAGCATCCCGTGGGCGCGCGCGACGGTGACGATCTTCCTGGCTTCGCCGAGCGAGCCGCACTTGGCCAGCTTGAGGTTGATACCATCGACGATGCCCGCGAGCTTCGCGACATCGCTCGCCACCAGGCACGACTCGTCGGCCACGATCGGCAGCGACGAATGCTCGCGCACGAACTTGAGGCCATCGAGATCCCAGGGCTCCAACGGCTGCTCGACAAACTCCACACCCAGACCTTCGAGCAGCGGAATCATCGACACCGCGTGCCGCGGCGTCCACGCGCAGTTGGCGTCCACGCGCAGCAACGCGTTCGGCGCCGTCTCGCGCACGGTGCGAATCAAGGCTTCGTCGCGATCCGAGCCCAACTTCACCTTGAGCACCGGGTACCCCGCATCGATCGCCTCGTGCACCCGCGAGCGCAGTTCGTCTAGCGACGCGGGAATGGCAATCGTGAACGAGCTCTTGGGCGACGCGGCGGGATCCAGTCCCCAGAGCTTGTACAGCGGCTGCCCGACGCGCTTGCCCATCAGATCGTGCAGGGCCATCGAAATCGCGACCTTCGCCGCGGGGTTGCGCCCAATCGACCGCGAAATCGCCGCTTCGGTGGCCTCGATGTGCCACGGGTTCGCCTGCTCCAGGATCGGCCGCACGCGTTCGATCACCGCCAACACGGTCTCGGCCGTCTCGCCGTAGTACGGCGTCGCGGCCGCCTCACCCCAGCCTTCGACGCCGTCGTCATCGACGAGCCGAATGAACACGGTGCGGTACCGCTGCGAGCCGCCGCGCGCGATGACGAACGGATGCTTGGTGTCGAGCGTGAGGATTTCGGCGTGCACCTTCACGGTTGGCCTCCAAAGGGCGTCATCGCGCGCGACACGCGGGCGCGACGTTCAGGTTCAGTCGTGGACGTCGACGCGGTGGTGGTCGCGAGCCACGCCATCAACGCGTCCGACAGATGATCGCCCCGCTCGTAGCGCTCCGCGGGGTTCTTCGCGAGACAGCGCATAATGATCGCCGACAGCGCGGCGGGAATGCGCGAATCGACCGTGTCGGGCGCGACCGGGGCTTCGTTCACGTGCTTGAAGCCGATCGAGTACGCATCGGCCCCGTCGAAGGGCGGGAAGCCGAGAATGCACTCGTAGAGCAGCACGCCAATGCCGTAGAGATCCGAGCGTCCGTCGATGAGTTTACCCATCGCCTGCTCGGGACTCATATAGTGCGGCGTCCCCATCGCACGTCCGGTGGCGGTGAGCCGCGTGTGCGACCGCGCCGTGGCAATGCCGAAATCGGTGAGTCGCACGTGACCGTCGGCATCGAAGAGCACGTTGTCGGGCTTGATGTCCCGGTGCACGAGCCCCAGCCGATGCGCATAGTCGAGCGCGGACGCCAACTGCGCCGACGTCGCCGCCACGTAGGCGGGATCCAGTGTGCGCTGAGCCATCAGCTTGCCCGCAAGCGAGCCGCCGGCGCAGTACGGCATCACCAGATACACGATGTCGTCCGGCGCTTCGCCGTAGTCTTCGATCGTGAGGATGTGCGGATGCACCAGACGGCTTGCCGCCTCGGCTTCGCGGAAGAAGCGTTCGCGCATTTCGTCGTCGCGTGCGAGATGCCGGTGCAGCACCTTGATCACCAGCGCGCGCCCCAGCGTGGCGTGCTCGGCGAAGTACACGTGCGCCATTCCGCCCGAACCGAGCCGCTTCACCACACGATAGCGGTTGCCGGTTGCGATGCGCAGCTGCGAGATCTCCTCGTCCGGCTTGTCGAACGGCGCGTCGGGGAGGGCCGGCAGTTCGGCCTGACAGCGCGCGCAGGTCGCGGCGCGCGTGCTGTTCCAGGAGCCGCAGTCGGGGCAGAACATCCTGAAACGTTACGCCAAAGCG
>JANRJP010000099.1:0-47751 GCA_033763905.1 Gemmatimonadaceae bacterium
GCGAAGATCGGCGTGCTGATCTGCTGGGATCAGTGGTACCCCGAGTCGGCGCGCATCACCGCGCTGCTCGGCGCCGACATCTTGTTCTATCCCACGGCGATCGGCTGGCACCCGGCCGAAAAGGCGTCGTTCGGCGAAGCGCAGGTGAATGCGTGGCGGACCGCGCAGCGTGCGCACGCGATCGCCAACGGCGTGTTCGTCGCCGCCCCCAATCGCACCGGCTTCGAGGCCGAACCGGGGACCGACGGTCTCGAGTTCTTCGGACACTCGTTCATTTACGATCCCTTCGGCCGGCCGCTGGCCGAAGCGGGTACGGTGCCGACCGTGCTGCTGGCGCAGTGTGATCCGTCGTTGATCGAAGAAACGCGTCGCAACTGGCCGTTCCTGCGGGATCGACGGATCGACGCCTACGGCCCGATCCTCAACCGGTGGCTGGGCTCGTGAGTCTCGCCGGAGTACGCTGGCCGGCGGAGTGGGAGCCGCATCGGGCGACGTGGATCGCGTGGCCGCACCACGAACCCGATTGGCCCGGGAAGTTCGCGCCGATCCCGTGGGTGTACGCCGAAATCGCGCGCGTGCTGAGCGCGGGCGAGCTCGTGGAGATTCTCTGCAGCACCGACGCCGTCCGCGAGGATGCGTCAGAGACGCTGGCGTTGCACCACGTACCGGAAGACCGCGTGCGGTTGCACGTCGTCCCGACCGACCGCGTCTGGACGCGGGATTCGGGACCGACGATCGTGCACGGTCGCGATCCCGGTGTGCATCTCGTGAATTGGCGCTTCAACGCGTGGGCGAAGTACGACAATCACGCGGCGGACGCCTTGGTCGGCACGGCCATCGGGTCGATCACCGGCGCTCCGCGGCACGAGCCGCTGCGTCCCACCGACGCGACGCAGCGGGTGGTGCTCGAGGGGGGCGCGATCGACGGCAACGGCGCCGGCGTGCTGCTCACGACGGAAGAGTGCCTGCTCTCGCACGAGCAGGAGCGCAATCCCGGGATGGGTCGCGCCGACTACGAGCGGGTGTTCGCCGACTGGCTCGGGATTCGCAAAACGATCTGGCTGGGCGAGGGCTGCGTTGGCGACGACACCCACGGCCACGTGGACGACGTCGCGCGCTTCGTGTCGGCCGACACGATCGTGGTGGCCCACGAGCAGGATCCGTCCGATGAGAACCACCGGCGATCGGCCGACAACCTGCGGCGGCTCGCGGCGGACGCGCCAGAGTTTCGCGTCGTGACGCTGCCGTATCCCCGGCCGGTGATGATGGACGGTGTGCAGTTGCCCGCGAGCTACGCGAATTTCTACATCGCGAATGGCCAGGTGCTGGTGCCGACTTTCAACGATCCGAACGATCGGATCGCCCTCAATACGCTGGCCGAGCTCTTCCCGACCCGAACGGTCACCGGCATCCACGCGGTGGATCTGGTGTGGGGGTTGGGTACCCTCCACTGCCTGACGCAGCAGGAACCGGCTGGCCGGTAGGGACGCTTTGTGAGGTGGCGGGGGAACGCAGTCCGCCGTGTGACACCTGACCACCGGCAGTCGTCTTTGCCCGGACCCCCTTCCCCCATATGGAGCATCGGACGCGAGTGACGCGACGCAGCGGACTGGCGACTCTCATACTTCTTGGCGCGATCGCCTGCGCCGAGCGCACGGACGCCATCGTGTTCGGCGCCGCCGGCAAATGGGACTCCGGATACGGCGCGATGAGCCGTCGGGGCACCGAGCTGGCGATCGCCGAACTCAACGCCGCTGGCGGCGTCAAGGGACGCCGCATCGAGTTGCGGGCGCTCGACGATCAGGCGAGCGGTGCGGTCGCCGCCGCCGTGGCGGATTCGCTCGTGAACGACCCTCGTGTGTCGGTGGTGATCGGGCATCTCGCGTCGGGCGCGATGGTCGCAGCCGCCCCCGTCTACGACGCCGGGAGCCTCCCAGCCATCGCGACGACGGCGACGTCTGCCGACCTCACCGGCGTGTCGCGCTGGGTGTTCCGCGTGGTGCCGAGCGATTCGGCCAGCGCGATCTCGCTGGCGCGCTTCGCCGAGACGCTCAATCGCGGTCGCGCGGCCATTCTGTATGAAAACGACGCGTACGGCCGCGGCTTGGCCGACGCGTTCCGTCGGGCCTACAAGGGCAAGATCGTCGCTGTCATTCCAATGGCGGTCGACCAGACCCAGTTCGAACCGTATCTCGCCTACGTCAAGGCACAGCAGGCGGACCTGGTCTTCGTCGCGGGCACGGAGTCGACGGGCTTACCGCTGATCGCGCAGTTTCGCGCCGGCAAGTTCGAGGGTGACCTCCTCGGCGCCGACGGCTGGGCGCCGGTCGTCGCCGAACCGTCCGCCGACGGCGTGTACGTCGGTGTGCCTTTCGCCGCACGCGACCGCCGCGCAGCGGCGCAGTCGTTCGTGAAGGCCTTCTCGGCGCGATACGGAATGGAGCCCGACAACAACGCCGCGCTCGCGTACGACGCGGTGATGCTGGCGGCCCGCGCGATCGGCGAGGTCGGTAGCGATCGCGCCAAGATTCGCGACTGGCTTGCCGCGGGCAATTCGATGGAAGGCGCGACCGGCACGATCCGGCTTGGCGCCAACGGCGACCCCGAGAACAAGGGCATCCGGATCACGCGCATTGCCCGCGGGACGCTCGAGCCGGTGGAGGGGCAGTGATCGGGCTCCGGTTCGACTCCATTCGCGACCGGCTGGTCGCTGGCTTCGCCCTGTTGGTCCTGCTGATCGTCGGCGCTGGGGTGACGGCGCGCGGCGCGTTGTCCGAGATGGCGGATGCGATCTCGGTCACCCTCACGGACGTGCAGGCCGAGGCGCAACTCTCGTCGAAGCTCTCGGCCAACACGGCGCGTCAGATCGCCGCGGCGATCCACTACCTCGATCAGCGGGATTCGCTGTCGCAGGGCCAGTTCGAGTCACTCGGCTGGGCCTCGCACGGCATCGTGCGCGATATGAACCGCCGCCGTGGGCAGTCGTCGCAGGAAGTCGCGTTGATCGCCGACATCGACAAGCGACTTGCGGAGCTCGAAGTCCGCTACGCGTTGGCCCATCGCCTGGCCGATCTGGGGCGCCAGCGTGACGCGCTCGTCGAAGCCGAAGCCGCGAACCCCGTGGTGTCGCAGCTCCTCGCCGACGTGCAGCAGTTGGGCTTGCTCAAGGCCGGCAAGGTGTCGGAGGCAGCAGCGGCGCTCGTCGCCGACGCTGGACGCCGCACGATGATCGTGCTGATCGTGACGGGCGTGGCCGTGCTGCTCGGCATTCTCACCGTCGTCTCGACCGTGGGCTGGATCGCGCGACCGCTCAAGCGACTCGTGCAGCACGCCCGCGAGCTCGCGTCCGGCAACCTCGATGCACGCACTGAAGGCGCGCTCCCGGACGAGTTCCGCGATCTCGCGCAGGCGATGAACACCACCGCCGATCAGCTCTCGCGCGTCACGCTGGCCGCGGTGCAGGCGTCGGACGAAGTGAGCACCTCGGCGCATCAGCTCTCTGGCGTCAGCGAGCAGGTGGCGATGTCCGCCGGCCATATGGCCACGGCGATGAACGACGTGACCGGTGGCGCGGAGTCGCAGGTCCGCGAGCTGCGCAACGTCGAGGAGCAGCTGGGGCAGATTCGCGGCCGTGCCCAAGGCGTGCTGGCCGGCGCCGAGGAGGTGAACACGCTGGCGCACTCGATCGAGTCCACCGCGGTGGAAAAGCGGCTCGAGATCGAGCGCGCGCTCACGATTCTCGGGTCGGTCCGTGATTCGGTGCGCACGGCTGCGGGAGAAGTCCAGCAGCTGTCGGGCGCGGTGGATGACATCTCCCGGTTCGTCGTGACGGTCGGCCGGATTGCGGAGCAGACGAACCTGCTGGCCCTCAACGCGGCGATCGAAGCCGCGCGGGCGGGCGCCGCCGGTCGCGGCTTTGCGGTCGTCGCGGAAGAAGTGCGCCGCTTGGCCGAACAGGCGCAAACGGCCGCGGAAGACGTGGTGAAGCTGACCCAGGGCGTCACCAAGCGTGTCGTGACGGCCTCGAAGACGATGGAGACCAGCGTCGGCTCGGTGTCGGAGATCGAGTCGGTCTCGCGCGGTCTCGACGAGGCGCTCACGGCCATCGGCGGCTCGGCCGAGCGCACGCGTCACGCCGCGAGCGGCGTGACGTTCGGCGCAATGGAGAACGTGCAGGCGGTCGATGGCGCCGCCGAGGGGCTGCAGTTGATCGCGCGGATGGCCGAGCAACACGCGGCGTCGGCAGAAGAGGTCAGCGCGTCGACGCAGGAGCAGAGTGCGGCCTGCGAGCAGATGACATCGTCGGCGGCGCATCTGCTGGAGAACGCCACGCGGCTCCGCGGCCTCGTCGCACAGATGCAGTTGCGCACGACGGGCGAGTTCCGCACGTCGATCTCCTAGCGCGCCGACGACCGACGAAATGCCAGACGGGGGGCCTCGCGTGATCGCGAGGCCCCCCGTCTGGCATTCGGGTCAGCACGCGCTGCTTACTGACGGCAGGCGCCGTTGGGATCCGGCTTGGGCTTGTCGACCACCAGCTTGGCCGGGCGGTTCGCCACTTCGGCGAGCACGTCGGCAATGAACTGCGTGATGTTCGCGTAGTGCGGGTAGTCGATGTACTGCGGCTCGTCGGTCACCTGATGGTAGTCGCCGTGCAGGCCGGTGGTCACGAAGGTCACCGGAATGCCGTAGCGCGCCCAGTTGTAGTGGTCGGAGCGGCAGTAGATGTTCTCCGGGTGACCGTCGGCGTCGAATGAATAGTCGAACGTGAACTTCGACTTGCGCTTGGCATTGACCGCCTCGACGAGATCGCCGAACTCCGTCGACAGCCGCCGCGAGCCGACGAGCTGCACGAAATCGTCTCCGCCCTTCGGCATATCGTCGCTACGGCCACGGCCGATCATATCGATGTTCACATTGGCCACGACCGAATCCCGTGGCACGGTCGGGTTGTCGGTGTAGTAGCGCGACCCGAAGAGGCCGATTTCTTCGGCGGTGTACCAGAGGAAGAGCATCGAGCGCTTCGGCTTCTGCTTGGCCTTGGCGAAGTACTCCGCGATCTCGAGCACCGCCATCGAGCCCGAGCCATCATCGTCCGCGCCGTTGCGGATCGAGTCGCGGCGACCGCTGGTCTTGAGTCCTGCGACGACCGCCTTGATGATCGAATCGCGCACCGGTCCGGCGGCCGGGCTGCCCGCCTTCACGCGGTGCATATTGAGCGCCCAGTTGACCGCCTTGAGCGAGTCGTGGTCCACCGCCACCGGCGCAGTGCCCACGTGATCGCTGTGGCCACCAACCGACACGAACTGGCCCTTGAGCGCCTTGTCGCGACCCTCGAGCATCGCGACCACGTTGCGCGACGGGGCGGCCACGTCGTTCATCCGGACGTCGATCGCCGCCGTCTTGCCCACGGTTCCCGGCTTGAGCGAATCCAGCGGCGCGTTGAACAGCTTCGCGGCGGCGCCGGTCGTGAGCTGCACGATGCCGCCGGGGAGACCAGGCATCATCGGCGCCCCGGGCAACGTGACGCGTGGCGTCGTGGCCTGCCGCGCCGCCTGGGGCGGGATCATCGGCGCAACGACGATGGCGACCCCTGCCGCGCCGCTGTAGCGCCCGAGCTGCGCCATCATCGCCCGCTGGTTCGCCGCCCCGCTGCCGGGCCGGAGCACGATGAACTTGCCCGCGATGTCACTGACGGTCGCCGTGGTGTCACCGAGCATACCGCCGTACACGACCGGCGCGGCGGCTACGGTCGTGGGGCCGCCGTTGATCGCCTGATACAGGAAGTCGGTGCCGAACGCGAGCGTCTGTCCGTCAACCGTGATGGACGAGCCACCATCGATCGCTCGACGCACGAAGGGGACCGTCTGGAAGTAGGTCCCGTTCTCACCGGCCGGCTTGAGCCCCAGTCGCTTGAGTTCAGCGGCGATGTACTCCACGCCCTTGTCGTGCCCGGGGGTCGCGGTGTTCCGCCCCTGCATCGAGTCATCGGCGAAGAGGTACAGCCGTGACATCAGATCCTGCACGGTGATCGCCGGCGACGACGGCTTGGCGGGGAATTTGAGCGGCCCGGCTGCGGGCTGCTGCGCGGCACCCACGGCGGGCACGAGCGCGGCAACGGCCAGAACGCGACGGAAGGCAACGGTCACGCGAAACTCCAGGAAAGGTGTTGACCCGCCGCGAACGACCAGTCAGCGGCGAGGGGCGACCAGTGAAAGCTCGCGCCGTGCCAGCCCGTGGCAATGGGTCCTGCTAGTTTTGTGGGATGACCCGTCCCGCCGTGGTGCTCCTCTCGGGGGGCCTCGATTCCACGACGCTGCTCGCGTACGCGGTGCGCGAGGGCTTCTCGGCGCATTGCCTGTCCTTCCGCTACGGTCAGCGCCACACGGCGGAGCTGGACGCGGCGGTCCGCGTCGCCACCCGATACGGCGCGACCGAACATCGCATCGCGGAGATCGACCTCCGCGCCTTCGGCGGCTCGGCGCTGACCGACGACTCGATCGCCGTTCCCAAGGACCGGAACGCCGAAGAGATGGCGACGGGGATTCCCGTCACCTACGTCCCCGCGCGCAACACGATCTTTCTCAGTTTCGCCCTGGGGTGGGCGGAGGTGCTGGGCGCGCGCGACATCTTTATCGGGGTCAACGCGCTGGATTACTCGGGGTATCCCGACTGCCGTCCCGAGTTCATCGCCGCGTTCGAGCGGGTCGCCAACCTCGCGACGCGCGCCGGCGTGGAAGGGCAGTCGCTGACGGTGCACACGCCGCTCATCGCGCGCACCAAGGCGCAGATCATTCAGCTCGGCCTCTCACTCGGCGTGGACTATGCCGAGACCACCAGCTGCTACGACGCCGCGCCTGACGGTGCGGCGTGCGGGGAGTGCGACGCCTGCCTGTTGCGCGCGCGCGGGTTCGCCGAGGCGGGCGTCGCCGACCCCACCCGATACGCGAGCCGAACGCGCTGACGATGTACACCGTCAAGGAGATCTTCTACACGCTGCAGGGCGAAGGGCACCACGCCGGTCGCCCCGCCGTGTTCTGCCGATTCAGCGGCTGCAATCTGTGGACCGGCCGCGAGGCCGATCGGACCAGTGCCATCTGCCAATTCTGCGACACCGACTTCGTGGGCGTGGGCCCGGACGGGGGCAAGTTTGCGACCGCGGACGCCTTGGCAGACGCCGTCGCATCCCGCTGGCCGTCGCAGGCGGATCCGCGCGCGGTCCCGTACGTGGTGTGTACGGGCGGTGAGCCGTTGCTGCAGCTGGACGACGCGGCGATTGCCGCATTCCACGCCCGCGGCTTCGAAGTCGCGGTCGAAACCAATGGCACGCAGGCCGCCCCGCCGGGACTGGATTGGATCTGTGTCAGCCCCAAAGCGAACGCGCCGCTGGTGCTGACCGCCGGAGACGAACTCAAGTTGGTCTTCCCGCAAGCCGGCGGCGAGCCGAGCCGCTACGACGGACTCGCGTTCACGCATTGGTACCTGCAACCGATGGACGGCCCATCGGCGTCGGCCAATACCGCGGCAGCCCTCGCGTACTGCCTCGCGAATCCGCGGTGGCATCTGAGCGTGCAGACGCACAAGGCGCTGGGTATTCGCTGACGCTGGGGCGGCGCCACGTGCCGCGCGGTCACACTACGCGTCGTTCGTCTGCGGGGAAGCCGAGGGCCTGGTTCAGGAAGCGAACGAACGGCAACATCTTCACAAAGTCCTTCACCACGCGATCCGGCAGCTTCGGCGAGGCGAGCTCGTCCGTCGTCAGCGTGCGCTCTGCGGTGAACGACTGGTAGCGCATCCACGCGGCGGCGGGATGGCTCTCCTCGTAGCCGCGCGGCATGCGCACGAGCATCGCCTCCGTCGAGAGGGCGCCGAAGGTTCGGGCGAAGGGGCCTTTGAGCGTGGCGGCAAAGACATCGGGCTTGGCGGCGATGGCGTCCCGGATGCGGAGGAGTTGCGGTCGCATCGGCATCCACATCCCGCCGCCGCAGAAACTCCCGCCCGGCTCGACGTGCACGTAGAAGCCTGCTGCACCGCCGTCAGGCGAGCTGCTAGCGACGCCCTTCCCCGCCCGCCGATGAAAGAACCACGCCGCCACGTGCGTCTTGTAGGGCGACTTGTCCTTGGAGAACCGCACATCGCGGTGAATGCGGAAGACGCTCCGCTTGACGTCGCCGACGATTTCCGGCGCCGCGAGCGCGAGTCGATCGTCGATCGCTTCCACGAGCGTGGCCAGTCGCGGCTTGAGCGACGTGTCGTAGACGTCGCGGTTCGCGGCGAACCACGCTTTCGTGTTGTGTCGCTTGAGCTGCGCGAGGAAGCGCAGATCCGCAGGGGTGAAACCGGGAAACCGGGTCATTGGAATCGTGAGAGGCAGCGCGTCGCTTGTGCTTTAGGGGGTTTACCCTATGAAAAGAAACCATTCGGACTGGGCGTCCCGCACCTTGACCCCCTCCAGAACAACCGTAACGTGATGCGCAATCAATCGTAGGCCGGAATGTGACACGGGTCACCCGACACGCGTCCTCCCTCCGGAGTCTCGCCCATTGCAATGACGCAGCGGGCCCAGACGTGTCCCTCATCGAGGACTATCGATGCGCTTCATTCGTAGTGCGGTTGCCCTGCTCGCGCTCTGTGCGCCGATGCTTCAGGCGCAACAGACTGGCACGATCAGCGGTAAGGTGACGGAAGCAGACGGCGGGATGCCGGTTCAAGGGGCGAACATCATCGTCCTGACCTCGGCGAACACGCAGGCTGCCGCCACGCAAACCAACAGCGAAGGGAAGTACAGTGTGACGGTGGCGGCCGGCACCTACACGGTCCGGGTGATCCGGTTCGGCAACCAGCCGCAGCGCCGCGACGGAGTGGCGATCGCCTCGGGGCAGACGGTCACGCTCGACTTCCGTCTGATGGCGCAGGCGACGGAACTCAACCGCATCGCGGTGACGAGCACGCGTGGTACGCCGGAGAAGGTGCTGGATGCTCCGGCTCAGATCTCCTCGGTGACCCGTGACGAGATCGCGTCGCGTCCGGCGGTGACGGTCGCCGAGAACCTCCGCAACGTGCCCGGTGTCGACATCTCGACCGGCGGCATCGTGCAGAGCAACATCGTCTCCCGCGGCTTCAACAACGCCTTCTCCGGCGCGATGCTGATGCTGCAGGACTACCGCTTCGCGGGTGTCCCGTCGCTCCGCGTCAACGTGCCCTTCCTGTTCACCGGCACGAACGAAGACATCGAGCGGATCGAAGTGCTCAACGGCCCGGCCTCGGCACTCTACGGGCCGAACTCGGGCAACGGCGCGATGCACATCATCACGCGCTCGCCCTTCGACGGCGACGGGTCGACGATTTCGATCGACGGTGGTGAGCAGAGCATCTACCGCCTCGGCCTCCGCACCGCGAAGGCCCTCAACGACAAGGTGGCCTTCAAGGCCTCCGGCGAGTTCATGCGCGGCCAGGACTTCCGCTACGACGACCTCGCCGAGCCCCTGACGTTCTCGACGGCCGCCCCGGGCTCGCGCTCCGGTGCCGGCAATGCCCGCGTGTTCGACGTGGGTCGCTACACGGGCGAGGCCCGTCTCGATTGGCGCCCGCGCGGCAAGGATGGCGATCTCGAGTTCATCACGACGTACGGTATGACCAACGTCCAGAACGGCCTCGAACTGACCGGCGCCAACGGCACCGCGCAGATCAAGGGCTGGACGTACCAGAACATCCAGCAGCGGATGCGCTGGGGCCGACTCTTCGCGCAGGCGTTCCTCAACACGTCGAACGCCGGCAATGACGCCGGCACGAGCACCGACGGCACCTTCCTGCTCCGCAGCGGTCAGCCGATCGTCGACAAGTCGACCGTGTTCTCGGCGCAGGTGCAGCACGGCTTCACGATGGGCAAGGCCGACTTCACGTACGGCTTCGACTACATCGGCACGACGCCGCAGACCGGCAACACCATCAGCGGCCGCAACGAAGACGAAGACAACGTCACCGAAATCGGCGGCTACATCCAGGGCAAGTACAAGCTCACCAACGCCCTCGAGCTGCTCGGTGCCATTCGCGTCGACGACCACAGCCAGCTGAGCGGCACGTTCTTCTCGCCGCGCGCCGCGCTGCTCTGGAAGCCCAACGCCAACCAGACCTGGCGTGCGACGTACAACCGCGCGTTCAACACGCCGGCGAACTTCTCGTTCTTCCTCGACCTCATCAACACCCGCAACCTCGGCGGCTCGGGCTACGACCTCCGCGCCCTCGGCAACGCGAACGGGTGGCAGTACGACCGCAGCTGTGCCGGCACGTCGCAGTTCGGCAACCACTGCATGCGGTCGCCGTTCATTCCGGGCCCCGGCGGCACGTTCGTGCAGACCGGTGCCAATGCCGCCAGCTCGTGGAACGGCCTGATCACGGTGCAGCGCACCGGCCTGATCGGCACGCCGACGGCCGGCCTCAACGGCGCGTTCAACCAGGCGATTGCGGCGGCGCTGACCTCGCTCGGCCTGCAGGCGCAGATCCCGACCGTGGTCGGGTCGGTCGGCACGCAGGCGGCGGCCGCCGCCGCGGCGGCGATCGACGCACTGCGGACGGGCACGCCCACGGCGGCGAACATCCCGACCCGTGTTGCGTACATCTCGTCGGCGACGACGAACATCCAGCCGGCGACGTTGCAGGACATCCGCGCGCTGCAGCAGACCTACAACGAGACCTACGAGCTCGGCTGGAAGGGTGCGATCGGCAAGCGGTTCTCGATGGACATCGCCGGCTGGGCGCAGCTGCGTCGTGACGTCGGCACGCCGGCGACGCTGGCGACGCCGAGCGTCTTCATGGAGGCGCTGACGCCCGCGGGTCAGGGCGCGATCGGCACCTATATGGGTGGTCGTCTGCAGGCCGGCCTCGGCACGGCGGCAGGCACGGCCTTCCAGGGCGCGCTGGCGACGGCACTTGGCAACGCCGGCGTGCCGGCGGCTAACATCCCGACGGTCATCAACAGCATCCTGACCGGCGCGCTCAACGGCTTCGTGCCTGGGGCGCTCGGCAACCTGGCCCGAGCCCCGCTCGGTACGGTGACCTTCAACGACACGCGCTTCGGCACGTCGCCCGATCTCCTGGCGACGTACCAGTCGATTCTCGGCGAGCTCTGGATCGCTGGCCTCGACGCGTCGTGGCAATATCTCGCCAACGACCAGTGGACGATCTCGGGCACGATCGGTGGCGTGAACAAGACGCAGTTCGACGAGTTCACCGACGCCAACGGCTTGCCGCTCGCGACGAACTCGCCGGGGCTCCGCTCGACGCTCACGATCAAGTTCCAGCAGGATCCCGAGAAGGGCTGGGGTGCTGACGTCCGAGGCCGCTACACGGACGCCTTCCAGGTCAACTCGGGTGTCTACAACACCGGCTATTGCAACGCGATCGGTGTCGGCCGTCCTGGCGCGATCGCCAACGCGCCGACCGGCCCGATCTCCCGCGTCGGCGTCAACGGGGCCTGCCCGGCAGGCTCGTTTGCCTACAACGCCGAGTACGGCGGTGTCCCGGTGAACATGATGCTCGACCTCGGGCTCAACTACCGCTTCGACATCGGCGGCAAGAAGGCCCTCTGGTCGCTGACCGCCACGAACGTGCTCGACAATCAGCGTCCGACCTTCGCCGGCGTCCCGAACATCGGCCGCCTCGTGATGACGCGCCTGTCGTACACCTTCTGATCGACGGGCAGGGCGAATCGGCGCCGGCTCCCTTGCGGGGGCCGGCGCCGATTCGTTTTCGTCCGGTCCGTGACGCATCCCCTGCTCTTCCTCGATCGACACCCCATCGTGGGGCATCGCGGCAACGCCGCGCACGCCCCCGAGAACACGCTGGCGTCGTTCCAGCAAGCGGTCGATGCCGGCGTCGACGCCTTGGAACTCGACGTGCGCTTGAGCGCCGACGGCGAGGTCGTCGTCCACCACGACCCGACGGTCGATCGCACGACGGACGGCCGCGGTGCGGTGGCGGCGATGCGCTGGTCTTCGCTCGCGGCATTGGACGCCGGCGCCCGCTTCACGCGCGACCGACGCCACACGCCGTACCGCGGCATCGGCATCGGCATCCCGCGCTTTGCCGATGTCCTGTCCGCCTTTCCATCGACGCCGCTGCTGATCGAACTCAAGGTGCCCGACGTCGCGATCCCGTTGCGCACCCTGATCGAGCGCGCGGATGCTGCAGCGCGCTGCATCGTGGCGTCGTTCCACGCGGCGGCGCTGACGCCGTTCGCCGGTTCGGCGATCGCCATCGGATCGTCGCAGCGCGACCTCCTGCGATTGCTTCCCTCGGCCCTTCGTGGGCGCGGACCGACGCGGTTGCCCTACACCTCGATCGCGATGCCGGCGCGGCATTGGGGAATTCCGCTGCCGATGCGTGGGTATGCCGCCAGCGCGCGGACAGCCGGCGTGCCCGTGCACGTCTGGACGGTGAACGATCCCGCCGAGGCACGACGGCTCTGGCAGCGTGGCGTATGCGGCATCATCAGCGACGACCCGGCACGGATGCTGGCCGAACGGGCGCGCGTCTTCAGCGAGAACGTCTGATGGCAGGCAAGGCGAAAGGGACGAGTGGCGGCGCGGGCCGGGCGGGAGAAGCGGTCGCCGGCGCGGTCCTCGGCGGTGTGGCGTGGCTCCTGGCCGTCGAGGTCGGCGTGGTGCAGCTCGCCAAAGTGGGCGAGATGAGCGGATTCTTCCCGGCGATGGCGTGTGGCGCGCTGCTTGGCGTGTTCGGGCTGGCGAAGCTGTTGTGGGTGGTGAATGTGCTCCAACTCGTCGTCATCGGGGTCGTCATTGCGACCCCGGCTCCGGCGCGGCACTTCGTGCGGCGCTTCGTGCGCGAAACGCCGGTGCCGGCCACGGGCGTCGAAGCGGTGGTCGTGCTGTCGGCGAATCTGTCGGCCGACGGACTGCTGAGTGGCGAGGCTGTGGATCGGCTGCTCACAGGGCTCGTGCTCGCCAAGAAGGTCGGGGCGCCCGTGTTCATCACGACGCGCGTGCACTCGCCGGACGACGAGGCGGTGACCTCCGACGCCGACCAGAGTCGGCTGATCACGCTTGCCGCGACAGGGGCGCGCTGGCTGGTGGTGCCCCGTGTGCGCGATACGCGTGAGGAGGCCAAGGGGACCGCCGTTCTCGCGGCGCGCGAGGGCTTCCGTCGAGTGGCGGTGGTCACGAGTCCGATGCACACATCCCGTTCGTGCGCGCTGTTCGAGCGTGAGCAACTCACCGTGACCTGCGTTCCGGCGCAGGAGCGGACGACCGCGTTGCGGTCGCTGAAGTCCCCCCGCGACCGGATCCGGGCCTTCCGGCTGGGGCTGTACGAAACCGTCGCCTGGGGCTGGTATCGCCTCCGTGGCTGGCTCTAGCCCCCTGTTCCGGGGTATTCTCAAGGCGGTGCAGGTTGACCTTCTGTAGGCCTTTTCCAACGGCGCAGCGATGATGCGAGCTCTTCTGATCGGAACGCTGGCGATGTGGCCGGCGCTGGTGTCGGCGCAGGTCCCGATGGGCGGAATGGGTGGGATGGGTGGGATGGGCCGTGGGATGGGCCGGTCACCCAACGATCCCACGATGTCCACGCCGATGAAGCCGGAGCGGCCCCGTGTGCCGAAGGCCGACGAAATGGTGGATCTCGGTCCGCTGCTGCGCGGTGTCACGCTGACCGACGCGCAGAAGACGCAGCTGGCCGCCATCACCGACAAGTACCACCCCCTCATTCTTCCGGCGCTCGATGTGATTCGCCAGGAAGTCGAGGCGGGTGACAACGGCGACCCGCAGAAGATCCAGCGCTATACGCAGCGGGCGAACCGGTATCGCGAACAGGAAGTCGCCGACATCAAGCTGATGCTCGACCCGCAGCAGCTGGTCCGCTTCGACAAGAACATCGTCGACTTCCGGAACCGGAACGGCAGCCTCATCGGTCGCCCGTGACCGCCGCGTCGCCTCCACGCCGCATTGGTGATTGGAAAATCATCTCGGCGGCCGTGGTCGCGACGGTCGCACTGCTGCTGATCCTCGGGCGAGCCGTCGCGTATCGCGCGATCGAACATCAGGGCCTCATCACGCCCCCAAATGGTCCCGAAACGCCACTGACCTTCGGCGCACCGTTCACGTCGCTGTCGCTCACCAGCGGCGACCGCAGGCTGGACGCGGTGGCGGTCGATGCGGCGCAGGACTCGGCACCCGTCATCGTGGTGTTCCACGGCACCAACGAAGCGGTGAGTTACTGGGCCGATGTGCAGGCGCTGTGGCGCTCGCAGGGCGTGGCGTCCCTGGTGTTCGACTATTCCGGATTCGGCCGCTCGACGGGCAGGCCGAGCGCGGTGCACTGCGACGAGGACGCGCGGGTCGCGTACGCCGCCGCGCGTGCCCACTTCGGCGCACATCGTCGGTACATCGTGATCGGCTACTCGCTCGGGACCGGCATCCTGCTGGCCGCCGCCCACGCGTTCCAGCCGGCACCGGCGGGCCTCGCCGTCGTGTCGGGCTACTCCTCGGCGAAGGAGGCGGCGGTGGCCTTCCTCGGCATCCCGCGCTTCGTCTCGATGGCATTGCCGGACCTCTGGAACAACGTCCAGTCGGTCCGGGCGCTGACGCTTCCGGTGCTCGTGCTGCACAGTCGCGACGACAAGACGTTCCCGATGTGGATGGCCGAGGCCGTGCAACGCTCCGCAGGCGGTCCGTCGCGCCTCGTGCAACTCTCCGGCTTCGAGCACGCGGACGGTCACCTGCGGCCGACGGTCGAGTATTGGCGCCCGGTGCTGGACTTTGCCCGGAGCGGCGCGCTCCCCGCCGCTCAGAACTGACGGCCGAAGGCGAGCACCGCACGCCACGGCTGCGGCGCGGCGCTCACACCGTCCACCGCGCGACCGGCGCCCACATACGTCGCCCCACCGAACAACTGCAGACCGACCGAGACGGTCGCACGAACGGTGCCGGTCGCTCCGGGGGTGCGCGTGTTACCGGCCGCATCCCGCAGTACGCTGTGTCCAAGCGGATCGTAGAGCGCTCCGAGTCGCGCCGCCGAGGCGCGCGCGGCCGCACTCGAGAGCTCGGTCCATCCCGCCGTGGCACCGAGCTGCACCGCCGGCACGATGGCCGGAATGACGAAACCGGCCACCTCGCCGATCGGCTCTCGCAGTATGCCCATCGGAATCGTGCCGATCAGATCGAGTGAGGCCGCACGATCCCCTGCGAACTCCTTGTAGGCGTAGCCGGGCAGATGCTGTTGCTCGCCCAGCTCGAAGAGCTGCTGCGGCGGGACATCGCCGAACAATGCCCCCGCATTCAGCACGGCGGCGAACGTGCCCTCGCGCCACCACCGCTGCCGCACCACCAAGCGACCGGAGAGCCGCTGATACGTGAGGTCACCGGCGGCGAGCTCGGCGATGAGCGCTCCCCCGACCCGTTGACCGCGCGGATCGAAATCGGCGTGCCGGTCCCAGTCGAGCCTCGCGAGCAGGCGGCCATATCGTCCCGCATCGACCCCGCGGTTCGGCAGGAACGGCTCTCCGATCAGGCCCCGCGTCACCGACCGCATCGCCGGCTGATCACTGACGATGCCGACATCCACGCGCGCGTGCAGGTCGGAAGTCCCGATCTGGCCCTCGCCGCGCACCAGGGCCGTGCGACGATCCACGTAGTCGTACGCATCCACGGACAACAGCGCGGGGAGCCAGGTCGACCCGACATCGAGCGGCGAGCGGAAGTCGTTGGTCACGTCGAGTTCGCGACTCGCCACCACGCTCATCGTCACGTCGCGCGCGCGCCGTGAGAACTCGGCCCGCCCACGCACCGTGCGCTCGTGCCACGCCCAGCCCGCGGTGACCCGTGCGATCGCGCCCGGCATCCGGTCGCGGAAGCGTACGCTTACGCCCGCGCCGGTGAACCACCCTTCCACGCGATTGAAGCGATACAGATCGGTGATGCGCGCGACTTCGAAGCGACCAATCGCGGGCCCACGCTCGCGCATTCGCTCCGGCCACCAGGGAGTGAACGGACTCGGCGCCACCAGCAGGGCCCGTGTGGTTTCGCCGAACGGCGTCGTCCACCCGGGTCCGCGTGCCGCGCCCGCGTCGCGCACGCGGTACGTCGGCGGCGGCGGAGACGCACCACCGGCCGCCGACCTGTACTGCCGAGCGTACGCGGGCAGCGTCCGCCCCACGACGTGCATCGACGCGTAGGCATCCTGGGCAACGGCGGCGGTCGTCTGCTCGATGCGCACCAGCGCGGGCACTACGCCGCCGTCGACGATCGCCGTCTGCAGGTCGAGATAGGCGATCGGGAGCGTGTTGCCCGACAGCACCCGCCGTGCACGGGCCACATCGGTTGCGACACCGCTGACGACACCATCCACGCGGCCAATCATTCGCCGCAGCTGCAAGGTGCGGACATCGAGGTAGACATCGCCCGTGAAGACGTTGACGCGCCGCGGCGGTCGCTGCCGCGGGGTGACTTCGATGCGGACCGCGGTCAGGCCTTCGCCCGACTCCAGCGTGAGCGCCACGGTGTCCCCACCGCCGAAGCGGTAGGACTTCTCGCGATCCGCCGCGAGCGGGTGCACGACCAGGAGCGTGTCCGGCTGCCGCGAGAGGATGCCGAGCGTCCGCCGGAGCAGTCGATCGAGCACGTTCGGGGTCTCGGCCACCGGCTGACGCAAACGGAAGCGATCGCCGGTCGCCAAGGGAATGAGCCAGCCGGGCCGCAGGCCTTGTTCGAGCGACGTGTCGAGCTCGTAGGCTTCCCCACGGTACTCGGTCACTCCCTGCGTGAAGACGCCCTCATCGAGTTCCACCGGCCCGCGCGTCTGTTGCAGGGTCTGCACGAAGACGCCGCCTTCGTCGACGGTGCGGACGTTCGCGGCTTCCTGTTCGAACCAGCCGCTGAAGTTGGCGGGAATGGCGGCGCGAGCGGCCGCGCGCGTCACGAGCAGCCGCAGGACGTTGCTGCGATACGCCGGTCGCTCACGCTCCGCCGTGTCTGGCGTCTGCGCGGCGAGCGAGGAGCCCGCGGCGGCGCAGGCGAAGGCGACCGCCGCGGCCCGACGAATCACGCCAGCGTATCGGGGCGGAGCTTTCGGTACGCCGAGACCGCCTGACGCAACGCCAGCTGGGCCGACGCCTGCAGTTCGTACTCGGCGTGCAGCTCGGTGAGCTTCTGCGAGGAATGGCGCTTGAGTTCCCGCTCGGCGAGATCGCAGCCGTCGTGGCGACGCACGAACTCGCGGCTGGCCATATAGAGCGCATTCGCCGCGCGGCGCTGCGCGTCGTCGGCGAACTCACCGGGCGCCGCCGTCTCGTAGGCCGTCACGAGGCTGCGCACGTGCGCGTCGGCGGCTTCCGCCACGCCGGCGACGCCTTGCAGCTCGACTTCAGGGCTCCCGCCCTGCATCACGAGATGGAGCCGCTCGTGCTGGCGGCAGCTCTCGGCCGCCGCGCGCGCCAACGCATCGGCCACCGTGTGGCCGGTGACGACTTCGATCGTGGTGCGCGACGCCTTGGCGCCCTTGCTGGTGGTGCCCATTCGTGGTGCCCGAGGTTGGAGCGCGACCGGAATGGCACGCGCCCACGCACGAAACCGGAGCGCGTGCCGTAAGTCAAGCGCTTGGCGGTCAGGGAACGCGTTTGCCGTTCTTGAGGATCACTTCGACCTGCCGCAGCCGACCGATATCCTGCAACACGCTCCCGCGGACCACGAGGATATCGGCCTTCTTGCCTGCCGTCACGGTCCCGACGGAGTCCAGCACACCCAGCGAGAGTGCTGGCCAGTAAGTGGCCGCCCGGATGGTCTCCATCGGTGACATCTCGAAATCGCGCACCCACGAGACCATTTCCTCGATCGTGCTCGAGCCGTGCCACGTCGCGGGCACCCCACCATCGGTCCCGATCATGAGCCGCACGCCACTCTCGCGTAGCTGCCGGAACTTCGTCTGCAACCACGGTTTGCGTGCCGGCACGTAGCGGTAGTAGGTGAGCGTGTCGAGTCGGCGCAGCGATGCGCGGATGTCGGTGATGGTCTCCGCCGAGAGACCGAGCTGCCAGGTCGGATCGTCGAGGAACTCGTCGTCGTCGCGCTTGGTCGTGAACTGATCGAGCACGCTGATCGTGGGGGTCCACCAGATCGGGGCCACGTTGCCGCGCGCGGACCGTTCACGGAGCGCGAGGATGATGTCGTCCGGATATCGCGGAGCGGTGGCGAGGCCCGTATGCTCGAATCCATCGACGCCCGCCGCGAGCCCGAGTCGGATCTCCTCCGGGCGATGTGCGTGCGCGATCACGGGGAGCGTGGCCTTGTGGGCTTCGTCGACGATCGCCGCAATCTCCTCGCGCGACATTTCGTCCTGATCGATCAGCTTGATGACTTTGACGCCCGCCTGTGCGAGACGCCGGATCTTGGCGCGGGCATCGTCGGGGCCGTTCACGCCCCAGCGGAAGGCTTCGGTCCCGGGATACGGCGCTTTCTGGATGAACGGCCCGCTCGGATACACTGTCGGCCCGGGCAACTCGCCGGCATCGATGCGACGCTTGAGTTGCAGGATGTCGTCGAGTGGCGCGCCCAAGTCACGCACGCTGGTCACGCCAGCGCGGAGCGTCTGCCGCGCCGTCGCCGGCAAAATCTCCGACGCCAACTTGGGCGGGTACTCCCGGTCCCACTTGGCGTAGTTCCCGTGGCCGGCGAGCATCAGGTGCACGTGCATATCCCAAAGTCCCGGGAGCACGGTCATCCCCTCCGTCGAAATCACCGTAGCCCCCGCCGGCACCGCCAGACCGCCGACGGTGCCGACCGCCGTGATGCGGTCGCCGCGAACCAGTACGACGGAATTGCGGACCGGCGGCCCACCGTAGCCATCGATCAGCGTCCCGCCCACGAGCGCAGTCACACTCTGCGCCCCCAGCGGGGCGACCGACAACAGCGCTCCGAACAGCCACGTGCGACGCCACATACGACACCCGAGGAGAAGTTGTCATTAAGCGGCAACATCGGGCGCCACCGCGCCAGTCCCCTCTGGCCGATCGGCGGGTTCGACAGTTCATTCCGTGGCGATGACACAGACTGCGGACGTCCTCATCATCGGTGCCGGCGTGATGGGCGCGTCGGCCGCGTGGCACCTGACGCAGCGCGGCGTGCGCCGCGTGGTGCTCTTGGACCGCGCACCAGGGCCCGGCTTGGGCTCCACCGGTCGCGCCACCGGTGGCTATCGGGGACAGTTCTCGACCGAACCGAACATTCGGCTGTCCCTGCGCTCGCGAGAGAAGCTGCGTCGATTCCGCGACGAGGTGGGCACAGACCCGCAATATCGGCCGGTGGGATACCTGTTTCTGTGCAGCACCACGGAGCAACTCGCGCAGTTCCGCCGCTCCCGCGCGGTGCAGCGCGATCTGGGACTCTACGAAGCGACGGAGATCGCCGCGGATGAGCTGCACGTGGTCAATCCGCACGCGACGTACGACGGCATCATCGGCGCGAGTTGGTGCCCAAGCGACGGCACGATTCGGCCGCTGGAGATCCTTCGCGGCTATCTCGAGGGAGCCGAGCGCGCGGGGGCGGTCGTGCACTGGAATGCCGACGTCGTCAGCGTCACGCGTGATGCCGACGGTCGGCTGACGAGCGTGCACACCGCGTCGGGCGAACACTATGCCGCGCCGCACGTGATCAACGCGACGGGCGCCTGGGCCGGCAGCGTGGCGGCGCTGGCCGGTGTCGAGATCCCCGTGGTGCCGGCGCGCCGCCAGATCGCCGTCGCGGTGGGTCACGGGCTACCCGACACGATGGCGATGACGATCTGGGTCCACGACGGCTTCCACCTGCGCATTCGCGACGGCCACGCGCTGCTTAATTGGCCCGTCGACTCGCCGAGTGACGACCCGTACTCGCTCCACGTCGATCCGGCGTGGGTGGACGCCACGTGGGCAAAGGCGCGGGCGCGCGTGCCGGCAATGGCCCACGCGCAGTTGGATGCCTCGGCGCATTGGGCCGGGCTCTACGAGATGTCACCGGACAAGACCGTGCTGTTCGGCTATCACCCCGCGTGCCCGAACCTCCTGCTGATGAATGGTTCGAGCGGCCACGGCGTGATGCACTCGCCCGCGCTCGGCGAGCTGGCGGCCGAATGGCTCGTTGACGGTAGCGTTCGATCGATGGACGTTCGCGCGTTGCGGCCGACACGGTTCGCCGAAGGGGACCCGAATCCGGTGAACGATTTGCTGTAGCGCGCGCGTTGACGCCGCAACGCACGGAAACCTTGGCGGCGGCGTAACCGTCTATTGCGGAGCAACCTTCGGTTGGGCCGACGTGTCCAACCTGGTCGACCGACGATCACCGTCGGTTTCCTCCTCCGCACTGCCTGCAATGACTGTTCTGTCTCGCCTCACCGTCGCCGTGGCGTCGGTCGCTTTGTGTTCTGCCACGCTCAACGCGCAGAGTGGCCCGCCGCCCGGTGTGCCGATGGGCGCGCCGACGCGCCCAGCTGGCCCCGATTCGTCCACGCTGCAGTCGCAGGCGATTCGCGTCTTTCTGGATTGCCAGGGCTTCGGTCGCGGCTGCGACCGCGACTTCTTCCTCACGGAGATCAACTTCGTGAACTGGGTGCGCGACCGCTTCGACGCGGAAGTGCAGCTGCTGGTGAGCGCACTTGGGAACGGCGGCGGAGGCACCGAGTACACCGTCACGCTGATCGGTCGCAAGCGATTCGACGGGATGATCGACACCCTCACGCACAATTCGCTGCCCAACGATCCGGATGACAAGATCCGGCGTGATCTGGCGCGGACGTTCAAGCTCGGGCTCGCGCGGTACGTGGCGAAGTCGCCGATCGCGTCGCGTCTCAACCTGGCATACGTGTCGCCGATGGGGATGGCGCAATCGACGCCGCAGTCCCTCAAGGATCCGTGGAACTTCTGGCTGTTCTCGGCGAACGTGAACTTCAACGGCAGCGGCGAGTCGCAACAGCAGTTCTACAACGGCTTCGCGTCGATCTCGGCCAATCGGGCCACCGAGAAGCTCAAGATCAACCTCGGCATCAACGGCAGCTATAACGAGTCGGATTTCAACGTGCCGGCCACCGGGACGACCCCGGGGTTCAGTGTCACCAACATCCGCCGCGGCGCCGCGGCAAACGGACTCGCGGTGTGGTCGTTGTCGTCACACTGGTCGGCAGGCGTCAAGGCCGGCATCAGCCGCAGTGACTTCTTCAATCAGGATGTCGCGGTACGGATTCAGCCGGCGATCGAGTACAACCTGTTCCCGTGGACGGAACAGACGCGGCGACAACTGACATTTCTGTACAACATCGGTCCGAACTACTACCGGTATCAGCGTCGTACGATTCTTGGGCAGGACACCGAAACGCGCTTCTCGCAGCAGCTCACCACGAGCGTCATTGCACGGCAATCGTGGGGCTCGACCAACGTGTCGCTCGACTGGCTCAACTATCTCCACGATTTCAACCGGCACGCGTTGACGCTGTCCGGCAATGTGGATCTGCGCATCGGTCGCGGCTTGTCGCTGAACCTCGCGGGATCGGCGTCGCGGGTGCGCGATCAGATCTATCTGCCGGCCGCCGGCAACACGGAAGAGGAAGTGCTGCTGCAGCGTCAGGCCCTGTCGACGGACTTCCGCTTGAGTGGGTTCATCGGCATCCGGTACACGTTCGGGTCGATCTACAACACGATTGTGAACCAGCGCTTCAACTCGCTCGGCAGCTCGGGCGGGCGGTTCTTCTTCTTCTTCTGACCCGCCGCGGGCCGGCGGGGCAGTATCGCATCGGCGGGAATGGTGGAATCTTTCGCAGGTTGCCGTCCCTGCGTCCCACCTCTCTTCCCGCTCGACGATGCGTACCCGTCTCGCCTGGCTTGTCTCCGGTCTCGCGCTTCTTGCCGGCCCCGCTGCAGCGCAGCGCGGCCGGCCCGCTCCCGCAGCAGCCCCCGCGGCCAACGCGGTCGACCCCGCGTTGTACGCCGGTCTCAAGTTCCGGCAAATGGGACCGTGGCGCGGCGGTCGGTCGACCGCCGTCGCGGGACACGCCTCGCAGCCGTTCCAGTTCCTGTTCGGCGGCACCGGTGGTGGCGTCTTCAAGACCGACGACGCAGGCACCACGTGGACGAACATCTCCGACGGGTTCTTCGGCGGGTCGATCGGCGCGATCGACATCGCCGACAGTGACCCCAATGTGATCGTGGTCGGCACCGGTTCGGCCGACATTCGCGGCAATACCTCGCCCGGGCGCGGGGTGTACCGCAGCACCGATGCCGGCAAGACCTGGGCGTTCATCGGCCTCAAGGAGACGCAGCAGATTGCGCGCGTCGTGATTCACCCGAACAATCCGGACCTGTTCTTCGTCGCTGCGCTCGGGCATCCGTTCGGCAAGAACAAGGAGCGGGGCATCTTCCGCACCAAGGACGGCGGCGCGACGTGGCAGCACGTGCTCGCGCTGAACGATTCGACCGGTGCGAGCGATCTGGCGATGGACCCGACCAACCCGCGCATTCTGTACGCGGGAATGTGGCGCGGCGAGCGGAAGCCGTGGACGCTGTTGTCCGGCGCGCGTGAAGGCGGCGTGTACAAGAGCACCGACGGCGGCGATACGTGGAAGCGCCTGACCACAGGCCTCCCGACCGGATTGATCGGCAAGGTGGGCGTCACCGTCAGCGCGGCGAATCCGAATCGCGTGTGGGCGCTGCTCGAGGCCGAACCCGATGGCGGCCTGTACCGGTCCGATGATGCCGGCGCGTCGTGGACCCGCGTGAACAGCAGCAACAACATCCGGCAGCGGGCCTGGTACTACACGCACGTCATGGCCGATCCGCAGAACGACAACACCGTCTACGTGCTCAACACGAGCATCTACCGGTCCGTCGACGGCGGCAAGACGCTGACGAACATTCCCGTCCCGCACGGCGACACGCACGACCTGTGGATCAATCCGACGAACCCGAAGATCATGATCATCGGCGACGATGGCGGCGCGCAGGTGACGATCAACGGCGGCAAGTCGTGGAGTACCTACAACAACCAGCCGACGGCGGAGTTCTACGACGTCATCGTCGACAACGGCTTTCCGTACCGCATCTACACGTCGCAGCAGGACAACACGAGCATCTCGATCCCGGCGTGGAGCTCCACCAACACGCTGCACCCGGTCTCGGAGTGGCGCTATGCGTCCGGGTGCGAGACCGGCCCGGTGGCCCTCCATCCCGACAAGCCGGAGGTCATTTGGGGTGGCTGCTACGGCGGCGCGATCAACCGGTGGGACACCACCACCGATCTCCGGCAGAACGTGATCGCGTACCCGCAGTTGCAGTTGGGCCAGGCGGCCAAGGATCTCAAGTACCGCTTCCAGTGGGTCGCGCCGATTCTCGTGTCGAAGCACGATGCCAATGTCGTGTACCACGGCGCCCAGAAGGTGCTGCGAACCAGCGACGCGGGCCGGACCTGGACCGAGATCTCACCCGATCTCACCACCAACGACAAGTCGACGCAAGAAGCCGCGGGTGGGCCGATCAACCACGACGTCACCGGCGTCGAGATCTTCAACACGATTTTCGCGCTCGCGGAGTCTCCGCGCGATGCCAAGGAACTCTGGGCGGGGAGTGACGACGGGCGCTTGCACGTGACGCGGGACGGTGGCACGACCTGGACGGAGATCACGCCGCCCGGATTGCCCAAGTTCGCCACCGTGAACCGCATTGACCTCTCGGTGCACAAGCCCGGTCGCGCCTATGTGGCCATCCAGCGCTACCGGATGGACGACTTCGCACCCTATGCCTACCGCACCGACGACTGGGGCAAGACCTGGACGCGGATGACCGATGGCAGCAACGGCATCCCCGCCGACCACTTCGTGCGCGTCGTGCGCGAAGACAAGACGCGAGAGGGTCTGCTCTACGCCGGCACTGAATTCGGGCTGTACGTGTCCTTCGACAACGGGCGCCGCTGGCAGCCGCTGCAGAACAACCTGCCCATCGTTCCGGTGAGCGATCTGGCCGTGCACCGCAACGACCTCGTGGTGTCGACGCAAGGCCGTTCGCTCTGGTTGCTCGACGACCTGACCCCATTGCAGCAGTTGATGGCGGGCGCGCCGTCGGCCAAAGCGCATCTGTTCGAGCCGCGCGCCACGGAGCGCATCGGTGCCACCAACATCGGCGGTGCCGACAGTCCCGACCTGGCACCGGATGCGCGCGCCGAGGGTGTGATCCTCACGTACTGGCTCGCCGACAGCGCGAGCGCGGTCACGATCGACATCACCGACGCACAAGGCCGTCTGGTGCGCCGACTGTCGAGCGACTCCGCGGCCGCGCGGCGCAGCCAGACCTCACGCTTGAAGACGGGCAAGGGATCGCACCGAACCGCGTGGGACATCACGTACGCCGGACCGACGCTCGAGCCCGGTGTGGTCGTCTGGGGCTACACCGGCGGCGTGAAGGCGCCTCCGGGCACCTACACGGCGACCTTCTCGGCCAACGGCGTCACGCAGACGCAGACGATTCGCGTGCTGCCCGATCCGCGACTCTCGATCGCGCAGGCCGACTACGACGCGCAGTTGGCCGCATCACTGGCGGTGCGGGACTCGATGGACGCCGTCCACGAGGCCCTGCGCACGCTGCGTGGACTGGCCGCGCAGGCCACCAAGGCGGTTGAGCTGGCCGCCACGCTGGGGACGGACGCCCAGCTCAAGGGCGCCGCGGACACACTCACGCAGTCGATGACCGGCGTCGAAGTCGAACTCACGCAGGTCAAGTCACAGAGCGGACAGGATCCGATCCGCCACGCCGGCAAGATCGACAATCAGCTGGCCGAGCTGTACGGCTTCCTCACGGGCGCCAACGGTTACATCGGCGGTGGCGCAGAAGGTCGTCCGAAGCGCTCGGCGACCGAGCGCGCGGCGGATCTCAATCGGGAATGGGCGATCCAGCGGCTGCGCTATGAGAAGATCCTCCGCGAAGACATTCCGGCCTTCAACGCGCGAGCGCAGAAGGCCGGAGTGGGTCCCTTGGTGGTGCCGTCGAAGAAGCCGAAGATCGCGTCCTGATCAGGGCTCGGTCGGCGGCGACTGCTTGCGGGACCGCCGCGGCGCACGGGGTCCGGGCTTCGGCTCGGACCCTTCGTCGTGTTCGGGGGCACGAGACATCGCCACGTCGTAGCCGAGCTTCCCTCGCATCGCGTTGTACGCGCGCTGCTTGAGGTACTTGCGATCGGCTTCGTCCGCGCGATGCTCGCCGTACTTTCGCGCCAGCGACTCCAGATCCTCTCGCACCAATCGCAGCTCCGGCGCGTCGGGCTCCGCCGATGCGCAGCGGGCTGCCGCGCGCCGAAGTTCGGCTTCGGCGGCCGCGGTGTCTCCCGCATCACCGAGCGCGACGGCCCGTCGCCGGGCCTGTGCCACGAACGCCGCCAGCACCTCCCGCTCGATGGTCGGTTCGATGTGTTGCTGCGCGTCCATCGAGGCGGTGATCGGGGTCGTGGTCACGCGGCGCTCGATTCCCTGCGGGCTCACGACCGCCGCCGAGACGATCAGGGTCCCGAGCATCGCGTGCGGCGCGACCATTCCGTCGATCACTTCGAACTCGGCGAGCACACGCTTGGGGTCGCGCGCATACAGATCGCCGAGATCCAGCACCAGTCCAGCATCGCTGGACTGCGTGGGCCAGTCGTTGTGCACGCGAACCTGCAAGGCGCCGTCGAGTCGCAGTGTCACCTGCACGTCCTGCGCGCAGAGCGCCTGGAGGTCGCCCAGCTCCTCAGCGAAGACGCGCCCCGCCTGATCGTTGCGCTCGATGTACCACGCGTTGCCTCCGCCAGCGTCAGCCATCGTGCGCAGCAGATCTTCGTCGTAGCCGCGACCGAATCCGATGGTGCTGGTGGTGATCCCGCGCCGCCGTGCTTCCTGCGCCAGCGCCGCCAGTTGGCCGGCGTCGGTGATGCCGACGTTGGCGTGACCGTCGGTCAGGAGCACGATGCGCGTGCTGGTACCTTCACGGGCGAACGGCCGCAGCAGGGCATCGGCGCGGAGCCATCCCCCGCTCAGGTTGGTCGATCCCCCCTCGACGATGCCGCGAATGTCGGTCGCGATGTCCGGCTGGAGGCCGCCGTGCCCAGGGGGGACGACCGTGCTCGCTGCGTCGTCGAAGGCGACCACGCTTACGATGTCATCGGGATGCAGGCGCTGCACGACCGACACCGCGGCTTCGCGCGCGGCCTCGAGGGGCTCCCCACCCATCGATCCGGATCGGTCGATCACGAGGCCGAGGTGCAACGGGACGCGTGCGGCGTCGGCCGCCACCGTACCGGTCAAGGTGGCCAGCACGCGGACCGTGCGCACGCCGCGCACGGGATCCGTCTGCCAGTCGAGCAACAGCGTGGTTTCCATCGAGAATGCTCCGGAAAGGGACACCCGGAGTGTGCCACCCTCGTCTGACAGCGCCGCACACGGCCGGGCGATGTCAGACCCGCCTGCTACTCAGGCGACGGCGCCCGCGCCCTCGGCCAGCGTTCCCAACAGCGCCACGATGCGTTCGCGCACCCGCGCTGGTTCGACAACCACCGCGTCCGGACCGTACTGCAGCACGTGGCGCACGGCCCACGCATCATCGGCGAGTGGATAGGTCACCGTGTAGCTGCCATCGCGACCACGATCGCCGGGCTCGCGCTCGGCGATCCATCGGGCGACCCGTGCCGAGTAGCGGACCACTAGGGTCCCCGCAGTATCGCCGAGAAAGACGCGACCATCGCGAATCACGGTCTCCGGGTCGAACGCGGCGGGAATGACGTAGGTCTCCGCGCGCGGACTGACCTGCTGGATGCGATCCACGCGGAACACGCGGGGTTCGGCGTGCGCGACATCCTCGGCGACCAGATACCACCCGCCCCGCGCCCAGAGCAGCCGCCAGGGCCGAACGCGCTTGGTGGTCGCCGGCGCATCCACCTTGGCGTAGCGCAGGTCCAGTTCGCGGCGCGCGGCCCACGCCCGTTGCAGTACGGCCAAATGCGACAGGGCGGTACGCTCGGACGCCATCGGCGCAGCGGTCACCCGCGCGGGCTGCGGCACGGGCGGCACGCGGCCGCCACGTGGACTGCTGCTGCGTCCGGTCACCGCCAGTTGCGACACCTTGCGGCGAGCGCTCTCGATGGCTGGATGCTCGTCGAGCGCGAGTTCCTGTCGCAGGAGGGCCAGCCCCAGCTCGATCGCGGCCAGTTCCGCCGGCGACAGCCCCATTGGACGGACAAATACGGCGGACTGCATCTGCACCCGAGCACCGTCGATCAGGACTTGGACGCCCTCGATGAACCCTCCGGGCCCGTCCTCCGCGCGTTCCTGCAGGCTGACGAGATCCGAGAGCACGTCGGCCCTCGCGACGCCGAGTCGATCGGCGAGGGTGGCGATGTCGTGCCACGCGCCGTCGGCCAGCAACGGCAGCAAGCGGACGACCCGGACGAAGCGCGCTGTCGAATGATCAGGCACGCGACGCTCGATAGCTGGCGATCGTGTCCTGCAGCATTACGCGCCACGCGGCCACAACTTCGGTCGGCGCGATCGGCTGCACCTCGCCGCCGAACGTCAGGATCCACCGCAGGAAGGGACCGAGTCGACGCACATCGATGTCACGCTCGTGCGCGCGATCCCGGACGACCCGTCCCTCGGTCCAGCGGTCGGCGACGGCGGGTGCCACGACGACCCGCACGGTGGTGGCGTCCCCGTCGCCGAGTTCCCACGGCCGACGACGCGTCGCGTAACGCTCGAGCGCAAAGCCATCCGGGACCGCGATCGGCGCTGCCGCGGACACCACCGCTACCTGACGCATCCGCGCCACCCGGAACTGCTTGATGCGGCCGTCCTCGGGGTCGCGCGCGATGCAGTACCAATGGCCCGATGAGAAAGCGAGTCCGAGCGGTTCGATCTGGCGACGACGATCCACATCGCGGCCGATCGAGTGATAGTCGACGATCACTGGCAGTCGCTTGGCGAGCGCCTCGTGGATCGTGCCGAGGATGGCGGGATCGACCGCCGCCGCGACGACCGTCTCCCCGCCATCGAGAGGCTCGAGCGCCGGCGCGAGGTCGTGCGAGAGCGTGCGGATCGCCGTGGTGACCGCCTCCGACAGCGCGCCGTCGCCGAGTTGTGCGACGCGTCGTATCGCGCGCACCACGTGCGCGAGCTCGTCGGGCGTGAACCGCAACGTGTCGAGGCCGCCGATCAGCCGGCCGTGCCGGGGCCGCGGCGCCGGCCCAGCCACGGCCCCGTCGTCGAACACACAGGTCAGGAACGGCAGGAAGAAATCGCGCCGCTCGAGCCGGTAGAGTCGCTCATTGCCGCGATCGTCGCGTTGCACCGCGAGGGGCACGCCCAGTTGCCTGAGCTCCAGCTTGTCGCGTTCGAACATCCGGCTCAACGCCGACTCTTGCCGACGCGGGGCGCCCTCGTGATCGCGCAATCGCGCCCAGTACGCGGGGACGTCGAGGGCCAGCTCCTCGAGCGACGCCGCCGAACTGCGCCGCAGCAGCGCGGCCAGCAGATCCAGCCAGCGCTGGAGCTTCGGCGCCGTCGTGCTGCGCGGTGCGCTGGCCGCACGTGGCGACCGCGGCGTGGTGGAGCGACTCGACGCGCGCGGCGTCACGCGCCCCCCTTCTGGCGCCGCCAGAAGTCCCAGATCAAGACCATCGCCAGCGTATCGAGCGCGCAGTACTGGCGCAGCAGTTGCTGCCAGGCGCGGTGGCGTTCCGTATCAGCGCGCGACGCGCCGTAGAGCATCTCCTGGTATGCCGTCATCGCTCCGGTGCCATCCACCACGTGCAGTTCGGTGCCTCCGATCTGCGCGCGCGGCAGCGCGAGATAGGGATCGGTCTCGTCGGCCGCGCGACCGGTCCATTCCGCACAGCGCGCTCGCACCACGGCATCCGCCTTCCAGATGGCATCCAGCACCTTCTTGATACTCGTGCGCCCCTTCATCGCCGGGTGAAAGAACTCCGCGGCGCACAGGGCGTTCATATCCACCAGCCGCCCGTCGTCCGCGGCCAGTGCCGTGAGCCACGACAACAGGTCTGCATCGCCACGGCCGTAGCGTTCGAGCTGATCGACGATGCGGCGCAGCGTGCTCCGTTCGTGAGTGGCCCACATCAGCACCGTCCCGCGGTCGCCGATCGCGTCCCGCAGGCTGCGGACGAAGGCTTCGTTGGGATACGCGTCGATCGTGTTGAGCCACTCGGCGTGCCGTGGGGCGGCGCCGGGGTGATCGATCGTGTGACAACTCCATTGGAACGCGACGGTCTCGTACGGTCGCATCCCGGCGTGGTAGGGCACCGCCAGACCCGACGTTTCGAAGTCGATGAAGTGCAGCGGGTACTGCCAGGCGGCGATGGCCGGCGCCAAGCCGTCGCCGATGAACATCGTGCCCGCACTGGTGTGGGCGAGCTGCCGCAGCTGGCGGAGATTGGTGCTGCCGGACGTTCCGTCCTTCTTCGTGAGCAGTGCCGGCTCCACATCGGCGAGTCGCGTCTTCCGCGACGCGATCAAGTGGTTGGCGAGCAACTCGCCGTCGTGCTTGACCGTCCCGAAGCTGAACAGGTCGAAAATCTCGGGCGTGGGCTCGGCCAACGGGCCCCAGCACTCGCGGAAGCCGTTCGGCGACACCGTCGGATCGACCCGGTACTCGCAGTGCTTGCACTGCCAATCGATCGTGCGCTGCTCGCGCACGGGCCCCGCATCGGTGAGCAGGGCGGCGAAGCGATCTGCCTCCGCCGTCACCGACGGCAGCAGGGCCTCGACCTCGTCCGCGCAGTCGAGCTTGACGAGAAAATGACTGCGCCGAAAGGCCTCGGCATCCCCGAGGAATCGGACCTCGAGATCACGGACGCGACCCGAGGCTGTCTGCACGTTGCGACGCAGCTCGAACTGCGCCCAGAGGCCATCGATGTCGGTCGACGCCGCTTTGTCCACCACCATCAACCAGGGGCGGATCACCGCACCGGGAAAGCAGCGCGAGAGCACCAGCCGCTGGTAGGTGACGTCCTCGAGATACGCCTGCCAGTCGGCGATGATGCTCCAGGGCTTCCTCTTGTTGCGGAACGGCGATGGCGCCCCCGCCTCGACGCGTGCCTCGACCTCGCGGGAGTCGATCGACACCGACTTGACCTCGATCAGGTCGAAGGTGTTGCCTTGCTTGATGAGAATGTCGACACGGGCCAGCAGCCGGCCGTGCAGCAGCGTCGCTTCGAAGAGGGTGGCAGTATCCGCGGCGAGTGCCGCGCGCGTCGCCTCCCAGCCGTCACGAGTCCGGCCGAACGGCAGCTCGCGGCCGTCGGGGAACAGGGCCTTGGCGAGATGCTCGACCATATACCCGCCTTCCGCGAGGAGGGCGAGATACGGGTCGTCGTCGGTGGCGGTGGGGTACTGCTGCTCGCGGTAGTAGAGCTTGGTGACGCAGTCCTTCGCGAGCTTGAAGTCGGACTTCGACAGGGTGTGCATAGGGCCGAGGGATAGGGCAGCGGTCTGACAGCGGTACGTCGGAACGGCGTGGCCCTCGTCGGCCAAGGGGGAACCTCTCGCCGGCGCGCCTCGGCGTCAACGCCCCATCCGGATGGGCGCTCGCCCGGGGTGAGTAGGCGGAGGCCCGCTGAGGGGTTAGGATGCCCTTATGCTGTCTTTCCCGACCCTGATCCGTCTCGGCCGGCAGCTTGCGGCCGGGGCCATCGTGAGCGTAAGTGCGGCGACGCTGCCGCTGGCGGCACAGCAGGCCGGCGCCAAGTCGTCAGCCGCCAAGCCGTCGGCCAAGAAGTCGGCGCCGGCGAAGACGTCGTCGAAGAAGTCCACGGCGAGCAAGTCGTCCGCCAAGAAGTCGACGACGCGCAAGGCCGCGCGGAGCACGTCACGCCGTCCCGTCGTTCCGGAAATGCCGGTGCGGGCCGCCGCCGACGACTCGACGGCGGCGCGCGAAGCGCGCGGGGCCTTCAGCCGCTACACCGAGGCGTTCAACGGCGGTCGTGATGCGGACGCCATCGCGTTCTACAGCGACGACTCGCGCTTTCACTGGATCGAAGACGGTCGGCTGGCGTACACCAGCGCCGCGATGATCCGCGAGAGCATCGCCGGGGTGCGCAAGCTGTTCCCGACGATGGTCTTCGAGCCCGGCGACGTGCGGACCACCGTCTTCGGGCGTGACGCGGTGCAGCTGACCGTCCCGTTCGCCCAACGCCTCGTCGACGGCGGAGGCGTGGAGTCCCGCTTCGAAGGCACGATGACGCTGTCGCTCACGAAATCGAGCGGCTCGTGGCGGGCGATCTCCGGTCACACGAGCATTCGACGCCCGTCCGCGCGCTGACCACCGAGTCCTGATCAGCGCGCGGGATGCGGCCGCCTACTTCTTCCCCGCGTCCAGGTCGTTCCAGTGCAGGAGCGCGTTGAATCCGAGGAAGTAGGTGCCGTGGGTCTGCCACCGCCAGAACGGACGGATCGCGAACATCACGACGTGCCCGTTCCCGACCTTGGCATCGACCACCTGCGCGCGACCGCTCAGGGCCTGGCCGTTGGCCAGTGAACCCGACAACAGCATCTCCTCGGCTCGCTGCGGGAACGCCAGCACGACGCGCGGGCGATTTTCTGCAGCCGCCCCGCCGGCGCCCGCGAGTTGGGCGCGAGCGGACGAGAGCTCCTCGGACGCACGCGCGGCCGGCGCCTCGTACGGCGACGTCCGCGGCGGCGTGGCCATTGGGGTGATCACCATCCCGACGCCCGCCGGCGCGGCACCGGCGCCGAACTCACCGCCGCCGCCGGCGCCGACGTTCAGCACTGGTCCTGCGCTGAAGTAGACCGGCAGTTGCCGACCCTCGTAGCCGTAGATAATCGGGCTCCGCGCGTCGGTGATGATGCCCCGAAGGATCGACCCGCGCACGAAGAGCTGCGTCGGGTTCTCGACCGATATCCCCGACGTGATGCCGAAGTCCGGGAAGATGGTGCTGGTGGCCCCTTCGGTGATGAGCGTCCCGCCGTCGCGCACGAACTGCTGGAGCGCAGCCAAGCCCTCCACTCCCATCCCGCCGCGAATGTCGTCGCTCTGATCGTTGACGCCGAGATTCGGCGTCTTCGCGGTCTTCTTGTAGGGCAGCGGCGTGTCGCCCGTCTTGGGAATGCCGTTGATCTGCTGCACGCTCGAGCCCCCGATGTGCGGCAGCACCAGCACATCGTACTTCGCGCGGAGGTTGCCTTCGCGGAGTTTCTGGTCGGCGAAGTAGGTGAACGGAATCCCGTAGGTGTCGAACGCCGCGCGGACCCAGCCTTCATCCTGCGTCCGCTGCCAGCTGTGGATGTAGCCGATGCGCGGCAGGTCGAGCTCGTGGGTCGCGACGGTCGGCAGCGCCGAGACGAGCGTACCGCGAAGCCCGAGCGCCACGAGCGTCGGCTCGAGGACGGCACGGTCGGCGTCGGGCACGATGAAGCTGCCGGCAGCGAAGCGCGTGCCTGCCACCGAGAACGTGTCCTCCGCCGCGAGCATTTTCACTTTGCCGTGCCGCCAGCGGAACGTCACCAGCGCGTTATCGGTGGTGTGGTTCACGACCAGCACGCGGCCGCTGCCAGTCACGGCGCCCTTGGCCAGCGCCGGTCCACTCAGGGGGGCGAGCGGCGCCGTGAACACCTCGGGACCGGTCAGCGGCGTCACCGTGATGTTGCGCATCAGTTGGAAAGTCCATCCGGTGTCGTCGTACGGCCGCGGATTGCCGGCCGCAAAGGCCTGCACCGCGAAGTACATATCGGCGAGCGTACGGTAGGGCTGATCGGCACGGATCACCCAGTCGCCGGCGGCGACGCTGACGCCCCCCGCGGTGAACGGCGCCGTGGCGACGTGGAACTCGAGCCCCTGCGTCCGCAGCGCCTCGACCGCCTCCGCCGCGTTCACCCGCGCGCGCTGCGCGGCGGGAATCACCCAGCCGGTCGTCGGCCCCGCTTTGCCCTTGGCGACGGAGCGCTTGTTCTTGAGCCAGTAGTTCTCCAGGTACAGCGTGCGGTTGTCCGCGACGTGCTTGAGCGCGACGAGCAGCGCGGTCTGCTGGATGTTCGCGTTGTTGCGCGGCCCCCAGCTGATCAGCGGCAGCGGCGGGTTGGGCCGGAACCACTCGCGGCTCGTCGTGGTCGTCGGCATCCGCAGGGAATCGACATTGTCCGGCCCGTACGACTGCACTTCATAGAAGCGTCCGGTCGCATTGTGCGCGTGCGCCGCGAAGAAGAGGTAGTTCGGGACCCAGCCGTCGTAGAACCCATACGTCCACACACCGGGGATACCCCGCTTCGTCAGTTCCATCACTTCGGTTTTCGCCAGCACCCACCACTCGTCGATCGTGATCGGATCGAGGTGTTCGTTGTAGGGACCCGTCCCGGTGCTGGTGTACAAGTAGGCCACCGACTCGTGCAGGTCGTGCATGATCGGCGTGTGCCATTCCAGGAACGCGCGATTGATGTTCCGCGTGAGTGCGAGGAACTGCCCCATCCCGTCGCGATTGTTGTCGTGCGCGACGTACTTCCCCCAGTACATCAGCGGCAAGCGGGTTGCCCCGCGCGGCAGGGTCTTGTTGTAGTAGTAGGTGTCGACGTGCTTGTCTCGGCCGTCCGGCTCAAGCACCGGCGTGATGAAGACCACGGTACCGGCGCGGATCGCCTTGATGTAGTCGGACTCGTCGACGGCGAGCCGATAGGCGAGCTCCTGCACCACTTCCGGCCCTCCGGTCTCGGGCGAATGCAGGCCGGTCGTGAGCCAGTAGATCGGCTTGGTGGTGCCGATCAACCGCTTCGCCTCGGCATCCGAGGTCCGTCGCGGATCGGTCAGCGCCGCGAGTGCCGCCTTGGTCGCGTCGAGCGATGCGATCGTCTGCTCATCCGAGATCGCGGCGATGATCATCTCGCGGCCTTCCTCGGTGGTCCCGATGCTCCAGACCTTCACCCGGGGCGACGCGTCATCCAACGCGCGGAAGTAGCGATGAATGTCCTTGCTATACGTGAGCTCGCCCGGCTGGCCGACGATGCGGCCGTGAAAGGCCAGCGGCGTGGGCACCGTCGCGCTGGCGGGCAGGTAGTCCACCAGCTCCGACGTGATGCGGGCATCCCGGAGATTCGCCTTGATCAATCGCGTGTACGCGGTATCGATCGGCTGCGACGCCTGGGCAGCGGCGGCGCGGGGAGTCGCCGCCGCGATCGCGGCGACGGCAAGCGGCACGAACACACGAGCAGGCACGAGAGCACTCCGGGAGGCCGGCGCGACCGCGCCGTAGGGGAACCGCAGCACGACAACTCCCATATCTACGCGTCGCCACACCTGCCCGCTGTCGGCGGTTGCGAAACCCATACGCCCCGCCGGTCCCGCGGCGGGAACGGATTCCCCGGCGCCCTCCTTGGCTTAGTAGCCGCAGCGCATCACGCGGCGTCCGCAGGCGCAGAGGAGCAGGCTATGTCGAAGGACGGCAGCACTCGGATCGGGAGCCACGACCATCGGGCGCACTTCTACACCGATGAGGCTGAACTCGTCGCGACGATTGGCGCCTTTGCGCTGGTGGCGATGTCGGCGCACCAGCCGGTGGTGGTCGTCGCGCGGGAACGGCGCCTCAATGCCCTCCGGCGGGAATTCGCGGATATCGCCGCCGCCGAGTCGGCGGCGGACGGGCGGGCCACGCTCCTCGATGCGGAGCACCTGCTCGCCGTCCTGATGCCGGACGGCCGGCTCGACCCGGTCGTGTTCGCGGCGCAGGTGTCGCGGCGACTGGACCAGGTACGCCGCGCCGCGGGGACGGACCGTCTCCACGTGTATGGCGAGATGGTCGATGTGCTGGTCGAAAGCCGGCAGTATGCGGCCGCCGAGGCCGTGGAGGCGATGTGGAACGATGAATTGGCCCGGGCTCCCACGGTGCTGCTCTGCGGGTACCATCTCGATGCGTTTCCCGGCACCGTCGGAGCGGAGGCGCTGGATCGGGTCTGCGGACAGCACTCGGATATCGCGATCGGCGATTCGCCGCGCGAAGATCGCCCGGATGTCGTGCGGCTCCGAGCCGTGCATCGCGACCGCGAGCAATCGCGATTGACGACGGCATTGATCGATGCGCACCGCCGGATGGAGGTCGCCCTGCTCGCGGCCGGCGTCGCGCACGACCTCAACAATCTGCTCAGCCCGATCACGCTGGCCGCCGAAGACCTCTTGGCGAGTGCGCCAACCGACGAGGTGCGTGAGTCGGCGACATTGATTCTGAGCGGCGCGCAGCGCTCGGCGGAGTTGGTGCGGGCATTGGTCCGTGCCTCGCGACCGTCCACCGGGCGTCGCCCCGTGGCCGTGCCCAAGGTGGTCAGCGAGGTCATCACGCTGCTCAAGTCGCAACTGTCGCACATTCGCGTCGGACTCGAGTTTGATGCCGACGTCCCGCCGGTGCTCGCGCACGAGTCCGCCTTGGTGCAGGTGATTCTCAATCTCGTGAAGAACGCCCGCGAGGCGGTTGGCGAGGCAGGCGGACAGATCACGGTGCGCGTCGCGCGCGACACGGCGGCGCAGGGGCCGACGCGTGAATGGACGCGCCTGAGCGTGATCGACAACGGCTGCGGGATGAGCGCGGTGACGCTGGCGCATCTCTTCGAGCCTTTCTACAGCACCAAGCACGATGGGCACGGCATCGGCCTGGCCGCGGTCCAGCACCTGATCACGTCGATGGGCGGACTGATCGACGTCGTCTCGCACGAGGGGACCGGCACCACATTTTCGGTGTGGATGCCGGCCCACCCCGCTGCCGCTACACCGCTTCCGACAGGGACGTAAAGCTGAACTCGCGTGCCCGCACCGGGGGCATCACGATCGACGGCCCGGCGTTGCCCGATTCGCTCGACGACACGCGCTCCGGACGTCCGAGTGCCTCGAGGTTGTTGAGCAGGAAGATCGGAGACTCGTTGAAGCGCAGGTTTTTGACCGGCCGGGTGACCCTGCCGTTTTCGATCAGGAAGGTGCCGTCACGGGTGAGGCCAGTGTAGAGAATCGTGCGCTGGTCTACCGGTCGGATGTACCAGAAGCGCGTGACCAGCAGTCCGCGCTGCACGCCGGCCACGAGTTCATCCATCGACGACGTACCGCCGGCCATCCGGAGGGATCCGCCACCGAAGCCGACCGCGGCCCCCGTGGGGGCGACCCCCTGCTTCTTGGCCCAGTACCGATCGTAGTTCAGGTTCTTCACGACGCCGTTCTCGATCCACGTGACCGGCGCGGTCGGCAGGCCATCGCCGGTGAACGTGGGCCCCGGCGTCTCCGGGCTGAAGGGATCGCTGACCAGCGTCACCCGCTCATCGACGATCTTCATCCCGAGCTTGGTCCCGCCACCCGGCTTGGTGAAGAAGCTCCGGCCTTCATCGGCGCTGCGGGCGCCAATGGCACCGCTGATCAACTGCACGAGGTTGCCGACGGCGGTCGGTTCGAGCACGACGGTGTACCGACCGGGCTCGATCGCCACCGCGTTCACGGAGCGGCGCGCCTTCTCGATTGCCCGCGCGGCCAGCGCCGCCGCGTCGATGCTCGTGGCGTCGGCTGCCGCTGCGCCCGCCCAGCCGGACCCCATCCCATCGGGCGTGCGCACGGTCGTGGTGAGTGCAGAACTCGTGTAGCGCTCGTACGCGAAGAGCCCCTTGGAGTTCGCGATCGCCTGCGCGGTCACGCGCGTCTCCAGGTAGCCGGTCGACACGAGCCCCGCGGCGCGCGCCGGCTCCGTGATGCGGTTGACCATCGCCGCACGGATCCCCGGATCCATCGACGCCGTGCCGTCACTCCAGCCGATGCCGGGGCGGTACTGCTGCGGCTCGAGTTCCGGGAGATACTCGGGATCCTCGGGCGAAAGCCGCGCCAAGCGTTCCGCCGAATCCACGACCTGCCGGAGCCCGGCATCGTCCAGCCGGTTCGTGCTGGCGCTGCCGACTCGCGTCCCGAAGGCGGCGCGCACCACCACCGACACATCGGTGTTATCGCCGGCCGTCGACACCTGGTTGACGGCGAATCGCGTGTTCCCGCGGACCGACGAGGTGATGATCACCCGCGTCTCGTCCGCCTTGGCGAGCGCGAGCACCCGCTTCGCCAGCGACTCCGCCTCATCACGCGACAGCACGCTCGCCTCGGCGAGCAGGGAATGCGGGCGCATCAGGACTGCCTCCCGGTGTTGATGACGTTGATCTGCTTGTGCCGGGTCGGCACGCACCCGTGACTGACGGCGTTCGACTGCGCCGGCTGACCTTTGCCGTCGCCGAACGCGCCGCCCAGCATATAGCTGCGCTTCCCGCCGATCATATCCATCGCCCCCCAGAAGTCCGGCGTGCGGATCTGGTACGCGACGTCCTTGAGCATCCCGACGATCTTGCCGCCCTTGATCTCGTAGAAGAGCTGGCCGCCGAACTGGGCGTTGTACCGCTGCTGGTCGATCGAGAACGAACCGTCACCGATGATCGCGATGCCGCGATCGGTCGCCGAGATGAGATCCTCCCAGACATAATCCTTGCTGCCCGGCAGCAGCGAGACGTTGGGCATCCGCTGGAACTGCACGTCCGCCCACGACTGCGCGTACGAGCAGCCGTGCGACCGGACCGGCTTCTTCGCCTTCTTGTAGTAGCTCTCGAGGTACGGCGCCTGTTCGCGCGTCGTCTGGTAGTCGACGAAGATGCCGTTCTTGATGATGTCGAACTCGTCGGGTACCACGCCATCGTCGTCCCAGCCGCAGGCCGCGAGCGAGCCCGGCTGATTGCGATCGCCGCGGACGTTGAGCAGCGGGCTGCCGAACTTGAGCGTGCCGAGCACCTTCTCGGGCGGGAAGACGAAGCTCGTGCCGGCGTAGTTGGCCTCGAAGCCCAGCGCCCGATCGAGCTCGGTCGGATGCGCGATCGCTTCGTGGATGGTCAGCCACAGGTGCGTCGGGTGCAGCACCAAGTCGTAGCGTCCCACCTCGACCGGCTTGGCCGACAGCTTCTGCACGGCTTCATCGGCCCAGCGCGGCGCGTTCTCGACGAGCTTGCCCTCGAGGACGTGCTCATAGCCGCGCCCCATCGGCTGAATATCCGTGCTCTGCCGCGTCTGGAAGTCACGGAAGTCCTTCGAGACGGCCGTGATGTTCATCGAGGGCTGCGTGCGAATGATCGTCTGCTCGACGAGCGTGCCGTCGGTGTTGGCGTAGGTCTTCTCGTCCTTCAGGAAGAACATCGACGAGGTGACGAACCGCGCCTGCGGATTCTTCATCGCCGCCGTGTTCGCTTCGAGCAGCAACGCCACCTTGTCTTCGATCGGCACCGTGAATGGGTCGATCTTCGCATCGGCCCGCCAGGTCCCGCGCTGGTTGCCCGGCGTCGGCGCCAGTTCCACCGGCCGCCGACCAGCGCCCTTGTTGGCCTTGGCCTGTGCCACCGCCTGCCGTGCCGCGCGCGCCGCCGAGTCGGTCCGCAGGTCGCTCGTGGCGGCGAAGCCCCACGCGCCGTCCACCAGCACGCGGACCCCCAACCCGAACGTTTCGTTGTCGGCCAGTCCCTGCACCCGCTTCTCTCGGGTGAAGACGTTCTGGGTGCGCGACAAGCTCACCCGCGCATCGGCGTACTGGGCGCCCGCGCTCCGCGCGGCGTCGAGGACGGTAGCTAGCAGGGCATTGACGGCCGGATCACCCGGAGACGCCGGCGGCAGCGTGACGAGGCCACCGGCACGAGCGGCCGCCTCGACGCGATTCGCCGCCAAGGCAACCCCGGCCGCGGCGGCCGAGGTCGAACGAAGGAAGTCCCGACGATTGAAACTCACGCTAGGCTCCACAGAGTAGGATTCGGCGCAGCGCGCGGCGGTCCGCGGCCGACCAGTGCAGCAATCGCTGCGTGCTCGGCAACGTACTGCACGCCCCGGCCGTTGAGACAGTCGCGGTTTTCCTTCTCGTCCCTCCCCCGCTCCGCCTATGTCAGCTGCTCAGGATCGCGACGCCCTGCTCGATGCGGCGCGACGGCTCCGCACGGTCGTTTCGTCCCGGATCGTCGGGCAGGAGCGGGTCCTCGATGAACTCACGATGGCCATCCTGGCCGGCGGGCACGCCTTGCTCGTGGGCGTCCCGGGCTTGGCCAAGACGCTGATGATCAAGTCGATCGCCGAGGCGATGCGGCTCGACTTCCGGCGCATCCAGTTCACGCCGGATCTCGTGCCGAGCGACATCACTGGCACCGAATTGCTGGAGGAGGACAGCGCGACTGGCCAACGGCGCTTCCGCTTCGTGCAGGGGCCGATCTTCGCCAACATCATTCTGGCGGACGAAATCAACCGCACGCCGCCGCGCACGCAGGCGGCGCTGCTCGAGGCGATGCAGGAGCATCGGGTCACCGCAGGCGGCGAGACGATGCGCCTCCCCGAACCCTTCTTCGTGCTCGCTACCCAGAACCCGATCGAGCAGGAGGGGACCTACCCCCTCCCCGAAGCCCAGCTCGATCGTTTCCTGTTCGACATTCGGATCGACTACCCGGACGAGGACGCCGAAGTCGCGGTCCTCCGGGCCACCACGGGCGCGACACAGGCGCCGCTGACCCCGGTCCTTGGTGCGGCCGAAGTTCTGGCCCTGCAGTCGATGGTCCGTGAGCTGCCGGCGTCCGAGCCCCTGCTTCGCTACGCCGCGCAGCTCGTTCGCGCGACGCGGCCGGACAATGCGCTGGCGCCCGCAGCAGTGAAGCAATACGGCCGATGGGGCGCCGGCCCGCGGGCCGGGCAAGCGCTGGTCTTGGGCGCCAAGGCCCACGCGCTGCTCGACGGCCGAATGGCGGTCTCACCGGATGACATCCGCCGCGTCGCGGTGCCCGTGCTCCGCCACCGCGTCCTCCCCAACTTCGCCGCCGAGGCCGAAGGCATCACCGCGGAGTCGCTGGTGCAGCAAGTGCTCGCGGCGATCGCAACGCCCGAGCGCGCGGTGCGGGCGTAGGTGGCGGACTGAGCGCGCGAAGCTGACGTGCGATACGGAGCGTTGCTCGAAGCGTTGCGTGGCATCTCGTGGCCGGCTCGGGTGCCGGCCCGCGGGATGTCGTCGGGCACGCACGTCTCGCGCCTGCGTGGCGCGACCGCCGAGTTCACCGAGTATCGCGCCTACCGACAAGGTGACGACCCCCGCCGCCTCGACTGGAAACTGCTCGCCCGGGCCGATCGAGCCTTCGTCCGCATCACGCACGAGCGCGCGACGCACCCGACACTACTCGTGCTCGACAGCTCGGCCTCGATGCGCGGCCCCGACGGCGCCACCAAGTGGGAGCGCGCGCGCGAGATCGTCGTGGGCCTCGCGGCGTTGGCGCTGTCCGCGAGTGACCCCGCCGGCGTGCTGGTCGCCGGCGCACCGCGCGCCGCACGGCCGCTGCGTGCACGCGCTGGGACCGTCACCGACATCGCGCGCGCGATCGACGACGTGACGCCTGCCGGCGCCGCGCCCCTCACGCCGCTGCTCAAGGGAGTCCGCAGCGTGTCGCGCGTGGTGCTGGTGACGGACCTGCTGGGCGATGAAGCGGCGCTGCGCCGCGTCGCCGGCGAACTGATCGTCCGCGGCGCGGACGTCACGGTGGCGCACGTGATCTCGCGCGGCGAACTGGAGCCACCGACCGGCGCGGTACTCGCCGTAGACCCGGAACAGCCGACGCAGCGCGGGACGCTCTCGCGCGATACTCGGCTCCAGTACCTGCAGGCATTCGAGACCTGGCGCCGCGACACGGCCCGCGGCTGGCAGGCGATTGGCGCGCGCCACGTCGAGGTCCTCGATGACGAGCCGATCGAGCGCGCGATCCGTCGACTCGTCGCCCTGTCGCCCGGAGGCGCCGCGTGACGCTCTTGGCCGCGTGGCTGCTGGACGTCGGCGCCCTAGCGATAGCGGGCACCGTCGTGCTCCACCTGCTGGCGCGCAACCTGCCGCCTGCGTGGTCACTCCCCACGGCGCGGTTTGTTCCGCAAGCCGCCGTCTCGGCGCTGACCCGCTCGCGCACACCGCGAGATCTGGCGGTGCTGATCGCCCGCGTCGTGGCGCTGGCCGCGATTGCTTTCGCGGCGGCGGGTCCGTTGCTGCGCGGCGCACGCCCATCGGTGGAACGGATCTTCGTCGCCGATCTCTCGCGCAGCGTCGCGGCACGACAGGCCATCATCGACACCATAGTGTCGCAGGCCACCGCGCGGGATCGGGTGATTGCGCTGAGCGACCGCGCGGTGACGGTCTCGCTCGACTCCCTGCGATCGCTGGCCGTGAGTCGCGCACCACTCGCGCGCGCACGGTTGTCGTCGGCGCTGCTGCGCGCCGCTGCGGTCCCGGATCGCGTCCCGAACGCTACGCTGATCGTCGTGTCGCCACTCGCGCGCGACGTGGTCGACGCCGGCTGGCCGGCGGTGCGGCGCGCCTGGGGTGGACCGATCCGCGTCGTCCGGGCCGGTCGAATCGCGACGCCAGATTCGAGTGCGAGCGCTGCGGCGCTCGCGGTCCGTGGGCGCCTCGCCGAGGACGATCCCCTCGCCGCCAGCCTTGAAGCACTCGGTGTGCGCGCAGAGGCGCGCGGGTCGGTGGCACTCGATCGAACCGCCGAGACCACGACGTCTCGCGATGCATCGGCCGGCACGTCGGTGCACGTCCTGTGGCCACGTGCGGACGCCGCGAGCGTGCGTGACTCGTCCGCGGCCGCTGCCGGCCTCGTGCTGGGCGACACCGTGCTGATTGCGCCCGTGTTTCCGTTGGTGATGCGCAACGAAGAACGCCCAGGCGCTGCCACTGACACCATCGTGCGATGGCTGGATGGGACGCCCGCGGCAACCGAAGCCATCTCGGGCGACCGTTGCGTCCGCAGCGTCGCGATCGGTGTACCTGCGACGGGTGATCTCGTGGTGCGCGACCGATGGCTTGCCCTCGTGCGCGCGCTCCTGGGGCCCTGCGGTGGGGTGGTCGATACCGTGGCCCTGGCCGATTCGGTCGTGGCGAGGCCTGCGCCCGCTGACGCTGGGCAACGCGCTGGCCTGTGGCAGGACGGGCGATCACCAGATCCGTGGGTAGTGCGCGCCCTGCTGATCGTCGCCGCACTCGCGCTGGGCGTCGAATGGGCGCTGCGTCGGCGCGGGAGCCAGTCGTGACCCGGAGCGTGGCACGAGACGCTGCCCGGACGCGCGTGGCCGCCGCGCGGCGTGAGCTGCGTGCCGCGCGTACGGTTCGGGCGCTCGCTGCGGCGGGCTTGGCCTTTGCCGCCATCGAGGCCATCGCGTGGGGCCTGGCCGCGCTCCTCGACATCGACGCCCTGCATCGAATGCCGGCGGGATTCGTCGCGGCCGGCCTTGGCGCACTGCTGGCCGGCTGGACGGTGCAGCGCCGGGCGACGGCCGCGAAAAGCGACACCAGCACCGCGCTCTGGCTGGAGTCACAACTGCCCGAGTTGCGCTTCGCGCTGGTCACGCGCCTGGAGCTGGAGGACGGCCACGCGGCCGTCCCTGCGCTCGAAGCACGCGTGGCGACTGTGCCGGTTGAATCGCGGATGCGTGCGGTGATCTGGCCGCCGTTGCTGCGGCTGTCGGCGATGGCCGCTGTCGCGCTGATGGCGGTGCTCGCGATTCCGCGACTGAGCGACGGGAGGTCGTCCGCGACACCGCTCCCCGCGCGGCGCGTCGCGAATGCGCTCGCCGACTGGCAAGTGTCGATCACACCGCCCGCCTACACGCGGCGGGCCGCCGAGCGCTACGACAATCCGGTACGGGTCGTTGCCCCGACGGGCGCAGGCGTCCGCGTCAGCGGTGTGCTCGGCGTTGCGCCCGTCGCGATGTCGATCGGTGCCGCTCCCGTGCCCGTCGACAGCAGTGGCGCGGACAATCGCTGGGCGGTCGAGCTCCCGATGCCGCGCGCCGCCGTGGCGCTCAATGCAACGAGTGGCGCGGCGCAGCGCGTGCTGCTGCTCGAACCCATTGCCGACTCGCTTCCGACCGCCACCCTGCAGGCTCCCGCGCGCGACTCGGTGTTCCGGATGCCCACGGGCACACTGGCGCTGCGTGCGGTCGCCCGCGACGACTATGGCGTCCGCGATGCGTGGTTCGAGGTCATCATCAGTTCCGGGGAGGGCGAGTCGTTCCGATTCCGCACGCTGACGCTCGGCCGCCGCGCGGGCGCGGGCGCCGGACCGACGGAACTCCGCGCCGCCCTCACGCTCGACGGGCTCGGGTTGAGTGCCGGTGACTTGATTCACCTGCGCGCGGTGGCTCGTGATGGCAACACGGTGACCGGGCCCGGCGTGGGGGGCTCCGACACGCGCACGCTGCGTATCGCGCGACCGGACGAATACGACTCGGTGGCGGTCGAAGGCGCGCCGCCGCCGGACCCCAAGAAGGGTATCCTGAGTCAGCGGATGCTCATTCAATTGACCGAAGCGCTCGTCGCTAACGCGCGTCGACTGTCGCACGCGCAGCTCACCGACGAGTCGCGGCGCATCGCGAAGGACCAGGATGCCCTGCGTCGGCAGGTCGGCGATGTGGTGTTCTCGCGTCTCGACGACAATGGTCAGGGCGCCGAGCACGCGCACGATCACTCCGCGATGACGCCGGAGCAGCTGATGGCCGAGGCGCAGGCCGAGATGCGCAATGCCGGTGCGGCCGTCGACTTCGCCGAAGGCGAGTCGCCGGTGATCGCGATCAACCGGCCGCTCCTCGAGGCGTACAACGCGATGTGGGACGCCAGCCGCGCACTGTCGGTCGGCGAGCCGAAAGCCGCGCTCCCGCCGATGTACGTCGCCCTCGCGGCCATCCAGCGTGCGCGCGCCGCGGAGCGCATCTACCTGCGTGGTCGTCCGAAGGACATCGTCGTCGATCTGGCCAAGGTGCGCCTCGCGGGCAAGACGGATGGGATCGGGCCTGGTCCGCGCCGCCCGCGCCCGAGCGAATCCGACGCTACGCGACGGCTCCTCGGCCGATTCAACGACGCGCTGGCGCTGTTGCCGCGCGATGCGGCGGGCGCGGTGAATCAGCTGCTGCTGTTGCGCGCCGAGCTGCTGGGCAGCGCACCGACACTCGCCGCACCGCTCGCCGACGCGATCGATGCGCTCCAGCGTGGGGGCGACGTCACGGGTCCGCTCGCGGCGGCGTATCGGCGGCTGGCGGGTGAGCCGGCACAGATTCGCCCCGCATCGGGCTGGAGCGTCGATCCGTGAGCGCGTTCACGTTCGCGACGGCGCAGTACGACTCCGGTGACTGGGACAGCGCGCCTTCGGTGCCCGCCAACGTGATCGACAGTGTGGCGCGCTACACCAGCATTGCCGTGAATCCGACCGGCGTGATCGTCGCGCTGTCGAGTGCCGACGTTCTGCGATATCCGCTGCTGTATCTCACCGGCCACCTCCCGGTGCGCTTCAGTGGCGCCGAACGGGAGATGCTGCGCACGTATCTCCGTCGCGGGGGATTGCTGTTCGTCGACGATCACAACCACGATATCGACGGGCAGTTTCACAAGACCGCGACCCAGGAGCTCGCGCTGGTCACGGGCAAACCGCTCGCGCCGCTGCGCAACGACCACGCGCTCTACCGGTCGTTCTTCACGTTTCCCGACGGGCCGCCGACCACCAGCCACGAACTCAACGGCTGGGGCGACAACCTCGTGCACAAGCAGCTGCTCGCCCATCTCGATGGGGACCGCATCCGCGTGCTGTACAGCAACAAGGATTACAGCTCGGAGTGGAATTTCCATCCGGACAACAAGCGTTTCCTGTCGGTCGATCCCACACGCTTCGGCGTGAACCTCGTGGTGTACGCCCTTGCCGGCTGAGCGGCGCTGGTTTGAGCGGCTGTGCCGCTTGCTGGCCGTGGGTGCGTTGCTGTTCGGCGCGTGGCAGACGCGTGGGGACGCACCGCCGCGCGCGCGGGTCGTTCGCGAATCCGTCCCGGCAGCCCTGGCGGCGGACGCGCAGCGTCCCGATGCCCTCGGCGACACGCTGCTGCTGGCGCTTGCGTCCGTGCCCGATGCCGGGACGCGCGCTTGGCTGAGCGCGCGGCAGCAAGCCGGTGGCCCCGTCCGCTGGTTTGGCGACGTGCCCACCGCGGCGCTCACCGTGGACGCACTCGCCGACCCGGCCGGTGGCGTGCAGGTCACCGTGGCGGCCGCAGGCGGAACGGAATTCGAGCTGCGCGATTCGCTCGGCACGCTGGGTCGCGTCGCCAGCGGCGAGCGCTGGCGCGGTCCGCCGGTGGTCGGCGCGATTCGTGCCGAGTCTCGGACGCCGGCGGCTGGCGCGTCACTCCGCGCCGAGGTCCCGACCGCCGCGGCGATCCGGCGGGTCACCGTGCTCGCGCGCGCCGGCTGGGAAGGCCAGTTCGTGGCCAGCGCGCTGGAATCACGCGGCTGGCTGCTGGATGCGCGATTCGATGTGCGCCCGGATACGGCGGTGCGGCAGGGCAGCCCACGCGGTATTGATCCGCGCGAGACGGCGGTCGTAGTGGCCCTCGACTCGTCAGCGGTTCGCGAGGCATCGGCGCTGGCAGCCTTCGTCCGTCGCGGTGGTGGCGTGATCCTCGGCCCGGAAGCGTGGTCACATCCCGCACTCGCGAGCCTGCGCGCCGGTGTGCCTGGCCCGCTGCAAGCCGAGCGGATGATCGCCGTGTCGGCCGAAGCGCCGCGCGAGGGACTGCCGCTGCTGCCGATGCGGGCGCTTCGAGCCGATGCCGTGGCCCTGGAGCGGCGCGATGGCGAGGTGGCGGTGGCGGCGCGACGCATCGGGGCGGGTCGCGCGATCAGCGTGGGCTACGCCGACACCTGGCGTTGGCGAATGACCGGCCCGGACGGCGCGGTGGAACAGCACCGACGCTGGTGGAGCCAATTGGTCGTCGCGGCCAACCCGTCGAGTGGATCCACTGTCCTATCGGGTGACGCACCGCTCGCGCAGTTGGTGGACGCGGTCGGCCCCCGGGCCGGACCGCTCGCCGACCTGCGGGGGTCCGACGACGACCGCTCCCGAGGGCATTCGCCCTGGTGGGGGCTCGTGGCGTTGGCGTTGCTGGTCGCCGAGTGGGCATCGCGGCGATTGCGCGGCGCGGTGTAGTGCGGCAACGGTTCGCCCCACGGGTCTGGTGAATCCTGGGTCCGGGGGCGAGCGTACGGGCTCGAAACCCTTACCACCTGCGGTGGAGGATGGGCAGTGACCGATCGTCGTGATTTCCTGAAGCACGGCGCCGCGCTGGCGGCGCTGATGAGCGTGGCTCCACGCGATGCGCAGGGCCTGGCGGCCACGCTCGCCAATGGCGGCCCGCCATTGCCCGAGCATCTGGTGCCGGAGCCGGCGCGCATCAAGGCGCTGATGGCCGATGCGCTCAACGCCGCGAAGATGGCGGGCGCCACCTACGCCGACGTGCGCATCGCGCGGCAGCGGCAGAACTTCGTCTTCACCCGCGAGCAGCAGATCCAGAACGTCGTCGACACCGATTCGATCGGCTGCGGCGTGCGGGCGCTCGTCGATGGCACCTGGGGCTTCGCAGCGACGCGCACCCTCACCACCGAGGGCGTCGCCGCGGCGGCGCGTGAGGCCGTCGCGATCGCCAGGGCGAACAAGCCGGCGCAGGGCAAGCCGGTCACGTGGTTGCCAAGCCCCTCGGTCGGCGAAAAGACCTGGCGTGGGGCCTACACGATCGACCCGTGGTCGATCTCCGTGGAGGAGAAGGCCAACCTGCTGCTCAAGGCCAACGCCGAAGCGCTCAAGGTCGACGGCGTGAAGTACATCTTCAGCGGTCTCTTCTTCGTGAAGGAGGACCGCAACTACGCGAACACCGACGGTTCGGTCATCTCGCAGGATGTCGTCAAGACCTGGCCGCTGATGCAGATCACCGCCATCAGCAAGGACTTCAGCGACTTCCAGAATCGCGGCGCGGTCGTGCAACCGATGCAACGCGGATGGGAGTACGTCCTCAAGTCCGACTTGGTCGGCAACGCCCGCAAGTGGGGTGAGGAAGCGGCGCAGAAGCTCAGCGCCAAGCCGGTCGAGGTCGGTCGCTACGACTTGGTCCTCGACCCCGCCAATCTCTGGCTCACGATTCACGAGAGCATCGGGCATCCGACGGAACTCGACCGCGCGCTCGGCTTCGAAGCCAACTACGCCGGCACCAGCTTCGTCGCGCCGCCCGAGAAGATGCTCGGCCAGCTCAAGTACGGCCCCGAGTTCATGAACATCCAGGGCGACCGTTCGCAGGAAGGGGGCTTGAGCTCGATCGGCTACGACGACGATGGCGTCGCCCCCGAGAACTTCCTCATCATCAAGAACGGCGTCTTCAACGACTATCAGACCACGCGCGAACAGGCTGGGTGGCTCGATTGGTGGTACAAGAAGAACAATCGTCCGGTGCGCTCGCACGGTTGCTCGTACGCGCAGAGCTGGGCCGACGTGCAGTTCCAGCGGATGCCGAACGTGAGCCTGCTGCCCGGCACCAAGGACATCGGCTGGAAGGATCTCATTGCCGGCACCGATCGCGGCATCGCCATCGAAGGGGACGGTTCGTTCTCGATCGACCAGCAGCGCTACAACGCCCAGTTCGGCGGACAGGTCTACTGGGAGATCAAGGGCGGCAAGATCGTCGGAATGCTCAAGGATGTGGCGTATCAGATTCGCACGCCGGACTTCTGGAACTCGATGGTCGCGATCGGCGGCAAGTCGAGCTACCAGCTCGGCGGATCCTTCTTTGACGGCAAGGGACAACCCGGCCAGTCGAACGCGGTGAGCCACGGGTCGCCGCCGGCCAAGTTCAAGCAGGTCAACATCATCAACACCGGGAGGAAGTCG